>NZ_AP022317.1:0-1020949 GCF_009938265.1 Burkholderia sp. THE68
CCGATGCGCTCGATTACATCGCGGGCTATTTCATCTGCAACGATGTGTCCGAGCGCGAGTTCCAGCTCGAACGAAGCGGCCAGTGGCAAAAAGGAAAGATGTTTCCCACCTTCGGCCCTATCGGTCCGTGGCTCGTCACATCCGATGAAATCGCTGACGTGCAGAACCTCGGGCTCTGGCTCGAACTGAACGGCAAGCGCATCCAGAACTCGTCGACCAGCGACATGATCTTTTCGATCGCGAAGATTCTTTCCGACGTGAGTCAGTACGTGGCCCTGCTGCCGGGCGACATCATTACCACCGGCACGCCGCCGGGCGTCGGTCTGGGCATGAAGCCGGAGGCTTATCTGAAGCCCGGCGATGTCATGCGGCTCGGCGTGGACGGGCTCGGTGTGCAGGAACAGCGCGTTCTGCGTTGGGGCGAACAGTAAGCGACCACGAACGACTGAGCGGATCATGGAAAGAATAACTGCAGACGAAGCGGCAAAGCTGATCGAGGACGGAGACGCGATCCTCATCAGCGGATCGGGCGGGGGGCATTCGGTGCCGGAGGCGTTGCTTGCGGCGGTGGAGCGGCGCTTTCTCGACGAAAGCAAGCCACAGGGACTCACGTCGGTCAGCGTAGTGGGCGTGGGAGACCGCGCGGCGCTGGGCGCAAGCCATCTGGCGCACGAGGGCTTGTTGCGTCGCGCGATCACGAGCGCGCTGGTCGACTCGCCCGGTCTGGTGCGTTTGGCCGCCGAAAACAAGATCGAAGCCTACACGTTTCCTCAAGGCGTCCTTTCGCAGTTGATGCGCGACATGGCCGCCGGACGCCCCGGTCTCCTGACCAAGACGGGACTTCATACGTTTGTCGATCCGCGCCAGCAAGGTGCGCGACAGAGCCCGTGTACGCCGGAGGACTTCGTCGAAGTCGTCGATCTCGCGGGCGAGGAGTGGCTCTTCTTCAAGCCCGTGCCGGCCAACGTCGCATTCCTGCGCGGGACGACGGCAGATGAAGACGGCAATGTCACGATGGAGGAGGAAGCGGTCCTCGGCGAAATGCTCGCCATGGCGCAGGCGACGCGCCGCGCGGGCGGCATCGTCGTGGTTCAGGTCAAGCGGATGGCCAGACGCGGAACCTTGCCCGCCAAGCAGGTGAAGATCCCCGGCATTCTGGTGGATTTCGTGGTGGTGGATGCCGAGCAGCGGCAGACCTACGCGACGTACTATGACCCGAGCTACTCCGGCGAACTGCGGATTCCGGTGGAAGGCATCAAGCCTTTGCCATTCGGCGCCCGCAAGGTCATTGTCAGACGCGCAGCGATGGAGCTTTTTCCCGGCGCGATCTGCAACCTCGGCGCGGGGATTTCCACGGGCCTGTCCACCATAGCCGCCGAGGAAGGTTTGCTCGACGCCGTTTATCTGACCAACGAACAGGGGATCATCGGCGGCGCACCGATCACCGGAAGGGATTCCGGGGGCGGCCAGAATTTCGCCGCCATGATCGAGCAGCCCGCGCAGTTCGATTTCTACGATGGCGGCGGACTCGACGTCGCGTTCCTTTCGTTTGCAGAGGTCGACGCGCAGGGCAATGTCAACGTCTCCCGATTCGGCGACAAGATCATCGGCGTAGGCGGTTTCATCAATATCAGCGCGAACGCCCGATGCATGGTCTTCAGCGGAACCTTGACCGCAGGAGACCTCGACGTGGGTTGGGAGCAGGGCCGCACGATCATCAGGCAAGAGGGGAGGCATCAGAAATTCGTGCCGAAGCTCGAGCAGATCTGCTACAGCGCGTCGATGGCGCGTGCAAAGGGTCAAACTGCTTTCTTCGTCACCGAACGTGCGGTATTCACGATCGGCGAGCACGGGCTCGAGCTGATCGAGATTGCACCGGGCGTCGATGTGGAACGCGACGTGATTGCGCACATGGGATTCAGACCGGCGGTGTCGAAGGTGCTCAAGGAGATGGATGCACGAATCTTCGATCCCGCTCTCATGGGGCTTGGTGCGGACGTACATGGCAAGGCAAGGCGCTACCGATCCGAGCGCGTTGCGAAATGGCATAATTCCCGCGAAGGAGGCGCACAGCGATGAGCGCGCCTACTATCACGGGAAAGACCCGGTTGTTTTGCATCGTCGGGGACCCGATTGTTCAGGTGCGCTCGCCGCAGGTGTACACCGAGCAGTTCGCGGCCGCCGGCATCGACGCCGTTCTGGTCCCGATGCAAGTGCCCGCTGATCGATGTGCGGAGATCATTCCGGCGTTGATGGCCTTGGGCAACCTCGATGGCTTGCTTGTCACGGCGCCCTTGAAAGCGCGCGTGGCGGCATTCGCGGACCGCCTCGGCCCCACAGCGTCCTGCATTGGCGCCGTCAATGCGTTGCGCCGCGAGGCCGACGGTTCCTGGACAGGCGACATGTTCGACGGCGAAGGCTTCGTTCGCGGTCTTCTTGCAAAAGGCGCGCGTGTTCGCGGCCGGCGCGTGCTGCAGTTTGGCGCGGGCGGGGCGGGAAGCGCGATCGCCTGCGCGCTCGCAAACGCCGGCGTGCAATCGATTCGAATCGTCAATCCGAACCCGCGGCAGACACAATCGCTCGTTGCGTCGTTGGCGAAGGTTTTTCCCGAGTGCGATGTGCAGGCCGCAAGCGACGATCGTGGGGATATCGACATGATCGTGAATGCGTCGCCTGTGGGAATGCGTTCAGGCGACGGCCTGCCGGGCGATCTGGGTGCGGTGACTTCAGACACTTTGTTCGGCGATGTCGTCCTGTCTTCCTCGCCGACCGCCTTTACTCAAGCGGCGCTCGATCATGGCCGTCAGTGGGCGGATGGCCGGGATATGCATTCCGGCCAGATCGACGCCATCATGAACTTCTTCGTCGCACGCACGTAGTTACTTTTTTTGACCGGTAATCTTATGGCTCATATTCCCGCAGAGCGCTGCCTTGACATCATCGAATTGCTCGCGGACGGTGCTGTTACGATGCCGCTCGGTGAGATCGCAACGCGACTGGATCTGCCGAAGAGTGGTGCCCATCGATTGCTCGCGACTCTGGTCGATCTCGGATGGGCCGAACAGGACGCGGAGACCGGTTTTTATCGACTCTCGATGCGGCTGGCCATCCTGGGGCAGCGATTTTTCGTCGCCACTGGCATTCCGGATATCTGCCAGCCGCTGGTCGATCGTCTGGCGGGCCAGTCGCGCGAGTTTGTCCGACTGGCGGTGGTCGACGGATCGTCGTTGACATGGGTCGCGCATGCGCAGGGCGCAACGGGCGGGCTGCTTTATCAACCCACGCTGGGAAGCAACACCGTTCCGCTGCACGCGACGGCCACGGGCAAGGCGTGGCTCGCTACCTTGGCCACCGAACAAGCGGCGGAGAACGTGTTGCGTGTCGGATTCGGCGATGCCGAGAAGTACGGTCCGAACGTCATCCGTTCGCTGGACGCGCTTCTGCAAGAAATCGAGGCGACCAGGAATCGCGGATACGGAATCGCGATGAACGAAGGCGAGCCCGGCGTGAGCGCAATAGCGGCAGCCATTCGTCCACCGAGCGGCGGCCCGGCGCTGGGCGTCGTCAGCGTGGCGGGGCCGAGCGCGCGCATGACGGAAAGCCGTATCGCCGAGATGGCCCCGTTGGTCACGCAGGCCGCGACGGAACTGGCGTCTTTCTGGCCGCTGCGTACCCGTCCCAGCAAGTTGGCGACCGCGAGCAATATGATCGCTGCGTGAGGTAGCGGAAGCTCGGGGGTCTCGGCCAGCAAGCCGCCAATCCGGTCATGCCGCGAACAAGTCAGACGCGATGGATATGAAGCCCGCCATCGATATGAATGGCTTCTCCTGTACTGAATGGAAGACAGCCCGTTGCCAATGACACGACGGCCTTCGCGAGTTCTTCCTCACGCCCCCATCTCGCGATGGGCGAGAAACCCCGTTCGATCTTTTGGTCGTAATCGCTCTTCGCCACTTCGGTCATTTTCGTTTGGAAAATGCCGGGGCGAACTTCGTACACGGGAATCTCGAACTCCGCGAGCCTCGCGGCGAACAGCTTGGTCAAAGTCGTGATCGCAGCCTTCGATATGCAGTATTCGGCCCGGTTGGTCGCGACCAGAAACGCATTGGCCGATGAAATGTTGATGATCGAGCGAAAGCAAGTGCGCGCCGCATTTTCTTGAGCGAAACGACGCGCCAGTTTCTGCGACAGGAAAAATGTCCCGCGAAGATTGACATCGATGAGCCTGTCGAAGCTTGCCGGCGTCACGTCCAGCAGATCGCCCCGGGTTTCCACGCTGATTCCGGCGTTGTTGACGAGGCATGCAACGGCACCCAAGGACGTCTGCACCTGATCCAGCAATGCATCGTGCTGATCGATGTCCGCGATATCGGCTTCAAAAAAGGCGGCTCGTCGCCCTTCGGATTGGATTGCCTCGAGCGTTTCGTTAGCATCGTCATCGCACACGAAGTCCGCAATCGCGACATCGAACCCGGCCGCGCCTAATGCCCGGGCCATGGCCGCGCCGAGTCCGCGTCTCCCGCCAGTCACGATCGCAACGCGTGAGGGCTCATCTTCAAACGGCTCAATGATCATGCGTGTGGGACCATTCGGCGACCCGCTCGGAGCGATAGCGTCGTTCCTTACGTGACATGTCCTCGGCGAGACCCATGAGGCCGGTGCCGAAGAGTCGGACGTCCATCTCCCGCACATCGGCAGCAACGGGCGTCCTGAATGCCATTTGCCCGAAGATATCGCGCTCGAGATCGATGCCCGGCGCGATCTCGATCAGTTCAAGGCCCGCCTCTCCAGCCCGGAACACGGCCCGCTCCGTCACGAACAAGGCGGAGTTTCCGCGTTGTCTAGCGAATGCAGCGCTATAGGAAATTTGCTCGAGTGCGCTGACGAACTTGCGGTGCTGTCCTTCACGAACGACAGTCGCGCGGCCATGCATCCATTGCACGTCCAGACCGCCGGCGGTGAAGGTGCCGCTGAAAATCACGCGTTTCGCGTTTTGACTGATATTGACGAAGCCTCCGACCCCGACGATCTTGTCACCGAAGCGGCTGATATTGACGTTGCCTTGCGCGTCGACTTCCGCAAAGGAGAGAAAGGCGAGGTCGAGGCCACCGCCATCATAGAAATCGAACTGTGAGGTCTGCTCGATCATGGCGGCGAAGTTCTGCGCGCCGCCCGAGTCACGGCCCGTGATGGGCGCGCCTCCAATCAGCCCTTGTTCATTCGTCAGCACGACGGCATCGAGCAATCCTTCTTCGGCCGCGACGGTCGATAAGCCGGTCGAGATTCCGGCGCCGAGATTGCAGATAGCGGACGGATACAGTTCCATCGCCGCCCGTCTCACGATCACTTTGCGCGGGCCGAACGTAATCGGCTTGATCTCGGCAACCGGCACGCGCAATTCGCCCGAATAACTCGGATCGTAGTAGGTGGCGTAGGTCTGCCGCTGTTCCGCCTCGACCACGACGAAATCCACCAGAATGCCCGGGATCCTGACTTGTTTGGGTGGCAACGTGCCGGTGCGCGCCATTCGTTTCACCTGCACGACGACCACGCCTCCGGCACGGCGCGTTGCCTGTGCCATGGCGAGCATTTCGCCCAGCACGGCCTCCTGTTCCATGGTGATATTGCCGTCCTCGTCGGCTGTCGTGCCACGGAGAAACGCAACATCGATGTGAAGCGGCTTGAAGCGAAGCCACTCTTCGCCATCGAGATGAATGAGTTCGACGAGTTGCTCTTCCGTCCTCGGACTTTGCCGGCCACCTCGCTGGCGAGGATCGATGAAGGTATGCAAGCCCGTCTTCGTGATCAATCCAGGCCGTCCCCCGGCCATTTCGCGCATGAGCTGCGAGAGGACGCCCTGCGGCAGCGTGTAGGCCTCGATCAGATCGTTTGCAGCCATCTTCAGCAGGCCGGGCGAATCGATGAGCGCGCCCGATATGGCGCGCTTGATCAGCCCGACCTGTGCGAGATGATCGGCGCCCAGCGAGATGCGGTCTCCGATTCCTACTACGCTGATCGATGTCAGGTCGCGCGGCTGTTGTTCGTTCCGGAATCGCTGTCCGACTGCCGCGAGCAATGCCTCGGGTACGGCATGCCCTGCGCCCGATCCGCTGATCAGGAGGGTGTCGCCCGTATGCACCAGGCTCGCGGCTTCGTCAGGGGTGATTCGTTGCATCGCGTTTCTCGGTTCCGGACTAAAGGCAGGGCGCACTCGCCCGATACAATGTAACCGGTATCATTATGATCTCGCTGTTGAAGACGCTCCATCAGGGTAATCTCGGACACGATGAGTTTGCAACGATATGAGATTCGGCAAGGCGCTGGTGACTTGTCAGGCGTGTAACCGCTTTCTAACGACCAGGCACACCGCGCAACGATGTTTTATGGAACAGGTTTCCCGCGCGCGGCTTCGAGGATTGCGTACCAGTCTTCGCGACTCAACCTGATGCGAAGGCCCTCGAGCGCCTGCTGCAACGACTCCACGCGCCGGCTACCCACGAGCAGGTAGGGCGCACAGGGAAGCGTGAAGATCCACGCGTAGACGATCGAAACCAGCGACGATGCATTGTATTTTTCTGCCAGCGTAATTAACTCGCGGCGAAGCAGGAGCGCGAGTTCGTCGGTCTCGGAGAAGAGACGTCCGCCTCCGAGAGCAGACCAGATCATCGGCGACACCGCTGCCGACGACAGCGCGATGAAAACATCATCGTCCAGTGCCTGAAGTTCAAAAGGGGAGAACTCGATCTGGTTGGTCGCGAGCGCGACTTTGGCGCGAAGGGAATCGAACTGTCGCGTCGTAAAATTAGAAACGCCGAACGCGCGAATTTTTCCCTGCCGTGTAAGGCTTTCGGCGGCGTCGGCGATCTCGTCGTTGTCCGCAAGATAATCCGGGCGATGAATGAGAAACAGATCGAGATGATCCGTCTTCAGACGCTGCAGTGAGCGCTCGACGGCCGCTTGCAGATAGGCGCGACTCGTATCGTAGTGTTTGACTCCGACGGCACCCGCAGATGAACCGCGCGGCCTGATTCCCGCCTTGCTGACGATCTGCATCCTGTCGCGTAACGACGGCGTCTGAGTCAGCGCATCGCCGAAAAGCGCTTCGACCTCGCCGCCGCCGTAGATGTCGGCGTGATCGAACGTCGTGACGCCCAACGCCATGCTTTCCTGCACGTAGCGATTGACCTCTGCGGCGGACATGTTCCACTCGCGCACGCGCCACATTCCGGCTACCACCTTCGAGCAGCCGATCGCGGCTAGTGTGTCGAGGGTCCGCTTTTCGGCAGGTGCGTGTGCATCTTCATTCATACAAGCCCCTTGTGTATGCGGTTTCAGGGTGAAACTGGCTAAGACGTTACTCTAATGTTGCTCAGGTAGTGATAAAGAAGCGGCGGGGTAGGGAGTTTCCCTGAGAATAGACGCTTCGTATTGTGTCGTGAAATGATACCGGTTACATTTCCGCTGAATCTGGTAAAGGTAGAGAACATGCATTCTGAAGTTGTCAGATCCTCCGACTCCACTGGGCCGTGGTATCGAGACATCACGGCATCACAATGGCGAGTGCTCGTGGCGGCGTGGGGCGTCTGGGTGAACGACGCGCTGGATTTTTTGGCGATCACGTTCGTTCTCGGTGATATTGCACGCACATTCGGTGTGGCGCTCGATACGGCATCCTTGCTGCTCCTCGCGACGTACGGCGTTCGCTGGATCGGCGGCCTTGCATTCGGCGGACTGAGCGACAGAATCGGACGCAAGATACCGCTGCTCATTACGTTGACGTGGTTCACAGCCGGGGCGGTCGCTACCGGCTTATCCTGGAATTTTCTTTCCTTGGCCGTGTTTCGCCTCTTGCTCGGCTTTGGCATGGCGCCGGGGTTTTCGCTCGGCGCCGCCATGGTCGCGGAATCCTGGCCGGAGCGACATCGAGCGATCGGAATCGGGATTCTCGACACCGGCTGGGGCGTCGGTGCAATCGGCGCGGCGCTCGCCTATGAATTCATCTACCCGAGCTTCGGTTGGCGCGGGATGTTCTTTGTAGGTTTGCCTCCGGCGCTCCTGCTTGCGCTGTTCATTATCTTTTTTGTGCCCGAGTCGGCTGCGTGGAAGGAAGGCCGGGCTTCAACGAACACGAATGCTTCGAATCATCCGATTCGCCGGCTATTCAAGCGCTATCCGGGCCGCGTCGCCTATCTGTCGATGCTGATGTTCGTGCTCTGTTTCGGCTCCTGGCCGTTTCAGGCACTTCTGCCGACGTACCTCAAGACGCTCGACTTGCCCGCGTCGGTCGTCAGCGCGATCGCAATGGCTTCGGCAACGGGGCAGATTTTCGGCTTCGTGGCGTCTGGCTTCATCGCCGAACGACTGGGGCGACGCCTTGCGATCGCACTCATGATCGGCGTCGGATCCGCCTGTGTGACGGGTGTCGTTCTGAGCGCGCACAGTCCGGCCATCGCGCTGGTTTTCTCGTTCCTCAGCGGCTTTTTCCTGGTCGGATCGTCCGGCATCTGGGGCACCATTCTCACTGAGAATCTTCCGCGCGATGTCCGTGCATCCGGAGTGGGCTTTCTCTACAACTTCGGTGTGATTGGGGGCGGCCTGGCCCCGTTCATCGTGCTATCCACGATCAATCGCCTGTCTTTTTCCATGGCGCTCGGGATCATCATGTTCACCATCTTCGCCGCTTTGGCTGGAATGGTGATCTTGCGCTTCGCCCGTGAGACCAAAGGTCTCGACCTGTCGCAGATCGACCGTGAAGCATGAGTGTGAGCAGGACACAGGAAGCAGTCCAACAAGAAGTCGAAGCGGGCCCGGACGCAGCCTGATTAACGTTGCTTATTTGAATAGGCCGTCTTGCTTCAGAAGCAGACATTTCTACGGCCCGGTATTGAATGACTGAGAAGGGTCGATACGACCCATTCGAAGCTAGCGAGATAGTGGTGTTCCGTTCGGACGCGCCGGTAAGCGATTACGCACAAATCACGCGGGATCGCGCGGAAGCGCTTGCCTTGCTGCGCTCGGACGCCCGGTGCGGCCCGGCGGAAGCAACCCGGCTACAAGCAGCGACTTGTCGACGCTTGCGCGACGGATCTCGTCGAGACTGAACTTTTCGATCCGGTCGGAAATGCGGCGACAAGCCTCGTCATTGCGCCGCCAATCCTGAATGCGACGTTCGAGCCGTTCGATCTGCTCGTCGAGCGTGCGAAGTCGCGAGAGTTGATCTTGCAGACTGTCGGTCAGCTCGCAGGAAGCTGATCATCCAGTGACGCAAGCGCGGCTTTTGCAGCTTCAATCGAAGGGCGGCGGCCTTGCGGCAGTACGATGCCGAATTCGTAGAGTAATCCGCGAAGCTGATTGATCTGCATGACGCGAATCCGGAACACGTTAAGGCGGTAGGCGACCATTTCATCTAACTAGCCGCTTCTGTTCCGGACCCGTCGTGCTCTTCGAACGAGACATCCCTACAGTGATGGCGGCCTGGACTCAACGAGGCGCCGCCCTTGCAGCGGCATGGATGCTCGATCTTGAAGCGACGATAGACAGGACGGCGGAAACGGTCAGACTGCCGCCGACGCACATCATTGCGACGACCAGTGCCCTGGCCAGGGTCGACGGATCCGGTGAAGTCCCTGCGACACTGAAGAAGACGCCGCCGATGACCGCGACACCCAGTGCTGCGCTGATTTGCAACGCCGAATTCGTGATGCCCGCGATCATCCCGGAACCGGTCGTCGGTGCGCGATTGATAACCGAGCGCACCAGCGTTGGCAGCGCCCAGCCCTGACCGAATCCCAGGAGTGCCACCGCCCCGGTCAGCGGAAACTGAGCAGGCATCTGTCCGGGCGCGCCGGCCACGAGGGCGGCGAGGAGTATGCAGCCGGCGACCTCAAGCATCATGCCGATGGCGGGGACGCGGTCGCCGAAGAGGCGGATGGCGAGCGGCGTCGTCAGCGGCCCGATGAAGGCGCCGACCCCGAACGGCAGGAAAGCCAGCCCTGTCTCGAATGGGCTCATGCCAAGCGCCCCCTGGAGGTAGACGGAGAACGTCAGGAAGAAAGCAGAGACCACGTAGAAGAAGAGGACGCCCGTAAGCCCGCTCATCAGGCCAGGCCTCCGGATCAGCTCCACGCTGATCAGGGGCACGCCGCCTCGGCGGGCGTAGGCCACCTCATATCGGCAGAAGCCTACGCCAGCGACGGGGCACGCGATCAGCATCGCGCAGGCCCACCATGGCCAATCCAGCTCCCGCCCTTCGACCAGGGGCACGATGAGCAAGCCCAGCGTGAGCGCGCAAAGCAGCACCCCGATGCGGTCTACAGGTGCCGGGCTGTCACCGCGGACGTCGGGTAGCAACGGCAGCCCGAAGATCAGGACGGCGGCGACGACGGGCAAGTTGATGAGAAAGACGACGCGCCACTCCAGGTGAAAGATGTCCGCAGAGATCAACGCACCGCCGAGCGCCTGCGCAGCTACAGCGGCCAGTCCCACCGCGGCGCCGTAGAGGCCCAAAGCACGCGCGCGCTCCTTCTCAGGGAACAGGGCGTGAATGGAGGCCAGTCCTTGCGGCGCCATGGCGGCGGCGCTCAGGCCCTGCAGCACACGCCCGAGTATCAGCATGGCGGGTGACGATGCGAGGCCGCAGATCACCGATGTCAGTCCGAAGCCCGTGACGCCGATAAGGAAGATCCTCCGCCGGCCGAAGAGATCGCCTAGCCGTCCTCCTGTGATAAGGAAGACCGCGTAAGCCGCGGCGTATCCGGAAATGACGAGTTGCAACTCTGCAGCGCTCGTGTGGAGGGTGCTTTGGATGGATGGCAGGGCGACGTTCACGATGAAGAAGTCCAGCGGAGGCAGAAATGCTCCCACCAGCAACACCGCGAACGCCGACCATCGACGCGTGGAAGAGGTTGTCGTATGCATAAGGTTAGGCGTCCGGGGGCCGCCTCAGGCCGGGCGGCCGAAACGTTCTGTTCCCGTGATGGGGTGCCAGTTTTGGAGCGGCGTAGCGTAGTGCATGGTGAAGGTGCGCTCCAGGAATGCCCAGCGGCCTTCGCGTCGCTGATAGACGTCGCGGTATTGGCCGCTCACTTGAAGCGTGCCCTGATCGACGTCGTAAAAAAGACAGTCCGCCGCCACCAGTCCGTGGCCGTTGTCACCGTCCACCGTGATCAGGGCATTCGCCATCCAATGATGCATGTGGGGCATGCGCTTCATGTTGATGCGTGCTTGCGCCAGGATGGCCTCCAGGCCGTCGGAGTTGCCGTTTGCACCCAGAAGCAGTCGCGCTTCGGGATGCCAGAGAGTGGCCAGCAGCTCGATGTTCATGGTGTCGAACGCCTCGGCGTAGTTGGCGATCAGCGCATCGATGGCGAAGCGGCTTTCGATGGTGTCAAGGCGTGCTTCAAGTTCTTTGGACATGGGTTATTCCGTACCGAGTGGTATATAAATAGTGAAAAAAATGCGGGGTTCGTGTGATGACCCCCGCGCTGCTCATGATTTACGTACCGAGTGGTATAAATATAAGGGAACTTGGAAGGCCGCGTCAACTGTCTGCCTGAACGGCCCGCTGCCACGCGCGGGAGGTTGTACGTCGCGACTTGTTTAAAGATTGTGTATCGATTAGTATATATATTTTGACTGACGGAGATGTTCATGGTTCAGCGGGGTCGGCCACGTGCGTTCGACCGTGATGCGGCGATCATTTCGGCGATGCACCTGTTCTGGGAACATGGCTATGAGTCGACGTCTTTGTCGCAGTTAAAGGCGGCGATCGGCGGGGGCATCTCCGCGCCTAGCTTCTATGCGGCCTTTGAGTCCAAGGAGGCGCTGTACAAGGAGGCGTTGGAGCGATACATGGAGATTTACGGCAAAGTGACCCGTAGTCTCCATGACACATCGCTTCCGCCACGGGAGGGCGTGTTTTTAGCGCTGCTCCGGTCGGCAAGGATGCAGATTGAGAGCGGCCACCCGAAAGGCTGTATGGTCGCGCTGGGCGTTGTCGGGGCCAGTTCCACCGGCAGCGAAGCGGTCACCCAGTTGCTTCGTGAGGTGCGCAGTCGCACGCGCGCCGGCTTCCGCGCCTGCGTAGTACGGGGCATTGAGAGTGGGGAACTGCGCAGCAGCACGGATCCGGCATCGCTGTCCACCGCGTTCGACTGCTTTTTCCAGGGACTGTCTGTGCTCGCCCGCGATCGTGTCCGGCATGCCGTCATCGAGAAGGCCGTGACCGACGCGATGGGGATGTGGGATGCCGCAGTGGGGCAGCCGATGCCTAAGAAGGTCTGAAAAACCCAGTACGCACCCTCATTGCCTGAAGACACCTGAGCCGCGCACATCGAGCCCATGAAGCAGATCAGCCCGGGATTGAACCTGTCGACAAAGACGACGCAAGCGCGAGTTCCTCGACGAGATGGAGCGCGTGAGGCCGTGGAACGCACTGGCGCAGATCATCGGGCCGCAATGGCCCAGGAGCAAGACCGGGCGGCCGCCGTTTCCCAATCGGCGAACGTGGCCGCCATCAATGTTGCTGTACGGCGATGAAGAGGTCGCCTTCGGCTACTCGGGCTACCGCGGCGTGGACAGACGCCCCGAGGCGCAACTCATCGCGATGATGCCCGGCAAGCGCCGGATGCTGAACATGACCGTTCCACGTTTCGTTGCTGCCATTCGATTTACTACGGTGGGACCGTCTGCTATAGGTCGGGTACGGTCGTTCGTGGTGGGCGGCTCATGGCAAGTCCGGGTATCCGCGTCCGGAAGAAATCGTCTGGCATGACGACGCGCCGCGCGGCAAGCTCGATCTGCACGCCGCACTGGAGCGAACATTCGTGCGCCGATCGCCGGCGTGACAGCCTGCGCACGCTAATTTGTGGTCCAGCAGAAGGACGACATCCTCCTTGCCGTGCCGCGGAATCGTGCATATAACCTTTGGACGGCGGTCTCGAATCAACTTCCCATCGCCCGATCCATCGTACTCGGTTCGCAGACCTCTTCTCATCTGTGTGCCCGCATTCTTCGGGTGCTCCGCAGACCGCATCATTGACTTGCAGATGACGCGGTCGCCCCATCGAGGCGATACCGATCCGAATCAGTGATTAGCAGCGACGCGCTATCGCATTCCGAGCACGAACGCTCGATATCTCCCGGGGTTGCTGGCAAAAGACTCAACAGAACTCGTCATGAATTTGGAGGCTGACAATGGAATTCAGCAAGGACGACACTGGTGTGGTTTTCATCGATCCGCAAAATGATGTGTTAAGTGAAGGCGGAGTCAACTGGGACGCGGTCGGGGCCAGCGTCAAGGAGAATGGAACCGTCGAAAATATGGAGCGAATCTTTCAGGCTTCGAAGGGCAAGGGCTATGACGTCTTTATCTCCCCGCACTACTTCTATCCAACTGATGTGACTTGGAAAATGAACGGACCGCTCGAGGCGATCGAGGCGGAGAATCGCAGCTTCGCAAGAGCGGGCGTGCTGAATCTGAAGGGATTCGAAGGTTCGGGCGCGGACTGGCTCGCGCGCTTCAAGCCGTACATTGAAGACGGTATTACGGTGATCGCCAGCCCGCACAAGGTGTTCGGTCCGCAGACCAACGATCTGGTTCTGCAGATGAGAAAGCGGAAGATCTCGAAAGTGATTCTCGGCGGAATGCTCGCCAACATGTGTGTCGAATCGCACCTGCGACACCTTGTCGAGGAGGGCTTCGAGGTCGCGGTGGTGAAGGATGCCGTCGCGGGTCCCCGACATCCGGTTTGGGGCGACGGATACGCAGCAGCACTGATCAACTATCAGTTCCTCGCGCACGAGGTGCTGACAACGGAAGAAGTCGTCGCTGCCATGTGAGCGGACTTGGCCGGACCCGAAGCGCGGAGTTCAGGTGAGGAGCTTTTTGGCGAACGCCGCCGCCAGTGCCTGCAGACCGTCCCGATAGATGCCTTCGAAGAGGCTGGATGCTTCTTCGTCGCTCACGCCATCGGGAGTGAACTCGCCCGACCAGTCGACCTGCGATGCACCGCCCGCCTCGAGTTCCCGCACGTGCAACGTCGAGCGGTAGCCTGTGACTGGAAACGGCGCTTCCAGAATCGAATAGGTGTAGCTGCGCGCGCGATCGTCAAACGCTTCCAGACGTTCGACGATCACTTCGCCGCCCGGATTGGCGAGGCGCCGCACGCGGCCGCCTTCGCTCAATTCGCTGGACGGGATATAAGGCAACCAGTCTGGCAGCGAGTTGAAGCCACCGATCAGTTGCCACACCGCGTCGGGCGAAGCGGGAATCCGGATGGATGAGCTGGCTTGAGCCATGTCGATCTCTCCTCATGCGTTGGCGGGCAGCGGTGCACTTGCGGCAACGAGATGTTGCTCGCGCAGCTCGCGCCAGAAGTCCGCCGGAATGACTTCCCTGACGGCAGCGTGGTCTTCCGCGATGCGTTCGGGCTTGCTCGCGCCCGGAATCACCGCGGCAACGACCGGATTGGCCAGCACGAACTGCAGCGCCGCGGCCTTGACACTCACGTTGTGGCGATCGGCGATGGCCTTGATACGCGCGACCTTCTCGAGGATCTTGGGCGACGCCTTCTGGTATTCGAAGTTCGCGCCTCCCGCCAGCACGCCCGAGCTATAGGGGCCGCCGGCGACGATCTCGACGTTTTGCGCGGCAGCGGCCGGCATCAGGCGCTGCAATGCCCGGTCGTGATCGAGCAGCGAATAACGGCCCGCGAGCAGGAAGCCGTCCGGTTTCGTTTCGGAGAGATCGAGCAGCAGTTCGCATGGCTCGACGCGGTTCACGCCAAGTCCCCAGGCCTTGATGACGCCTTCTTCGCGCAGACGGGTCAATGCGCGGAAAGCGCCCTTGCGGGCCGATTCGAAGACAGAGAGCCATTCGTCGCCGTAGAAGTCCTGCGCAACATCGTGGACCCAGACGATATCCAGCCGGTCGGTCTTCAATCTCTGAAGGCTGTCTTCGATGGAGCGCAGCGTTGCGTCGGCCGAATAGTCGTTGACGATCTTGTTCGGGCGGCCAAATGCAAACACGCCCCCTTTCTCGCCCAGATCGCGCGAGCCGGCGTCCTCGATTTCGTCGAGGATCACGCGGCCGACTTTCGTGCTCAGGACGTATTCGTCGCGTTGGTGGCCCGCGAGTGCTTCGCCGAGACGGATTTCGGACAGGCCGGCGCCATACAGGGGGGCTGTATCGAAGTAGCGTACGCCTTGTTTCCACGCGGCCTCGACCGTTGCGAGCGCTTCTGTCTCCGGAATGTTGCGGAACATGTTGCCCAGGGGTGCCGCGCCGAAACCGAGAAGAGTACCGGCAGGCAATTTATCCTTGATGCTCATCGACTTGCTCCTTGTGTTGAGTTGGTAGCGCAAGTCTAGGATGGCGAGTTAAGTCTGTCCAAGATAGAATTTGGCAGACTTGAGTCCTCGGAGGTCTTAAATGCTGGATATTCGCCAATTGCACTATTTCGTGGCAGTCGCGGAAGAGGAGCATGTCGGCCGGGCCGCCGAACGGTTGCATATTTCGCAGTCGCCGCTCAGCCGGCAGATCGCCCAGCTAGAAGAAAACCTCGGCCTGACGCTGTTCGAGCGCTCGCAGCAGCGCATTCGTCTGACGACGGACGGGCGTACCTTTCTTGCCGAAACCCAGGCGTTTCTCACGCATGCCAAGCGCCTCGAATCGCTCGCGCGGCGGCTCGGTCGCGGCGACGAAGGCGGCCTGTGTATCGGGTACCTCGAAAACGCGATGCATTCGGGCGTCCTGCCCGACGCGCTCCGGGATCTTCGGGCGGCAAGGCCTGACGTGCACATCGCGCTCTACAACTATCACTCGGGCGAGCAACTCACGGGTCTGCGTCAGCGCAGCCTCGACATCGCGCTCGTCTGCGAACCTCCGCCGTCTGACGACTCCGATCTCGACGCTGCGCAGGTGCTCGACGATCCCATGCTGCTCGCGATTCCCGAGGATCATCCGCTCGCCAGCGCAGAGCACATCACGCCCGATGACCTTGCGGCACAGAAGTGGATTGGCGTGACGCATACGGAGGGTGTTCTGCGGCACGACAACTTCGTGGCCGCGTGCGCGAAGGCGGGCTTCACACCCGATATCGCGCTGGAGGCGACAGAGCCGCTCGCCGCGCTCGGACTCGTTGCGGCCGGTCTCGGGCTCACCATGATCCAGCAGAGCCTGCGCCATCAGGCACCGGCCGGCGTCGTGCTCCGCGAGCTTTCGTGGTTCAGCTATCGCACCGCATTGTGGGCCGCATGGCACAGGGTCAACCTGAGACCCCTTGTAGAACATTTCCGCACGACGTTGCTGCGTTCAAGCGACGCGCGGCGGATATGAGCGGTCAGATGAATCGCGGATGCTCGCAGACGATTACTATGACCGTGCGGATATAGCGCCATAGCCAGCTTGGTATTTTCCCGAGTCGCAAAATCAGACTCACGGGTAACTCACCGGAATTCCGGGTAAGCATGATGTCGTCAAGGCGCCGATACTTGAGCCGTGGTTCACCCAGGCCAGTTCAGGAATCGATCACCGAAGGATATTTTCATGACTCTTGCTCACCCAGCTCATTCGCTGCTTGCCGAACTCGATGGCTTTCACGTCGAATTCAATCTCGCGGATTCGCGCGCCGATATCGTGCTGGACCGACCGCCGTTCAATATCGTGTCGATGTATCAGCGCGAGCAACTGCGTCTGACGTTCGAAGCGCTCGACGCCAACGACGACGTGCGCGTGATCGTCGTGCGCGCGAAAGGCGAGCACTTTTCCAGCGGCGGCGATATCAAGGGCTTCATCGAGGCATCGCCGGAACATGTGGCGAAGCTCGCGTGGAATATCGCGTCGCCCGCGCGTTGCAGCAAGCCGGTCATCGCGGCGAATCGCGGCTATTGCTTCGGCGTCGGCTTCGAACTGTCGCTCGCGTGCGATTTCCGCATTGCAACGGAAACCTCGCTGTACGCGTTGCCGGAGCAAAAGCTCGGACAGATTCCCGGTTCGGGCGGCTCCGCGCGACTTCAAAAGATGGTCGGCATCGGGCGCACGAAGGACATCGTGATGCGCTCGCGTCGCATCACCGGATTGCAGGCTTACGAGTGGGGCATCGCGACCGAGTTCGTAGCGGATGCCGAGCTGGAAAGCGCAACGGATTCACTGGTGCGCGAGTTGCTCGCGTTCTCTCCGCTCGCGCAGCGCACCGCGAAGAAGCTCTTGAATGATACGGAAGATGCACCGCTTTCCGTCGCCATCGAACTGGAAGGGCTCAATTACAGCCGCCTGCGCAGCTCCGACGATTTCCGCGAGGGCGTGGAAGCGTTTCATCAAAAGCGCAAGGCCGCATTCAGGGGTTCCTGAGCAAGAGGAAATTCGGACGTTCTTCATAATAAGCCGCGGAAAGCGGCAGCAGCATGGAGTGAGGCGGAACGAGTGTCGACTGCGATCAAGATCTATCAAGGACGTTTTGGGCGAGTGGCGCTGCTCGACATGGATGCGCCGCTGGTTCAGCACGCGCATCATCATTGCCATCTGTTGATCAAGGCGGCAGGACCCGACACGTTCTTTTCCGTTCACGATGAACTCCAGCCGCTGACCGGCGACACCGCGGTGCTGATCAATCCGTGGGAACCGCATGCGTATCGTCATGTTGAACATGTCGAGCAGCGCACGGTGATTCTCGCGATGTATATCGAGCCTGACTGGCTGACCACGATCCAGCATCCGCTCGTGAGCGGCGGTCATCCGCGCTTCTTTCCGGAGTCATGCGTGCGCATGTCGAGCCACGCGAAGAAGCGCGCCGAAGAGCTTGCAATGGAAATGTGGTGGGCCGACAGCGTCGCTGCCGAGCGTCTGGAAGGACTGCTCTTCGAGCTGATGCTTTCGGTGATCGATCCGAGCCGAAGCTGGCACGAGCTGTCGCGGCAAATGGAGTTGTCAGGCCGGCGTCCGAGCGATCCGCGCATCCGCAAGGCGATTGCGTATCTGCGCGAGAACACGGGCGCCGAGCCGGACATGAATCGTCTCGCGGAACATTGCGGGCTGTCGCGCGCACATTTCTTCGCGCTCTTTCATCGCTGCACGGGCGTGACGCCCAATGTGTATTTGAACGTGCTGCGCATGGAAACGGCAATCAACGATTTATCCTCGAGCGCGTATTCGCTCACGGATATTTCATACGGTCTGGGATTTTCGGCACCCGCGCATTTCTCGCGTTTCTTCAAGCAGAACCTGGGCATCACGCCAAGCGAGTATCGCCGCGTGGTGCAGTTGTACGAAGCGGATTCCAAACTAGTGCAGATCTGAGTAAGGCAGATGAGTGCGCACGCGATGTCACGCGTGCGTTGGATAGTCACGTCCGTCACGAACGCTTGCTTTGCGAAAAAGCATCAGACCGTAAGGTAATTCGCGCGACTGCTTGGTAAGCGAGTTGGCGCGTTCAAGCAGTACATTGAATCGACCATGCGATACGTCTCGCTTTGCACGCGAGTCACGTTGATTTTGATATCGCACACAGCACAGGCAGGAGACACGCGTGAGCGACACCGACACCGACACCGCGCTGAGGGAACATCCGGCGCCACCGATCGCTTCCGATCGCAACGAAACACAAGTGACGCATCGCCGGCATGTGGGCCGCCCGATGCAACGTCTCGAAGACCCCGCCATCCTGACCGGCCGCGGCCGCTACGGCGACGATATCGCCATCAAGACGGGCACGCTGCATGCCGCGGTGCTGCGCTCGCCTTACGCGCACGCTGAAGTCCGCAGCATCGACGCAAGCGCGGCGCTCGCGCACAAGGGCGTTCGCGCGGTACTGACACGCGACGATGTGCGCGCGTGGTCCCAACCGTTCGTCGTCGGTGTGAAGTCGCCGATGGAGCACTGGGCGCTCGCGATGGATCGCGTGCGTTATAGCGGCGAGCCGGTCGCGGTGGTGATCGCCGAGTCGCGCGCCATTGCAGAAGACGGGCTCGATCTCGTCAAGGTGGACTATGTACCGCTGCAACCAGTCGTATCGATCGAAGCGGCCATCGCCGATGATGCGCCGGTGCTTCACGAGAAGATCGGCAGCAATGTGGTGAGCGACCGCCGCTTTCGTTATGGCGATCCTGAAGCGGCGTTCGAGAGCGCGCCGCATCGCGTGTCGATCACCACGCATTATCCGCGCAACACGTGTGCGCCGATCGAATGCGGCGTAGTGATCGCGGAGTGTCTGCCGGGCAACGAAGGCTATGACGTGACCTCGAACTTCATGGGCCCGTTCTCGCTGCATGCGGTCATGTCGATGGCGCTGAAAGTGCCCGCCAATCGTCTGCGACATAAGGCGCCGCGCGATTCGGGCGGCAGCTTCGGCGTGAAGCAGGCGGTGTTCCCGTATGTCGTGCTGATGTGCCTCGCATCGAGAAAATGCGGCTCGCCGGTGAAGTGGGTCGAGGACCGGCTGGAGCACCTGAGCGCGGCGACCTCGGCGACGGCGCGCCTGGCGACGCTCGAAGCCGCCGTCGAACGTGATGGCCGCATCACCGCACTGTCCTACGACCAGATCGAGGATTGCGGGGGCTATCTGCGCGCACCGGAGCCTGCCACGTTCTATCGCATGCACGGGTGTCTGACGGGCGCATACGACATTGCGAATCTGCTCGTGCGCAATCGTGTCGCGTTGACGACGAAGACCCCGACCGGGCTGGTACGCGGTTTCGGTGGTCCACAGGTTTATTTTTCGCTGGAGCGCTTGATTCAACGCATCGCCGAAGAATTGAAGCTCGATGTGCTCGATGTCTATCGCCGCAACTTCATCAAGGCCGATGCGTTCCCGTATCGGGCGGCAGCGGGCGCTTTGCTCGATTCCGGCAACTATCAGGAAGCACTGGCGCGCGCATTGTCGCAAGGCGGATACGAGGAGCTGAAGGAGCGCCGCGACGCCGCGCGCAGGGAGGGGCGTCTGTACGGCATTGGCTTTGCGGCGATCGTCGAGCCGTCCGTGTCGAACATGGGCTACATCACGACCGTGATGCCCGCCGAAGCGCGTCGCAAGGCGGGCCCGAAGAGCGGAGCGATCGCGAGTGCGACTGTGAGCGTCGATCTGATGGGCGGCGTGATCGTCACCATTGCTTCGACACCGGCGGGACAAGGGCACATGACGGTGTGCGCGCAGGTGGTCGCGGATGTGCTCGGCCTCGATCCTGCGGATATCGTCGTGAATGTCGAGTTCGATACGCAGAAGGACGCGTGGTCCGTCGCGGCCGGCAACTATTCGAGCCGCTTTGCGGGGGCGGTTGCGGGCACGGTTCATCTCGCCGCGACGCGCGTAAAGGACAAGCTTGAGCGCATTCTTGCGAAGCAGTTCGCCTGCACGGAACAGGATGTGTGCTTCGAAGGCGGACGCGTGTTCATGAGGCAAGCGCCCGATCGAGCATTGCCGTTCGCGCGCGCCGCGAGCAACGCGCCGCACTGGGCGCCCGCGCTTCTGCCCGAAGGCGAGGCGCCGGGCCTTCGCGAAACCGTGTTCTGGAACCCGCCGAACATGACCGCGCCGGACGACGAGGATCGCATCAATACGTCCGCTTGCTACGGATTCGCATTCGACATGTGCGGCGTCGACATTGATCGCGCGACGGGGCGCGTGCGCATCGACCGCTATGTGACCGCGCACGATGCGGGCACGTTGCTCAATCCCGCGCTCGCAGACGGCCAGATTCGCGGTGCGTTCGCGCAAGGACTGGGTGCGGCCCTGATGGAAGAGTTTCGCTATGGTGCGGACGGCAGCTTCCAGTCGGGCACGCTCGCCGACTATCTGATGCCGACGACATGCGAAGTGCCGGATCCGCTCATCGTGCATCTGGAAGCACCTTCGCCTTTCACGCCGCTCGGCGCGAAGGGACTCGGCGAAGGCAACAACATGAGCACGCCGCCTTGCGTGGCCAATGCCGTGGCCGACGCGATCGGTGTGACGGACATTCGCCTCCCGCTCACGCCAGCGAAGGTGATGGCGATGATCGGCATCGACGATCCGCCGCCATCGCGGCCCGAGTATCGCGAAGCAGCGCCCGCGAAGAAGCCCGTAAGCGCAGGCAAGGCGCTCACCGCGCAAGGCAAGGTCGAGCTCGAAGCAACACCCGAAGCCATCTTCGCCGTGTTGATGAACCCCGACGCGCTCGCGAAAGTCGTGCCGGGATGTCATGCGCTGGAGACCATCGGGCCGAATCAGTATCGCGCCGATGTGACCGTCGGCGTCGGGATGATCAAGGCGCGCTTCGAAGCGAAGATCGGTCTTTCCGACATTGATCCGCCGCGTCGCTTGCGTCTCGCGGGTGCGGGAATCTCGCCGCTCGGCAGCGCGAAAGGCGAAGGGCTCGTCGAACTGGAGCCGACCGCGAAGGGCACCTTGCTCGTGTACGACTATGAAGCGCAAGTGTCGGGCAAGGTCGCGGCAGTTGGCGCGCGCATGCTCGAGGGCGCAGCGCAGGTGGTATTGCGGCAACTCTTCGAATCGCTCGGAAGACAGGCATCGGGCAAGGCTGTACGCGCGAATTCGTCGTGGTTCCAGCGCCTGCTCGCCAGGTTGCGGAGGTCGTCATGAAGCCAGCACCGTTTGCCTATCTGCGCGCGCAAGACACGCGCCACGCGCTCGACGCGCTCGCGCAGGCCGGCGCCGATGCCCGCGTGCTCGCGGGCGGCCAGTCGCTCATGGCCGTGCTCAACATGCGGCTCGCGCAGCCGCGCTGGCTCGTCGATATCTCGCGCACGGCAGAGCTGGATAGCGTGCGCGTGGAATCGGGACACCTCGTCGTGGGGGCGGCTGCGACGCAGGGCAGCGTCGAGTGGCGCGAGACGCTTCGCGACGAAGTGCCGCTTTTGCGTATGACGTTTCCTCACATTTCGCATTTTCAGATCAGGAACCGCGGCACGGTGTGCGGTTCCATCGCGCATGCCGACCCGAGCGCGGAACTGCCGCTCGCGCTGCTCACGTTAGGCGGCGATGTCACGCTGCGCTCCGCGAAACGCAGGCGCACGCTGAGCGCATTCGATTTCTTTCAGGGCATGTTGATGACCGCGCGCGAGCCGGATGAACTCGTCGAGTCGGTGCGCTTTCCGCTCAAGGCACCAGGACAGCGCTTTGCCTTTGCAGAATTCTCGGCGCGTCATGGCGATTTCGCGCTGGTCTCGTGCGCGGCGGTCGTAACGGACGAAGCGATTCGCATCGGCGTGGGCGGCGTTGCCGACAGACCCGTGCTCGAGTGCCTGCCACGCCTCGAAGGCGACGATCTGCGTAGTGCATTGAACGATTTCAGTTGGAAGCTGGGCGCACGCGACGACGCGAATGTCAGTGCGGCATATCGACGGCACCTCGTGCGTCAGCTCGGGTGGCGAGTCATCAAGGAGGCGAAGTGAGAACGACCAGAAACACAGGTTCCGGCGACGCATTCAGCGTCGCGCTTGCGGAAGATGCGCCATGCAGCGTGGCTCTGGAGCTCAACGGCGTCACGCGTAGCGGCGCATGCGAAACGCGCGAGCTGCTGTCCGATTTTCTGCGTCATGAACTGGGCGCGACCGGTACGCACGTCGGCTGCGAGCACGGCGTATGCGGAGCATGTACCGTGCTCGTCGATGGCGTGGCGGCGCGTTCCTGCCTGATGCTCGCGGTGCAGACGCACGGACGGCGCGTCGATACGGTGGAGGGACTCTCGTCGTCCGCGCAGACGCTCAGCGATCTTCAGGACGCGTTCGCGCGTCATCATGCGTTGCAGTGCGGCTTTTGCACGGCGGGCATCCTGATGTCATGCACGGATTTTCTGCAGCGCGTGCCGAACCCCGATGAAGACGCGGTGCGCGAGATGCTGTCCGGGCACTTGTGCCGCTGTACGGGTTATACGCCGATCGTCGCCGCGGTCCTTGACGTGGCGAAGCTGCGGCAGGCGCAATCGCGTGAGCAGGAGGCGAGCCATGTTTGATCTCGGTCGCACGTTCATGCAAACGGTGGAGCGCAGCCCGCATGCGATCGCACTCGTCGATGGCGATATCGCGTTTACCTACGCACAATGGTTCCCTGAAGTCGCCCGGGTCGCGACCGGCCTCGGGGCGCTCGGCCTCGCGCGCGGGGACCGCCTGGTCGTTGCGTTGCAGAATCGCTGGGAAATGGCGACGCTGCACTGGGCTTGTCAGTTCACGGGCGTCGTGATCGTGCCGTTGAACTGGCGCATCAAGCCCGAAGAACTCGACTACAGCCTGACCGACGCGGGTGCGAAAGCCATCGTCTATGAGAGCGTTTCCGCCGAAGCCGTGACGCACAGCGCGGCTGCGCAGAATATCGTACGCATCGGGCTCGACGGCGTCGAAGGCGCGACGCATGCCTTCGATGTCCTTCGGGCAGCCACGCCAGCGCAACTTGCGACCGAAGCATCGGCCGACGATTACTCCGTGGTGCTCTACACCTCCGGCACGACGGGCATGGGCAAGGGCGTGCCGCGCAGGCATCGTCATGAGCGGGCCGCGGCGCTGGCGCATGTTGCGCAGAATCTCTATCGGCGCGGCGAACGCACGCTCGGCGTGATGCCGCTCTATCACACGATGGGCGTGCGCTCGTTGCTCGCGATGGCGCTCGTCGATGGACTCTTCGTCTGCGTGCGGCGGTGGAATGCGAAGCTCGCGCTCGATTCGATCGAAGCGCACGCATTGACCTGCCTGTATCTCGTGCCGACGCTCTATCACGACCTGCTCGGCGCCCCCGAATTTTCGAAAGCGCGCATCCGTTCCGTCACGAAGCTGGGCTTTGCGGGCGCGCCGATGAACGACGGCCTGCTCAGGCGTTGCTCGGCCGCATTCGAACCGAGCCTCTTTGTGAATCACTACGGTTCGTCAGAGGTATATACGTTCAGCATCGATCAGGACGCGACGAAGAAGCCGGGCAGCGCGGGGCGTGCGGGCCTTAACACGCGTTTGCGCGTCGTCAAGCTCGATGCAACATCGCCCGGAGAGTTTGCGGAAAGCGGCGAGGAAGGCCAGATCATCGTCGAGTTGCTCGGGGACGAAGCGTTCGAAGGCTACTGGAACCGTCCCGATGCGAACGCGAAGTCCTTGCGCGACGGCTGGTACTTCACCGGCGATACCGGTTATCTCGATTCGGACGGCGATATCTACGTCACCGGCCGCGTCGACGACATGATCATCAGCGGCGGCGAGAACATTTCCCCTGTCGATATCGAATCGGTGTTGTCGCTGCATCCGGCCGTGGATGAAGTCGCCGTCGCGGGCGTCAAGGATGAACGCTGGGGCCAGAAAGTAGTCGCGTTCGTCAAGCGATCCCAGCACGTGGACGAAAGCGCACTGGACGAGTTCTGCCGCAACTCCGACCTCGTGAACTTCAAGCGCCCGCGCGAATACGTGTTCGTCGATCAGATTCCGAAATCCCCCCTCGGAAAGGTACTTCGGCGCAAGCTTTCGAGCGGCGAATACGAACCCGAACGTTAGGATGCGCCTCGCGTGAGGCGCTCAACAGGACGAGTCATATATTTCGTGTACATAGGTATGCGAATTAATAACTACATTTGGAGATCGGCAATGGACGAAGTATTTCGGCGCGATGACGTCGCGCAAGGCGTGAAGGGAAGTCAGGTGGTCGTCGCGGTCATGGCCTCGTGCCTCGGATGGGCGCTTGATCTGTTCGACCTGTTCGTTGTCCTGTTCGTGGCGCCTGTGATCGGGCATTTGTTCTTTCCGTCGTCCAATCCCATGCTTTCGCTTGCGGCTGTCTATGCGTCGTTCGCCGTTACGCTGTTGATGAGACCGCTCGGCTCGGCAATCTTCGGCTCGTTCGCCGATCAGCAGGGACGCAAGCGCGCGATGGTGGTGTCCGTCGTTGGCGTAGGGGTTTCGACGGCCGCGTTCGGCATGTTGCCGACCGTCGCGCAGGTGGGCGTGATGGCGCCGGTGCTCTTTCTCTTGTTGCGGCTCGTACAGGGCGTGTTCGTCGGGGGTGTGGTTGCATCGACGCATACAATCGGCACGGAGACCGTCAGTCTCAAATGGCGCGGCGCGGTGTCCGGGTTCGTGGGTGGCGGTGGCGCGGGGCTCGGCGCGTTGCTTGCATCGCTCGTCTATCTGGCAACGACCGCCATCTTTCCGGGCGCTGCGTTCGAAGTGTGGGGCTGGCGCTGCATGTTCTTCGCGGGCATCGTGAGCTCGGTACTCGGGGTGTTCGTCTTCAATCGGCTCGAAGAATCGCCGCTCTGGGCCGAACTTGCGGCGCGCAAGCAGGCGGCGGCGCGCGCGAAGGGCGTCACGAATGAAGCGCCGGTTGCGTCGCCGCTGCGCGTGCTGTTCTCGAAGAAGTATCGCTCGATTCTGCTCGTGAATCTGATGCTGACCATCGGTGGCGGCAGCGGCTATTACCTCACGTCGGGATACTTGCCGACTTTCCTCAAAGTCGTCACGCATACGTCGGCGTCGAGCGCGGGCTGGATTCTGATGTGGTCGAGTGTCGCGGTGGTGATCGCATCGACAGCGGCGGGTCATCTGAGCACGATGATCGGCCGCAAGCGCAGTTTCATCTGGCTCGGCATTGTGCGTCTGATCTGCTTTCCGCTGCTCTATCTCGCCCTGCCGCATGCGGACGACGTGTGGCTCATCGGCTTCTTCGCAATCTTGCTCAGCGCGCTCGGCAGCGCGGGCTATGCGCCGATCCTCATCTTCCTCAACGAACGCTTTCCGACGGCGATCCGCGCATCGGGAACAGGCTTGTCGTGGAATCTGGGCTTCGCGGTGGGCGGCATCATGCCGACGGTCGTTTCGGTGATCGCGGGATCGCCCGCCGATTTGCCGATGGTGCTTGCGGTCGCTCTCGTCGCGATCAGTGTGATTTTCCTCGTTGGCGCGTTCATCGTGCCTGAAACAATGGGCCGTCTGAACGACGAGGACTGAGGGTCCGTTCTGTAGCTGCGCATGTCGGCACGCGTGGGAAGGCAAATCGACCTCCCACGTTTCCCACGTTTCAATTTCTCCCTCGGGCTGCCTGCGCGAAGGAACCTGTGTGCCGCGCGGACCCGTTGCCGTTGGGGATGTGCTGTGGCAGGGGCATGAATTTCCCTTTTGACCAGGCGGATCGAGCGCACAAATTCGCCCACTCGCGTCTGCCCGACTGTGAGCATTTGCGTCCAAATGCTCGCTCTCAACGCGTAGACGCATGAGCCCTTAGCGCCATGCCTGCCGTTTTAGCTGGACCTTCGCTTTCCTGCATCTGGAGGCGATCGAAGCAAGCCCGATCGTGACCTGTGGGGCCTCGCTGATCACGAGGGTTGTCGCAAGAGCGGCGACGCGAAGATCACGTTCGGAATGGGTGCTTTCGCGCTTTGCCGACGCCATAGGAAGATCAAAAAGTTGGCGATAGCCGTGCATTTTCGCGGCTATGCGCTAAGGTTGCCGTGCCTGCCCGCCGGACTCATTTCCGAATTAGGTCGATTCGCGAGAGGAACAGCTCGAGTATCGGCGAACGGTTGGTCTTGTTGTAGCCGACGACGAGATCGATCGTCGGCGCTTCGCCTTTGAGCGGCCGGCTCGTGACCGACCAGGGCAGGAAATTCTCCGCGTAGGACGGTAACAAGGCGACACCGCGCGTGGATGCGATCAGGGACAACGCCATTGTCAGATTGTGGACCCGATGCGCGGGTTCGATATTGAGGCCGTTATCGGCCAGATATTGCTCGATGGCCCTGCGCATGGGACCGGCGACTTCCGATCCACCGATGAACTGCTCGCCGGCAAGCTCAGCTACGTCCACCTTCTTGTGCGCCGTGAGCCGGTGGTCGCTCGGCATGACGACGACGAACGCCTCACGGGAGACGGTCACATACTCTAATGCCGGCTGGTCAGGCTCGGCTCGCATGAAAGCGATATCCAGCCGTCCCATCGACAATCCATCGGCGAGATCGGGGGAGTGCTCGCTCGATACGGTCATTTCGATGTTCTGCAGATCGCCTGCCAGCACACGAGTCGCTTCTGCAAGCCAGATGACTTCCTGACCGCTGAGGAATCCGACCGCGAAGACCGGCTTAAGGGGCCGCGCAGCGCGCCGCGCGGCCTCGCGCGCAGCGTCCACTTGCGCGAGCGCGAGCCTCGCGTGGTCGAGGAATGCCCGCCCGGCATCGGTCAGTTCGACGCCGCGCGCGCTGCGCGACAGTAGCGGCACGCCCACCTGATATTCAAGGTCGCGGATCTGCCGACTCAGCGAGGGTTGCGACGTATGCAGCCGCTTCTCTGCCGCCACTGTCAGGCTGCCCTCTTCTGCTACAGCGATGAAGTACCGCAAGTGGCGAAGTTCCATGTGCCTGTCCATGCCTTAGAGGTATGGGGGCCAGCTTATAAAGTCTTTCTCGCGCCGGCAAGCACCGCTTATCTTTCGTTTGCGTCAGAACCGCAACCCTACGCGTCCTCACCGCCAAGGCAGGCCGAAAAGGAAACGACATGAGTGCCCTTGCAGGAAAGACCGCTCTGGTCACAGGCGCTTCGCCCGGCAGCGGCCGCGCCGCTGTTCGGCAATTTCATCGGTGGCGCAGGGGCGCAACGCGATGTGGGTACGTATGGGGAGTGTCCTACGGTGCGATGCCTGTCGCGTTGCAAATGTGGATGGCGCAAGCCACCCCTGACATGCGCGAGGGAGGCATGGCGCTGTTCGTCGCGGTCTTCCAGATCTCGATCGCGCTCGGCTCATTCGCAGGCGGCCTGATCGTCGATCGTTACGGACTGTTCGACGCGATGTACTCCGGCGCCGCGCTGTGCGTGTTCGCGATGCTCGCCATCATGCTGCTCGGCCGATCGGCGCGCACCGCCACGGAAACAGCCGCGGCGGGCTGACTGCCCGAAAGGACCAAACTCATCAGAGGAACACCATCATGTCCAGATCCATCAAAGTCCCAGACTCCGGTCATCCCATCACGATCGAGCGCAATGCTTCGCGGGTGATGGTCACGGCAGGCAGCACGATCATCGCCGATACGCGCGACGCTCTGACCGTGCGCGAAGCCCGCTACCCGGCCGTGCTGTATATCCCACGAAAGGACGTCGACATGACGCGCCTCGAGCGCACGGACCACGCGACGTATTGCCCATACAAAGGGGACTGCGCCTACTATTCGATTCCGTTCGCCGGTGAGCGGGGAACGGATGCCGTCTGGACGTACGAGAACCCGTACGAAGCCGTGGAAGCGATCCGCGATCACCTCGCTTTCTACCCGGAGCGTGTGGACTCGATCGCGGAACTGCCGGTCGCTGTAGCTCCTTAGCCTGCGCATTCTTTTTCTTCGTCAAGGCTTGCGATCGATCTGGAGTACCAAATGAAAGACACACCAGTGGTTCTCATAACCGGCGCTCTGTCCGGTATCGGCCGCGCCGCGGCCATCGCATTTGCCAAGAAAAAGGCAACCGTGGTCGTTTCGGGCCGCCGAGCCGATGTTGGCCAGCAGCTCGTCGATGAACTTCGCTCGCTCGGCGCCGAAGCCGAGTTCGTGCAGGCCGACGTGCGCTTCGAAGATCAGGTTCAGGCGCTCGTCGAACGGACGATCTCCCGCTTTGGTCGACTGGACGTCGCGGTGAACGCCGCCGGTACCGAAGGCGATTCCGCGCCCGTCGTCCAGCAAACGACCGAGCGTTACGCCGCCGTCTTCGATGTCAACGTGCTCGGCACGCTGCTCGCGATGAAACATGAACTCCGCGCGATGTCGTCGCAAGGAAGCGGCAGCATCGTCAACGTGTCCTCGACGATGGGCATTCGCGGCGCAGCCGGCCTGTCCATCTACACCGCAAGCAAGCACGCCGTGGAAGGCCTCACGAAGTCCGCCGCGCTGGAAGCGGCGCCGCTCGGCGTGCGCGTCAATGCTGTCGCGCCGGGACCGGTCGAAACCGAGATGCTCGACCGCCTGACCGCATCGCAGGAACGCAAGTCCGCCATGCTCGCGACCGTGCCGCTCAAGCGGGCGGGTACGCCGGAAGAGATCGCCGATGCGATCGTCTTCGTTGCATCGGCGAAATCGAGTTTCATGACCGGTGAAGTGCTGCGCGTCAACGGCGGAAGAACTGCCGCCTGATCCGATCTCGATCCGTGCGCAGGGGCGGCCACTGTTCGTGCTTCGCCTCGACGTGAAGCCGATCGCGGTCGGTATCGGTCATCGCTTTCCAGGCGGCCCGGTGCACAGCGTGTTCAAGGTTCTTCGAGCGACGATCGTCGAGCCGATCTATGGAGACTGACATGAGCAACACATCTTCGGAGCGCAATAAGGCCCTGCTGCTGGAAGCCTTCGACACGCTCTTCAACAAGCGGGACTACGCAGCCGCGGCCCGTTTCTGGTCCGAGCACTACATCCAGCACAGCGCGCACATCGCGCCCGGGCGCGACGGCCTGTTCGATCTGATCCGCACGTTGCCCGATACCTTGCGCTACGAAAGCCAGCTCGTGGTGGCGGAGGGCGACTATGTGATCGCGCATGGTCGCTTCTCCGGCAACGGGCGCGCGGCGGCGTGGATAGCGGCCGACATCGTGCGCTTCGAAAACGGCAAGCTGGCCGAGCACTGGGACGTCTTGCAGGAAGAGGCAACCGAATCCCAATCCGTCAGCGGCCTGCCGATGTTCGGCGACCTGTTTCCAGACTGATTCCACGCGCGGAAGCACGTTGTTAGCCATGCCTGTCATGCATGGGGTGCTGCCTCAAAAGTCTTTTTCAAGCGTGCGCGATGCGCCTATTGAGCATCAGCAGGCAACGCATCAGCGGATGCCCCATACGTTCCAGATATGAGTCACCTGACTTTTTCCCGAACTCAAAGGATGACAGCCATGACCCGCCATACCCATCAGACAGCACCCACGCAGTACGTCGAAGCGAACGGCATCCGTTTCGCATACCGCCGGTTCGGCAATCCGCAAGGGGTGCCGCTCGTCATGAACATCCACTTCACTGGCACGATGGATCACTGGGATCCGGCCGTCACAGACGGTCTCGCCCAAGGCCGCGAAGTGATCCTGTTCAACAACGCGGGCATCTCCAGCAGCTCGGGCACGGTGCCGGAATCGATCGAGGAAATGGCGGCGAACGCGGCGGCTTTCATCGATGCACTGGAATTGAAACAGGTCGACGTGCTCGGCTTCTCGATGGGCGGTCTCATCGCGCAGCAGCTCGCGCTCACGAGACCTCAACTGGTGCGCAGGCTGATTCTCGTCGGCACCGGTCCGCGCAGCGGTGAAGGCATGGCTTCGCTGACTCCGGAAGCACAGGAGATCTTCGGCGTGAGTTATGACGAGCCCGACCATCTCTGGCTGCGCGTGCACTTCGCGCCGTCTGCCGCGAGCCAGACAGCGGGGCGCGCTTTCCTCGAACGGTTTCGTCTGCGCAAGGAAAACCGCGATCCCGAAGCGAACGACAAGGTGGCGCCGGCTCAGCTCGCCGCGCTCGCCAAGTGGGGCGCCGCGCGCGAAAACCCGTATGCCTATCTGGTGGCCATCACGCAGCCGTCGCTCGTGGTGAACGGCGACAACGACGTGATCATCTACTCGATCAACTCGTGGATCCTGCAGCAACACATACCCGATGCCCAACTGATCATCTATCCCGATGCCAACCATGGCTCGCTGTATCAGTATCCCGAGCGCTTCGTCACGCACGTCGCGCAGTTTCTCTCGGAACGCCCGAACGCCTGAGCACAACCGCCGACGTCCTCGCCAATCATCCTCAGGAGTTTGATCATGACCAATCTGACCGGAAAAACCGCGCTCGTCACGGGCGCTTCGCGCGGCATCGGCCGGGCCATCGCTCTGGCACTGGCCAAGGCCGGCGCGCGCGTGCTCGTTCACTTCGGCAGCACTGAAGACGCCGCGGATTCAGTCGTCGAAGCGATTCTCGCAGCGGGCGGCAGCGCCGACAAGGTCGCGGCCGATCTGCGCGCCGCGGATGGCCCGCACGAGCTTGCAAAACGGGTGCGCGCGTTGGCCGGCGACCGGCTGGATATTCTGATTGCGAACGCGGGCATCTCCAAGGCGGCCGCCATCGAAGAGACGACCGTCGAAGATTTCGACAACCTCTTCGCGGTCAACGTGCGCGCGCCGTATTTTCTCGTGCAGCAATTGCTGCCGATGTTCGGCGAAGGCAGCAGCGTCGTGTTGCTGTCGTCGCTCGCGGCGCGCAGCGCCGTCAACAATCTGTCCGCCTATGCGGCGACCAAGGGCGCGATCGATACGCTCGTGCGGCACTTCGCATCCACGCTCGGCGAGCGCGGCATTCGTGTCAACGCGATTGCGCCGGGTGTTGTCGAGACGGATATGTCGAACTTCGCGAAAACCGGCGCGGGCCGCGACTTCACGCTCGGCATACAGGCGCTCAAGCGTGTGGCTCAGCCTGACGACATCGCCGGTGCCGCGGTTTTCCTGGCATCCGATTTGGCCCGCTGGGTGACGGGCGATACGCTGCGCGTCGACGGCGGCTCGAAACTGTGACAGTTGCGGGATGCGGTCCGGTACGCGCTGAAATTTGCTGAAACGTGCTGATGCAACGGCAGCAGGGAGTCACGCCCCATCGTTGCATGGCGGGCCCGGCGGTACAATCGGATTCGCGCTGAACCGGTGAATGAAGAGAGCGCCCCGGATTCACGCTCGATCCCGGTTGTCCGCACCTCGTCACGAGGAGGCCCGCATGAACGCGTGCATGCCGCATCACGATGACTTCGCTTTCGGGGCAACGATCGTCGCGCCGCGCCGCCGAGAGGTGTTGCATCGCGGAATCAGAGTCGACATCGGCGAGCGAGCGTTCGACCTGCTCCTCGTTCTCGTGGAGTCGCGTGGTTCCGTTGTGAGTAAGGACGAGATCATCGCGAGCGTGTGGCACGACCGCGTCGTCGAGAACAATACCGTCGAAGCTCAGGTTTCCGCGCTGCGCCGGGCGCTCGGAGACGATCGGGCGGCGATACGTACGGTGACGGGGCGTGGATACCAGTTCACGGCGGAACCGCTCCCGCCAACGACGAAACCGCATGAACCGCCCGCGTTACGAGCGGACGCTCTGTTCTTTCCGGGGTCGCGGCTACCTGCCGCGATCGGTCCTCTCATCGGCCAGGACGCGGCCGTGCGCGAGATTTGCAGTGGCCTGCAAACGCATCGTCTGGTCACGCTCGTGGGTACCGGCGGTGTGGGAAAGACGCGGCTGGCGCTCGAAGCTGCGCGTCAGGCGGCGCATCTCTTTGCCGATGGCGCGTTCATGGCCGAACTCGCGGCCACCACATCGACGGACCATATCCCGACGACCATCGCCGTCGCGCTCGGTTTTCCTCCAGGCGACGGAACCCCTATGCTCGACCGGCTTGCACCGAGCCTGATCTCGCGGCATCTGCTGCTCGTTCTGGACAATTGCGAGCATCTGATCGACGGCGCCGCGAGGATCGCCGAGCGGCTGCTGCACATCGCCCCGCGAGCGACCGTGCTGGCGACGAGCCGCGAGCCGCTGCGCATCGACGCGGAACTGCTGTATCGCGTTCCGTCACTTGATGTGCCGCCGGACGACGATTGCAACGGCGCGCTCCATTACAGCGCGGTGCGTCTCTTCGACGAGCGCGTGAGCTCGCGCGCCGTCACTGTGGACACACGGGCGGCGTTGCGGCTGAAATCGCAGATTTGCCGACAGCTCGACGGCATTCCGCTCGCGCTGGAACTCGCCGCGGCTTGCGTGCCGGCGTTCGGTCTGCAAGGTGTGGCCGACCGGCTCGGGACGCGCTTCCAGATCCTCACGCACGGCGCGCGCACGGCGCTCCCGAGGCAGAAAACGCTGCGCGCCACGCTCGACTGGAGCTATGGCCTTTTGTCCGATGATCAGCGATCGGTGCTGAATCGGCTGAGCCTTTTTTCAGGGACGTTCACGCTGGCATCCGCGCAGGAAATGGCGAGTTGCGCGGCGCTTTCCCCGGACGCAGTTGTGGCGGCCTTGATGCAGCTCGTCGACAAGTCGCTTGTTTCGGTGGTTCCTGGCAGCGGCTATGTCCGGTATCGGTTGCTGGAATCGACGCGTGCGTACGCGCGGGACGCGCTACGCGAGAGCGGTGCGATGCGTGAATGGTCGAGGCGGCACGCACGCTACTTCCTCGAGATTTTTCGGGCCGCCGAGCGCCAGACGGAGGTGCGCGCGGACGTCGACTGGAAAAATGGCTATGTGCCGCATCTGGATGATTTTCGCGCCGCGATGCTGTGGTGTTTCAATGCTGAAGGGGACATGCCGCTGGCAGTCGAACTCACGGTCACCGGCATTCCGTTTCTGATGCATCTGGCGCTGCTTCAAGAGTGTCTCGAGAAAGTGGACGTGGCGCTGGAATGGCTGTCGGTCGAAGGCCATCCGGTCGATGAGCGGCAAATGAAGCTTCATGCGGCGCGAGGGATGTGCCTGCTTTGTCATACCGTCGCAGCCAGCACCAGTGATGCCTTCGAATCGGTCGTGGAAATCGCGGCGCGGGTCGGTAACCTGGATTATCAACTGCTGGGCATGTGGGGGCGCTGGATGTGCCACTACCTGAATGGCGAATACGCGCGGGCCATCTCGCTTGCTCATCGGTTCAGTGACCTCGCATCGACGTCGGCATGCAAATGCGATCAGCTCGCAGCCTATCGTCTGAATGGCATGTCGCATCTATTCGGCGGCGATCTTCAGGGCGCGCTCGTGAACCTGGAACGCGCATCGAATGATCCTTCGCCGCTGACGCGCGCGCAACGGATGCGCTTCCTGTACGACGAGAAGATGCTGTCTCACGCATCGCTCACACTCACGCTGTGGTTCATGGGGAACGTGGATCAGGCGCGGCAGGCAGCACGACAATCGCTCGACGATGCGCGAGAGTTCGACCATCCCGTCTCGATCTGTTATGCGCTGAGCGAAGCCGTTTGCACGCTGGCCGTCTTGTGTGGTGACGATGCCGCGCTCGAGGAGGCCGTCGCGTCTCTCGCGGTGGAAACGCGGCGTCACAGTATTTCGACGTGGCGCGCCCGTGCGCGGATGTGGCAAGGACTGCTCGATCTGCGCGCGGGCGACACTGCTGCGTTCGCCCGGACCATCTCCCCGGCGATCACAAGCATCGGTTCGAAGCGCTTCTACGTGTCGCTCTCGCCTTACATCACAGCGCTCGCCGAGTCGTTGTGCAGGCGGGGCATGATTGCCGAGGCGGCCGAGGTCATCGACGCGTCGCTGACACGCGCGGTTCGCACCGACGACAGGTGCGCTCTGCCTGAGCTATGGAGAGCGAAGGCGGAGATACTGGTCGCGAGCCGGGGCGACGAGGCGATACCGGCGGCCGAATCGATTCTGAGCGAAGCCCTTCAGATGGCGGGGGAACTCGGCTTCGTCGCGTGGCAGTCGCGTTGCGCGATGAGTCTCGCCAGGCTTCGGCACATGAAAGGCGACGCGCAAGCGGCGCTGGATGCCATCTTTCCCGCGACGCGGCAGTCCGCGGACGCGGACATCAAGGCGAACCACCGAAGCCGCGCGCGCGGCCACTGAGCGCACGGCATCGGTCATGGCCGGCTACGTCGGCCCATTCGTCATGCCTTCGACGATGAACGCGCCGACACCTTGTCATACCACGCCTGCAGCGCATCGAACTCCGGGGGAATGCCGAGCTTCATGCCGCCAGCCGCGAAGTCGATCGTCACCAGCGTGGTGATGTCCGCCACCGAGAATGCGTCTCCCGCGACGAACGGCACTGTCTTGAGCCGGTCATTGAAATCGGCGAGGAAGTTCGCGACGCGCAGCTTGCTGCGCTCGACGATTTCGGGAATCTGCTCATACCCATGCGGACCCGACAGCGCCCGGCCTTTCAACCCGGCGACGGCATTCCTGACGCCCTCCATCACTGCCGAGAATCCGTCCAGCTCAGCACGTCGTTCCCACATCGCGACGAGCGCCTTCGTCGTTGGCGTCGTGCCCAGCAGCGCGGGCGTCTCGGGGTAGGCCTCTTCGATGTAGCGCCAGATTGCCGGGACTTCGCCAATTGCGGTGCCGTCTCGCAGCACGAGCGTGGGGACTTGCCGGCGAGGGTTGATTGCGACGTAGGTATCAGAAAATTGCTCCTTCGCGCCGAGGTCCACCGCTTTGGTTGGAAATTCGATGCCTTTCTCGGCGAGAAAGATACGCACCCTGCGAGAGTTGGGGGAGGCCTTGGATTCGAAGAAGGTGAGATCGGTGTTCATTGTCTGTTATCCAGAAACGTCGCTTGTATCGTGTTTCGCCGGTTGAGCAGGCGGGCGAATCCACGTTGAGAGTCAGCCTGCGGTCTTGCCGCCGTCGACGGTGAGAATCTGCCCCGTGACGAACGCAGCACTCTCGTTTGCCAGGTAGAGCACGGCCGCGGCGATGTCGTCGGGCCTGCCGATTCGCGCGAGCGGCACTGTTGCTGCGAGCGCGGCCTTGTTCTCCGGCGTGCTCGTGAAACGGTCCAGCATGCCTGTGTCGGTGGGACCGGGCGCGACAGCATTGACGCGAACGCCCGCCGATGCGGCCTCGAGCGCCGCCGATTTCGTAATGCCTTCCACCGCGTGTTTGCTGCCCGCATACACCGACGCGAACGCGGCGCCTTCGTGACCATAAGTCGAAGATATGTTGATGATGCTCCCGGCTTTCTGCGCGGTCATCACGCGCAGTTCGTGCTTGAGACTCAGCAACGTGCCGAGCACGTTGGTGTCGAAGGTATCTGCATAGCTCTCGGCGGTCTGTTCGACCACCGGACCCGGCCGCCCTTCCGTGCCAGCATTGTTGACTGCGATGTCGAGCCGGCCAAAGCGGGCGATGGTTTCGTCGACAAGGCGACGCACGTCTTCGTCGCGGCGTACGTCGGCCTGTACAAAGAACGCTTCTGCGCCCACTTCGCGCAGTTCTGCCTCGAGCGCCTCACCCTGTGCGGCGCGGCGGCCCGACACGACGAGGCGTGCGCCCGAGCGAGCGAACGCAAAAGCGGTTGCGCGGCCGATGCCCGTGAGGGCGCCAGTGATAAGGACTACGGATTTGCTCATTTGCGGCTCCAGGAGAATGGATTCATGCCAGATGTAGCGTCGCCGGATCTTCGATCGCAGAGACCACGCGTGGAATGCGTCGGTCGACAAGCGCGCACCTCGCCGGAGCATGAGACAAGTCGGATGACCACGATGTCGTCAGGTCAGCCGGATTGCTCTGGCTCCTGAACGTAGACTAGCGGTTGGATCTATAGACGAGAAAGACTTTCTAAGCTTGCCATCATGCCTCGCAAGCATGGCGCTAGTGCGCATGCCGCGTGTAGCGTCAGCACGGGAGGCGGCGGCACGACAGCGCTGCCGGGTACGAATCGTAATGCCGCGAGCCGGGGAGAAAAAAGAGAACCTGTCGATAACCCGTGCATCTGGGCGGACATTCGCTCGCTTTGTCGTTCGGGCATTCAGGCGTCGGTTACGCTCCAGCGACCGGCCGTTCATTTCAACAGCGTATCCGCAGATTCTTGTTCGATAAACTCGTCGATTACGAAGGGTTCTGTTTCTCGTTGGCTTCGATGAAGCGGAGTCGATGGCTCGCATCCATCTCGGAGGCCAGCGCCAGTGCTTGTGTATCGACATACTCCCGGATGTTCGTCAGTTGGCGATTTCGAACTGTAATGGCGAAGACAAAATGATCCTCGAATATTCTATTCGTGGCTTTGATTTTCCCCCGAGCGACGCCGACGACCAGAACCCGGTCTCCCGCCGCTATGAATTCGAGGGGCCCGGCAAAAGATGTCTCCACCTCTTCGGACGCCTTCTGAACCAAGTCCTTCAAGCCCGCGTGCCCGCGGTGTGTGCCGGCCAGCGGCCAGTCTTTGCCCGGAATGATCCACTCAATATCTTCGGCGGACAACTCCAGCAGACCTTGCTCAACGCCGCGGCCCAATGCAGCTAAAAAATCCTTCACAGTCTGGACATTCTCTTCGATGCTCATCTCGGTCTCTCCAATTCCGTTACCTCAGAAGGTGTCGATCTGTTCATGCATTGCGGAACCGCCAGTGAAGCCGCGGTGTCGGTGATTCAGCCGATTTTCACGTTCATGGCCAAGTCCCAGGTGCCGGCGCCATTCTTGGCCAAGCCGATCATCATCAGGCCGAGCGCCTCAAGCGCATGAGCCATTTGCAGACCGCCGACATCGAACGGACGAAGTCCGAGACTCTCGACGAAGGTCGAAACGCGCGCCTTCGCCTGCGCATCGTCTGCAGCGATGAACGCGTCGAGGCGGCCGCCCCGAGCAAGGACGTGGCCAAAGATGGTGTTGAACGCCTTCACGACATGCGCGCCGGAGGGGAGGCTGCTGGCGGTCTCCTGCGCGCCGGAACTGCCGTGAGGCGTGACGAGGCCCGAGAGATCGGGAGCAACGGGGTTGGTGATATCGACTATCACCTTGCCATCCAGTGTCTTTCCAAAGTCGGCGACCACCGCCGCCACACCGGAATACGGCACGGCTAGAATGACGATGTCGCCCGCTGGCGGGGCACCATACGTCCCGGTGGTCACTTTGTCTGTGAGCTTGTCGGCCAGCGCCCGCGCATTGGCGGCGTCGCGACTGACCACTTCGACGTTGTGTCCCGCCCTGTCGGCACGGCCGGCGATCGCCGCGGCCATGCTTCCTGACCCGATGATGCTGATAATGCTCATGGCAAGTTTCCTCATAAGTTTCAGTGTTGTTGATGGCTGGTAAACAAGGTCAACCCCTGGGTGGCCCATCAGCGTCGCGCAATGAGAACATCTACGAGTTCCAGGGACGAACGGGGCCTATCCCTCAAACGATCTCCCCGCAGGTTCACCGCCAATGCGCCGCTCCGGATAAACGCGTAGAGCGCCGCGGACATGGCGCGTCAGAGTTGCGCGAGACCTCCGTCAACGGCGACTTCGCTGGCCGTCATGAAGCTGCTGTCCGGCGACGCGAGAAAGGCGGCCACCGCCCCGATCTCCGCCGGATCGGCCATGCGCCGGAGCGGAGTCATCGAGGCGAAGAGCTTCTGGCCTTCCTGGCCTAGCGCTTCCTTGGCCAGTTCGGTCGCCGTTGCTCCCGGCGACAGCACGTTCACCCGGATGCCGGTGCCTTTCAAATCCTCCGCCCAGGTCCGCGCGAGGTTGCGGACCGCCGCCTTGCTCGCGCTGTATGCGCTCATCGCCGGGGCGCCTGTGGTGCCGGCGCTCGATCCGGTCAGGATGATCGAGCCGCCCTCGCTCATCAGCGGTAACGCTTTCTGGACCGTAAAGATCGTTCCCTTCACATTGGTGTCGAAGGTTTCGTCGATGTGCTCGGCGGTGATCTTGCCGAGCGGAAGTGAGCTTCCTGCCCCGGCATTGGCGAATACGATGTCGAGGGTTCGCCGCTCGGCCTTCACCGCCGCGTAGAGTCGGTCGAGGTCGGCCTGATCGGAGACCGAACCCTTCACCGCGCGGGCGTTGGGCCCGAGGTCGGCCAGAGCGGCGTCGAGCGCTTCCTGCCTGCGGCCGAAGATGAATACGAAGGCCCCTTCTTCGATAAAGCGCTTCGCTGCGGCGCGGCCGATGCCAGTAGCGCCACCGGTGATTACAGCGGTCTTTCCATCCAGTCTGTTCATGACATGCATCCTTCGAAAAAGTGACAGTCACGATTCTGGACCGCTTGCGTCATGAGGCCAATTGACTAAATATCTATGGATACCATCTACTTTTTTGATACGTATGCTCGATAACGTGACCATCAATCAACTTCGGGCTTTCGTTGCTGTCTGTGACGCAGGAAGCTTTTCCGGGGCGGCGCGCGAGCTGAGGCGTGCACAGTCGGCGATCAGTCACGCGATCGCCGCGCTCGAGAGTGCCTTCGATGTAGCGCTGTTCGAGCGCAATACTCGCAAGGCAACACTTACGGCAGCGGGCCGCAGCCTCCTGCCTGATGCTCGCGGTGTGATTTCACGCACCGAGGAAATGAAGATGCGCGCAGCTTCGATCGCTGAAGCGGGTGTCCCGCAAGTCTCGATTGCAGTGGATACCTATTTTCCGCGTGTGCACCTGATCGAATGCCTGCGCATCCTGCAGGCGGACTTTCCGACGGTTGCGATCAATCTGCGCATGACGACGATGCAGGGCGGCGAGCGCTTGATTCTCGATGGCACCTGTGGATTGGCTGTGACGATCGCGGATGTGCCCGAACTCGACCCCAGTGCGATCGAGAGGCTGCATCTATGCGAAGCGCGGATGGTGACCGTCTGTGCGCCATCGCATCCGCTGGCCGCGATCGCGGGACCGATTTCGCGAGAGGATTTTGGCCGGCACATCCAGCTTGTCGTAACCGACAATCAACCCGACGCAGAGAAGACACAGCAGGGGGTCGCAAGCGGACGCCAGTGGCTGGTGAACGACCTCGGCGCGAAGCACGATCTGCTGAGGGCGGGCTTGTGCTGGGGGCACATGCCGCATCATCTGGTCGCGGACGACCTCGTGCACGGAATGCTCGTTGAACTGCAACGGCGCGCCTGGCACATGCGTCCACTTACGTTCATGATCTCGCAGCGGCGCGGGTACTCGTTTTCCGCATGCGAGACGCAACTGGTCGCGCTCCTTGGCAATCGTCAGCGCTTGCCAAAGGATGCAAGCCGGCGCTCCGTATCACGCAAAGGCAAGAAGGCTTGAACGTGCTCTTTCTGTATCTGCGCGCGGCAGCCGAATGAGTGTCGATGACCGGCATCGGAAGCAAATTCGCTTGAGCACCGGAATTCGGTCTTGGACCGGGTCCAGAGCGACCAGGCGGGAGCAAAGGAAAGGGAGGCAGGATGCTCGACTTGAAGCTATTGAAGACGTTCGTGGTAGCGGGCGATCTGTTGCATTTTGGCCGTGCCGCCGAGGCACTTCACTCGACGCAGCCCGGTGTGACGCAACACATTGCCCGGCTCGAAGAGCAACTAGGCGTCCAGTTACTTCGGCGCAGTAAGCGCGCCGTATCGCTCACCGAAGCGGGAACGACACTACTTCGGCAGGCATCGCAAATGCTCGCGCTAGCGGATCGCATGCATGCCGATGCGCGCGCGATGGGCGATGGTTTGGACGGCCACCTGCTGATTGGACTTTCATCTGCGATCATTCATAGCACCGTGCCTGCGGATATCAGGGCCTTTCGCCACGCTCATCCGCTGATTCGAATATCCCCGACCGTCGAGCGTGCGGATCGTTTGTATGAGTTGCTCGATGCGTCGCTCGTCGACGTTCTCGTCACCACACTACCCAAGCGCGACGATCAACTCCACAACGTAAAACTCCAATCGCGCATCGAGATGGGAGTTGCATTGCCAAGCGATCATCCGCTCGCGAAAGAGCCGATGCTGTCGATCGGCGATCTTGCCGGTGAACCCTTCTACACCGTGCCGCGCGACCGTCATCCTGAGGTGTACGACAGTCTCACTGCCATCATCAGGCGGCGCGGCCGGCCGGCTCGCATCGTGGGTCATGAGATTTCTTTCACTAATCTGCTCGCGCGAGTAGCGCTTGGCGACGGCGTAGCGCTCGTGCCTGGCGCTTACGCGGGCGTCGCGACGCCCGGCGTGAACGTCGTGCCGATCAGTGACGCATCATTGTCGACGCTTCAAACGTATCTGGTTTATCGGCGTGACCATGGCGAGGTCGCCGTCGAACATTTTATTCGAGCGATGAGAGAGCGAAACGTTGCGTCAGGACTACGTCAAACGCGCGTCGTTAATAAGCGTTCGTTATCAAAGGCGACGAAATAATAATTGGCACGGTAATGCAGAAACATTCACCATCTCAAAGATTTCGCTGAAAGGGCGTTGCCTTCGTCATGAAGCAGGCGCGACATCACTATGTTGCGCACACAGGCTCACCGACGTTGAAGTGATTCCCGCCGCTAAAGAACAGGAGGTCGAATGAATATCGATATCGTGCCAGGCGCGAACAAGCTTGCGGACTGGTACGCCGTTTACGCTCAAGGCGCAACCGCGTTACTGGGTGATGCGGCCCGCATCAACGTCATGCGCTCGGCGGCGATGGTTGACGAAATGATTGCGAAGGGCGACCCCGTGTATGGGGTGAATACCGGCTTCGGCAATCTGTCGAATCGACGGATTGATGCAGCCGACCTGCATACGTTGCAGGAGAATCTCGTTCTTTCGCATACGGTCGGCGTGGGCGATCCACTGCCGGAGGCTGTCGTGCGCCTCGTTATCGCGCTCAAGCTGACGGCGCTGTCGTTGGGCGCATCCGGTGTGCGCGGTGAAGTCGTCGGGTTGCTCGAACAGATGCTGGTGCGAGGTGTGTTGCCGATGATACCGGGGCAGGGTTCGGTCGGTGCATCCGGAGATCTTGCGCCGCTGGCCCATCTCTCGGCGGTGATGATCGGCCGGGGCCGCGCGACATTCAATGGCGTGCTGCTGAGCGGCGCGGACGCATTGTCGCGCGCTGGACTGAATCCTGTCCGATTCGGTCCGAAGGAAGGACTCGCGATGCTGAATGGCACGCAAGTATCCACGGCCTTGTGCCTCGCTGGAATGTTCGAAATCTGGCGGGTTGTGCAATCGTCACTGGCCGTTGCAGCGCTGACCTTCGAAGGCGCGCTTGGATCGACCGCGCCTCTCGATCCGCGCATTCACGCGCTCAAGCCGCATCGCGGGCAGGTCGAGGTCGCCGCCGCTTTGCGCAATTTGCTTAAGGAAAGTGAGTTCCGCGAGTTGCAACGCACTAAGGGACGCTTGCAGGATCCCTACAGCTTGCGCTGCATTCCTCAGGTGATGGGCGCATGCCATGAAGTGTTTCGCTTCGCCTGTGCGATGCTTGAGACCGAGGCGCGCAGCGCGTCGGACAACCCGCTGATCCTCGTCGATAACGGTGACGTCATCTCTGGCGGCAACTTTCATGCGGAACCCGTCGCGTTCGTCGCCGATGCGCTTGCAAACGTCGCGGCCGAGACCGGCGGCATGGCCGAGCGGCGTATCGCATTCCTGCTCGATGGATCGATGAGTGGTTTGCCGCCATTTCTGACGGGCACCAGCGGACTGACGTCTGGTTTCATGAGCCTGCAGATCACGGCGGCTGCGCTCGTAGCGGAAAACCGTCAACGTTCGCATCCCGCGTCGGTCGAGAGCGTTCCGACGGTGGGCAATCAGGAAGATCATGTATCGATGGCTACGCACGGTGCGCGCCGTCTTCTGGATATGGCGCGCAACGCGAATTCGATCGTCGCAATCGAGCTTCTCGCCGCAACGGAAGCGATGGATTGTCACGGTGCGTTGCGCTCGTGCGCGACGCTCGAATTGCTGCGTTCCGCCGTGCGCGAGCGCGTGCCCTCGATGGCCACGGACTGGGAGTTCTCTAGCGCGCTGGACCATGCACAGTCGCTTGTGAGCAGCGGCGAACTCGTGAAGCTCGCTGGATTGGATCTCGTACCACGTTTCGAAACATGAACGTGTCCAAGAGATGGGGCGTCGCTTGTGCGATTTGTGTCACTGCGATCGAGGCGGTGCATGCTGTCTATGGGATTGGGAAAGGTTCATGCTAACCCCCGACTATCTTTCCAAACTAAAACTCGTTCCGGAGAGCGAACGCTTCGCTCGGTTACCCGAACGGGTCGGCAATTCGCTTGCTGATCTGGACGTCGTTGTGTTCAACGTGCCCGACGATGCATCGGATACCGATGCATGCATGGCTCGTTACGATATTCCGGTCGAAGACAATGCCAACACCATCATCGTGCGATTCAAGAAGAATGGTGCCGAACACCTGGCGGCGATAGTCGCGCTCGCGGACAAACGAATCGACGTCAATGGCGCGGCCCGGAGAGCGCTCGAGGCAAGCCGCATATCGTTCGCTTCCCCCGACGACGCTGTCAGCGCTTCTGGAATGGAATACGGTGGTATCACGGCGTTTGGTCTGCCTGTCGGCTGGCGAATACTGGTGGACACGGCTGTACTGGAGCGGAAGATGATCGTCATGGGCGCTGGAATACGAGAGGCGAAGCTTCTCTTGCCACCTTCAGCGTTGTTGAGTCTCTCAGGCGTTAGCGTGGTCTCACTGGCCAAGCCGAATTCGTAAGATGGATGACGATGGTGAGCGGGGTTCGCTGCGATTTTCTCCGGTTCGGCTGCGCGCCTTCAAGGTCGGCTCGGGGGCAAGGGTCATCACTTATGGGCATCCTGTCGAACTTTGATGTTCAGCAAACGCAGGAATGACTTGTGCGGACGAAGAGAATCGTATGTGATGCTCGTTTGATATCCGCTACGGGTTTTGCGAGAACCTATCAGGTGGAGGGCGGCTAACTCAGCGCCCGCCCGCATTGGGCGGATGATCGTTTGTGTCGGCTCCTGCAGTGATTCGTCGCGCAGTCGAATCGAAATAACAAGCCAACGGCCGCACTCGACGAGTGCCGGTCGGCTGGTCGTCTTTCCCGTCGAATGGAGCACGAGAATGTACGCACGGTCTCTGAACATAAATGTGCACGAAAGCCAGATCGACGATCTCATGCTACGCCTGCGGAACACCCGCTTTCCCGCGTGTCTCGACGCGCAACAGTGGGATGATGGCGCGAGCTTGGCATTCGTTCGGCGATTGACGGACTATTGGCAAAGTCAGTTCGACTGGCGTGCGCAGGAAGCGCGGCTCAATGAGTTGCCGAATTTTCAGGCGACCATCGACGGATGCGAAATTCACTTCGTTCATCAAAAAGGCAAAGGTCCAGAGCCGATGCCGCTCGTGCTGACTCACGGTTGGCCGGGCTCGTTTGTCGAGATGGAGCGCGTTCTCCCGCTTCTGACAGACCCCGCATCATATGGCGGCGATTCGGCTGACGCGTTTCATGTCGTCGTTCCTTCATTACCCGGCTTCGGCTTTTCTGCAGCCTTGCAGACTTCCGGAAGCGGCTCCCATGGCGTCGCCGGAATGTGGCTCGAAACTCATGACTGAGCTCGGCTATGACCGCTTCGGGGCTCAGGGAGGAGACATTGGCGCCGGAGTTTCGATGTGGCTTGCGCACCGTTTCCCCGCACAGATGATCGGCGCCCATGTCAACTACATCCCTGCGAGCTTTCGGCCGAGCATGAGCGACAGCGTGCATGCGATGACCGAAGAGGAACGCGCCTATCTCGACGCCGTCATAACTTGGTCGAGTGCAGAAGGTGCGTATGCGTCGGTCCAAAGCACCAAGCCCCAAACCCTGTCATACGCGATGACCGATTCTCCTGTTGGCCTTGCCGCCTGGATCGCAGAGAAGTTCCGGACCTGGAGCGATTGCAATGGTGACATCGAAAGCGTCTTCACGATGGATCAGCTACTGACCGATATTTCAATCTACTGGTTCGGCCACACGCTCGACGCGTCTTTTCGGATTTACAGGGAAAACCGCCTCCGCCCGCTGGCTTTCGGCCCGTCGGGACGAGTGGCGACGCCGTTGGGCGTGACGGTATTTCCCCGAGAGCTGCCGATGCCTCCTCGTTCCTGGGTCGAACGGGCCTTCGAAGTACAGCGATGGAGTTCGATGCCACGTGGCGGGCATTTCGCGGCACTGGAGCAACCGGAACTGCTAGTGGAGGAGATTCGGGCTTTCTTTCGTCCGCTTCGTCACGCCGGTGGATACGGAGCGGGAAGCGCGAATTGATTAATAAGGAGGAGAGCGATTTGATTGAGACGAGTCGAGACTTGATTTTCCGATCATCGGATAGCAATCGATACAAGAGCGGCGTGGCGCTGGTTTGGGTCGTCGTGCCATGGTGCCGGGTTGTACCACGCTTTCCTCAGGGTCGAAAGCTCGCTTCGGTGTTGCGACTTCGTAGGAGGCGCATTGCTTTTGATCAAGGCCAGGTTACAGCACTCGGTTGGGCTCAAGTGTGATCCATGCGAGCCGCCGGCAACGGGATATCCAGTCATTAGGAGCGCCAGCGCAGCAAGCGCCGAGCGATTTCTCGTGAGGTAGTCCATATAGCAACTCCACGCGTCTTTCAGACGGGTTAATGTTGGTCGATAAAGCCGGAAGGTAGCCCTAACGTAGTTTCCATGTGAAAGGCCGTCTCGGGCGTGAATCTCTAGCCGCGCATCAGTTCGGCTACCCGCGTCAAGCTAGACTCAAGTCCTAACGCGATATTCTCCGCGCCCACGGCATTGACGAGAAACTTCAACGACCGAGTTTTAACAATGGGCGCAGCTTGCGAAGGTCCGCTATCAGTTGATTTCAAAAGGGGGGCCCAGCCCTGCGCGATTAGGACTTGCCGGATGAGGACATCTCTTTGCTGAAAGGCTTGCGAGCCAGCGATCGAGAAGGTTGTGAGCGTAGGTGGCGAGAGGGCATTCAGCAACAAGGAACGAAGAGGTCTGCGTCCAACCGAACCAAAAAAAATGATAACAAGTCAGGAGACGCGGTATTGTGGCGCGCGCCTCGTTGGCGAGCGACTGGTCTGCAAGGTGAGGGCGCCCGCTGACTCGAGCGGCGATCAATGACGCGTCGTGACCTGTGCGGCGGATTTCCCCGAAGCCGCGGAAGTTGACCATGGCAAAGCAGGATCTCCTGACGACATCGGCATCCACGCGACGCGGATGGCGATCTGGCGCATTTGAAAAAGGTGGTAGCCGCGGTAAAAGCGTCAACAGCACATCAATTGCCAATCGGCTCAGCGTATTGGATGACGCGCATACGTGATCTGCGAGTTCGCCCGGCAATCTGCTATGGAACGTTGCATCAAGGATTGCGAACGCGAACGAAAAGTGTCGGCGCCGATACGCCAACGTCGAGTTGCGAGGGCGGCTTGATGGCGCGGCGAAAGATGAATCCACAGCCTATACCGCGGGAACGTCTGCTCGCTCTGACTGATCCCCTACAACGCTGGGCGTAGGCCTGCGTTATCGCGGTCCGACTTCACTTTAATGCACTCGTCGAAGATAGGCGTTCGGTCTGCTCAGCCGGAAGCACACGGCCACTTGCCGAAGTCGCGTCCGCTCTGCGCTGCATTCGACTTTCGTCCCGCGGTGCGGTTGCAAGAACCCCGCCAACAACGACCGCGCCAATGATAGCGATGCTTGACGCGAGCATGATCTGCCGGCTGAAGCTTCGAGGCGAGGACGTCGTAATTTCTCCCGATGCTTCCGCAGTAGGGGCGTTCGGCGGTAGAGCGGTCTCGCAGCGTTTGCATACAGAGACCATAGCGCTCACTTCGGCTCCGCATGTATCGCATATTGTGTAGCGCATTCTATTATTTTCTCGATTTTCTACGTCACGCGCGGCGGTGGTATCCGTAAGCTGAAGAGGCCGAAGCGATGTCGGCATAACGGCAGTGTAAGCGCAAGACTTGAGACGCCTTGGCAGGTGATCTGACGAACGAAAAGTTTTCGTCGGGCGAAGTCCCAACGCAACCTCACGAGCACCGATGCCTGAGTGTCGGAAATGGCCGAATGAGAAAGTGCGAGCGACGGCTGCACTGGCTAAAGCTATGGCATGTCAAAAAGCTGCGAAAGCACTGTAAAGTAAACCGAAGGCAGTCCGTAAACAGCATGAAAGTAATGGATTTCCCATCGGGGGAAACCCTTTCTGCGTCTGTCTACGGAGAATCACAACCATGAAGGTCGTCACCAAACTGGGCCTGGGCTTCGGCATCGTGCTCTCGATGTTGTTCGCGGTGCTCGCCTTCGGCCTCGTCAGCATGTCGCAAATCCAGGCGCGCTTCGATGAAGTCGTCGAAGTCAACAATGCGGAAGCGAAGCTCGCGCACGCGCTGAGCCTGTCGGTGAGCGACCGGATGATCGCGCTGCGCAACATCGTGCTCCTGACCGATTCGGTCGCGGTCGAGACGGAGAAAGCGCGCATCCGCGCGCAGGCGCAAGGCTATGCGCAGGCGTACGGCGCGCTCGGCGCGCGCTTCAAGGAAAGCGAGCACACCTCAGCAACCGAGCGCGCGGTGTTCGACAAGCTGCGCGCGAACGAGGCCGCCGCCGCGCCGATCATCGAAAAGGCGATCTCGCTTGCCGAAGCGCGCGAGCAGCAGGCGGCGATTCGCGTGCTGATCGACGAGTTGCGGCCGGTGCAGCGCGAGTGGATGAGCACCACGAAAGACATGATCGCGCTGCAGGACGAACAGAACGATATCGCCAACCGCGATGCCGACGCCGCCTACGCGCGCGCCAAGGCGATCATGCTCGCGCTCGGCGCGGCGGCCGTGCTCACCGGCATCGTGGCCGCGCTCGTCATCACGCGCGGTGTCACGCGCGCGCTCGGCGGCGAACCGGGCGAAGCGATGGCGCTCGCCGCACGCATCGCGCAAGGCAATCTGCGCGATGCGATCGCCGTCGATGGCCGCAGCCCCGACAGCCTGATGGTCTCGCTCGAAACGATGCGCGCGCGTCTGAACACGATCGTGCTCCGCATTCAGTCGTCGAGCGTGGCGATCGCCGAGGCGGCCAGCGAGATCGCGCAAGGCACCGTCGATCTCTCGAAGCGCACGGAGTCGCAGGCGGCATCGCTCGAAGAAACCGCCGCGAGCATGGAGGAATTCGCGAGCGCCGTCGCGAAGAACGCCGACAACGCCGCCGAAGGCACGCACGCCGCAACCAAGGCATGCGGCGACGCGACTCAGGGCGGCGACACCGTCAACGACGTCGTCGCGACCATGCGCAGCATCGCGCAGGCTTCCTCGCACATGGCCGACATCATCGGCGTGATCGAAGGCATCGCGTTCCAGACCAATATCCTCGCGCTCAATGCGGCGGTCGAGGCCGCGCGCGCGGGCGATCAGGGACGCGGCTTCGCGGTCGTCGCCGGCGAAGTGCGCGCGCTCGCGCAGCGCAGCGCCGTGGCCGCCAAGGAGATCAAGACGCTCATCGACGATTCGAACGCGCGCGTGTCGAACGGCTCGGTGCTCGTCGAGCATGCGGGCGGCACGATCGAAGGTCTGATCGCGTCCGTGAGTCGCGTGACGGGCATCATGAGCGAAGTGGCGGCGGCATCCGGCGAGCAGCGTATGGGCATCGATCAGGTAAATGTGGCCGTCGCGCAGATGGACGAGGTCACGCAGCAGAACGCGGCGCTCGTCGAACAGGCGTCCGCCGCCGCGCAATCGCTCGCCGAGCAGGCCGAAGCGTTGCGTCAGGCGGTCGCGGTGTTTCAAGTCGAGTGAGCCGCGGTCCGAGTCAGGCGTCGCCGACCGCGAAGTCCCTTACTAATGCGTCGCGGCCGGTGACGCTGCGGCGCAGACTAAGTTGCAATAGTCGTGCTCTCGCTGTCGCATACAGACGACCGAACGGGTTCTGCGCGTTGACTCGAAAGGCGCCCGCGCGTGACCCTCAGACGTACGCTTTCGAAGAGCGCCTGCGTAGAGGGAAGGTTTGCGACGCCTGAGACGACGCGCACGATTCATGTGTCGTCTCACTATCCCTCAATGCATTCAACGGCAATCATCGCCTTCGGCCAATCAGCGACGCCCAGCCGCGTTTGAGAGCAAGCTGCCAAGGGGCCGCACTCTACTCGAAGGCAGTCATCGGAGTCTTGAAAGAAAGCGGCCCCCAGCATCTGATCGCCTAGGTGAGGTCGGCGCGTCCCACCTAACGCGTGCTTTGTCTGGGGAGGTCGTCGTTTCGCTACACTGCGCATTTTCGCTGACGATCTGCTAGGAGAAGGCGCATGGACCGCATGGTGGCGATGGAGACCTTCGTAACAGTTGTCGATGCGGGTTCGTTTTCTGCCGCCGCACGCCGCCTGAAGCTCGGCCAGCCAGCCGTCTCAAAGGCGGTCGCACAACTGGAGGAACGTCTAGGCGCCCGTCTGCTGCTGCGATCGACACGTGGCCTCGCGCCGACGGATGCCGGTCAGCGTTTCTACGATCACGCACTGAGGGCCATCGATGAGGCCGATCAGGCCGAGCAGGCTGTGCGCGCGTCGTCGGAAGGCTTGTCGGGACGGTTGCGCATCGGCGCTGCCGTTACGTTCGCCCGGCTGCATGTCTTGCCAGCCCTCAAGTCTTTCCTGGATCAGCACCCCAATCTGAGCATCGACATCGTACTTGACGATCGGTCCGTCGATTTGCTTGGAGAGGGCGTCGATGTCGCATTGCGTATGGGCACGCTGGACGATTCGACCATGACCGCGCGTCGCATCTCCAGCGCGCGGCGGTTCGTCGTCGGCACACCGTCATATTTCGCCGAAGCCGGCGTCCCTCAGACACCTGTCGACCTTAACCGCCATCAGGCAGTCGTTTACTCGCTGCGAGGCGGCGGTGAATCGTGGTTGTTCAGCCGCAGTGACGGCTCCGACTCGACCGTGACCTTGTCCGGCCGGATAAGCGTGAACGCGGCTGAAGGCATGCGCACGGCGGTACTCGGGCACATGGGCTTTGCCGTCGCTTCGGAATGGATGTTCGCCCCCGAACTCGCAAACGGCACGGTTCAGGCCGTCCTGACTGACTGGACGTTGCCGCCGATCGACCTGTGGGCGGTTTTCCCGTCCGGTCGCATGGCAACCACGAAGGCGCGTGCCTTCATCGCGTTTGTCGAGCACCTTCTCGATGAGCGCAACTCTGGCGCAGGCCTCACCGGATAGACGCTGCGCACCTTTGCCCCCTCGCAGCAGGAATAGGCGCTATTCCCCGCCCGCGGCTACCGGGCGATTCCGCCTCAGCGGAGGATACGCATCAACCAATGCACGAAACATTGGCTCCGATGCAGCAGTCCCTTCCGGCTGTTCAAGCCGGAGGACCGCTTCAAAACCTACTGTTGAGGAAAAGCATGACCCAAGCTCTGAAAGGCAAACTCGCGCTCGTGACGGGCGCTTCGCGTGGAATCGGCGCAGCTATTGCGGCGCGTCTTGCGCGCGACGGCGCATCCGTCATCGTTCACTACGCGTCGAGTGCGGCGCGGGCTGAAGCCGTCGTCAAGGAAATCCGCGATGCCGGCGGCGAGGCTGAGGCTATCGGCGCCAATCTGTCGCAGCCAGAAGGCGTCAAGAGCCTCATTGGGTCGCTGAATGGCGCGTTCGGCGGCCGCTTCGAAGGGCGGCTCGATATTCTCGTCAACAACGCTGGCACAGTCGAATATGGGCCGTTCCTCGATTCGTCGGACACGTCGTACGACACGCACTTCAACCTGAATGTGCGCGCGCCGATCGAACTGGCAAAAGACGCGGCTGCGCGCATGGTCGCGGCAGGCTGGGGGCGCATCATCAACGTGGGCTCGGCTTTCGGCGAAGCCGCGCCCTTGCCTGGCGTGACGCTCTACATCGCCTCGAAATTCGCCCTCAGAGGCTTTACGCGCGGGTTATCGCGTGAACTCGGGAAATTCGGCGTGACCGTGAATGCCGTGCAACCCGGCCCGATCGATACAGAACTCGCTCCGCAACCCGGCACGGAAGACCACGCAACGATGACGAAGCTCGCAAGCGTTGGCCGTTTCGGAAAACCGGAAGAAATCGCGGCGGCCGTAGCTTATCTAGCCAGCCCTGAAGCGGGCTATACGACCGGGGAGAGCCTGACGGTCGACGGCGGATGGATTGCCTGACCCGGGCCGCCAAGCATTTCGCTGACACTGCGGCGGCGCCGTGATCGGTTTAGGGGTGCAACCTACCGAGCGGTGCCAGTCGAGGGACTCGCACACAGTTGACGGAACCGATCGGGACAGCATCAGGAGCGGCTGCGCGTCGCATGTGCGACCGCTTTTGCTTCGGTGCCAGTGGTTGACCGCCCAAGGTCGATCAGAGACCCTCGCCGCTGCGGTGATCGGGCGTTACACGAAGTCCTGACCGACGAATGGCCAGGTGCAGCTACAACTCATCATGCTCAACCCGCAATGGCTGCGCACGTTCGCTGCGCTGGCCGAACTCGGCAACTTCACGCGCGCGGCGGAACGGCTCGATCTGACGCAGGCGGCCGTCTCTCAACATTTGCACCATCTGGAAGATGCGCTCGGTCTGCTGGTGATACGCCGACCGCGTGCCATCGAACTAAGCACTCAAGCACTCGAGCACTCGAGCACTCGAGCATCGCTCGCAAGAAAACTTCTGCAATCCAGGCGCCGGCTCAAGCAGCGGCGCGGAAAAAGCAAATCCTGCAAGGACCGACCCGGTCGATGCCGACGTAGGCAAGCGGCAGAGTGCTTATAATCGCAATATATCGATTCACCATTTGCGATTCGAAACTTTCGTCGATGCCGATCAGTGCCTATGCCGAAGCTGAAAACACCAGGGTCCGCACCGCCTTCCACGCGCAGCCGCAAGTCGTCACAAGGGTCGCCGACCGTCCAGGACGTCGCGCGTCTCGCAAAGGTTTCCGTGGGCTCGGTATCGCGCGTACTCAACGGGCGCGACAACGTCGCCCCGGAAATCCGCGAGGCCGTGACGAGAGCGGTCGCACGGCTGAATTTCGTGCCGAATGCGGTGGCGCGCAGCATGCGCAGCGGGAGCTCGAAAGCGATCGCGTGCCTGATCTCGGATATCGCACAGCATACGGCGGCGCAGATGGTAAGCGCCGCCGAAACTCGCTTGCGCGAGCGCGGCTACGAGATTCTCATCGCCAATTCGCACTACGACCTGGAGCGCGAGCGCGCCTTTCTCGAAAGCCTGCGCCAGCGTCGCCTCGACGGCCTGATCGGCGTGATCTCCGATGACGAGACGCCCTCGTACTACAACATCCTCCATACGCTGAACATGCCCGTCGTGCTGTGGGAGCGCGATGCGCAAGGCCAGTTCCATTCGGTGCTCACCGATCACGCCGACGGATGCCGTCAGGCCGTGCGTTATCTGGCGTCGCTCGGACACAGGCGGATCGGGCTGGTTGCGGGCCACGAGCACACGTGGGTCGGGCGGGAGATGGTGCGTGGGTACACCGTCGAGTGCGAAGCCGCCGGCATCGCAGTGGATCCCGCGCTCATCCGACGGACCGACGCCTTCGACGAAGCCGCCTGTCACGCGCTACTCGCGGGGCCGTCGCGGCCGACCGCGATGGTCGCTCCGCTCAACGACGCCGCACTGGTGCTGCAGATCGCCCGCGAGCTCGGCCTGAGCGTGCCGCGCGATTTCTCGGTCGTGTCGGTCGGCGATCATCAGTACGCGAGCCTCTGCGCGCCGGCGCTGACCGTCGTGACGCAGGAGCCGCGCGACATCGGCAGGGAAGCGGCGGACCTCATGCTGCAACTGCTCGACGGCACCGCGCCGCCCGGCATCCGGCGGTCGCGGCATCCGATGCGCATGATCATCCGCGAATCGTGCGCCGCGCCGCCGGTTGCGGCCGCCACGCCGGGTCGCCGCCGGGCGCGGACCGTTCAGCCCGGCTGAGCCTCTCAGGGTCAACCCGATTTGACAGCGTGTTTCAGATCGGCGATCTTTCGTGAATCGATTCACCGAAGGGGCAAACGAAGGGCGCGCGGCAGATTTTCATCGCATTTCGCCGGCTGGAATCGCATTTCCGGCGTTCCTCATTTTTGATTGGTTGACGTGTAAGTATCAGGTTCGTATTGTTAGTGAATCGATTCACGAATGTCAGAACGGGGACACAAAGGACAACAATGAGTTTCGACAGAACCCGAAGACAGATGCTTCGAATGGGCGCAGCGGGGCTCGCGGGCTGGTCGCTGCCGCTCGCTTTCGGCCAGCGGGCACTGGCGGCGCAGGGCGGCGTGCTGACGGTCGCGATCCCGAGCAATCCGCAGACGCTCGATCCGATCAATCAGCCGAATCACGACGTGATGGCGATCAACCAGCTGATCTTCGAGAATCTGGTCGGCATCGATGCCCACGGCCAGCGCGTGCCCCAACTGGCGCGCGCATGGACCGTCTCGCCCGACCGTCTGACGTATCGGTTCGATCTGGAGCGCGGGGTGACCTTTCAGAACGGCCAGCCGTTTTCGTCCGCCGATGTGAAATACAGCTTCGATTACGTGCTCGATCCCGCGCACAAGGCTTTCCGCCGCCCGTTCTGGACCGTCATCGATGCGGTGACGGCGCCGGACGCGAACACCGTCGTGATTCGCCTGAAGCGGCCGTATCGGCCATTGCTCGACTACATGTCGAAGTACATGGGCATCTTTCCGACAGGCAGCCGCGAGCAGCACCCGGGCGACTTCTTCCGGCATGCGCCCGTGGGCGTCGGCACGGGGCCGGGGATTTTCGTGCAGTCGCGGGCGAACGACTTCGTCGAACTGCGCCGCAACCCGAATTACTGGCGTCGCGGCGAGCCGCAATGGGAGCGCGTGATGTTCCGCATCATTCCAGAGGAGTCGTCGCGGCTCGCTTCGTTGATGTCGATGCAGACGCAGGTCATCAGCGCGCCACCCGCGCAGCTTTTCGGGCAGATTCGGCGCTCGCCGGGCATCGCGGGTGACAGCAGGCCGTCGCCGACGAGTCCGCTGATGCTGTGCCTCAACACGCGCAAGGCGCCGTTCGACGATCCCGCGTTTCGTCAGGCCGTCTCACTCGTGATCGACCGAGTGAAAATCTGCCGCGACCTGTGCTACGGCGCGGTCAAGGCGAGCAGCATGCCGTTCGCGCCGGATTCGCCGTGGTACGACGCAGCCAGCGCCGCGAGCCTCGATTTCGATCTGGCGAAGGCCCGCGCCGCGCTCGCGCGCTCGAAATACGCGACGGGCGCGTCGTTCGATCTGTTGTACGTGCAGCCCGCGTATCTGATCGATACCTCGACCACTGCGCTCTTCATGCAGTCGCAGCTCGCGTCGATCGGCGTGCGCGCCAATCTTCGGCCGCTCGACTTCGGCCAGATGATTTCGCAGGCGATGGTCGGGAATCATCAGGCGGTGCTGACGGGTTTCATCGCGCCGCCGGAAGCGACGTACCTTCTGAACGCGCTGTTCCGTCCGACCGAGAGCCTATGGAAAGCGACCGGCTACGACAATCCCGCTTTCGTCGATCTGATCGACAAGAGTTACGGCGCGGACGAACCCGCCGAACTCAAGGCGCTGCTCGCGAATATGCAGCAGACGATCGCGCGCGATGCGCCTGCGGTCTGGATCGGCGCACTGGAAGTTCAGAACCTATGGCGCAGCGAAGTGAAGGGTTTCGAAGTGAACACGGGCTTCTCGCTCGCACTCGGCGGCGTGTCCGTCGGGCGGGCATGAGGGATATGCGATGAGAATCTTCTCCAGGCTGCTGTCCTCGCTGATGCTGCTCGTCGTCGTGAGCGCGCTGCTCTTCGCGATGTGCCGCGCGACGCCCGTTTCACCCGCGCGCCTCACGCTGGGCAGCGACGCGAGCGCCGATCAGATCGCATCGTTCAACCGTCAACACGGGCTCGACAGGCCGGTCGTCGCGCAATACGGGGCATGGCTCACGCACGCCGCGACGCTCGATTTCGGGCACTCGTATGTATCGGGCAACGACATCGGGCCGGAGATCGCCGATACGTTGCCGGGCACCGTCGAGCTGGTCACGCTGTCGTTCGTGCTGACGCTCGTCATGTCGATCTTGCTCGGCACGATCGCGGCATTGAAAGAAGACGGCACCGCCGATCATGTCCTGCGGATCGCGGCGATCGTCGGACTGTCGATACCTTCGTTCTGGCTCGGCCTGCTGCTGATTCGCTATGTCGCGCTCAAGACGGGCTGGCTGCCGGTCGGCGGACTCGCGCCGTGGGCCGACGGCATCGGCGCGCACCTCGGCTCGCTGATACTGCCGGTGCTGACGATGTCGGTCTATTACATCGCGGTGCTGAGCCGTCTCGTGCGCACGAACATGGTCGATGCGCTCTCGCAGGACTACATCCGCACGGCGCGCGCGCTCGGACTGCCGCGCGGACGCATCCTCGTCTATGCATTGAAGAACGCGTTGCCGTCGCTCGTGAGCACGGCCGCGATGAGCTACGGCTACATGTTCGGCTGGGCGCTCATCGTCGAGCAGATCTTCAACTTGCCGGGCGTGTCGCGCGCGCTCCTGGCGGCGATCTTCCAGCGCGACTATCCCGCCGTCCAGGCGATCGTGCTAGTGATCACGACGATTTTCATTGTGTCGAACGGCTGCGCAGATCTCGTGCAGGGCGTTCTCGATCCGAAGGTGAAACGCAAATGATGGCCGATTCCTCCTTGCCTGCCGTGCCCGAACGGCCTTCCGCGATGACCGCCACCGCGCGCAGCGCGGGCCGCTTCGTGCGTGCCCTGATGCGCGAGCCGACCGGTGCGGTCGGGCTCGTGTTGATCGTCGTGCTGCTCGGCGTCGCGCTGTGTGCGCCGATCCTGCCGCTCAAAGATCCGTTGAAGCTCTATATCGACCATCGCTTGCAGGCGCCGGGCGCGGAGTTCTGGCTCGGCACGGACCAGGTCGGACGCGACATGCTGAGCCGCGTGATCTGGGGCGCGCGGGCATCGCTTGCCATCGGGCTCGCGGCGGTCGCGATCGGCGTGGTGCTCGGCACGGCCATCGGTCTGATCGCGGGCTACAAGGCGGGCACATGGACCGACGAACTGCTGATGAAAACGATGGAAGTGCTCGCGTCGATTCCGCTGCTCATCTGGGCGATCGCACTCGTCGGCATCACGGGAACGGACACGATTCATGTCGCGGGCATCGCGCTCTCCAACGAGACGAAGCTCGTGTTGCTGATCGGCGTGCTCTACGCGCCGGGTCTCGCTCGTCTCACGTATGGTCTGGCGCGGGCCGAGGTGCAGGCGGAATACGTCGCGGCGCGGCGTCTTCAGGGCGCGAGCGCAACGCGCATCGTGCTCTCCGACGTGCTGCCGAACATCATCTCGCCTGTGCTCGTGCAGGCGACGCTGCTGCTCGGCGTGACGATCATCGTCGAGGCGTCGTTGAGTTTTATAGGACTGGGCGTGCAGCCGCCGACGCCGAGCTGGGGCGCGATGCTCTCCGACTCGCGCGCGCTGATCTTCACCGACTTCTGGTGGGTCTCGATCTTTCCCGGCGCGGCGGTGTTCGCGAGCGTGCTGGCGTTCAATCTCGTCGGCGACGGCATGCGCACGATCCTCGATCCGAGGCGTCGTCGCCGCGTGGCCGACGCGACGCAGGGAGGTGCGGCATGAAGAGCGAACTGCTATCGGTGGAAGGGCTGCGGGTCGCTTACGGGCACGGCCGCGATGCGCTCGAAGTGCTGCACGGTCTCGACCTGACAGTGAGCGCCGGCGAGGCAGTTGGCCTTGTCGGCGAGTCGGGTTCGGGCAAGAGCGTGGCGTCGCTTGCCGTGCTCGGCCTGCTCGGTTCGGGCGGGCACGTGACCGGCGGGCGCATTTTCTTCGAAGGCGAAGACCTCGCGCAGGCCGGCGAAGCGCATCTGCGCGAATTACGCGGCAAGCGTCTGTCGATGATCTTCCAGGACCCGGGCACCGCGCTCAATCCCGCATTCACGATCGGCACGCAGATCGCCGATGTGATCCGCGCGCATCGGCCGGTGCGTGGCCGCGCGCTTGCGGGTGAGATCGAAGACATCCTGGCGCGTGTCGGCTTCAGGGATCCGCGTCGCGCGGCGCGTGCCTATCCGCACGAACTGAGCGGCGGCATGAAGCAGCGCGCGCTGATCGCGGCGGCAATCGTCTGCGAGCCCTCGCTCCTGATCGCCGACGAACCGACCACCGCCCTCGACGTCACCGTGCAGGCGCAGATCGTCGCGTTGCTGCGCTCGCTGGTGCGCGAGCTGAACATGGGCCTCGTCTTCATCACGCACAACCTCGACCTGATGGCGGAGCTGTGTTCGCGCGCCGTCGTGCTGCGTCATGGCGAGGTCGTGGAGCACGGCGAAGTCGCGCAACTTTTCATGCAGCCGGCGCATGCGTACACGCGCCAGCTGATCGACAGCATTCCGCGTTTGCCGCGCGAGGCCATGACCGGGGAGGGCCGCAATCATGCTGCAATCTGATCGCGCCGTGCCGCTGCTTCGTTTGTCCGATGTGGGCAAGTCGTATGCGCTGGGGCGCTCCGCGCTCGCGCGCCTCTTGAGGCGCGAGCACTTTCACGCCGTAGCCGGGCTCTCGTTCGACCTCGCAGCGGGCGAGTCGCTCGCGATCGTCGGCGAGAGCGGCAGCGGCAAGTCGACCGTCGCGCGCATGATGGTGCGCCTCATCGAACCGACTGGCGGCGATATCGAGTTCAAAGGGCGATCCATCTCGCAACTCGCGGGCGACGACCTCGCCGCGTTCCGCAAGCAGGTGCAGATGGTATTCCAGAGCACGATGAACTCGCTCAATCCGCGCAAGACGGTCGCCACGTCGCTCGCCGAAGCCATCGGCCGCGACGGCGTGCCGATTTCCGATCTGCTCGACATGGTGCGCCTGCCGCGCACGGTGCTCGCGCGCCTGCCGCATCAGTTGTCGGGCGGGCAGCGGCAGCGCGTCGGCATCGCGCGAGCGCTGGCGCGTCGGCCGACGCTGCTCGTCGCCGACGAGCCGACCTCCGCGCTCGACGTGTCGATTCAGGCGGAGATCATCCGCTTGCTGCGCGAGCTGCATCGCACGGCGGGTGTGACGCTCGTGGTCATCAGCCACGATCTCGCGCTCGTCGGTGAACTGTGCGAGCGCGTCGCCGTCATGCAGACAGGTCGGCTCGTGGAAATCGGCAACGCAAGCCAGGTGCTGCATGCGCCGCGCGAACGCTACACGGCGGAACTGCTTGCTGCGATTCCCCGAGGACTTGCAGGACAGCACGCGGCCTCGTGAGCGGCGCAACAAACCCACTACGCGACTGAAACGAAGCCCGGACATTCGGTGGACTGCATGAGTATCCGCACCAAATGAATCGATTCATTCGCGAACATCAATCGTCGCCACGACCGGAGCATCGGCGACGCCAGTCTGGAGAGAAGCAGTGAAGATCAGATCGCTCGGCATGCTCGCGCTCGCGGGCGCGAGTTGTGCGGCCCACGCGCAAAGTTCCGTCACGCTGTATGGCGTCATCAACGAGGCGCTGACGTGGTCGTCGAATCAGGGCGGCCATCACGCCGTGCAACTGACGGGCAACGGCGAGTACGGCAGCCGCTGGGGCCTGAAAGGTGCGGAAGATCTGGGCGGCGGAACCCAGGCGATCTTCACGCTGGAGAACGGCTTCAATCCCGTCAACGGGGCGCTCGGCCAGAACAACCGCATGTTCGGGCGTCAGGCGTACATGGGCGTGGCCAACGCGCAGTACGGCACGCTGACCTTCGGGCGCCAGTACGACGCCATCGTCGGCACGCTGCAGACGATGACGTCCAACGGCGCGTGGGGCGGCGTGATGTTCTCGCATCCCTACGACAACGACAACACCGACAACTACCTGCGCGTGAACAACTCGGTGAAGTACACCTCGCCGAATTTTCACGGCTTCACCGGCATCGCGATGTACGCGTTCAGCAACGCGGCCGGCGACTTCTCGAACAATCGCATGTGGTCGGTCGGCAGCATCTATACGCAGGGACCGTTCTCGATCGCGGCGGCTTATTCGCTCTACGACAGGCCCGGCGTCAACACCACGCCGACGGTCAACACGGGCGGCGCGATCACCTGCTGCGACGCGCCGATCACCTCGAAGCGCGAGCAGATCGCGGGCATCGGCGCGTCATACATATTCGGGCCCGCGAAGTTCAGCCTGATGTACAGCAACGCGATCTACAACAACGTGGGCACGTCGCTCACGAGCGGCATCAACTATCGCTTCAACAACTACGAAGCGAACGTGCGCTACACGATCACGCCCTCGCTCATCGTCGGCGCGGCGTACACCTACACGAGCGACAACATCACCGGCGGCTCAGATGGGCCCGCGCAGGTGCACTGGCACCAGGTGAACCTGCTCGTCGACCAGTTCCTGTCGAAGCGCACGTCGGTCTATCTGGAAGTGATCTGGTTGCGAGCCGGCGGCGGGGCATTTCCGCGTCCGGTCGGCGGTCCGCTGCCGGCGACGTCGGACGGCACGCTGGCTTCGCAGGTCCAGACCATGAGTCCGTCGTCGTCGAAGAATCAGGCGGTGGCGAGCATCGGCTTCGTGCACAAGTTCTGAGCGGCTTTTTTTTGATGCTTTTGATGAATCGATTCACTGACGCGCCTTTGGCGGCGTCGAACATGAAGAGGCGGTGAGCATGTCAGAAAGACTTTATCGGGCAGGCGTGGATATCGGCGGGACGTTCACCGATATCGTCGTCATCGACGATCTGGGCGTGGTGCACACGAAGAAGGTGTCGTCCACGCCACAGGACTACGGCGTGGCGATCGTGACAGGACTGGAGGCGCTGCTTGCGTCGCTCGGCGCGACGCCGCGTCAGGTGACCGAGCTGGTGCACGCGACGACCATCGCCACCAACACGGTGCTGGAAGGCAAGGGCGCGCGCACGGCGCTGGTGACGACGCGCGGCTTCCGCGATGTGGTCGAGATCGGTCGCCTGCGCGTGCCGATGCTCTACAACCTCGCGTATCGCAAGCCCGCGCCGCTGGCGAAGCGCCGTCATCGCCATGAAGTCGACGAGCGTCTGAATGCCGACGGCTCCGTCGCCAAGGCGCTCGACGATGCCGAGGTCATCGCGGTGGCCGAACGGATCGCGGCGCAGGACATCGAATCGGTCGCGATCAGCCTGCTGCACGCCTATGCGAATCCGGAGCACGAGATCCGCGTTCGCGAACTGTTGCGCCGTGTGCTCGGCGAGCGCGTGTATCTGACGTGCTCGCACGAGATTCTTCCGGAGATCCGCGAATACGAGCGCACCAGCACGACCGTGGTGAACGCGTATCTCGGACCCGTCGTGGTGAGCTATCTGCACTCATTGATCGCGAGACTGCGCGATGTCGGCATGCGCGGGCCGGTGCAGATCATGCATTCGAATGGCGGCGTGATGAGCGCGGCGGCCGTCATGCAGAAACCGGCGGCGATCATCGAATCCGGTCCGGCGGCGGGCGTGATCGCGGGGGCATCGGTGGCCTCGGCGTCGGGATATGCCGACTGCATCACCGTCGATATGGGCGGCACGACCGCGAAGGCCGCGATCATCGAGGGCGGCGAACCGGCGCGCACGACGGAATATGAAGTCGGCGCGGGCATCAACCTGAGCAGCAAGCTCGTGAAGGGCGGCGGCCATGCGGTGAAGCTGCCGTTCATCGATGTGTCGGAGATCGGCGCGGGCGGCGGCAGCATGGTGCGCATCGACGCAGGCGGCCTCGTGAAGGTCGGGCCGGACTCGGCCGGTTCCGTGCCCGGTCCGGTTGCCTACGATGCCGGCGGCACGACGCCCACGCTCACCGACGCGGTTCTCGCGCTTGGCTATCTGAATCCGCGCTATCTGGCGGGCGGCGAGCTGCGCATCGACCACGCGAAAGCGTGCGATGCGATGCGCGCGCACGTGGCCGAACCGACGAACACGGAATTGCACGAAGCCGCCTACGGCGTGTTCTCGATCGCCGCATCGACGATGACGCGCGCGGTGAAAGCCGTATCGACGTATCGCGGCCGCGACCCGCGCGACTTCGCGCTGTTCGCGTTCGGCGGCAACGGGCCGATCATCGTGCACGCGATCGCCGCGCTGCTCGACATGCGCACAGTGATCGTTCCGCCGAGTCCCGGCGTGTTCAGCGCGCTCGGCCTGCTGTTCTCGACGACGCAGCATGAATTCATGCAGACGATGTTCCGCCGGGTCGACACCGACGCCGCAGCGCCGCTCTGCGATGCGCTCGAAGATCTGGCAGCGCGCGCCCGTGCCGAGATGATCGAAGAAGGTCTTGCGCGCGATGACATCGAGTTGCGCTGCTCGCTCGATCTGCGTTACGCGGGGCAGGCGTATGAACTCGCCGTGCCGCTCGCGTGGCGATCGGGCGGGGCCGTCGATATCGCAGAAGTGAAGCGCGCCTTTCACGCGGAGCACGAGCGTACATACGGTCATGCATCGCAGGAAGATGTTGTCGAGCTCGTCAATCTGCGCGTGCTCGGCAGCCTGAAGTCGGAGCGCTCGCGCGTGTACGACGCGCGGCGCGCGGGAGGCGCCCGCGCCGACGCGGGGACGCGTGTGATGCGGCGCGCGTACTTCGGTCCGGCGCACGGTTTCGTCGATACACCGGTCATCTCGCGCGCGACGCTGCGCGCCGGGCCGCTCGACGGGCCGGTGATCGTCGAGGAATACGACTCGACCTGCGTCGTGCCGCCAGGCGCGCGCGCCCGTGTCGACGCGCATGAAAACATCGTCATCACGCTGGGAGACAACACATGACATCCGCCACGCACACGCCGTCTTCGGACGACGCCATCACCCTCGAAATCGTCAAGAATGCGCTCGGCTCGGTGGCGGACGAGATGGCGCTCGTCGTGCTGCGCTCGGCCTATTCGCCGATCGTGCGCGACTCGATGGACTTCTCCACCGCCGTCTTCGACCGGCAAGGCCGCGTGATCGCGCAAGGTCTCACGCTGCCGATCCACCTCGGCGCGTTTCCCGCGGCGATGCGCAACGTGATCGAGCGCTTCGGCGCAAGCGGCCAGCCGGGCGATGTCTATGTGATGAACGATCCGTACACCTCGGGCGGCATGCATCTTCCCGACGTGTATCTGATTCAGCCCGTGTTCTTCGGCGGAAACATCGAAGGCTACGTGGCGACGATCGTGCATCACGCCGATATCGGCGGCATGGCGCCGGGCAGCATGGCGATCGGCGCGACCGAGATCTTTCAGGAAGGCTTGCGCATTCCGCTGCTCAAGCTCTTCGATGCGGGCGAGCCGAATCACACGCTGATCGCGCTGCTCGAAATCAATTCGCGCATGCCCGATCAACTGCGCGGAGATCTGCGCGCGCAGGTCGCGTCGTGCCGCGCGGGCGCGCGCGGGCTCGCGCAACTGATCGAGAAATACGGTGCCGATGGCTTCGCCCGGCTCGTCGATGCGCTGCACGACTATGCCGACCGGCTGACGCGCCAGGCGATCGCCGCGATGCCCAACGGCGAATACTGTTATGACGACTTCATCGACGGCCTGGGCGACCGGCCGCAGCCGATCCGCTTTCGCGTCAGGGTGACGATCGCCGGCGACGAAGTGACGATCGACTGGAGCGGCACCGATGCACAGGTCGCCGGCGCGATCAACGGACCGTTCGCGACGACGCAATCGGTCGCGTACGCGGCGGTGCGCTGCGCGATCGGCGTAGACGTGCCGAATTGCGAGGGCTTCTCGCGCCCGGTGCATGTGTTCGCCGAGCCGGGCTCGATCGTCAATCCGCTGGAGCCCGCGGCGTGCGCTGCGCGCGGCATCATGGCGTATCGCATGTTCGACGTGCTGCAAGGCGCGTTTGCGCAGATCGTGCCCGATGCGATGCCCGCGCTTGGCGAAGGCGGTCCATCGGTGGTGTCGATCTCGGGACGCGGCGCGGCGGGCAACTGGCTGATCACGGACGGCATCCTTGGCAGCTGGGGCGCAAGCGCGCGGTGCGACGGCAGCGAGGGCATCGCCAATCCGCTCGGCAATCTGTCGAATCAGCCGGTCGAACTGATCGAGGCGCGTTTGCCCGTCGTCATCACGGATTATGGTTTCGTGCCGGACTCGGGCGGTGCGGGCAAGCATCGCGGCGGACTCGCGATGCGCCGCACGTATGCGCTGCGGGCGGAAAGCGCGTCGCTGGGCTTGCGCTCGGACCGGCGCGCTCACCGGCCGGCAGGTTCGCACGGCGGACTGGACGGCTCCCCGTCGTTCAATCTGCTCACGCGCGACGGCGAATCCATGCTGCTGCCGAGCATGCCAAGCTCGGTCATCGCGCTCGGGCGCGACGACCGGGTCTGTCATATCGCGGCGGGCGGCGCAGGCTACGGTCCGCCTTGGGAGCGCGAGCCGCAGGCGGTCCTGGAGGATGTGCTCGACGGACTGATCTCCGGGCGCATGGCGCGCGATCTTTACGGCGTGGCCATCGACGGAGGCGAGATCGATCCTGTCGCGACCGAAGCGGCACGCGCCGCGCTCGCGCAATTGCCCGCCGATGAACTGCGCGCACGGCAGGACCGGGTCTTCGCCGAATCGAACGGCCTGCAGGAAGCGCTGTCTGTCCGGACCGGCGAGGTGCGGACATGAACGCATGCGCCGACGACCTGCGCGAATACCGTCTGCTGCGTCCCGCGTGGGTGGAGATCGACGAAGGCGCGATCGCCGCGAATCTCACGGTGGCGCGCAAGCTTGCGGGCGACGCGAAGATCTGGTTCGTCTGCAAGGGCGATGGCTTCGGCTTCGGCGCGGCGAAGGTCGCGCGCCTCGCCGACGCCGCCGGTGTCGATGGTTTGTGTGTCGGCAGTCCGGAAGAAGGGATGGCGATCCGCGCGGCAGGCGTCACGCGCGACATCCTGCTGTTCGCATCGACGCTGCCGGAGAACGCGGTGCGCGTCGCGTCGCTCGGCCTGATCGTCACGATCCAGAGCATGGAGAGCCTGCGCGCGTTCGTGGCGGCGGGCGTTCCGGTCGATGCGTTCATCGAGATCGATCCGGGCTTCGGCCGTTTCGGTTTTCTCGCGTCGCAATGGGTAGAAGCGTTCGCCGTGCTCGCGCAGCAGTCGACCGTTCGCCTGAAGGGTGTCTACACGCACCTGAGTTCGCCCGGCGACGAGGCGATCACCGCGCGCCAGGCGGGCGTTTTCGATGCCGCGCTCGCCGATGCGCATTCTGCTGGTTTCCGCAATCTGGAGACGATGCTCGCGAGTTCGCGCGTGATGATCGCGCATCCGGCGCTGCGTTACAGCGCGGTCGATCCGGGACGGCTGCTCTACGGCGCGCTCGATGCCGAATGGATGGCGCGTGTGCCGTTGCGCCCGATGCTCAGCGCCATTCGCGGACGCATCATCCATGTGCAGGAGCATCCGGAGGGATCGACGCTCGGTATCGGCTATGCGGCGCCCATTCGCCTCGAGCGCGCGATGCGCGTTGGCGTCGTGCCGATCGGGTTCGGGGACGGGCTGAATCACGTGCCGCCGTTCGGACGCGTGCTGATCGGCGGACGCGAGGCGACGATCATGGGGCGGCGCTCATTGCAACACACGGTGATCGATCTGAGCGCGTTGCCCGAGGCCGGAGTCGGCAGCGTCGTGACGATCGTCGGCGAGGACGGCGGCGGGTTCATCGGCATCGACGAACTGGCCGATGCGATCCGCATTCCGGTGATGGAGTTGCTGCCCCGGATCGTTCGGATGTTGCCTCAGATATCCCGGACTTGAGTCGGGAGATGCGGACCGGTCGATGCGGGTTGACCCTAGATTTTCCCGCGTCATCGTTAGCTATAATCGCGCGGTCAGGCGCTGTGATCCAGCGTCGCGACAGGCAGGAAGGGTTACCCCCCATTCCCTGATCAACGCAATTGCCGTTCCCCACAGGAGACTGGCATGTCAGACCGACTCATCATTTTCGACACCACCTTGCGCGATGGAGAACAGTCGCCGGGTGCCTCGATGACCAAAGACGAAAAACTGCGCATCGCCCGACAACTCGAGCGCATGCGCGTCGATGTGATCGAAGCAGGGTTCGCCGCGAGTTCCGAAGGCGACTTCCAGGCGATTCGAGCGATCGCCAGCGAGGTAAAGGACAGCATCGTCTGTTCCCTGGCGCGGGCGAACGAACGTGACATTTCGCGAGCCGCCGAGGCACTGAAGCCGGCCAGCCGATTCCGCATTCATACCTTCATCGCCACATCCGCGCTGCATATGGAAAAGAAGCTGCGCATGTCGCCCGATCAGGTCTGTGAACAGGCGCGGCGCGCAGTGCGTCTGGCGCGCGGTCATACCGACGACGTCGAGTTCTCGCCGGAAGACGCGAGCCGCTCCGACCTCGACTTTCTCTGTCGCGTGATAGAAGGCGTGATCGACGAAGGTGCGACTACCATCAACGTCCCCGATACGGTCGGCTATGCCGTTCCGGATGGCTACGCTGCGTTGATCCGCGAGCTTCGTGAACGCATTCCCAATTCAGACCGGGCGGTCTTTTCGGTCCACTGTCACGATGATCTCGGCCTGGCCGTGGCCAACTCGCTTGCGGCCGTCAAGTCGGGCGGGGCCAGGCAGATCGAGTGTGCGATCAACGGCCTTGGCGAGCGGGCGGGCAATACGGCGCTCGAGGAAGTCGTGATGGCAGTCAGGACGCGACGGGATGTCTTCGGCCTTGATGTGCGCGTGGACACGACTCAGATTGTCGAAGCCTCGCGGCTGGTTTCGGAGATCACAGGCTTCACGGTGCAGCCTAACAAGGCGGTCGTCGGCGCCAATGCGTTCGCGCATGCATCGGGCATCCACCAGGACGGCGTGCTGAAAGCGCGCGACACCTACGAAATCATGCGCGCGGAAGACGTAGGCTGGAGCGCGAACAGGATCGTGCTCGGCAAACTGTCTGGTCGAAATGCATTCAGGCAGCGGTTGCAGGAGCTGGGAATCGAGATCGACAGCGAAGCTGAACTGAATGCAGCGTTCGTTCGATTCAAGGCGCTCGCCGATCAGGAAGCAACCGTGTCCGACGACGCACTCGTCGCTTTGTCGCGGCAAGACACGGTGGCGGATACAACCCGTTCGCAACTCTGACGACGCCTTCCATTTCAATCCTTCGCGGGTCGCCGTGCGAGTCTGACGAGACCCGTTCCGCCATTGGTCGCATGAACGTATGAATACCGATATGCCTACACAGTTTGTCATTTCCCCAAGCGCAACGCCGACGCCGCACGAACAGATCGTCGCGAGCATCTCAAACCCCGTGTTCGGTCGGGTGTTCACCGATCACATGGCGACGATGCGCTGGACCAACACGCTTGGCTGGCACGATGCCAAGGTCGAACCTCGCCGGCCGTTTCAGATCGATCCCGCTTGCGCCGTGTTGCATTATGCGCAGGAAATTTTTGAAGGCATGAAAGCGTACCGCGGCGAAGACGGCTCGATCTCGCTGTTCCGCCCCTTCGAGAATGCCAGGCGGTTTCGTGCCTCCGCTGCGCGTCTTGCCATGGCCGATCTCCCGGAAGCGCTCTTTGTCGAGGCGGTGGAATCTCTCGTCAAGGTTGACCGGGACTGGGTGCCTGGTGGCGACAGCAGTCTCTATCTGCGTCCGTTCATGTTTGCCTCCGAGAGCTTCCTCGGTGTGCGCGCGTCACACGAATACGTGTTCTGCGCCATCGCCTGCCCCGTAGGCCCGTACTTCAAGGCAGGCAAGTCGTCGGTTACTGTCTGGGTGTCCGACCGATACACTCGCGCGGCGCCGGGTGGAACGGGTTCGGCCAAATGCGGCGGCAACTATGCTGCCAGTCTGATCGCGCAGACCGAGGCCGCGGCCAAAGGTTGCGACCAGGTCGTTTTTCTCGATGCCGCCGAGCACAAATGGATCGAAGAGATGGGAGGGATGAATCTCTTCTTCGTCATGGACGATGGCTCTCTGACGACGCCGCCACTGTCCGGCACGATTCTGCCGGGAATCACCAGGGCTTCGATCATCGAGCTTGCCAGGCGTGAAGGCCTCGTAGTCAACGAAACGGCTTATGCGTTCGACGCGTGGCGTGCAGACGCCGCGAGCGGCCGTGTCCGTGAGGTATTCGCTTGTGGAACCGCTGCGGTCGTCACCGCGGTCGGTGAGGTTCGCCATGCCGCCGGAGAATTTCAGATCGGCAACGGGGGAGAAGGACCCGTGACACAGCGCATCCGCACGCAGTTGACCGGAATCCAGCGCGGCAGGCTCGCCGATCCGCTTGAATGGGTTTATCGCATCGAATAAGGCCGATTGGGCCTGAATCGCGCTCGTCCTCTTCGACGCGGGTGCGTGGCGACATGCGTCGCGCACTTTGCTCGTGAGGAATGTCCGCAAATGCCGATTCGGATGACTAACAACGCTTATCGAAGTTTCTAAGCGGGCTCAGGGTCGCCGCGAGCAAACGCAGATTCTAACCGTCGAAGGATCGGGATTTCGTCCTCGCAAGCGTTCCAGGCGGACGATCTACTCTGCTTCCACTCCACCCGAGGACTCCCGTATCACGAGTTCCGGCAACGCCGGCGACACGCATCGCGCAGCACCCGCGCCTCCGAGATGCGCGAACAGCAGGTCGACCGCCTGCGAGGCCATATCGTCCAGATGGAGATCGACGGCGGTGAGAGGAGGGCGGCAACTGCGCGCGCGCGTGCCGTCGTAGCGCGTGACCACCTTGATGTCACGAGGTACGTGCTTGCCGCTCTGCGCGATGGCCTGCACCGCGCCCACGGCGAAGGCGTCTACGAGCGCGCACAGTCCATCCATCTCGGGATGCGCCGCCATCATGCGGGCGCATGCCTCGCTTCCCGCGTCTTCACCGCCCGATTCATCCGCAGCCGCGAGCAGCGGCGTCATGCCATGCAATTCGCAGAAGCGCTCGTAGCTCGCGCGCGCCTCGATGTACGAATTTCGCTGCTGCGCGCCAACGAGCAACGCAATGTGCTCGCAGCCCCGTTCGCGCAAGTGCTCGAGCAGCATCTGCGTGGTAGCGGATGAATGGATGTCGACATAAGGCACCGCATCGCTGCCCGGCTGCCGTCCGAGACACACGACGGGCAAGCCGCGCTCGCGCAGATGCGCGACGTTGGCGTCGTCGGCGGTGGGCTCGATGACGATCGCACCGTCGATATCGAGTTGCTCCAGCGGAAGACGGCCCGCCATCACCGGCGGCACCAGCACGAGCGCGAGTCCGCGCGTGAGCGCTGCGGCGGCCGCGACGGCGGCGACTTCCATCAGAAAACCGAGGCGCGACGCGCCGCCGGCGATCTCGAAGGGCATCGACGAGATGAGCGCGATGGTATGCGCCTCGCCCGTACGCAGCCGCTGCGCGCGCACGCTCGGGCGGTAGCCGAGCGCGCGCGCCGCCTCCTTCACGCGTTCGCGCGTGTGTGGGTCGACGTAGCCCTTGTCGTTGAGCGCATGGGAGACGGTCGTCGTCGAGACGCCGGCCGCGCGCGCCACGTCGGCAATCGTCGGGCGCTGTCTGGATGGCGCTGGGCTTTGCATGCTCATTCTTCCGTGTGGCTCGGTTCGCGATGCCGGATTTTCTCACGCTCTCCGGCGGATATTCCTATGACGAGAGGCGGCTCACGAGGCGGCCGCCCTTAGTCGATTTCCTAACTTGACAAGCGATAAATGACGCACCATTCTACGATCACAAATCGATTTGGGGCATCCGCCCATTTTATTTATCGCGATCCCAAATCGATTTGGGGAGCGAAAACGCAGAACGACCGAACGGTCGTTTCCTCGGCAAACAGGAGTCAACCCTCATGGTCCACAATCCGCCGGTGCACGCTGTCGATGAGCGCCTGCCGCTCGCCAAACTCTTTCTATTCGGTCTCCAGCACGTGCTCGTCGTCGCGGCCTCGCCGATCACGGCGGTGTTTCTGGTCGCCAAGGCGCTCGGACTATCTTCGGCGCTGACCGTCGATCTGATCAGCGCGACCTTCCTCGTGTGCGGGCTCGGCACGCTGCTGCAGTCGTTCGGGCCGCTGAAGTTCGGCGCACGCCTGCCGTTCATCATGGTGCCGGGCGGCGCGCCGGTCGTGCTCTTCGTGCTCATCGCGCAGCAGACCGACCTGCAGACCGCGGCCGGCGCGACGATCCTCACCGGCTTCGTCTACTTCCTGTTGCTGCCGGTCTTCGCGCGCTGCCTGCGGTTCTTTCCGCGCATCGTGATCGGCACGATGCTGATTCTCGTCGCCGTCAATCTGATCCGGATCTACGGCGTCGTGATCGTCGGCAAGCCGGGCACGGCCGAGTTCGGCGCGCCGCTCGGCATTGGGCTGGCGCTCGCGACCGTCGCGTTCACCGTGCTGTTCGCGAAGCTTTTCAAGGGCATGCTCGGCCAGCTTGCCGTGCTGCTCGGCCTGCTCGCAGGCGCGGCGCTCGCGTGGGCGCTCGGCGTCATGAGCTTCGCGGATGTCTGGTCCGGCCCGATCGTCACGGTCCCGACGCCGCTGCCCTTCGGCATGCCGCGCTTCGACGTGCTCGCGGCATTGCCGCTGCTCATCTTCAGCGTGATCTCCATGGCCGAAGCCACCGGCCAGACCATCGCGATCGCGGAAGTGGTCGGCAAGGAGATCGATCCGCAGACCGAGGTGCCCAAGACCATTCGCGGCGATGCGGCGATGTCCGTGCTCGGCGGCCTGTTCGGCACGTCGCTGATCATCACGAGCAGCGAGAACATCGGCATCGTGCAGGCGACGGGCATCCGCTCGCGCTTCGTCACGGCGGCGGCTGGCGTGCTGCTGGTCGTGATCGCGCTGCTCGCGCCGCTCGGCCGGCTCGCGAACGCGATTCCCGCGCCGGTGGTCGGCGGCTCCGCGCTGATCGTGTTCTCGATCATCGGCGTGATGGGCATCAACCTGCTGCGCCAGATCGACCTGCGCTCGCGCGCCAACATGTACACGCTCGCCGCCGCGCTGACCATGGGCGTGCTGCCGATCGTCGTGCCCGGCGTGTACAGCCGCTTTCCGTCGGCGCTGCAGATCGTGCTCGGCAACGGACTCGCGATGGGCGCGCTGACGGCGGTGATCGTCAACGCGCTGTTCGTGCATCTGCACTTTCACTTGCGCACTCGCGAGGCCGCCGATCCCGTCGCCCATCTCGAAGCCGCCGTCAACGACAACCGCTCGTGCCACTGAACTCTCTTACCCGATAGAACGATCATGACGACACCTCATCTCACGCCCGCCGCGCTTCAGGCCGACGAGCTTCTGCTCCTGCCCGCATTCGTTTTGCTCGCCGATGGACCGCAGCCCGGACACGCTGTGGTCGTGTCGAACGGAAAGTTCGCGGACGTCGGACCGGCCGATGAAGTCATCGCGCGTCACCCGCATCTCGCACCGCTCGCGCTGCCGGGCAAGCTCGTCATGCCGGGATTCATCGATGCACATCATCATCTGACGCAATCGTTCGGCAAGGCGCTGGCGTTCGGCGAGCCCTCGGAGATCTATCGGCGCATCTGGGTGCCGCTGGAAAATTGCCTCGACGAGAACCTCGTGTATCTGTCCGCGAAGCTGGCCGCGCTCGAAGCGTTGCGCGGCGGCTTCACGACCGTCTGCGATGCCGGTACGCGCGCGAGCGGCGATGCCACCACGATCGCAGCGGCGACGCAGGAAGTCGGCGTGCGCTGTGTGCTCGGCCTGATCTGCAACGATCTCTCCGAGGACATCGACGCGCGTGCGCGCGCCGCCATCGTCGTGCGCGCGCAGCAGCATCTGGCGCGCTGGGAAGGTCATGCGCTCGTGCATCCGTCGCTCGCGGTGTCGGTGCCCGAAGCCGGCTCCGACGGCATGCTGCAAACCGCCGCCGCGCTGTGCGCCGACGCGGGCGTGATCTTCCAGACGCATGCGAACGAGCATCTCGCGGCAGTCGAACGCTCGATTGTGCGACGCAAGATGCGGCCGATCGAGCATCTGCATTACGCGGGCGCGCTGGGGCCCCAGACGCTTATCGCGCACGCGACGCTCGTCACGCCCTCGGAGCTGAATCTGCTTGCGCGCACGAGAACGGCGGTCAGCTATAACCCGGTCGCGAGTTCCTGGAAGGGCAATGCCGTCGCCCTCGCGCTGCAGATGGACGCGCTCGGTATCCGTTTCGGTCTCGGCACGGACGGCACGCGCAGCGATGCATTCCGTCTGCTCGACGCGGCCGAGACCGCGCAACGTTTCGCTTTCGGTCTCGCGACCGGCGATTCGTCGTGCGGCGCGGGCGAACTGTGGCTCGATCGCGCGTTGCGCGGCGGCGCGGATGCGTTGCGGCTCGATGCGCGTATCGGCGAAATCGCGACAGGAAAGGCGGCCGATTTTCTGCTCGTCGATCTCGATGTGCCGGAGATGCGACCGTCCTGGGATCTCACATGGGAGCTGGTGCGACTCGCGGATCGCAGCCAGATCGACGCGGTCTTCGTCGCGGGAAAGTTGCGCCTCTGGCAAGGCTGGCCGACCGACTGGGACGCGCGCGCGTTCCTCAGGGAAGTCGATGAGGTCGCGCGCGAAGTCGTCGCGCGCGCGCCGATTCAGCGTGTGCATGCGGCGCCTTCGCTTCGGGCCGCTTGCGGCATGCCCCTTCCTGCCGTGGAGTGAATGTCCGTGAGCCTGACCATCTTTCTCGTTCTCGCCGTCACCGTCGCGATCGCCGCGTTCATCCAGGGCGCGGTCGGCGTCGGCTTCGCGCTGATCTGCGCGCCCGTCATCGGTCTGATCGAGCCGGAACTGCTGCCGGTGTCGCTGCTGATCCTGATGCTGCCGCTCAACGTCTACCTCGCCTGGCGCGAACGTCCTGCGCTCGATTCGAAAGGCACGCTGTGGATCACGGTCGGCCGCACGGCGGGCGCCGTAGCCGGCGTGTGGATCATCACGCGCATCTCGGCGCACGACCTGAACGTGTTCATCGGCGCATCGACGATCGCCGCCGCCGTCGCCACACTATGCGCCCCCAGCTTCATGCCGGGACGCAATGCGCTGATGGCGGCCGGCGCCGTGACGGGCATCACCGAAACCGCCACCGGCATCGGCGGCCCCGCACTGGCGATGGTGTTCCAGCACTACCGCGCGCCCGCGCTGCGTTCGACCATCGCGCTGTGCTTCGCGATCGGTGAAGCGCTCTCGCTCGTCATGTTGAGCGTGACCGGCACGATCACCGTCGCGAAGTTCATGTCGGCGCTGTGTCTGGTGCCGCCGGTGATCGTCGGCGCGTTCGTGAGCCAGCACGTGCATCAACGTCTGAACGCACGCCTGCTGCGCATCAGCGTGATGGGCTTCGCCATCGTGTCGGGCGCGGCCATCCTGTATCAGACGCTCGCTTCCTGAAGCATCCGCCGGCCTGCCGGCCGGCTCATTCCCTTGATCGACGGAGAGACCCTTATGAAGAAGAGTCGGCTTGCGCTCGCCCTTTCGGTAATGGGCATCGCGATGAACGTTCAGGCGCAGAGCAGCGTCACGCTTTACGGCAGTCTCGATGCGGGTGTCGGCTACGTGAGCAATCTGCGTGGCTCGCACGCGTTCATTGCGCAGCAGGGCACGCTGCAGGCGGACCGCTGGGGCCTCACCGGCGTCGAGGATCTCGGCGGCGGACTGAAGACCGTGTTCAAGCTGGAATCCGGCTTTTCGACGATCAGCGGCGCGATGTCGAGCGCGGGCACGCTGTTCAACCGGCAGGCTTATGTCGGCCTGAGCGATGCCGGTATCGGTACGCTCACGCTTGGACGGCAGACCGACTTCCACTTCGAGATGCTCGGGCCGCTGTCGACGGCGCAGTCTCTCGGCGACTTCTCCGCGTTCCACCCCGGCAATATCGACGGACTGGGCAACACGGTGCCGGTCGAGTTGTCGAACACGGTCAAGTTTCGCAGCCGGACGATCGCGGGCGTGACCCTCGGCGCGATGTACGGCTTCACCAATCAGTCGAGCAGCACCACGGGACGCACCATCAGCTTCGGCGCGACCTACGGTTACGGCCCGCTGAATCTCGCCGCGGCGTATTCGGAGTATCACGATCGGGCATTGAATCTCGCGAGCGCGCTCGGACTGACGAGCTTCCAGGGCGTCGCGCTGACGGCGAGCGCGCCGTTCGTCGCGGACAGCGTGCGCAACGCGGGCATCGGCGGCAGCGTGCAGATCGGCCGCGTGCAGTTGCATGCGCTCGTCACGCAGGTGCGCATCGAAGAGGGCGGTCGAGCGGACAACTATCGCACCATCGACGGCGGTGCGAACTTTCAGGTCACGCCCTCGTATATGATCGGCGCGGGCGCGTGGACTACCACGCTCGCGGGACAGCGCTGGACGCAGGTGACCGTCGCCAACGTCTATTCGCTGTCGAAGCTCACGCAGCTCTATGCCGACGTCATGGTGGAGCAGGCGTCTTCGGGCGCGAAGGCGGTGACGCTGGGTATCGGGCCTTCGTCTTCGAACCGGCAGACGGTGGTACTTGCCGGCGTTCATCACCTGTTCTAGGCGTAGGCGATTCGAGGATCGTCAAGCGTGGCCTGAACGCGATGCGCTCTTTCGTTGCAGCATCAGCGAGGTCCGGAGCGGCCCCCGTCCGACGAGAGACGCCGTTCCAGCATGTCGATATCGTCGCGCAGCAACTGAATCACCGCGGCGGTGCTCGGCTCCCGCAACTGTCTTTCGTTTTCCATTTGCACAGCGTGCAAGGCCATATCGGCGATCTGCCCCGAGACCTGCTCGAGCGAGCGCGGACCGGAAGGCGAATACCACCACGCGCTCCAGTTGCACATACCGATGATCGAGAAGGCCGCCACCTTCGCATCCAGCGCGCGAAACTGCCCTTGCTCGATGCCGAATTCGATCGCGTGCTGAAACTGCTCGAGCACCGCTCGGCGCGCCTGCTCCGCCAGTTCGCGTTGCTTTAGCGGCAGGTTGCCTTCGTTTCTCTCCACGACCCGAAACTGTAGCGGATGTGTGAGGATCAACTGCGCATGACGCAATACCAGATGCCGCAACATGCCTGCCGGATGCTGCATGTGCTCGGGCACCGCCTCTGACGCCAGTTGTCCCGCCGCACGCGTAACCGTCTCCGTGAGCACTTCGAGAATCGCTTCCTTGCTCTTGAAGTAGTAGTAGAGCGCGGGCCGGCTCACGCCGATCGCATCGGCGATGTCGTTGAAGCTCGTGCCGTCGAAGCCGCGCTCGATGAAAAGGCGCGTCGCCACTTCGAGGATGTTTTCGCGCAAGGCGTCGCTCTTGGTCTGGGTTCGGGTCATACGGCGTTTTCGACAACTGTGTCAGAAAGTTCATCACGATACCCCATTCCGGCGCCGCGTCGTGAGCCCGCCGCTCTTGGTGGCAAAGCCGCGCGTGGCGAACCGGGCCGGTCGAATAATTGACGCATCCGTAAAAACCATAATCAAAAATCTACGCCATCGTAAAATAATTCGACTAAGATGTAAAAAAAGGAGATGACCTCGATGAATCGATCTGCACAAGTGCACGTTGGCGTTGGCGGCGCCACCGCAGGATTTCTCAACACCGACTGGAATCCGCGCGATCTTCCGGCGGGCGTCAGCACGCGCAACGTCGTGCTGCGCACGCAGGACGGCGCCGCGACGAGTGGCTCGCTGTATTCGACCGGTGCGGCGGATACGGTCGTCTGCATCATGCATCCGCGCGAATTCATGGCCTGTCATTACCTGATCCCGGATATCGTCGGCGCGGGCTACGCGGCGTGGACACAGGCGCCGCGCTCGGTGGGCAACGACATGCGCCTCGAACACGAGTTCGCGCTCTACGACGTGGCGGCCGGCATGCGCTTTCTGCGCGAAGCGGGCTTCAGGCGCGTCGTGCTGCTCGGCAATTCGGGGGGCAGCGGACTCTACGCGCTCTATGCGCAGCAATCGAATCTGGCGCCGGCGCAGCGCATCGAACGCACGCCGGGCGGACGGCCAACGAAGCTCGCGTCGCTCGACATGCCGCCCACGGATGGCGTGATCTTCGTCGCCCCGCATCCGGGACAGGGCGCGTTGCTGCAAGGCTGCATCGATCCTTCGGTCACGGACGAGAACGATGCGCTCAGCGTCGACGAGGCGCTCGATCCGTTCGCGCCGTCCAACGGGTTCGACGCGCCGCCTCGTCCGTCGGGCTACGACGCAGCCTTCGTCGAGCGCTATCGCGCGGCGCAAATCGCGCGGGTGGAACGGCTCGACGCCATCGCGCGCAATCTGATCGCCGAGCGCCTCGACGCCCGCGCGCGCGTCAAGTCCGCCGGGGATGCAGCCGATGCCCGTTCGCGCCGCGTGGCCGCGCACACGCCGCTGATGACCATCTGGCGCACCGACGCCGATCTGCGCTGCTTCGACCTGTCGCTCGATCCGTCCGATCGCCGCTACGGGTCGCTGTGGGGCGCGGACCCGTTCGCCTCGAACTACGGCTCGGTCGGCTTCGCCCGATGCTGCTCGCCGGAAGCGTGGCTATCGACGTGGTCGGGCGTGTCGTCGAACGCGCTGCTGTCGAAGACTGCGCCCGCGATCACGCAACCCTCGCTCGTCGTCGAATACACCGGCGACCAGGCGTGCTTCCCGAGTGTCGTCGCGGACATCTACGCGAGCCTCGGTTCGTCGACGAAAACGCATCGCCGGGTGCGTGGCGATCACCACGGCCGGGCGCTTGCCGAAGGCGAGGAGGCGGGCCGCTATATCGCCGGGCGCATCGTGCGCGACTGGCTGCGCGAAACCTTTCCCCAATGAAATCCGCTTGATCAGACACGGAGTACCGATATGAAGATGAGCGACATGCCCGCCGCCGGTCAGGCCCTGCGCCTGCGCGGCGTGGATCACACGGCGCGCCCGACCTGGAGGCTCAAGGAGACCGTCGAGTTTTATCGCGACGTGCTCGGCCTGCCATTGATCCATACGATTTCCGCGCGTGGATGGGGGCCCGCCACGCATCCGGATTTCCTGCACTTCTTTTTCGATAGCGGCAACGGCAGCACGATCGCGTTTTTCTACTACCTCGGAAGTCGCGAACCCGACACGCTGAAGGGAAGGGCGACACATCCGCCGCGTCCCGACGATCACGTTTTCGACGCCACGCACACGGCCTGGCTCGTCGATACGCAAGAGGAACTGCAAGCCTGGAAATCACGGCTGGAGTCACGCGGCGTGGAGGTGTCGGTGGAGACGGCGCATGAGGTGATCGAGTCGATCTACTTTCGCGATCCGAACGGTTATTTCATCGAGATCACGCGCAAGCTGCGCGCATTGGAGCCGCTCGACGCGCACGACGCCGCCGTGACGCTCGAAGCGGCGATCGAACTGGAGACGCAGGAGCGCGGCCTGACTCGCATCGACGACGTCTGGACGCGCAAGGCGGCACGCTTCGGCGAACGTCGCGAGACTGGCGCGGAGCAGTTGCAGATCTTCGTGCTGAACGTGCCGGAGTTCGCCCCGCTGATCGAAGCGGCGCGCAAGCTGGCTGGCTGCCGTGTCGAAGAGCGGGGCGAGTACACCGAAATCAGCGCCGCCGAGCCGGTCTCGTTCGAGCGCCGCGCGCTGGGACTGAAGCCCGCCGTCTGGTACGGGCTCTTCACCGGCGGACTGAACGGACGCATCGAGTGCTACGACCGCGATGTCGTGCGCATTGCGCCGCGCGGCTGAAACGGCACATGGACATGCAGGAGACAGAACACATGAGCGGTATTTTTCATCCGATCGAAGGCGTGGTCTATTGTCCGCCCGAGCTCGCGCAACGCTATTTCGCATCGGGCGCATGGTCCGACACGACCCTCGGCGACGCGCTGCGCGCCACCGCCGCGCGCGTGCCCCAGCGGCCCGCCTATATCTCCGACGAAGCGACGATCACATTCGCGGAACTCGACGAGCGCAGCGAGCGGCTCGGCGCTGCGCTGCTCGAAACCGGCCTTCGCCCCGGCGACCGCGCGATCTTCCAGATGGGCACCACGGTCGACACGGCCGTCGCGTTGATGGGCGCATACAAGGCGGGCATCGTGCCGGTTTGCGCGGTGCCGCAGTATCGTGAAGTCGAAATCGGCCAGCTTGCGGCGCAGTCGGAACCGCGCGGCTACTTCGTGCAGGCGGATTTCTCGGCATTCGATCTCGTCGGCTTCGCGAGGCTGATGTTCGAGCGGATCGCATCGCTCGAACATCTCGTCGTCGCGCGCGGAGAGGGCGGCGCCGGCCATCGGACGATCGACGCGCTCATCGACGCGATGCCGCTATCCCGTGCGCGCGCCGTGCTGGGCGAGATCCGCATCGGTAGCGAGGACGTGCTGAGCTTCCAGCTTTCCGGCGGCACGACCGGCGTGCCGAAGATCATTCCGCGCTTTCATGCGGAGTACATCGGTCACGCGCTTGCCTGGATGCGTCACATCGGCATGAGCGAGGCGAGCCGCATGATCTGGTCGCTGCCGTTGCTGCACAACGCAGGTCAGTTGTATGCGTTCGTCTCGACGGTGGCCGCCGGCACGACGACCGTGCTGATGCCGCGCGTGGACATCGCCCGGATGCTGGAGCTCATCGAGACGCATCGCGTGACGCACGGGCTTTCCATCGGTCCGGTCGCGCCGCAGATGATCGCGTATCGGGAGATCGCGCGGCACGATCTGTCATCGCTGCAACTGTTTGGCACGTTGAGCCGCGCCGATTCGCTCGAAGCGCATCTCGGCGTGCCGTGCTTCAACCTGTACGGCACGACCGAAGGGCTGCTGATGGGCGCAGGTCCCGCGCACGCCGTTCAACTGCGGCATTTCACGCAAGGCCTGTCGGGCTGCGAGGCGGATGAGATCCGCGTGCTCGTGCCCGGCACGGACGAACCCGCGCCGGACGGCGAAGCGGGCGAGCTGTGCTTTCGCGGCCCATCGAGCCTGCGCGGCTACTTTCGCGCGCCCGAGGCGACCGCGCAGACGCTGACGTCCGATGGCTTCGTGCGCACCGGCGACATGGTGACGCAAAGGCTGATCGACGGCGTGCGCTGCTTCGCGTTCGAAGGGCGGCTGCGCGACAACATCAATCGCGGCGGCGAGAAGATCGGCTGTGAGGAAGTCGAGGCGTACGTGAGCCATCATCCGGCGGTCGCGGATGCGAAGCTCGTCGCCATGCCCGATGCGCTGTATGGCGAGAAGGCCTGCGTCTATCTGATCCTGCGCACAGGCCATGCGGCGCCGACGGTGCGGCAGCTTGCCGATTTCCTCGTCGCTCAGGGTCTTGCCAAATTCAAGTGTCCCGAGCGCATCGAGATCGTCGAGGAGTTTCCGGTGACACGCGTCGGCAAGGTCGACAAGGCGGCTCTGCGCCGCGACGTCGCTGCGCGGATGTCGGAAGGGCACGCCGCGCATGCCGCTACACCGGGCATCGCGAAGGAGGGCGCATGACCGCCACCGAATACGTCGCGTGCACGCAGCCGTTCGTCGTGCGTCGCCGCGTGCGCTGGGGTGAATGCGATCCGGCGGGCGTCGTCTACACCGCTTCGTTTTCCGATTACGTCATCTCGTTCGCCGAACTCTTCTATGGATTTCTCTTCGACGGCACGCCGCAGGCGGTCAAGAACCATCACGGGTTCGGCACACCCACACGCGCGCTCGAATTCGATTTTCGCCGCTCGCTCAGACCCGACGAGACCTTCGACGCAACCGTGGAAGTCGAATCGATCCGCATCCGCACGTTCACACTCGCCATCACCGCGCGCATGACAGATGGGGAGATCGCCTTTATCGCGCGCCTCACGCCGGTCTGCATTCGCCGCGACGCGCGCGAATCAATCGAGATGCCCGTCGTGTTGCGCGACGCGCTGGAACAGTATCAGGCGCGCTGCGCCGAACACCCTGACGCAGGAGAAACCGAATGACGCAGGCAACATCCCGCACGTATCGGATCGGCCAGATCGTGCCGAGCTCGAACACGACCATGGAGACCGAGATTCCCGCGATGCTGCGCGCACGCGAAAGCGTTTTGCCGGAGCGCTTCACCTTCCATTCGAGCCGCATGCGGATGCATCGCGTCGTCAAGGAGGAACTGGAGGCGATGAATCGCGAGGGCTTGCGCTGCGCGGCGGAGCTCGCCGACGCGCGCGTCGATGTGATGAGCACCGCGTGCCTCGTCGCCATCATGGCGATGGGGCCGGGCTATCACCGGCAGGTGGAGCAGGACCTGCGGCGCATCGCACGCGAGAACCACTGCGACGCGCCCGTGATGACGTCGGCGGGTGCGCTCGTCGCGGGTCTTAAGGCGATGGGCGCGCGCAGGATTGCGCTCATGACGCCGTATATGAAGCCGCTGACGGCCGCCGTCGTCGCGTATATCGAGGACGAAGGCATCGAGGTGCTGGATGCATTGTCGTTCGAGATACCGGACAACCTCGAAGTCGGCCGCCGCAATCCGCTGCAACTGCTCGACGATGTCCGACGGCTCCATATCGCCAATGCCGATGCGGTCGTGCTGTCCGCCTGCGTGCAGATGCCGTCGCTCGCTGCGATCCAGGTCGCGCAAGACAGGCTCGGCGTGCCGGTCACGTCCACGGCTGTCTGCACGGTGCGGCAGATGCTCGATCATCTCGGCCTTGCGCCGATCGTGCCGGATGCCGGGGCGCTGCTTGGCGAGTCCGCGCGTCATTTCACGGAATGCTGAGGAAAACATCATGAAGATCGCGGTGATTGGTGGCGGCCCCGCCGGACTCTATTTCTCGATGCTGATGAAGCAGCGTCACCCCGGCGACGAGATCGTGGTTCACGAACGCAACGACGCGGGTGCGACGTATGGCTGGGGTGTCGTGTTCTCCGACGTCGCGCTGAGCTTTCTGAAGGAAGCGGACGAGGCGTTCTTTCGCAAATTCACAGCGCATCACGAGCGCTGCGACTATATGGAAATCGTGCATCGCGGCGTGCCGGTGCGTCTTTCGAATAACCATTTCTCGCGCACATCGCGCATCGATTTGTTGAACGTGTTGCAGCAGGCGTGCCGCGACACCGGCGTCGACGTGCGCTACAAAAGTTGCGTGAGCGATCCGGCCGCGCTGGCAGATTACGATGTCGTCGTCGCCGCAGACGGCGTGAACAGCGAGGTGCGCGCGCGTCTTGCCGAACACTTCCAGCCGAGCTTCGACGAACGGCGCAACAAGTTCGCGTGGTACGGCACGACGCGTCTGTTTCAACCCGTGTCGCTGATCTTCCGCGAGACGCCGCAGGGCGTGTTCATCGCACATGCCTACCAGTACAGCAAGACGCATTCGACCTTTCTTGTCGAGGTCGATCCGCAGACCTGGCGGCGTTGCGGGCTGGACACTGCCACCGAGGATCAGAGTCGCGCGTTCTGCGAGCAAGTCTTCGCGGAAGACCTGCAAGGCGAGCCGCTGTTGACGAACCGCTCGCAATGGTTTCAGGCCAAAGTAGTCAGCAATGCGCGCTGGTCGCACGGCAACGTGGTACTGCTCGGCGACGCACTGCGCAGCGTGCATTTCTCGCTCGGCTCGGGCACGCGCATGGCGATGCAGGACGCCATCGCGCTGTGCGAAGCGCTATCGGTTCATCGCGATGATGTTCCCGCCGCCTTCGCCGCTTTCGAGGCAGGCCGAAAGGACGCTTCGAATCGCTTTCAGGACGCGGCGCGCAAGAGTCTCGACTGGTACGAGTCCGTCGATACCCGCATGAACCTCGATCCCGTCAGCTTCGCCTACGATTACATGCGACGCACCGGGCGGGTCAGTCACGAAGACCTTCGCGAGCGCGATCCGGCGTTCATCGAGCAGGTGGAAGCCATCGCCGCCGGCAAAGCGCAAACCGCGCACGTCTGAGCATCACGTCAAGGAGACTTCATGGACGCCAAGGAATTGCGGCGCGAGCCGGTGAACGTGCGCGACATCATCGACGAGGCGCGCGTGTCGCGCTTCCAGATCATGATCGGGCTGCTGTGCTTTCTGATCGTGGCGCTGGATGGCTTCGATATCGCCATCATCGGCTTCATCGCGCCGCATGTGCGCAGTGACTGGAACCTGTCGGTGATGGCGCTCGGCCCGCTTTTCAGCGCCGGTCTGCTCGGTCTGATGATGGGCGCCTTCCTGAGCGGGCCGTTGGCGGACCGCATAGGGCGGCGCGGCGTGCTGATCCTCTCGGTCGCGTGGTTCGGCGCGGCGTGCCTCGCATCGGCGGCGGCGCCAGACATCGTGTGGCTGGTCGCGCTGCGGTTCCTGACTGGCTTCGGACTTGGCGGCGCGATGCCGAGTGCGATCACGCTCACATCGGAATTCAGTCCGGAGCGGCGGCGCGGTACCTTGCTGACCTTGATGTTCTGCGGCTTTTCGCTGGGCTCCGCGCTGGGCGGCGTGGTCACGGCGTATCTCGTCGCGGAGTTCGGCTGGCGCGGCGTGCTGGTCATCGGCGGGCTGCTTCCGTTGATGCTGGTGCCGGTCTTGTGGTTCGCGTTGCCCGAGTCGGTTCGCTTCCTCGCGCTCGGCAAGGGCAACGAAATGCACATCGCGGCGATCCTGAAACGCGTGGCGCCGGATCGCGCGGCAGCCGGGCAACGCTACCTCGCATCCGACGAGCGGGCCCATGCTTCGCCCGTCAGACGGCTCTTCGATCCCGATTATCGGCGTGGCACGCTGCTACTGTGGCTCGCGTTCTTCATGAGCCTGCTGCTGCTGTACATGCTGATCAACTGGCTCCCGATTCTCGGAGCGCGTTCAGGCTTGTCCCTCAAACAGGCGTCGGTTTTCGCGGGCCTGCTGCAAGGCGGCGGCGTGCTTGGGGCGATCGTGCTGGGCGTCATGATCGACCGGTTCGACGCCTACAAGGTCGTGAGCGCGGCTTATCTCACTGGCGCGGCGGCGGTCGCATCGCTCGCGGTTGCGGGCTCGGCCTGGTGGCTTGCCGCGGGCATCTTCCTGACAGGCTTCTGCGTGAGCGGCTCGCAGGTTTGCGCGAATGTCATCGCATCGGGGTTCTATCCGACATCGAGCCGGGCGACGGGAGTGGCATGGGCGCTCGGCGTCGGGCGGATCGGTGCGATCGCGGGATCGTTTGGTGGCGCGTTGATGCTGTCCGCGGGCTGGTCCAACGCAGCGCTCTATCTCATCCTGGCAGTACCCGCGACACTGTCCGGCGCGGGTATCTTCTTCGCGGGCGTCCGTCGAGCGCGGATCCCGGCGGCTTCGTCTGGCGCGGACGTCGCACTGGACATGCCCGGTGCCGAGATAGGCTCGTAGTCGATCCGCCGCTTCGGTCGGCATTGCCTTTCAGGCGGTGCCGACCGAGAAGCGGATTCCTGAAAGCGATTTGCGCAAGGTCGACTGGAAGCAAGCAAAACATCGATAATAAGGATTATGTCAAAAATTCTCAATCGAACGATCTCGTTTGGCCCGCTCAAAGACTGCGATCGTGCGCGACCGCGCCCTCACTTCACAGATGCTGTTCGGATTGGCTGAGCACCGTGCAACGTTTCGAGGATGCCCACGAAAACGGCAGACGTGTTTTGCATGATCGTCACCCTCGCGTCGACAATTGAGTCAACGCTACATCTCGCCCCCCCGCCTCCTGTCGATCTCCCCAACCCACCGACGATGTCCTCTATTTCATCCTGTCGTAAGGTTTACCCCGATTTAAACGCAAACCAACAAAAGGGACATTTTGGCTGCGACATGTAATCAAAGTGCAACCCAATTGACGCCACCTTAAAGCGCTGGCTTCTGCGACTGGCGTCGCGTACGCCGCAAAGGAGAGCGATTTGGTCCTGGAACTGGAGCGAGTCAGTGTCGTTTCTGGCGGGCAACCGTATCTGTACGGCGTGGATTTGCGCCTCGTCCCAGGCGCCATCAATGTGCTTCTCGGACCTACTCAAGCCGGCAAAACCACGCTGATGCGCGTGATGGCGGGTCTGGACAGGCTGAACGACGGCCGAGTGCTCGTCGACGGCCAGGACGTGACAGGCGTCAGCGTGCGCCAGCGCAATCTCGCGATGGTCTATCAGCAGTTCATCAACTACCCGGCGATGACGGTTTCCGAGAACATCGCCTCGCCTTTGCGCCTGCAAAAAACCGACCCTGCCGAAATCCGCCGGCGCGTGCAGGACGTCGCAGCCAAACTGCATATCGACCATTTGCTGGAGCGGCGGCCAGGTGAACTGTCGGGCGGCCAGCAGCAGCGCTGCGCGCTCGCACGTGCCCTCGTGAAGCGCACGTCGCTAGTGCTGCTCGACGAGCCGCTTGTGAATCTCGATTACAAACTGCGCGAGGAATTGCGCATGGAACTGTCGACGCTTTTCGCTGACGGCAAGACGACCGTCGTCTACGCGACCACCGAACCTCTCGAAGCGCTACTGCTGGGCGGCTATACGGCAATCGTCGATAAAGGCCGGGTGCTGCAGTTCGGTCCCACTCTCGATGTCTATAACGCACCGGTCAACGTCGCGGCCGCGGCCGTTTTCAACGACCCGCCGATGAATATGCTGACGAGCGAGTGCGGCAACGGCCGCGCGCGTCTGCCGATCGGCGTGGAGGTTCCAGTCCGGCACGGTCCCGCTGCGAACGGCGCATGCCGCATCGGCATCCGGCCGGGGCACCTGCGTCTTCAGGCGAAATCCTCGCATGCGATCGCCGTTCCGTGCCGGCTCGAACTCGCTGAACTGAGCGGCTCGGAAACGTACCTGCACTTGCGCACGCTGACCGGCGCGGTCGACCTGGTCGCGCAGTTGCAGGGCGTGCATCAGATCGAGCTCGGCACGCGGCTCGACGTTTTCATCGACCCTGACGAACTGTTTGTGTTCGGCGCGGACACCCAACTGGTGTCCAGCCCGGAGGCGGCTTATGGCGTGCATTGAGTTCCAGAATCTTGCGCACGCGTACAGACCGAACCCCGCGACGCTCGACGATTACGCGCTTCAACCCATGAGCATGGTCTGGGATGCCGGCGGCGCTTATGCGTTGCTCGGGCCATCGGGTTGCGGCAAGACCACGCTGCTGAATATCGTGTCGGGGCTCGTCAAGCCGTCGGAGGGCAAGGTGCTGTTCGACGGACGCGACGTGACGGCGCTCGGCGCGCGCCAGCGCAACATCGCCCAGGTGTTCCAGTTCCCCGTGGTCTACGACACGATGACCGTGTTCGATAACCTCGCGTTTCCGCTGCGCAATCGCAAGATGTCGGCCGCCGAGGTCACGAAGCGCGTGCACGAGGTCGCGGATATCCTCGATATGACGCGCGACCTGCCGAACAAGGCGAGCGATCTGGCCGCCGACGCCAAGCAGAAAATCTCGCTTGGGCGCGGCCTCGTGCGAAAGGACGTCGCGGCGATTCTCTTTGACGAACCGTTGACTGTGATCGACCCCGCGATGAAGTGGATCCTGCGCCGGCAGTTGAAGAAGATCCACCAGCAACTCAAGCTCACGCTTATTTACGTGACGCACGATCAGGTAGAAGCGCTGACTTTCGCCGATGAAGTCGTGGTCATGACAAATGGCCGCGTCGTTCAGAAAGGCGGCGCCGATGCGCTTTTTCTGCGGCCGGATCACGCTTTTGTTGGCTACTTCATCGGCAGTCCGGGCATGAATCTCTGTCCGATCGAGCTCGACGCCGACGGCGCCAAAATCGGCTCGCAGCGCTTGCCGCTCGACGCCGGCACGCTTGCGACGCTACGTGGCGCGCATCAGCAGGCAAACGGCGCGCTCAAGCTGGGGATTCGCCCGGAATTCGTCCGCCTTTCGCAGGAAGGAGGAGCCGGTGCGGTCAACGCGCGGGTGCTGCGCGCGCAGCAGCTCGGCAACTATCAACTGGTTACCGCGCAATGCGACGGCAATGTGTTCAATGCGAGGCTCGAGCCGCATGTGCGGGTTGTCGACGGACCTGCCTGGCTGCATCTCATTGCGCCTGAAACCGTGTTCTTCTGCAACGACGAAAGAATCGAAACACGCATCTCCGAAGGGGCCGCGCGATGAACAAGCCCGTCAATCAGAAAGCGTGGTTGCTGGTCATTCCGGTGTTCATCTGCGTCGCGTTCTCCGCGATCCTGCCGCTGATGACGGTGGTCAACTATTCGGTGCAGGACATCATCGGCCCGACGCAGCATGTGTTCGTCGGTACGGAGTGGTTTCGCAACATCATGACCGATCCGGATCTGCGCGAAGCGCTCGGCAGGCAGGTCCTTTTCTCCACGTGCGTTCTGCTGTTCGAGATTCCATTGGGCGTGGGCCTCGCACTTTCGATGCCGGCTTCGGGATGGCGCGCTTCGGCCACGCTCATCGTGCTAGCGATGCCGTTGCTGATTCCATGGAACGTGGTGGGCACGATCTGGCAGATCTTCGGGCGCCCGGATATCGGACTGCTCGGTTACTGGCTCAATAGTCTTGGCTTCGACTACAACTACACGGCAAGTCCCACGGCCGCATGGCTCACCGTGCTGGTGATGGACATCTGGCACTGGACCCCGCTCGTCGCCCTGCTCTGCTATGCGGGCTTGCGCGCAATTCCCGACGCCTTCTATCAGGCCGCGGAAATAGACGGCGCAAGCCGTTTTGCGGTATTCCGCTACATCGAATTGCCGAAGATGCGCGGCGTGCTGATGATCGCCGTGCTGCTGCGTTTCATGGACAGCTTCATGATCTATACCGAGCCGTTCGTGCTGACAGGCGGCGGTCCCGGCGATTCCACCACCTTCCTCAGTCAGTATCTGACACAAAAAGCAGTCGGCCAGTTCGATCTTGGCCCGGCCGCGGCTTTCTCGCTGATCTATTTCCTGATCATTCTGCTGCTGTGCTTCATTCTCTATAACTGGATGAGCCGCGTGGGCAAAGGTGGCCCTGCCGCCCAAGGAGACGACCATGCAGGATAAACGCCGCTGGATGCGGACGTTGATGCTCGTCGTCTATATGCTGTTCGCGCTGATTCCGCTTTACTGGATGCTCTCGATATCCCTGCGCACAAACGAGGAAACCATGTCGACGTTCGCCACGCTGCCGCAGCACGTGACGTTCGAAAACTACAAGGTGATCTTCACCGATCCTTCTTGGTACTGGGGCTACATCAATTCGATCATCTACGTGCTGATGAACACGGTGATGTCGGTGCTGGTCGCTCTGCCTGCCGCGTACGCGTTCTCACGTTATCGATTTCTCGGCGACAAGCACATGTTCTTCTGGCTGCTCACCAACCGCATGACGCCGCCCGCCGTATTCTTGCTGCCGTTTTTCCAGCTCTATTCGAGCGTCGGCCTGACCGACACGTACATTGCCGTCGCACTTGCGCACATGCTGTTCAACGTGCCGCTTGCCGTGTGGATTCTCGAAGGCTTCATGTCGGGCGTCTCGCGCGAGATCGACGAAACCGCGTACATAGACGGTTATACGTTTCCCGCCTTCTTCGTGAAGATCTTCCTGCCGCTCATCAAGTCGGGCGTCGGCGTCACGGCTTTTTTCTGCTTCATGTTCAGCTGGGTCGAACTGCTGCTCGCGCGCACGCTGACTTCGGTCAACGCGAAACCTATCGCTGCGGTGATGACGCGCACCGTGTCGGCGGCCGGCATGGACTGGGGTGTGCTGTCGGCGGCGGGCGTGCTGACCATCGTTCCCGGCGCGCTGGTGATCTACTTCGTGCGCAACTACATCGCGAAGGGCTTCGCGATGGGGAGAGTGTGATGTTCACGTGGATGTACTGGACGCCCGAGGTGGCGATTTTCTTCGGCTGCATCGTCGTTATGCTGGCCGGCATGACGGTATGGGAACTGCGCTCGCCGACTCATGAACGCAAGGGCTTTCTGCCGATCGCGACGACTCGCGGCGATCGCCTGTTCATCGGCCTGCTGAGTGCCGCGTATGTGAATCTCGCGTGGCTCGCGATCAGCGCCGAGGGCTCGAGTTCCTGGCCGGGCTTCACGGCCTCGGTGCTGGTGTTGCTCGCGATCATGTGGAAGGGCTAGAAGGCCGACGCATGCAATGAAGACTGGCAACTGCCGGTTCCGCTGATGCCCCCAGCGGGCGCCGACAAGATCGAAGGGGCACGGAAGACACAGGAGAAGACCATGCATCAGAGGAGACGGATCGTCGCGCTGGCAGTGGCAAGCATCGTGTCTGGCGCCTTCGCGAACCAGGCTCTGGCGGGCACGCCTGAGGCGCAGAAATGGGTGGACAGCGAGTTTCAACCAAGCACGCTTTCGAAACAGCAACAGATGGACGAGATGAAGTGGTTCATCGACACCGCGGCGAAACTCAAATCGCAAGGCGTCAAGGAAATTCATGTCGTGTCGGAAACGATCGATACGCATACCTACGAATCCAAAACGCTTGCCACCGCGTTCACTGAAATCACCGGCATTCAGGTGAAGCACGACATCATTCAGGAAGGGGACGTCGTCGAGAAATTGCAGACCTCGATGCAATCCGGGCAAAGCATCTACGACGGCTGGATCTCGGACTCGGACCTGATCGGCACGCACTATCGCTATGGCGTGATCGTTCCGCTATCCGATTACATGACAGGCGAAGGCAAGGAATATACGAACCCCGGTCTCGACATCAAAGACTTTATCGGCACGAGTTTTACGACCGCGCCGGACAAAAAACTTTATCAGCTTCCCGACCAGCAGTTCGCGAACCTTTACTGGTTCCGCGCGGACTGGTTCGCCCGCAAGGACTTGCAGGACAAGTTCAAAGCGAAATACGGCTACGATCTGGGCGTGCCGGTCAACTGGTCCGCGTATGAAGACATCGCCGAGTTCTTTACGAACGACGTGAAAAACATCGACGGAGAAAAAGTTTACGGTCATATGGATTACGGCAAGAAAGACCCGTCGCTCGGCTGGCGCTTCACCGACGCATGGCTTTCCATGGCGGGCGCAGCCGACAAGGGCATTCCGAACGGCATGCCCGTCGACGAATGGGGCATTCGCGTGACGCCTGACGGCTGTCATCCGGTAGGCGCGTCGGTGTCGCGCGGCGGCGGCACCAACAGCCCGGCAGCAGTCTACGCAACGACCAAATACATCAACTGGCTCAAGAAATACGCGCCGCCAGAAGCGTCCGGCATGACTTTCAGCGAAGCGGGCCCTGTGCCCGCGCAAGGCCGGATCGCGCAACAGGTGTTCTGGTACACCGCGTTCACGGCGTCGATGCTCAAGCCGGGCAACGTCACGAATGCGGACGGCACGCCGAAGTGGCGCATGGCGCCCTCCCCGCACGGCGCTTACTGGAAGGACGGTATGCAAAACGGCTATCAGGACGTCGGCTCGTGGACGTTCTTCAAGTCGACGCCGCCGAATCAGCGCGCCGCCGCGTGGCTGTACGCGCAGTTCGTGACGTCGAAGAGCGTGTCGCTCAAGAAGTCGATTGTCGGTCTCACGTTCATTCGCGACTCCGACATTCATAGCGACTACTTCACGAAAAACGCGGACAAGTACGGCGGCCTGATCGAGTTCTATCGCAGCCCGGCGCGCGTCGCGTGGACGCCGACCGGCAACAACGTGCCCGACTATCCAAAGATGGCGCAGCTCTGGTGGAAGAACGTCGGCACCGCCGTCGCCGGCGAAAAAACTCCGCAGGCTGCAATGGATAACCTCGCGAAGGAAATGGACCAGGTGTTGTCCCGTTTGCAGCGGGCCGGCATGAAGGTTTGCGCGCCGGAGCTGAATGCGCAAAGCGATCCGTCGAAGTGGCTGTCGGACCAGCACGCGCCGTGGAAGGCGCTCGCCAACGAAAAGCCGAAGGGCGAAACAGTGAAGTATGAGCAACTGCTGTCGGCGTGGAAGGCGGGCAAGGTGCGGTAAGTCTTCTGACGGCGCTCGGCGCTCTTATGAATGGGCGGCACTTGTTGGTGCCGCCTTTTTTATTGTTGCGTTCTGTTGAAGAATTGCATCCGCAGCAGCGCGGCGCTCACGTGATCCGGAGCCTGCTGGACACACTCACCCTCGATGAGACGGTATCCGCCACTGCACGTTCAGCAGATGGTCGCGCATGCGCGCGGCGGCGGTCGCACCGTCGCGCTTGATCATCGCTTTCACGACAGCCTGATGCTGCTCCGCGAAATGCCGCCGTGTGTCCTGATCGGCGGTTTTTTCGCGCGCGGTCGGCTTCATACGCATGCCGTTCACCACCTCCATCAGCGCGATGATCGCCGGGTTGCGCGTGGCCTGCGCAATGAGCAAATGAAAGCGATGATCCCACTGCTGCCATTCGTCGTCGTCCTTGGCCATGGCGTTGCGCCGCGCGCATTTCTCCAGTTCCGCGAGATCGTCCGGACTCGCCTTGCTCGTCGCCAGCTCAACGAATGCCGGTTCGAGTACCAGTCGCATCTCCGCGATATCCGCCGGGCTCGACCCCGCGCGCAGACTGCTGAGCGACGCCGAAAACTTCAGCGGACGCGCGCCCAGATACGTGCCGCGCCCGACCCCGCGCCAGACGCGCCCCGCCGCTTCCAGCGAAGCCAGCGCCCCGCGCAGATCGCGCCGGCTCACGCCGAGCGCCTCGGCGAGGCTGCGTTCCGACGGCAACGCATCGCCGTCCTTCAGATTGTGCTGCGCGACATAGTCGAGCAGCCTGTCGAGCGTGGAATCTTCCATGATCTTCCGGTTGAACCAATATGCATTGGTTCAATTTAGCAGATTGCCGACTGAGGAGCGACGGATTGCTTTACTTTTTCTGTTGGCATAATCTACGCGCGTCGGTTCGATTTCGCATGAAGTCGCATGCATCGATGTAATTCGAACCATTAAACCAATGGTTCGTCACAGGGACAACGGCAATGAGTTTTACGACACGACCCGAACTGATCGGCACGTTCGGCATGGTGGCATCGACGCACTGGCTGGCCAGCGCGTCCGCGATGGCGGTCCTGGAAAAAGGCGGCAACGCGTTCGACGCGGCCGCGGCCGCCGGTTTCGTGCTGCAGATCGTCGAGCCGCATCTGAACGGGCCGGGCGGCGAGTTGCCCGCCGTGTTCTACAGCGCGAAGGACGATCGCGTGCGCGTACTGTGCGGCCAGGGCGTCACGCCCGCTGCCATGACCATCGATCACATGAAGGACCTGGGCCTCACGGTCATGCCCGGCACCGGTCTGTTGCCCGCCGTCGTGCCGGGCGCATTCGGCGGCTGGATGACCTTGCTGCGCGACTACGGACAGTTGCCGCTGGAAGACGTGCTGAGCTATGCCATCGGCTATGCGGAGCACGGCTATCCGGTGCTGCCGCGCATGGCGTCGTCGATTCTCGCGATCCAGGATTTCTTCAGCCGCGAATGGCGCACGTCCGCCGAGCAATGGCTGCGCGACGGCGAAGCGCCGCGTCCCAATCATCTGTTCGCGAATCCGGCCATCGCGGAAACCTACAAGCGCATTCTGCGCGAAGCGAAGACGCGCGGTGACCGCGCGGAGCAGTGCGAACGCGCGCGTATTGCGTTCTACCGCGGTTTCGTCGCGGATGCGATCGATCAGTACTTCCGCTCGACAGACGTGCTGGATACATCGGGTCAGCGCAATCGCGGCCTTCTGGACGCATCCGATCTCGCGCGCTGGGAGGCGACGTACGAAGACGCCGTCTCCTACGAATACGAAGGCTTCATGGTCCACAAGACGGGGCCATGGGGTCAGGGTCCGATGTTCCTGCAGCAGCTCGCCTTGCTCAAGGGCTTCGATCTCGCGAGCATGGACCCGCTGGGACCGGACTTCGTTCACACGGTCATCGAATGCGCGAAGCTCGCATTCGCCGACCGGGACGTCTTCTACGGCGACCCGAACTTCTCCGACGTACCGATGGACACGCTTCTGAGCGACGCCTACAACGACGCGCGCCGCCGGCAGATCGATCCGCGCCGCGCATCGTTCGAATTCCGTCCGGGCAATCTGCTCGACAGCGAGGCGCGCGCCGCGAAGATCCTGGCCAACGCGGGCCGCCAGCAACCGGGCGGCTTTGGTCAGGGCGAACCCACTTTCGCGCCGCTGCCCGAATTGCGCGGCGACACCGTGCATCTCGATGTCGTCGATCGCTGGGGCAACATGGTGTCGGCGACGCCGTCGGGCGGCTGGCTGCAGGCATCACCCGCGGTGCCCGGGCTGGGCTTCAACGTGACCACGCGCGGCCAGATGTTCTGGATGGAAGAAGGACTGCCCTCGTCGCTCGGGCCGGGACGCCGTCCGCGCACCACGCTCTCGCCGACGCTCGTCACCCGCGACGGCAAGCCCTATGCCGCGCTCGGCACGCCGGGCGGCGATCAGCAGGATCAATGGTCGCTGCAACTGCTGCTGCGGCACGTGCACTTCGGCCTGAATCTGCAGGCCGCCGTGGATTCGCCTTCCTTCCAGACCGCGCACTTCCCCGGCTCGTTTTATCCGCGTGACATTCAACTCGGCAAGATGTCGGCGGAAGGCACCTTTCCGCAAGCCACGCTCGATGAACTGCGCGCGCGCGGCCACGAACTCACGGTCGCCGAACCCTGGTCGCTCGGGCGCGTGTGCGCCGTAGGCATCCGCCACGGCCTGATGCGCGGGGCCGCCACGCCGCGCCAGATGCAGGCCTACGCCATCGGGCGCTGACGCAGCATCCATCGGAGAACATCGATCATGTCTGCTGTCGCCGCCCGCCTCGAACGGCTGCCGCTATCCGGCTTTCATCGCAAGCTGCTGATCATCGGCGGAATGGGCTATATGTTCGACGGCCTCGATTCGTCGTCGCTCGCGTTCCTGCTTCCGGTCGTCAGCAAGCTGTGGAACCTGACGAGCGCGCAGACCGGACTCGTCGCGAGCAGCACGTATATCGGCTATTTCTTTGGCGCGTTCCTGTCGGGCGTGCTGGCGGACATCATCGGCCGGCGCCGCATCATGATGAGCGCGCTCGCGATCTATTGCGTCGCGTCGCTTGCGAGCGCCACCGCCAACGACTGGCATACGTTCTTCGTGTTGCGCATCGTTGCGGGCTTCGGTTCGGGCGCCGAGACCGTCGTGATTGCGCCGTTTCTCGCCGAATTCGTGCCGCGCCGCTATCGCGGTATGTTCTGCGGCGCATTGGTGGGCTTCATGTCGTTCGGTTATCTGAGTTCGTCGATCCTTGGCTATACCGTCGTGCGCAATTTTCCGGACGGCTGGCGCTATCTGGCGGTCATCACCGCCCTGCCCGTCGTGATGCTGCTGTGGTGGCGGCGCACACTGCCCGAATCGCCGCGCTGGATGGAAAGCCAGGGACGCGTCGCCGAGGCCGGCAGCATCGTCGACGACATCGAGGCCTGGTATGCGCAACGCGGCATCGCACTCGCTCCGTTATCGGCTGTGGGCACGATTCCGTCCGCGATCAGGAGCAGCGGCAGCGCCTGGCACAACGTGAAGACGCTGTGGTCGAAGCGCCTCGCGGGAACGACCGCCGTGAGCTGGCTGATGTGGTTCGCCGTGGCCTTCGCGTACTACTCGTTCTTCTCGTGGATCCCGAGCCTGCTCGTCAAGGAAGGGCTCACGATCACGAAGAGCTTCGGCTTTTCCATCGCCATCTACGGCGCGCAAATCCCGGGCTACTTCTCGGCGGCGTGGCTCAACGAGAAGATCGGACGCAAGGGCGTGGTGGCCTCGTACATGACGCTCGGCGGCATCGCGGCGATCATGCTGTCGCTGTCGCATACCGGCACGCAGATCATGGCGGCGGGCATCTGCCTGTCGTTCTTCATGAACGGCGCGTTCGCCGGCGTCTATGCGTACACGCCGGAAATTTTCCCGACCGCGGTCCGCACGACAGGCACGGGGTCGTCTTCCTCGTTCGGGCGCATCGGCTCGGTGAGCGCGCCGATTCTCGTCGGCATCGTGTATCCGTCGTTCGGCTTCTTCGGGGTGTTCGCGATGACGACCGCCGTCCTGCTCGCGGGCGCGTGCGTCGTGTTCTTCCTCGGCATCGAGACGCGCAATCGCTCGCTCGAAGACATCGAAATCAACGGCGCGATCGACGGCGATGCACGCGAGCACCTCGCCTCCACGAACCTCGGCGGCTGAGCACTTTCACGGATAACGACATCATGCGGGACACGGAAGCAAACACGACGCGCCCATTGCAACTGAACGACCTTCAACGGCTCGCCCGCGCGATGCGCGAGCCCGCCCAGCCGGCGACGCTCTTCGACGCGGTCGCGGCAGTCGCCGCCGAGACGATCGGCTTCCGGCTTTTCACCATCATGGCTTACGATGCGCGCAATCACGAGGTCGAGCGCATCTTCACCAACATGCCCGACATCTATCCGGCCGGGGGCCGCAAGACGAAGCGCGACACCGCGTGGGCGACGCAAATCCTCCGTGATTTGCGGCCTTTTCGCGGCGAGACCGCGCACGACATCCGCCGCGCGTTCGACGATCACATGACGATGGCGAACATGGGCCTGGGCTCGATCCTCAACATCCCGATCGCCTATGACGGCGAATGCATCGGCACGATGAATCTCACGCACGTCGAGCACTGGTACAGACGCGAGCACGAGGACACGGGCGTGCTGCTCGGCTCGTTTCTGGCGCCCGCGCTGGTCTCCCGCATGCCGCTGTACGCCGATGAGACGCCGCGCTCATGAGTCGCGCCTCTCCTGAAACCGGGCGCTGGCTGATGGTGTTCGCGCTCGGCTATCTCGCGCTGCTCGTCGACGGCGCCGACGTCATGATGTACGGCCTCACGCTCACGCGCATCAAAAGCGAATTCGGGCTCACCAATGTCGAGGCCGGAGCGCTGGGCAGCCTGACGCTCGTCGGGATGGCGGTAGGCGGCATCCTCGGCGGCTGGGCGAGCGATGCGCTCGGGCGCGTGCGAGTGGTCGTGTGGGCGCTCGCGCTCTTCTCCCTCGGCGCGGGCCTGCTCGGGCTCACGCACACCTTCGCGCAGTTCGCCCTCGTGCGCTTCATCAGCTCGCTCGGGATCGGCTGCATGGTCCTCGTGAGCACGCTCGTCGCCGAATATGTACCGACCGGGCGGCGCTCCCTGATTCTCGGCATGTTGCAGACGGGGGTGTCGGCGGGCTACATCGTCGTGATCTCGCTCGCCAACTGGATCCTGCCGCTCTACGGCTGGCGCATGCTCTTTTACGTCGCGACGATTCCGGTCGTGCTGGCGCTGGCGATTCACTGGTTCGTGCCCGAACCGCCCGGCTGGCGCGCCAGCGTGGCGATGCGGCAAGGCGCGCCGCGCGTGCGCCGCACATGGCGCGAGAATCGCTATTACCTGATCTTCTCGGATCGGGAGGCACGCAAGATGTTCATCCTGTGGGCGCTCGCATCCGTGTTCGCGCTTTCGGGCTTCTACGGGCTGAACAACTGGCTGCCGACCTACCTGGAGAAAGAACTGCACGTGCGCTTCGGCTCGATGGCGGGCTATATGATCGGCACGTACGTCGTCGCGTTCGTGGGCAAGATCGTCGCGGGCTGGGTCGGCGACCTGTGGAGCCGGCGCGGCGTATATGTGCTCGGCTGCATCGGCGCGGCGTTGTTCCTGCCGGTCATCGTGTTTCTTCACACGCGCGAGAACATCGTCTGGCTGATGCTGTTCTTCGGGTTTCTCTACGGCGTGCCGCTCGGAACGATGGGCGCGTTCATGTCCGAGAGCTTCGCCACGCGGATTCGCGGCACGGCGGTCGGCGGTTCATATAACGTGGGCCGCTTCTGCTCGGGTGCGGCGCCGGTCGTGATCGGCTATATCGCCACGCAATTTACGTTCGGTGTGAGCTTTCTGCTGGTCGGCGCAGTGTTCTTTCTGAGCGGCATCTGCGCGTTCTTCATTCCCGACCGCCTTTATGACACGAGCGCACCGGAACCGGGAGGTCCCGGCCCAGCGACTCCCGCGCGCGACGCGAATGCGGATCAGGGCGCAGCGCAAGCGCTGACCCCGCGGTGATACCGGCCGCCCGGCGCTCGCAACGAAGCATCGGCTGAACCCGTCGTCGGATGGCGGAAAGTATGCTCAGAGGGCCGTCAGACGGCGATCCGGAGCATCCTCGAGATTCGCGCGGGTCGTTGCGGCGCGCGCGATCTCGAGCCGGTTGCCACCGCGCGATTTTGCGCCGTAGAGCGCGCGATCCGCGGCTGCGAGCACCTTTGCCAGCGTGTCTTCCTCGGCCCCGAAGCGCGCCATGCCGATGCTCACCGTCGCCGCGATCTCCACCCCGCGCGCCGTGCGCGTGACCGTCTGCGAGAATCGACGAACCACGGCTTCGGCCAGGTCTTTCGCGCGGGCGCTTTCGTGCCCCGGCAGCAGCGCGGCAAACTCCTCACCACCGATACGCGCCAGGATCGCATCGCGTCCGAGCACGCTGCGGAGAACCGTGGCGAACGACTTCAGCACTTCATCGCCGGCTTCGTGGCCGAAGCGGTCATTGATCGCCTTGAAGTGGTCGAGGTCGAGCGCGAGACAGGACACGGGTGCAAAGGCGTTGCTCTCGCGGATTGCGCTCGCGCCTTCTTCGAAGAACCATCGGCGGTTGCCCAGGCCTGTGAGGTAATCGGTCTGCGATTCGCGTCGCAGATCGGCGTGGGCTTCGTCGCGCGCGAGGCGCAGGAGCGTCATGGGCAGAATGACCGAATAGAGCACCCCTTCGTACATCGTCACCTGGCCGACTATCGCCAGCAAATGCGGTCCGAACGATGCCGCCAGCCACGGCAGAACGGTGGCCCTGAACGCGTAGAAGAGCGCGTGACCGCCCGTGATGGCCACGGCGATGTTGCGCGACTGCTTCCATTTCGAATCGCGGTTGCTGAGGAGTTCGCGCGCGGTCAGACCGCACACCACGGAGATGGGGATGGCGCTGATGTACGCCCACATGACCGCTTCGCCGTGCTCGCCCGCGATGGCCCAGGCGAGCGCGAGCATCGAAACAATGCAGAGAGAAATCCGGCCGTAGCGGCGTCCGTTCAGGAGCGCGACGCCGTGCAGGTTCAGCAGATACCCGCCGACGATGATGAGGTTCGCCAGCGCGGAGCCCACGACGCCGGGAAGGCCAGGAACGTTATGCCGAATCGCGGCAGTGGCGCAGCCGAACGCGAGCGTGGCGTAGCCTGCTGCGAGCACGCCAAGTTCGCGCCTGCGCCGTGGATACGACCGACGCTCCCAGAGCGTCAGGGCGCTGCTGGCGAGAAGCGTTCCGATTGCTAGCAGGTAAAGGGTGATGAGGTCGACACGCATGCGCTCGCTGAGCTTTCTCCCAGCCGAAGACGATCTAACATGACTCGTTTACGGCAGAAAGATCAGAAAATTGAGGAGAGCATGTCTGATTTGGGCTGACGCGTTCAACTCGATTTTCCGGCTCAGGTTCGGATATTTTTCTCGCAATCATCCCAGTAGCGCAGCGGATCGTGATGGTCTGGATAACGTGAATCAAGCCATGCTGCGAGCTTGGTCCAATCCGGATGGTTGGTACCGGTGCGCGCCGACCAGATGGAAGACCGCTCCAGAATTCGACCGTTCCCGCGATCGCGAACAAGCACGCTTCCCAACCCGTTCGAGCTGTTTGTCTGGGACTCAATCAGATAACGTGGCAGGATCCTGAGCTCGGCATTCCTGGCCCAACCGAATAGCGCCCGGACCACGCCGGATGGGTCTCGCAACTCGCAGGGGCCACTTCCTGGGCGAATCATCGTCCAGCCTTCCGGAAATTCGGCGACAACCTCGTCTTTTCCCTCCCTCACCCACTTCACGCGCAAAGCTCGCGCAATGGCTTCGCGCATGCGAGACACGGAGTCATAGCCGCTAGGCAACTCGATTGCCACCGGGAGCGTGATCAGGTTGTCTTTCCAGAGCGTGGATTCGTCTTCGACGCGCTTCACGACGTCGGACGCGTCCGGCCCGAAAGGATTCTCGGGACGCCTCGACGCCCTCGCGGTTGCTCCCGCAGGCAGGCCCTCGAAGAGGCGCTCAGCGTCTTGACGTGTCAGTTTCGGCTTTGCTTTGTTCATGGTCTCTTTGGCTCCTTGGCTGACAGCGAACGCGGCGTTGAGCCTTCCGCCGCCGCTGGACCCCTGGAAACGTCGTGAGCGGCCTATTTTGCGTGAGAACGATTTGTGAACTCGCGCGATCCGCCCGCACGGCTGTTTGACCGAACGGCCGGACCCGTATCTTCGCCGATGGTCGAAATCGAGTGCTTGAAGATCATCTGGGATCCCGTGGTCGAATTGAGATAGAGCATGTACGTATCGAATGATTGAATGTGCCCAACCAGTCGGATTCCGTTGACCAGATATATCGCCACGCGCTTTCGTTCCTTTCTCAACGCATTGAGAAAGTCGCCTTGTACACCGGGTTGGTTCTGCGCCATATCAGTTTTTGCCTTTGAGATTTGATGAGTTCGAGCCATCCGATCGGGTCCGATCTGCAAGCCACGGATGCTTCAGACAGCATCGAGGCCGTACTTGGCCTCTTGTTCGTAGCGGATCGAATGCAGGATCACGCGCGTGTCGGAACACGCGTACAGGATGAGATAGGCGGAGAGAACAGACTCCCGAAATTCAAACAACTGAGCCTGTGCAGCCAACTGCTCAACTTGCTGCAGCCAAGCCTGCGATGCGGCTGAAGTCACTGAATAGAAATTTGCTCGACGACCAATCCTGGGATACTGCTCCAGACGCGCAATAAGCTCAACTATTTCGCCTTCAAGATCGTCGGACCATCGTGCGGCCGTGCACGCTTCGATGGCATCGAGGGACTCGCTGAACGAGTCAGCGACGTCAACGACGATCATGTCTGGCCCTTGATGCGGCGTTCCTCGGCACGCTCTTGCAACGCGCGCCTGAAATCTTCGGCAGACGAAGTCCGGCCGGCGAGCACGTCGTGCATCCCGCGTTCCGCGTCCGAGAGCATCAACAAGCGGCCCCGCTCGTGGCGCTCGAGCTCATGATAATAGTCAAGCTTCCTCGCGTCGACGATCGCGACGAAAGCGGAACCGTTTTTCGTCAAGACCTTCTCAGCGCCGGCGACGACGTCATCGGCCAGCTCGGTCAGACGCGCCCGAGCCTCACTGATGGGGACCACGTCTTGGGCGCGGATTGCCATTTTCATGTATCCATTAACGAATTCGTTAAGGTAACACACCCCGCGCGGTCGTGTATGTCAAGCACGTTTCCCGTGAAACCAAAAAAAGTGCGACCGTCATAATTCTCGGCGCAAGTGTCTATCTACAAATAGATAAGAAACGACGGGAGGCCATCGTCGACATGCCAATGCCTAACGCTTGACGAGCCCCAGTACGTAAGTGCACGCCTCATCGGTCGAATTGACGAACGTGCATTGCACAGGCGGCCCGAGTTGCAGGCAATCGCCCGCATTGAGCGTATGCGTGACCTCACCCTCCTCGAAAAGCAGCGTGCCCGATGTCACCCAGATCTGCTGATGCTGGAACGTGAACGCGGACGGCGGGTAGGACACTCTCGTGTGCGCGGGCAGATTGACCTCGACCAATTCGAGCACCGAACCATTCAGCGGCGACAGCACGCGCCGGGTATATCCCGTCTCCGGGTCTTTCCAGACAGGCTGCGCATCCGCGCGGCTGATTCGCAATCCCGCCTGCTCGGCAAGAGCCAGCAAGGTCGATAGTTGCAGTCCGAACGCGCCGGACAGCCGGCCGAGCAAAGTCGCGGTTGGGCTAGCCTCGCCGCGCTCGATCTTGCTGATCATGGCTTTCGATACGCCAGAACGCTCCGCAAGCTCGGAAAGCGACCAGTTTCGCCGTTCGCGCTCGATCTTGATGCGCGTGGCAATGGCGTCGGTCGGGTCATTCGTCACTCGGAGCCTCGTCGTCGGTTGGATATCGGAGCGACGCATTATAAGCGGCGGCCATGTTCGGCCCGCGGCGCAGGTCCGTCGCAGACTGCCAACGCCGAGCGTAAACCCTGAGGCAAATTCTTTTTACCGTAGTCGATCGTCCACTATAGTAAACACATCAAGTTCAGGCGTCGCCGGGCGCCATCGAATAAAGGACACGACTATGCCGCAGGAAATCCGCCTCAACGCATTCGACATGAACTGTGTCGGCCACATTCAGCAGGGCCTCTGGACGCATCCGCGCGACCAGTCCGGCCGATACTCCGAACTCCAGTACTGGATGGACTATGCGAAGAAGCTCGAAGCCGGGCTTTTCGACGGACTGTTCCTCGCGGACGTCGTGGGCGTCTACGACGTCTACGGCGGCAGCGCCGATGCCTCGTTGCGCGGCGCGGTGCAGGTGCCCGCCAACGATCCGCTGATGATCGTGCCCGCCATGGCCGCCGTCACGAAGCATCTGGGTTTCGGCGTGACCTGCAACCTCACTTACGAACAACCTTTTCTGTTCGCGCGCCGGATGTCGACGCTGGATCATCTCACCGGCGGGCGTATCGGATGGAACATCGTCACCGGCTATCTGGACAGCGCGGCGCGGGCCATCGGTATCGATCACCAGCTCGCCCACGACGACCGCTATGACCTCGCGGACGAATACATGTCGCTCGTCTACAAGCTCTGGGAAGGAAGCTGGGCGGATGACGCCGTGCTCAACGACCGCGAAAGCGGCGTCTATGCGTCGCCGTCGCGCGTGCGCTCGATTCATCACCACGGCGCGCAATACAAGGTCGATGCGATGCACCTCTGCGCGCCCTCGCCTCAGCGCACGCCGGTGCTCTATCAGGCGGGTTCGTCGACGCGCGGCAGGCAGTTCGCCGCGACCCACGCCGAATGTGTGTTCGTGAACGGGCAGAAGAAGGAAGGTATCCGGGAAATCGTCGGCGACATCCGGCAGAGGGCCGTCCAGTACGGCCGTCGGACAGACGACGTGAACATCTTCATGGGTGCGTCGCTGGTGATCGGCCGCACGGACGCGGAAGCGCGCGACAAGCTCGAAGACTATCGGCGCTACGTGAGTTCGGAGGCGGCGCTTGCGCACGCGGCGGCGTCGCTGGGAATCGACTTCTCGCGTTACGACATCGACGAACCCATCGACACGCAGAAGAGCCAGGCCATCGTCTCGAATGTCGAAGCGATGACGCGCAGCGCGGGCCCTCAATGGACACGTCGCAAGCTGCTCGAACAGATGGTGCTCGGCAGCCGGCAGACGCCGTGGGTCGGCTCGGCGCAAAGCATCGCCGATCTGATGATGGCGTGGATGGAGGAAACCGGCATCGGCGGTTTCAATCTGTCGCGCACGGTGGTGCCCGAATGTTTCGACGACGTCGTCGACCTCCTGATTCCGGTCCTGCAGGAACGCGGCGCCTACAAGACGGCGTATCGCGACGGGACTTATCGCGAGAAGCTCTTCGGCCATGCGCGCCTGCCCGGATCGCATCCGGCGGCGCAGTATCGCGGCGGCTTCGAGCAGACCCTTTGATACCTCATCTTCAACCGGATCGGGCGAAATCATGATCAACAAGACAAGCTTCCGAGAAGCCATGGCGGGCCTGGGTGCGTCCGTCAACGTGATTACCTCCGATGGCGTCGCCGGGCGCGCGGGCTGCACCGCCTCGGCCGTATGCGCGGTCACCGACGAGCCGCCGACGCTGCTCGTCTGCATCAACCGGTCGAGCCGCAACAACGCCATCATTCGCGAGAACGGCGTCCTGTGCGTCAACGTGCTGTCGGCCGACCAGCAGCACATCGCCGCGCGCTTCGCGACCAAGGACGCCAGCATGGACGAACGCTACGCCTGCGGCGAGTGGAACGCGCTCGAAACCGGTGCGCCGGTACTCGCGGATGCGATCAGCGCGCTGGATTGCGCAGTCCGTTCCACCACGGAAGTCGGCACCCACACGGTCTTCTTCTGCACCATCGAAGCCACCCGGACACGCAGCGAAGCCGATGCGCTCATCTACTACGCGCGCAATTTTCATCGCGTCGGCAACACGGCTGCCGCTCTGTCGGCCGTAGCGGCCTGAACGTCGAATTCCGATCGAGATTCTTTAATGCCATTCAATTACCCAAAGATTCAGCTGCTCATCGACGGCCAGTGGCGCGACGCGCCGGGCCAGCCGGTCATCAGCCCGGCTGACGAAACCGTGATCGGCATGGTTCCGCACGCAGCACCGCGTGACCTCGACGACGCGCTCGTCGCGGCGCAAGGCGGGCTTCAGGTCTGGAAGCGCACGCCGCCCGCGCGGCGCGCGGAAGTCATCCTGCGTGCGACGGAGCTGTTGCGCGAGCGGATCGAGGCGATCGCGCCGGTCATCGCGATGGAGCAAGGCAAGACGCTGGCGCAAGCGCGCGCCGAAGTGCTGCGCAGTTGCGACCTGATGGCCTGGGACGCGAATGAAGGCAAGCGTCTGTACGGCCGCGTGATTCCGGCGGAACCGGGCATGCGGCACACGGTGATACGCGAACCGCTCGGTGTCATCGCCGCGTTCACGCCGTGGAACTTCCCGATGAGTTCGCCCGCGCGCAAGGTCGGCGGCGCACTGGCGAGCGGCTGCTCGATCATTCTCAAGCCGGCAGAGGAAACGCCGGCGGGCGCGGTCATGCTCGCGACCGCACTGATGGATGCGGGTCTTCCCCCGGGCGTGCTCAATCTCGTCTACGGAGACCCCGCGCAGATTTCGGAGCATCTGATCTCGAACCCGGTCGTGCGAGGCATCACGTTCACCGGCTCCACGCCTGTCGGCAAGCACCTCGCCGGGCTCGCCGCGCGCTTCATGAAGCCGGCGATCATGGAGCTAGGCGGACACGCGCCCGTGGTGATCAGCGACGACATCGACGTCGATTCGGTCGCGCTCGCCTGCGTAAAGGGCAAGCTCAACAACGCCGGACAGGTCTGCGTGGCGCCGACGCGCTACTTCGTGCATCGCGCGGTCTATGACGCGTTCGTGTCCGCATTCGAGCGGCACGCGAAGCAGATTCGTGTCGGCCATCCGCTCGAATCCGGCAGCGATATCGGCCCGCTCACCAGCCGCCGCAGGCTCGAGGCGATCGAAGCGCTGGTCCAGAACGCGCTGGATGCAGGCGCGCGTCTGATGTGTGGCGGCAAACGACTGCCCGGAGCGGGTTACCTGTTCCCGTTCACGGTGCTCGCCGACGTGCCCGAGTCCGCCCGCATCATGCACGAGGAGCCTTTCGGACCGGTGTGCCTCGTCACGCCGTTCGATTCGCTCGATGAAGCCATCGCCCGGGCCAACGCCCTGCCCTTCGGGCTCGCGGGCTATGCGTTCACGCGCTCCGCCGCGACGGCATACCGGCTGGGACAGGAAATGGAGGTCGGGAATCTCGCGATCAACCATTTCGTATCGGCGGTCTCGGAGACGCCCTTCGGAGGCGTGAAGGAAAGCGGCTACGGACGCGAGGGCGGAACAGAAGGCCTGGAGTGCTACACGACGGTCAAGAGCATCTCCCACCTGATCGTGTGAGCCGCGCGTCGCGGGCGAACCTGACCTGACAGCATCGGGCGGGAATCGGCCAGATCACCCTACGTGAAGTTTCCTCGCGCTCCGGCGCGTGCAAGACGGAATGCCGGCGGTGAGCATTCCGGGGCAAGGCAACACCGCACAGGTTGACGGCGTTCTCGTCCGGGATATGGCATCCCGCGGCTCCGCTCGTCTTTTCATCATAAAAGCTTGTGGAGTCTCGATGCGTCCCATCCACACCCTCGTCGTTTTGCCGCCCGCGTTCGTATTGCTCGGGCCGTTCTTTCTGAATCGTGTGACGCCGTTCGTCCTGGGCATGCCGTTTCTGCTTGCCTGGCTGGCCGGGACGCTCGTCATCACGTCGATCGTGATGGCCCTCGTCTATCGCTCGGACAGCAAGCACCGCATCAAAACCAGTGAAGAAATGGCGGGAGACCATGCATGAATAGCGCACTTTTGATCATCTTCGCGGCCATGGCGCTCGCGTTGTTCCTGGGCATCCGCGCCCGTCCGGGCAAAGGCATGAGTCTCGAACAATGGGCCGTCGGCGGGCGCGGATTCGGCACGGCGATCGTGTTTCTTCTGATGGCGGGAGAGATCTATACGACGTTCGTGTTTCTCGGCGGCAGCGGATACGCGTACGGACACGGCGGCGCCGCTTACTACATGATCGGCTACGGCAGTCTGTGCTTCGTGCTGTCCTACTGGCTGCTCCCGCCGATCTGGCGATATGCGAAGCAGCGCGGCCTCATCTCGCAACCCGACTTCTTCGCCGCGAAGTACGGCAGTCCGCTGCTCGGCGTGCTGGTGGCGATCGTCGGCATCGTCGCGCTCATTCCGTATCTGGTGCTGCAACTGAAGGGGCTGGGCATCATCGTGACGGTGGCCTCGTATTCGGCCGTGTCGTCCACGCAGGGCGTCTGGATCGGGGCCACGGTCGTCGCCGTCTATGTTGCGCTGTCCGGCGTGCATGGTTCCGCATGGACCTCCGTCGTGAAGGACATTCTCGTGATGGGCGTCGCAGTCTTTCTGGGACTGTATCTGCCGTTCCATTACTACGGCGGCATTGGCGCGATGTTCGCCGCCATCGACGAAGCGAAGCCGGGCTTCCTTGCCTTGTCGTCACGTGGTGAAAGTCCGGTGTGGCTGGTCTCGACGGTGCTGCTCTCGACACTCGGCTTCTACATGTGGCCGCACATGTTCATGGCGACGTACACCGCCAGACGCGAGGACGTGCTGCGCCGGAATGCCTATGTGCTGCCGATCTATCAACTCATGCTGCTGTTCATTTTCTTCGTGGGCTTCGCGGCGGTCCTGCGCATTCCGGGCCTCAAGGGAAGCGAAATCGACCTTGCGCTGCTCAAGATCTCGATGGCGACGTTCGATCCCTGGTTCGTCGGCGTGATCGGCGCGGCCGGCGTGCTGACGGCGATCGTCCCCGGTTCGATGATCCTGATGACCGCATCGACCCTGCTTGCGAACAACGTCTACCGCGTGGCGCGCCCCAACGCGAGCAAGCAGCACATCGCCGCGTCGGCGCGCTGGATTGCGCCGGTCATCATGCTGGGCGCGGTCTTCTTCACGCTTCAGGGCGGCCAGACCATCGTGTCGCTGCTGCTCATGGCGTACGCCCTCGTGACGCAGTTGTTTCCGGTCCTCGTCGCCTCGCTGCTGCGCCATAACCCGGTCACACGAGCGGCCGCGTTCGCGAGCATCATCGTCGGCGAAGCGACCGTCGCCGCCGTGTCGCTCACCAGGAGCACGATCGCGCAACTGTTCCCGTTCCTTCCCGACGCGCTGAAGGACCTGAACGTAGGCATCGTTGCGCTGGTGCTCAACGTGATGACGCTGGTCGTCGTGACCTTGCTCACGAGGCGCGCGACCGATGAAGCTCGCAGCGGCGCGACGGCGCTCTGACGAGCACGGCCCTTGCAAGCGTTTCAGACTCTCGCAAGGGCGTATCGAGGATGACACGATGAACAGACATTCCGAAGACTGCGAGTCCGGGTTCAAGATCGCCTACGTCGAGGCGGGATGGCACCAGGACATTCTGGCGCCGGGCAGGGAAGCCTTCGCGCGCCGCATGCAGAGCAATGGCCTCGACGGCAGCCGGATCCACTATTTCACCGTCCCCGGCGCTTTCGAGATTCCGTTGTTCGCGCGGCGTCTCGCCGCCAGCGGACGTTACGCCGCGATAGCAGGCGCGGCATTCGTCGTCGACGGAGGAATCTATCGCCATGATTTCGTCGCGAGCACGGTCGTCGACGCATTGATGCGCGTGCAGCTGGACGAGAACGTCCCCGTTTTCTCGATGGTGCTCGCGCCGCACCACTTCCACGAGCACGCAACTCATCTGCACTTTTTCAAGGATCACTTCTCGATCAAGGGAAGCGAGCTGGCCGAGGCCTGCATGCAGCAGCTACTCGGCCTCGAACCCCTCGACAGGTATCGGGTCGAGACGCTGACATAGACACCGGAAGAGCATGAATTCAGACACGACAACCCGGCTCGGCGAGCTGATCGACAAGCATCTGCCCCGCTGGGTTTCACTGAGGCACGATCTGCACGCGCACCCGGAGCTGCGCTACGAGGAAGTCCGGACCTCGGACGTGGTGGCCGAAGAGCTGCGGCAGGCCGGCTACGAGGTTACGCGAGGGCTGGGAGGAACCGGCGTGGTCGCGAGCCTGCCCGGCATCGACCCTGCACGCGCGATTCTGCTTCGCGCGGATATGGACGCGCTGCCTATCCGCGAAACCAGCCAGCACGCGTATGCGTCTCGTCACGAAGGTCGCATGCATGCCTGCGGTCACGATGGGCACACCGTGATGCTGCTGGCCGCGGCGCGCGTTCTCCGGCAGCTTCCGCGACTGCCCGGCACGGTTCACTTTGTCTTTCAGCCAGCCGAGGAAGGCGGCGCCGGGGCGAAGCGCATGCTCGACGAGGGCCTGCTGGATCGATTCCCGAGCGAGGCCGTATTCGCGATGCACAACTGGCCCGGCCTTCCCGCGGGACACTTCGGCTTGCGCGCGGGACCCATCATGGCCGCCGGCACGCGCTTTCGTATCACGGTGAAAGGCGTCGGCGCGCACGCGGCGCAACCGCATCGAGGTGTCGACCCCGTGCCGATCGCGTGCGCGCTCGTTCTTCAATTCCAGACGCTTTGCGCGAGACACAAGGACCCGGTCGACCCGGCCGTGCTGTCCGTGTGCATGATCCACGCCGGAGAAACGGACAACGTATTGCCTGAAACAGTCGAGATGCGGGGCACCATTCGCACCTTGTCGTCCCGCCTGCTTAAGGAAATCAGGGAAGGCGTGGACCGTCTTTGTCAGGGCGCCGCGCAATCTTACGGCGTGCGGATCGAGACGGAGTTCTTTCAGTACTACCCGGCGACCGTCAATACGAAGGCCGAGACCGATTTCTGCGCGGCCGTGCTGCGCTCGACCTTCGGCGACGAGCGCGTTCATCTGAACGTCGAGCCGAACATGACCTCCGAGGACTTCGGCTTCATGCTGGAGGCACGACCGGGCGCGTACGTCCTGGCGGGAGCGGGCGGCGATGCAGGTCTGCATCACCCGGCCTACGACTTCAACGACGCGCTCATTCCAGCAGGCGTCCGCTATTGGGCGGCGCTTGCACACAGTTACTTCCAACGCCCGTTCGAGGCGCGCTGATCCGCGTGCCCGAACGAAACAACAGGAGACACCTCTTTGGCAATGGCGCAATGCACTGGCGTACGGCGAATGCTCGCCGAGCGCGTCGGGCCTGTGACGGTCATCTCGCTCGCGCAGTTGTTCGGCACCTCGCTGTGGTTCAGCGCGAACGGTGCTGCTTCTGAAATTACGCGCGCGTGGCACGCCACCGCAGCGGATATCGGCTGGCTGACGAGCGCAGTGCAGGCCGGCTTCATCCTCGGCACGTTGACGATGTCGCTGACCGGCGGCGCCGACCGGTTTCGCGCGAGTGCCATCTTCGTATGGAGCGCCATTTTCGGGGCCCTCTTCAATGCGATGTTCGCGCTGCTCGCCACGGGGATCGTCTCCGGCGCGATATGTCGATTTCTCGTCGGCATCTGTCTGGCTGGCATCTATCCGATGGGCATGAAGCTCGTCGTCAGCTGGGTGCCGGAGAAAACCGGTCCGGCGCTGGCCCAGCTCGTCGCGATGCTGACGCTGGGCTCAGGACTTCCCCATGCGCTGAAAGTGGCAGGCACCGATCTGCCGTGGCAGGGCATCATCGTGGCGTCTTCGATGCTGGCGTTGCTGGCCGGCGTCCTGATCTTCCTGCTCGGCGACGGGCCGCATACACGAAACAAATCCCATCTCACCCGCAGGAGCACGGTATCCCCATCGCCCGGCGTGTTCCACGCACTTCAACGTCCCGACTTTCGCGGCGCGGCGCTGGGCTATTTCGGCCACATGTGGGAGCTCTATGCGTTCTGGACGCTGGTGCCGCTTTACATTGCACGGTCATCGCTGGCGCACGGCATTCACGCAGGCGGTGTTTCCGGTCTTTCGTTTTTTATCTTCGCGGCCGGCTCGGCCGGCTGTCTCGCCGGCGGCATGCTCTCCCGGAGAATCGGCAGTGCGGGCGTCGCCGCGGGCGCGCTGGCGATATCGGGTACGTGCTGTGTGTTGTTCGCCCTGATGTGGCGCGATGCAGGCGCCCCGCTGCTGTTTGTTCTGCTGCTCGTGTGGGGCGCCGCCGTGGTCGCGGACTCGCCGCAGTTTTCCGCGCTCTCCGCCAGGGCCTGTCCGCCCGAACTCGTGGGAAGCGCGCTGGCGATTCAGAACTCGATCGGCTTCGCCATCACGGTCGTATCGATTTCGGCGGCAACGGCGCTGTTTGAAAGAGTCGGGCTCGACTCGGCGTGGCTGCTCGTGATCGGCCCGATCGCTGGCCTGATGGGATTCGCCCCAGTTCTCAGGCGGCAGTCGAGAGGCGCAACGTCGAAAGCGTAGCCGGCGCGAATTCAAGCGTCGTCCGGCTTCTCGCGATCATCCAGAATCAGTTGCAGGAACGTGAGATCGAGCCAGACGCCAAACTTCATGCCGACCTGAGGCAACTGGCCCACGTGCTGGAAACCGAGCTTCTCGTGCAAACGAATCGAGCCCTTGTTGCCTGACTCGATTGCGGCGACCATGACGTGCTTGCCAATGCGGCGCGCGCGCTCCAGCAGCGCGAGCATCAGCGCCTCGCCAATGCCCTTGCCGCGCTGACCGGCGTGCACGTAGACCGAGTGCTCGACGGTATGCCGGTAACCGTCGAACGCTCGCCAGTCGCCGAACGACGCATAGCCGAGAACTTGGCCGTTTTCATCGACTGAAACCAGGACCGGATAGCCCTGCTTCTGACGCTCGGCCAGCCATTGCGTGCGGTTGGCTACATCGACGAGCTTGTCGTTCCAGATCGCCGTCGTGTGCTGCACGGCGTCGTTATAGATCGAGGTGATGACCGGGAGGTCGTCCAGGCCTGCATCGCGGATAGGCATCGTTCGAATCCGTATTTCATAGTTGACCAATGTCCACCATAGTATCCGAACGAAAATCACGTGCCAATAGGATGGGCTCTGCCCGGGCGTTGCGTTCCATGTCAGTTGACGTCGACCAGGACACGGCCTCTCAGCTGACCCGCCAGCATCGCCTCGGCCGCCGCGCCCACTTCTTCGAGGCGGACCGTCTGCGCGGTGATGCCGTCGAGCAGCGTTGCCGGCAGATCGATGACGATGCGGTTCCATGCCTTGATGCGATCTTTTGATGGCAGCATCACCGAATCCACGCCGATCAGCCGGACGCCGCGCAAGATGAACGGCATGACGGTGGTCGGCAAGTCTGCGCCGCCGGCAAGGCCGCACGCGGCAACCACGCCGTTGTAGTTCATCTCGGCGAGTACGCGGGCGAGTACTTTCGAACCGACGGTGTCGATCGCGGCCGCCCATTTCTGCGCTTCGAGCGCGCGCGGTGCTTCGGCCCACTGCGGGCCATCGGCAAACGCCTTCGCGCCGAGGCCTTTGACATATTCGTGCTTCTCTTCGTTGCCGGTCAGCGCGCACACTTCGTAGCCGAGCTTGCTCAGCACGGCGACGGCGACGCTGCCCACGCCTCCGGCCGCGCCCGTCACGAGCACCGGACCGCTCGCCGGCGTGATGCCTGCGCCTTCGAGCGCATTCACGCACAGCATGCCGGTAAAGCCGGCGGTGCCGATCATCATCGCCTGGCGGGTCGTGAGCCCTTCCGGCAGCGGCACCAGCCATTCGCCGCGCACGCGCTGATACTGGCTGTAGCCGCCCCAGTATTTCTCGCCCACGCTCCAGCCCGTGAGCACGACCTTCTGCCCGGCGCGCAGATTCGGATTCGACGTTTCGACCACTTCTCCGGAGAAGTCGATACCCGGCACGAGCGGCCACGTCTTGACGATCTTTCCCTTGCCGGTGACAGCCAGCGCGTCCTTGAAGTTGATCGTCGAGTATTCGATCTTCACCAGCGTGTCTTCACCCGGCAGCGCGTCGAAGCTCAGCTTCTCGATCGCGGCCTTGGTCTTCCTGTCTTCCTCGCGCAGCATCATTGCATTGAACGTCTGTCCGGACATTACGTGTTCTCCAGTTGAGATGATTGGGTCTAGAAGCATTAGTCTTCGAAACGGCGGTCGCGCCAGCGGATGGCTTCGCGCATGCCTTGCGCGCGCGCGACTTCCATGAACGCCTTTTTGTCGGGCGACACCGCCGTCTCGACGGCATGGTCGATATCGAGCGCGTGCTTGAGCGTCTCCTTCATGCCGCGCGCCTCGAAGCTGTGATTGATCGCCCGCTTGGTTTCGCGCATCAGGTTCGGGTCGATGACGCACATCGTGCGAGCAATCCGCAGCGCCTCGTTCAGGTGCTCGCCGTCGTCGACGACGCGATTGACGAACCCGAGTTCGGCGCCCTTCTCCGCCGCGATATGGTCGAGGCCGGTCAGAATGATTTCTTTGGCCTGCTTGGGATTGGTCATCCACGGCAGCAGCATGGTGACGATGCCCGCGCCGAACTTGAGCTCCGGCTCGCCGAAGATCGCCGAGCGCGCGGCCACGGTGATATCGCAGGCGAGCACGATTTCGAACGCGCCCGCGAGACAGGCGCCGTGGACTGCGGCGATGGTCGGCTTCGGGCAGTCCCAGAAGCGCATGGTCGTATCGAAGTCGCGGTCGAGGATTTCGCGCCACACAGCCGCGCCTTCCGGACGCGCTTCCATCTGTTCCTTCAGGTCGAAGCCCGACGAGAACGCCTTTCCCTCACCAGCGATGACGATGGCGCGAACGCCTTGATCGGCTTCCGCCCGGTCCATGACCGCGTTGATTTCCTGCAGCGACTTCTTTCCCAGCGCGTTCAGGCGCTCGGGCCGGTTCAGCGTGACGATCGCGATCGAGTCTTTGACTTCATACTTGAGCGTGGTGAATTCGGACATCGGGGGTCTCCGGTTCGGTGTCAGGAACGGCCAGCAAGCGGTGCGAGCGTGCCGCCCGAAATCATGTTGCGCAGCTCGCGCCGGTCCGCCTTGCCAGTCCGCCCGATCGGGAGCGCATCGGCGATATAGATGAAGTCCGGCATCTTGAAGCGGTCGAGCCTGCTCGAAAGAAACGCGCGCAGCGTGTCCGCTTCGATCGCGCAGCCACTGTTCGGGACGATCAGCGCGTGAATGCGCTCGCCAAGAATGTCATCGGGTGCGCCTACGACCATGCAATCGCAAACGGCCTCGTGTTGCTTCAGCGCGCGCTCGACCTCCATCGGCGTCACCTTGTTGCCGCCACGCGATATCAGCTCCTTCGAGCGGCCCATCAGACGTACCTGGCCATCCACGTCGAGTTGGGCGAGATCGCCTGATCTGAACCATCCGTCGGAGAATGCGGCTTGCGTGAGGCCGGGTTCATCGAGGTAGCCGCCCATCAGGAAGGGACTTCTGATCTGCAATTCGCCGATGACTCCCTGTTCGCACGGCGCGCCCAGTTCATCCACGACGCGGAACTGCACGTTGCTCGACGGCAAGCCCAAAGAATGAGGGTTGGCTGCCCGATCCGGAGGGAACTGGAAGAAGTCGCACGTCGACGTCTCGGTGAGACCGAAGATATTCACGAGATCGGTATCGGGAAAGAGCTGGGCGACCTGCGTCGCGAGTTGCTCGCTCAACTGCTCGCCGCCGGTCAGGATCTGGCGAAGCGTCGGGCATGCGGCAGTGAGGCCGTCGGCGTCCTGTGCGCGAACGGCGAGCATGGCGCGCAACATGGTCGGCACCACGCCGACGCGATGAATCCGCTCGTTGCGCAATTGTTCGAGCAGAAGCGCCGGAACGAACTTCTTCGGCAACACGATGGTTCCGCCTCCGATCAGCGTCAGCAGGCTCGACCAGATGCCGAAGCTGAACGTGATGTTGAGCAGTTGCAGCGTGCGTTCGTTCCTGCGGAAGTGGATCATCGCGTCGATGGCGCGCAGCTTGCCGCTGAAGGCGTCGTGGCCGATCACGACGCCCTTCGGAACGCCGGTCGACCCGGACGTGAAGATGATCATCGCGGCGCGATCGAGTTGGGCGCGCGCATCCGGCGGCGTCGCGCCTATCAGGGTGACGACATCGGAATCCGCCACATCGACCGCGAGCCGCGCCCGGCTCCTGCCCTGCACGCTGTCGATCACGCTTGCAGGCGATGTGCGATGCAGCGGCACCACCACGCCGCCCGCGAGCCACACACCGAGAAAACCGGCGAGATCCGCGGGATGACTGGAAACGAGCACGTGCACCGGTTCGTCGGGACGGCAATCGTGCGCGATGAGCGCGCGCTCGACATCCATTGCGCGTTCGAGCAACGCATCATATGTCAGCTTCGTTTCAGCCGCGTCGATCGCGACGGCCGCGCCATGCTTTCGGCATGCGGCCGCCAGAATGAAGCCAAGGTTATTCATGTCGTCCATGAGCTTTCAGTGAGGCCAAAGTGTGCGAAACGTTGAAAGAGCCGCTTACAGCAGAAGGAGCGTGCCGCCCATCACCGCCAGCATGACGAAGAAGATGATGACGGTGAAGCCCATCACGCGGCCCATGCCCACGCCGGCAATCGCGAGCAGCGGAATGACCCACATCGGCTGCACCATGTCGGCCACGCCTTCACCGAGCGCGACGGCAATCGCGACCGCGTGTTGCGAGACGCCGAGATGCTGCGCCGCGGGCACGACGAAAGGCGCCTGCACGATCCAGTGTCCGCCCGCGCTCGGCACGAACATGCTGATGAGCACCGACGAGACGAAGGTCCAGAACGGCAGCGTGTGCGTGGTGGAAAAGCTGATGAACCATTTCGCCATTTCGTCGGCGAGGCCCGTCACCGTCATGACGCCCATGATGCCGCCGTAGATAGGAAACTGGAGCAGCACCGGACCGGCGACGCGCGCGGCATTGTTGATCGCCGTGAGATAGGCGCGCGGCGTCCAGTGTGTCACCAGACCAAGGATCAGGAAGATCATGACTAGCATGTTCAGGTCCATCGTGAACTTGCCGGCCATGACTTTCATCACGATATAGCCCAGGCCCAGCGCAACGAGAATCAGGTTAAGTACCCATCCGTTGTCGAGCCACGTGGCGAAGGTCTTCACACGTTCGTCCGGCACATCGACGGTATCTTCCGCGATGAGTTTCGCCGGGTCCGCCGCGATGGTTTCGTTGTCGTGCGGCTTCATCATGCGGAACACGAGCGGAACCAGCACGGCGAGCACGACGACAGGAACGAAGTTCAACGGCGACAGCAGAAAGTCCCGCATCGGCAGCACCGAACCGGTCATCTTCTCGATGATGTTCAGCGGCGAGCCCTTCGTCGCGCTCAGCAAGGCGATGGAACTCGAAAGACCGCACGGGTAGAACGACCAGCCCGCGTAGGCGGCCGCGACGAGCCACGCGAAATCCACGCGCACCCGCTTGGCGATCTCGCGGGCGAACAACGCGGAGACGACCAGACCGACAGCCCAGTTGAGCAGGCCGCTGACCATCGAGACGAAAAAGGTGAGCGTCATCGCGCCCACGGCGGTCGTTGGATACGACGCGACCTTTCTGAGCAGCATCGACACAGGCTTCGAAGTCGACAACGCGTGTCCCGTGACGAGCGTCAATGCGACCAGAAACGCGAAGCTCGCGATCTTGAATACACCGTCATACCAGCTGGTCACGACCGTGCCGATATCGCCATGCGGCGCGAGGGCGACCGCAAGCGCGCACGTCAGCAACGTCAGCAATACAGCGATGACGAACGGGTCCGGCATCACCTTCTCGACGAGCACCACGCAAACGCGTGTGAATCCGCGTAACCCGTAGGATCGCACGGGTCTGTTCATTGACGTCGCTGCTCCTGCGTTCACCTTTTCCATTGCTCATGTCTCCGTTTGTCTGATGCGTTTCATATCGCTCAGTCTTGTGACGAGGCACTAGACGACCGGTCAGTTATGGACGTTATAGCCCCTAGTTGACTGGTCGTCTACAAAAACCTATAGTGGTTGCGGGAAAGTACCGACGCGGCTCGACAGGCAATCGACGCGACCTTTGAGGAGACTTCAAGTGAGCACTGGGCTGGGCGCAGATCGAACGGAAGTGCTGGCGGCGTCACGCGCCAATCGGGCGATAGCGGTGATCGCGCTCGCGCAGCTGTTCGGCACATCGCTGTGGTTCAGCGCGAACGCGGCCATGCATGACCTGCAGATGTCGTGGCACCTCACTGCGTCGGGAATGGGATGGCTCACGAACTCTGTGCAGGCCGGATTCATCGCCGGAACATTGATTTCGGCCTTCACGGGAATCGCGGACCGGCTGCCGACGAGCCGCGTCTTCGCCGCCTGCGGTTTGCTCGGCGCGGTGCTGAATGCGCTCTTCGCATTGTGCAGCGCGGGCTTCGCATCGGCGGTGGTGTTCCGCTTCGGTGTCGGCGTCGCGCTGGCCGGCATCTATCCTCTAGGCATGAAGCTGCTCGTGACGTGGGCGCCCGCGCGGGCCGCGCAGACGCTCGCATGGCTCGTCGCCATGCTGACGCTCGGTACGGCTTCGGTGCACGCGATACGCGGCGCGTTCGATGCCGTGCCGTGGCAGACCGTGGTGCTCACATCGTCGCTGCTGGCCATGATCGGCGCGGCGATGGTGCTCACGCTCGGCGAGGGACCGTACGCGCGCCGCACAAAATCGAACGCAGGCGTGAGCAACGCGCGCTCGGTGTTTCGTTCGCGCGAATTTCGCGCTGCGGCTTTCGGATACTTCGGTCACATGTGGGAGCTCTACGCCTTCTGGACACTCGTGCCGCTGCTCGTTGCTCACGCGTTGCAGGCGGACACGACGGCATCCACGCGCGACATTGCGCTGTGGTCCTTTGCGGTCATCGGTATCGGCGCGCTGGGCTGTGTCGCGGGTGGCGCTTTCAGCAAGCGATTCGGCAGTGCGCGCACGGCGTTCATCGCGCTCCTCATGTCGGGATCGATCTGCCTGCTGTATCCGTTTCTTGCCGACAGAACGGCCGGGTACGCGCAACTCGCGGTGCTGCTCTTCTGGGGCGTGAGCGTGGTCGCCGACTCGCCGCAGTTTTCCGCGCTGTCCGTGCGCGCCTGTCCGCCCGAACTGGTCGGCGGTGCGCTAACGATTCAGAATAGCCTCGGTTTCTTCATCTCGGCCTGTTCGATCTTTTCGGCCACGAGTGTGTATCACGCATTGGGCGCGTGGAGTTCGCTGCTCCTGCTTCCGGGCCCGCTGTTCGGCCTGATCGCAATGAGCCCGCTTTTGAAGAAACAGCCGCGCTGGTAGAAAGCGTCTCAATCATCCGAAGGACGTCACATCAATGGCAACGATTTCAAACAAGAAAGAAGGTGGTCGCCGCTCCGAGCTGATCCGGCTCGGTGTCGCGATCCTGACCGAGAAGGGTTTCCACAACTTCTCGCTCGATGAGCTCGTCGCGCTCGCGGGCGTGCCGAAAGGTTCGTTTCACTATTACTTCAACAACAAGGACGCATATTGCCTCGAAGTCATTCAGGCTTATCACGAGTACTTCGCGAAGAAGCTCGACATGCATCTGAAAGACGCGAGCCTCTCCCCGCTCGAACGCATCAAGGCGTTCACGGAAGATGCCGCGATCGGCATGCAGCGGCACAAGTTCAAGCGCGGTTGCCTCGTGGGCAATCTGAGCCAGGAACTGGCCGCACTGGACGAGACCTTCCGCAAGGCGCTCATGGACGTTCTGCAAGACTGGCGCCGACGGATCCGCGAATGTCTGGAGGAAGGCAAGGCAAGTGGCGAGATTCGCGCGGATGCGGACACCGCCGCGCTCTCGCGATACTTCTGGAATGCGTGGGAAGGCGCGGTGATGTGCTCGAAGCTCGAGAAGTCAAGAGAGCCGCTCGACGACGCGAGCGCTGCATTCCTCGCGCAACTGACACAGCAGCCCGCCAAACGATGAGCGCAGGACGGGTGGCTTGGTTGAGTAATCACACGAACAGCATCGAGGAGATGGTATGAGCGCAGACAACGGCTGGAGCAATACCCTCAACGGCATGCCCGCGGCGGGATCGAGCGCGGAGCGTCAGAAAACGATGAGCATGCGCGACATCGAACTGTTCACGGAAATCACGGGCGACCGCAATCCCCTGCACTACGACGAAGAACTCGCGAAACAGTCTCCTTTCGGCGGTTTGATCGTGCAGGGCGGCGTCACGTCCGGCATGCTCAACGCCATCGTCGCGGAAGCTTTGCCCGGGCCCGGCACCGTGTTTCTCGGCATGGAGCTCAAGTTCTCCAAGGGCGTGCTGGTGGGTGACACAGTGACCGGTCGCGTCGAAGTGAAGTCAGTGCGCGAGGACAAGCCTATCTGCAACGTCGAAGTTTCCGTCGTCAATCAGCGGGGCGAAGTCTGCCTCAGTGGAACTGCAACGACTTACACCATGCCGTTGAAGGTGCCGAGGTGATGTTTCGCACCGGACGAGATGTTTAGATGCCACGTCCAGGAATCGCGTTCCGGTTGATCCGGTGCCTGTCATGCGCGCTCAAATTCGTCATCGATTGCGTCAGATTCAGTGCTCCATCGATACGAGCGGCGCGACGAATTGCTGGAAGTGTGGCGACCAGATCGGAATTGACCGGTCGAGATTGAACATGCCGTGACCGTTGCTGCCAAAGGGCGGTTCGATGATCAGCTGCCCCTGACCGCCTGCTGCCCGAAAGGCCGCAAACCATGTCCTGACGACTTCAGGTGAAAAGTACTGGTCGTTCTGAACGTAATGCCAGAGAACGGGAACACGGGTCGTCGATGCAAAATGCGCGATGGTGTCGGCCATCTGCTGCGGATCGCACGGCATGCCCGGATGTTTCAGCGGGTCTCCTCCTCGACCACCCGAGAAGTTGACGACCGCGACCAATCCTTCCGGTGCATGGCTGGCGGCCGCCAGAGAAGCAAACCCGCCCGCCGATTGCCCCACCAGAACAACCCGGTTTCGATCCACTTGGGGCAAGTTCTGCGCGTACGTGACAGCTGCAAGCACGTCCTTCGCTGCCTCCGTGCCTGCATCCATGTAATCGGGATTCCGGCAAGAGCGGATCTCCTCCTCGTCGGTGCCTCCCGTCGCCCCATAGCCACGTCGGATCGGCACGATGACAGCAAAGCCAAGACTGACGAACGTCCGTATTTGTGGCAACTTGCGAAAGCGGCCGATCTTCGGCCGATCTCTCGGATCAGGCGGACTACCATGACTCAGGACGATCAGCGGAAAGGGGCCAGTGCCGTCGGGCATGTAGGTGGTAGCCACGATGTCGCGTACATGATCGCCAAGTATTCCGTGCTCTTTCAGCGGGATCTTGACGATGGTCTCGTGGACGTCGAGGGCAAGGGGCTCGACCTCATTGACGGTCGATGCACATCCGGCCACGAAGCCAATCAATATGATGAGTGTCGTGAAACGGCTCAGACGAGCGATCCAGTCACGCTTCACTTCTCACCTCGATCAAAGGAATGACGTCAGGGGAGCGTAACGCGAGGCCTGCTCAGACTGCAACCCGGTGTCGTATTGCGGACCCAGAGCGGACAGGCCGGCGAGACCTGCAAAAAACTAGCTGGAGCATTGTCGATTTCCGATCATCTGATTCGTCGTCAGTGAACCTCATTCAAAAAGGATCTCCCATGAAATACCTCGGCCTGGCCTACTTCACCCCCGAAAAATTCGCCGCGATGGCTCCGGACGACATCAAGGAACTGGTAAGCCAATGCCCGGCATTGGACGAGAAGATGCGCGCTACCGGCAAGGTTCTGATTTCCGCCTCGCTTGGCGATCTGGACAAATGGAAAACGCTTCGCACGCGCACTGGAGAGACGCGTGTCACCGATGGACCTTACACCGAGTCGAAGGAAGTCGTGGGTGGCCTGTTCATCATCGAGGCGGATAGCCCTGACGAGGCGTTGCGCATCGCGTCCATGCACCCGGCTGCCACACTGGGCGAAGAAGGCGGATGGGCCGTGGAGCTCATCCCCCTGGATTTCTATCTGGCCCGATGAGGATTTGGACGCCGTGCTCCAGAAGGCGTTGGCGTTCCTTTCACCACAGACAGCCGCGCCGCGTCGGGGGCATCGCGCCGACGTCCGCTGCGGGCCGGCATCTGCCTGAGAAGCTCGAATCTCCCGGGCCAGGAAAACATCCACGTCCATAACTACGCAGCGACGAGTCCGGTGTCGCGGATCAGATGAATGACCTGTGCGATCTTCTCGACCACAGAGGGCGCGAGGCCGATGGTCGGTTCGTCGAGGAGCAGCAAGCGCGGTGCGGCCATCAGCGCGCGCGCGACCGCCACCATCTGCTGCTGCCCGCCGCTCAGCGTGCCGGCGGGCGCGCCGAGCTTTGCAACGAGATCGGGAAAGTAGGCGAGACAGCGTTCCAGATCGGCGCTCACAGCACGTGCGTCGTTGCGGCAATACGCACCCAGTTCCAGGTTCTCGCGAACCGTCATGCTGCCGAAGAGACGTCTTCCTTCCGGCACCAGACATAGTCCCCGCCGCACCCGTATATCCGCCGACCCCGCGTCCATCCCCTCCCCGTTCAGCGTCATGCTGCCCGCCTGCGCCGTGATGAGTCCCGCCACGTATTTCATCAGCATCGACTTGCCCGCGCCGTTCGCGCCGATCAGCGTCACGATCTGTCCGCGGCGCACCTGAAAACTCGCGCCGCGCACGGCAGGCACCACGCCGTAGCTGATCGACACGCCGGACACGTCCAGCGCGATATCGTCCCTTCTGCTTTCAATGCTCATGGCCGGCTCCGAGATACGCTTCGATCACGCGCGGATCGCGGCGAATGTCCTGCGGCGTTCCCGTCGCCAGCATGCGCCCGTGATGCAGCACGACGATGCGGTCGCAGACCTGCATCACCGCTTTCATGTTGTGCTCGACGAGCAGCACCGAACTGCCGTACTCGTCGCGGATGCGCTCGAACACGTCGAGCGTCGCGGCGACTTCGGTCTGATTCAGACCGGTGAGCGGTTCATCGAGACACAGGATGCGCGGCCGCGCCGCGAATGCGATGGCAATGCTGACGAGCCGTTGCAGACCGTGCGGCAAAGTCCCGGCGATGTACACGCCGCCTTCGCCGCGCGAAGTTTCAAGCTGGCAAGCTGCCGTCAGTTGCACGGCCATCGTGTGCCGCATTCCACCGGCGATCAGAGGACCCCTGATGAAAAGCGCAAGCTCCGCGTCTGGCATACCGACGCCGCTGCATACCTGGCAAGGTTCCGACGGCGTCCGGTTAGCCGGCGATACGTGGGGCCATCCCGACGGTGAAGTCGCTGATGCAATTGCCGTCTATCGGCCATCGCAATCGCGGCGGCGCAACCTCGGCGGCCTGGCGAAAAACGTACGGCTTGACAACGATGGCCGCTATCGCTGGCACTGGGACCCGAATTTTCTCGCCCGGCCAATCGATCCTCACGCGCGGCACGCGCGTCTCGCCGACGCCGCGAGACGCCTGGCACTGCCGACGCTGCTCGTGCGGGGCGGTAGCTCGGATGTCGTCAGCGAAGCCGTGCGGGAGTTCATTGATCTCTGTCCCCACGCGGAGTACGTGAACATCGCGCAGGCGGGCCATATGGTGGCCGGGGACCGCAACGATCTGTTCGGCAACGCGGCCATCGATTTTCTCGCACGGCCGGGCGGCTCCGCGAAGTCCGCCGGATCGACGTAAGCGAGTTCAGATAGGAGGCGACTCGGGAGAGGCTGAAAAGTGGTGCTGGCGGATCTTCCAGTCATTCTGCTGCCGCACGATAAGGAGCGTCGTTCGCAGCCGGGAGCGCGACACGCGACTTCCGCCGAGCACGAACAAGAACTCACCAAAGCCTTGGGCCAGAAAACAGTCATCCGTGACAGGGATGAAATGCTGCTCTACGAGTTCCAGCGTAGCCGATTCGATCACGCCTTCATACGAAGCAAAATATTCGCGAATCGCGCGCGGGCCGACGGCATGTCCAGGCCGTCCGCCGAAGAACAGAGCGTCGTCCGTATAGACCGCCGTCAGCGCATCCACATCCCAGTTGCGCGCAGACAAATTCCACGAAGCCTGTACGACGGCGAGCGCGGACCGGGCCACATCGGTGCTCTTGTGCATGGAGTCGCCTCTTTATCAGTTCAGCGATTTTTCATCATCACGCTCGGCAAATGCGTGGGAACCGCGCAGCGTAATTTCCACGCGCCAGCACGTGCGGCCGAGTCGCTTCCTTTAGCATGATTTGCCCGCGCGTACGGGTCAATTCGTCCGACCATCCTGTTCCGTAGTCTGGAACTGTCAGGGCTATTCTTTGGTGATCGAAAGACTGGCACGAACGGCATGCCTAACGTTTCGTTCAGGCGCGCTTCGAGGTAGTATTAGAAATCTTGATACTGCCGTCTGACATGCTGTTTTCTTGAATTCGTCAACATAGACTGTTTCTCAAGGTGCTCATTCGAACCAGGCACCAGGAACGAGAGATAGGAGACGATTGTGAGCAAACAGGTATTACTCGAAGATCTACCGCTTCGCCCATTCCACGTGGGCGTCGCGTTCAGCGGAACGGGCGGCCAGTTCAGCGATGGCTTCGTGCTTGGCATCATCGGCATTGCCGTGAGCATGGCAGCGGGTCCGCTGCATCTCGATGCGCTGTGGATGGGACTGCTCGGCGCGGCATCGCTGGCCGGTCTGTTCTTCGGCAGCATGTTCGCGGGTCCCATCGCCGATAAATACGGCCGCCGGACGATTTTCGCATTCGACATGCTGCTCTTCGCAGTCGTTTCAGCCGCCCAGTACTTCGTCACGTCCCCTGCCCAACTGCTCGTTTTGCGCCTTGTTCTTGGCCTCATCCTCGGCGCCGATTACGTTGTCAGCAAGTCTCTGGTCACCGAGTACTCACCCCGACGCTATCGCGGACGCCTGCTCAGCGTGCTTGCGGCGGCCTGGGCAGCAGGCTATGTCGGCGCTTACCTCGCTGGCTTTGCGATGCGCGATATCGGCCCCGACGCCTGGCGCATCATGCTCGCGGCGAGCGGCATTCCCGCCCTGTTGATTCTTCCGTTCCGTCTCATGGTGCCCGAGTCCCCGATGTGGCTGATGAAGCGTGGTCGTGGCGACGAAGCACTGGCGATCGTCCATCGCAAGTTCGGTCCCGAAGTCATGCTGTCGACGCCGGGCGCTTCGCCTCAGCAACGTCGAGGCGCGTGGTCGGAGCTGTTCTCCCCGCGCTGGCGCAGGAACACGCTCGTCGGATGCGTCTTTTACACGTGCCAGGTCATTCCTTACTTTGCATTGGGAACCTTTGCGCCGAAGGTGCTCGAAGCGCTGCAGGTCAAAGACAAATTCGTCGGCGGCCTCGTCTACAACGTCCTGCTGTTCGCGGGCGCCATCATCGGCCTGCTGCTGATCGACAGGATCTCGCGCCGTACCTTTCTCATCGGCACCTTCTATCTTGCCGCGCTCGGTCTGGCCGTGCTCGCCTACGCCAGCTTCGGGCCCATCGGTACGATGCTCGCGTTCGGCGTGTTCGCCTGCATTCTCTCGGCTGCGGCTAATCTCGAGTTTGTCTATCCGCCCGAGCTGTTTCCCACTCATCTGCGAGCATCCGGCGTCGGCCTGGCTGTTGCATCGAGTCGCTTCGGTTCGGCCATCAGCACATTCCTGTTGCCGATAGCGGTTCAACATGTCGGCATTCACTCGGCTCTGGGCGTTTGCGTGGCGGTGCTGCTCTTCGGTGGCGTGTTTTGTCACGTGATGGCGCCCGAAACCGGCACCGAGAATCTCTCTGACGTTTCATCCAGCAACGCCGACGACGACCGGTCTCAGGATGCGCCGCGTCATGAAGCGACTGTCGCGGCCGTAGCAGCCAGTCATCCCAAGACGCGGATCTGACTTGCCATTGGGATGCCGGCGATCAGGCGCGTGTCGATAAGTCGATGCTCAATGCAAGGAAACGGGTCATGCCGCCGAACAAGCCGATCGATATGCACGCAGTACAGGTCTTCGTCGCCGTCGCGGAAGAAGGAAGCATGTCCGCGGCAGCAACCAGGATGGGCATCTCCCAATCAGGGGTATCGCAGATCATCCGACAGCTCGAAGACGAGTTGGGCGTCGTGCTGGTGAACCGTACGACCCGGCCGCTCGCGTTGACTCCATTCGGCATCGCGCTTCGCAACCGTGGCGCCGTGTTGAGCGAGGAAATTGCGAATCTGAAGGCGCAAGTGGTCGAAGCAGGACAAGGTATCAAACCAGATTTGCGTATCGGACTGGTCGACTCGTTCGCTTCCACCTGCGGGTCGATCTTTACCAAGAATCTTTTGAGCAAGGTGTCGCAGCTGTCGATACGTACAGGATTGAGTCCGCAGCAGGGCGAGGCGCTTCTGCGTCGGGATCTGGACCTGATCGTCACGAGCGACCCATTGATCGATGCGAATGACGTGGTCCGGTATCGGCTCTTCTCGGAGCGCTACTTCGTCGTAACGCCCAGGGTTCTGAGGAAGCCGGTCAGGACGCTGGAGGATTTGCGCGCCCTGGCGAACAGCTTGCCCATTGTGAGGTTCAACCGGACCTCTCAGGTGGGAATGCAGATCGAGCGGTACTTGCGGCGCATCGAGGTACGCGCTCCGAACCGGCTCGAACTCGACAACGCCGATGCGCTGACTTCGATGGTCGCGGAAGGAATCGGATGGGCGATTACATCTCCCATGTGTCTTCTCCAGGCCGTGACACATGCCGGACGGGTGACCACGCACGTCGTGGAGAAGATGGGGCTGGAGCGTTCGCTTTATCTGGTGGCGCGACGCGATGAATACAACGCATTCTTCGATGACGCGTGCGATACGGCACGCGATGTTATCGAATCGTCATTCTTGCCGAGGCTGAAAGCGCTCGGCGGAAACATAGAGACACTTATTACCGTTGGCGAAAGGATCAATCATGAATGAGCTTGGTTTGGGCGAGCAGCGAATCGAACGCGACTACGTTGGCGAAGTCAGTATTCCGGGCGACAAGCTCTATGGTGTCAACACCGTCCGTGGTGTCGAGAATCTCACGGTGTCGCCGATCGGCGTCGCTCACTACCCGGCGTTCCGGGACGGGTTCGCGCAAGTCAAGTGGGCCGCCGCTCTGGCCAACCTCGATAACGACGTGATCAGCAAAGCGCAATGTGAAGCGATCGTGCAGGCGTGCAAGGACGTCATTGCAGGACGCTGCGACGCGTCGCTCGTGGTCGACCTCATGGAAGGATCGGGGGGGACTTCGACCAACATGAACTTCAACGAAGTCATTGCAAACCGCGCCCAGCAGATCATGGGGCACGCGGCGGGAAGCTATGAGGTTGTTCACCCCAACGATCACGTGAACGCCTCCCAGTCGACGAACGACGCTTATCCCGCAGCGTTGAAGATCGCAACCCATGCGATGCTCGGACCGCTGATCGCGCAAGTCGCTCGACTCGCCGCTCTGTTCGATGGCAAGGCCGCCGAGTTCGCGGATGTTCTTCATCTCGGTCGCACTTGCCTGCAGGACGGCCAGCCTATGCGCCTGGGCCAGTTGTTCGGAGGCTATGCAGCGCTGACCGAGCGTCTGGCGGAAGAACTTGCCATGGTTCGCGACAAGCTCCGCACACTTCCGCTAGGCGGCACCGCTATTGGAACCGGCTTCGGTGCTCCGGCGGGTTATCGCGCCGCCGTCTACGTGCACCTTGGCAGCGTCACTGGCGTGAAGTATCAGGCGCCAAAAAACCCGTTCGATGCGATGCAGAACATGGACGTGTTTTCCCGCGTGTCGGCTGAACTGCGTACCACGGCGGTCTCGCTCGCAAAAATCGCGTCCGACCTGACGGTTCTGTCGTCCGGCCCCGTCGGCGGTTTGGGCGAACTGAAGCTGCCGGAGGCACAGGCCGGTTCATCGATCATGCCGGGCAAGGTGAATCCCGTACTTCCGATGGCCATGATTCAGTTGAGCTTCGCGGTCGTCGGAAACGACGTCGCCGTCGCGCAGGCCGTGCAGTATGGCGAACTGGAGATCAATCACTTCGAACCCGTGGTCGCGTCGCGCGTGTTCGACAGCATCGCCCTGCTTACGAATGGCATCCGCCGGTTCGCCGAGAAATGCGTGAAGGGCATTCAGGCGGACGTCGAACGCAACGAGAAGCATCTGATCGAGTCGATGGCTGTTGCAACCGCGCTGGTTCCGAAGATCGGATACGCCCGTGTGAGCAAGCTCGCACGTCAGTCCGTTGCGGAAGGCCGCTCTCTCGTGACCATTCTCGACGAGTCTGGATTGCTTTCGTCGGACGCCACGATGGCGGCGATTCGCAAGGCTTCCTATCCCGTGTTCGAAGCTTGAGCGGGCGAGCCACGCGGGTCACCCGAGCGAACGCGGGCGGCCCTACTGACAAGAGAATTGAACGACAGCATGCTTGGCAAAGACGAACTACTGAAACGCCTGGACGAATGGGAGATTCCGTTCTCCTGTGAGGAGCACGATCCGGTGCTGAACATGGCCGAATCGGGGAAGCTGACACTCTCGCTGAAAGGCGCGCGTTGCAAAAACCTGCTGCTTCAGGACAAGACAGGCCACTACTTCCTTGTCGTGACGAAGGCCGCGAAGGCACTCGACCTTGCTGGGATAGCGCAAACGCTCGGCAGCAAGCGGCTCTCCTTCGCTTCTTCCGACAAGCTTTTCGAGTTGATGGGAATCCGCGCGGGTTCCCTGAGTCCACTGGCGCTGGTCAACGACATAGCCAGACGTGTTCGTCTTATTCTCGACTCGGATCTGATCCGCGAGTCGACGTTTCTCTTCCACCCGCTTGAGAACAGTGCCAGCGTCGCCCTGTCCAAGCATGCGTTGGAAGCCTTCGTGGCCGGCATCGGTCATCGCATCGAATGGACGGAACTGGTTAGCCGGTCGAATGCATGAAGCTCGCGCTCGCGGACTCTCTGGCATCAACTCGTGTGCGCCGGCCGGTCGTCACAATACCTGCGAGCGTTTAGCGCTTGCGCGTCTGCCATGCAGCCCGCCTTGTTGCGCCATGACAGCGCCAAGGCCTCGCGCCTGCTCCGCGATGATCGCGCAAAACGCGTCGGTAAAAGAACTGCCCGGTCGCAGCGACGGGCGCAGCATTGCGATAGTGCGCGGCGGGATCAGTTCGAGCGGTACGAACGCGAGCCCGCTCACATCGATCGATGCCACCGTCAGACTCTCGACGATCGCACGGCCTCCAGTCAACTGCACCATGCGACATGCCAGCGCGGAACTGGACACGCGCGCATGAATCATCGCGCCGGTCTCGGCCGATGAGAGCAGCGCCTGCAATTCAGGAATACTTTCGAGCGCTCCCACGGTCGTCAGGGCAACGTCGTGAAGATCGGCTATTCGCACCATGCGCCGATTCGCAAGCGGATCATCGGAAGGCATTGCGCAGACGATTGTGGAATCGAGCAAGTGTTGCTCGATGACATTTCTCATCTCCCGGAACGGCGTGCAGATGCCCAGATCGACCTGCTGGCTCTCGACCAGATCCAGCATCTTCTCCGCGTTCTCGATGGCGACCTCCACGAAGACCTTGGGAAAGCGCGCCTGGAATGCCGCGATGGCTTCGGGCAGCAGACGTTCCGTGATCGCCGGATAGGCACAGATGCTCAGGCGCCCGAGCGTGCCAGTGCGCAATCCGTCGGCAAGTTCGTTCAGGGCGCGCAAGCTGGCATTGGTGCGCTCGGTTTGCTCGAATAGCAGGATTGCCTCGGCCGTAGGCAGCAACCGGCCCTTCTCGCGCTTGAAGAGCCTCACGCCCAGGCTTTCTTCCAGCGCCTTGAGCTGCTTGGTCACGGCGGGCTGCGAGATATGCATGTTCTGCGCGGCCGCGGTAAGCGTCCTGCATCGGACGACCTCGTAGAGCAACTGGACCTGATGGTAGTTGAGCGTCTGCCTGGCCATGTTGTCTCCGGAATGCGCGCAATCCAAAAGCATAACCCACGGTTATGGACTCGCGTTCAAAGATGTATTGGCGCACAAACGGATTTTTCGCTGAAATTGTAAGCACACACGGATGACACGGGCTCACCAGGAGCCGCGGAGACGACAATGCAAACGACAGCGATCGCGGGGGCCGAAAAGCCCACGAAATTCAGATGGTTCATGGTATTCCTCGCGTTTCTCGCGATCGTCACCAATTACATGGATCGCGCGAATCTTGCAGTCGCCCTGCCGTACATGAACACGGAACTGCATCTGTCGTCGGGAGAGTCGGGGCTGATTCTCGGCGCGTTCTTCTGGACCTACGCGGCGTTTCAGATTCCGGCCGGCATGCTGGTCGACCGGCTGGGCGCAAAGGCTGTGTTCGCCGCCGCGGTCGTGTGGTGGTCGGTGTTCACCATGGCGACGGGTCTCGCGCGCGGCGCGGCCTCACTGCTCGGCCTGCGGTTCCTGCTCGGCGTGGGCGAAGCCGGGGCCTTCCCGGCCGCCACGAAGTTCGTCGAACGCTGGTTTCCGCCGACCGAGCGCGGCCTCGCCTCCGGCATCTACGACTGCGGCGCGCGCGGCGGCACCCTCATCGCGCTGCCTATCTGCACTGCGATCATCACGGCCTACGGCTGGAAGGCGTCGTTCATCTTCACGGGCGCGGTCGGACTCGTGTGGGTCGTCGTGTGGCTCTTCGTGGCCAGCGAATTTCCGTCGCAAAGCCGCTTCGTCAACGAAGCCGAAGCAAAGCACATCGAAGAAGGCGCGCCCGCCACCAAGAAGCCCGCCGCGCGCATCAAGTGGGGCCGGCTCTTTACGTCCCGCGTCGTCTGGGCAATGTCGCTGGGCTTCGCCTGCCAGGGCTACGTGATCTACTTTTTCATCACCTGGTATCCCACCTATCTCGTCAAGGAGCGCGGCTTCACCCTGCTCCAGCTCGGTATCTACGGCATCCTGCCGGGCCTCGCCGGACTCGTCGGCTCGTGGTTCGGCGGCTGGATCTCGGATCGCATCGCCGCGAGCCACTACGGCCTGAACTTCGCGCGCAAGTCCTGCATCGTCGTGGGCATGGCGTTGAGCGCGACGATCGGTCTCGCCGGAATCGTCACGCAGGCCTGGCTCGCGCTGCTGCTTCTGTCGATCGCGTTCTTCGGCGTCTCCGTCGCCACGTCGAGCATTCTCGCGCTGCCCGCCGACGTCTCCACACGCGGCGAGCGCTCGGTGGCCGGCACGGTCGCGGGTTTCCAGAACTGCGTCGCGAATCTCGCTGGCATCGCGAGTCCTGCCGTCATCGGTTTCCTGAAGGACGCGACGGGGTCGTTCACGCCGGGTCTCGTGTCGGCATCGATCGTCGCGATCATCGGGTGCCTCATCTATATCTTCGCGCTCGGGCCGATTCGCTCCGGCGTGCTGGACCACGTCATCGCCGACTGACGCACGGTTCGCGCATTCGTCTTTCTCATCGAGGTTTCCATGCTTTGCGATTCACCGAAAACGCCGTTTCTCGCCTTTCCCGCCGAGCCGGATTTGAGCAAGGTCGACGCGACCTTCGCCGTGCTCGGCGCGCCCTACGGTATTCCCTACGGTCCATCCCTGCTTCATTGCGATGTCTCGAACGCGCCCGACAAGATCCGCGAACGCAGCTTTCGTTACGGTCGGCAAACCGGCCACTTCGATTTCGATCTGCAAGGCACGCTGTTCGGCGACTCGGGCGCGACGGGCGTCGACTGCGGTAACGTGCCCGGCACGCTCGACGTCGCGCGCAACGCGGCGGCGGTGACATCGGCGGTCGCTGCGCTGCTGGCGCGCGGCGCGATCCCGCTCGTGCTCGGCGGTGACGATTCGATTCCGCCACTCTGCGTGCGCGCCTATGAATCGCGCGGCCCGCTCAATGTGCTGCAGTTCGATGCACACCTCGATTTCCGCGACGAAGTGAACGGCGAGCGCCACGGCTATTCGAGCCCGATCCGGCGCATCCGCGAAATGCCGTTCGTCAAACGCATCGTGCAAGTCGGCTTGCGCGGCAGCGGCAGCGCACGCGCAAGCGATGTCGAGGACGCGCTGCGCTCGGGCAACGTGCTGGTGCCGGCGGAGGTCGTGCACGACGAGGGCATCGGTGCCGTCACGAAGCATCTGGTCAACGATGCGCCGTGGTTCGTGACCTTCGATGTCGACGGACTCGATCCGGCGATCGCGCCAGGCGTGATCGCGCCCTTGCCCGGCGGGCTGAGCTTTCATGAGGCGCGCGGCATTCTCAGGTATGTCTGCATGAAGGCGCAGTTCGCGGGCATCGATTTCGTCGAGCATCATCCCGCGCTCGACGTGCGGGACATGACCGCGCTGACAATCGTGCGTCTCCTGACCAACGTGATCGGTCAGCACGCGCGCCGCATGGCTTCATGAATATGACGCGGCGGCACCTTGCCGACGTCCCGACCACACGATGGAAAAACGGCAAGGGCACGACACGCGAGTTGCTCAGAGTCCCCGCGCAAAATGATCGCGATGACTTCGTGCTGCGCGTGAGCGTCGCCGATGTGAATGCCGATGATGCGTTCTCGGTTTATCCCGGTATCGATAGAATCGTAGCGATCCTGCGGGGTTCGGGCATGGACCTGATCGATCAATCGGACGGCGCTGTCTGGCAGACGGTCGCCGGCCGATTCTTGTCGCTCGCGTTCGAGGGAGAACGACAACTACGCGGCCGCTTGCTCGACGGACCTGTTCTGGATTTCAATGTCATGGTCCGCCGCGACGCCGGCGTCGCGGAGTTGAGGATCGTCGATGGTCCCCGCACCGTGCCGGTTTCGACGTGCCGCTTGCTCTTCGTGGCGCAGGGATCCGCATGCGTCGTGTTTGATGACGGAAGTACGCTTGTACTCGACGAGTCGCATTTCATCGATCCGACTGGCGCGGCGTCTATCGCAACGACGAGCGACTCGGTAGCGTTTCTCGTCGATTTCTCTCCGCTCGATTGATCTGCCGGAATCCGACCCGAAGCAGGATCTTGGCGAATCTCAAGTTGCCGGGACTGGCGACGCCGGCACAGCCGCATCTTCCTCCCGCAGCACCGTCTCACCGGGCTTCACAAGCACAAACTGCACGGGTTGCCTCGCAATCTCCACTTTCTCTCCTGAAAGTCTGACGGTCGTATAGGTGGAAGACTCCAGATCTCCCGCCGCCGGGAAGTCCTCGCGGAAGTGCGCCCCACGGGAATTGTCGCGCGCGAGCGCTGCTTCCGTGATGACGCGGCTGACGGAGATCAGATTTCTCAGGTTCAGCCAGTCATGCCACTGAGCGTTCAGCGCGCGATCGCCGTCGACGACGCCCGTATCCATCAGCTTTGCCTGCATCGCGCAGAGGCTGTCTCGGGCCTTCACGAGGCCCTCCTTGCTTCTAATGATGCCGACATCCTCCCACATACAGTCAAACAGCGACTCGCGGATGGACTCGAGGTCCTTGCCAGTCTTGGCGAACGGGCGCTCCGCCTCTTTGATGGCGGCGAGGATCGATTGCTCCTCGACGTACATTTGTTGGCAGGGATGTCGAGCGATTTCGCACTCAAGGTAGAGAGTGGCGAACTGGACGCCGCGGTCGTGACTCAGTCGCCAAGACCTCTTCCCTCAAGTCTCAACTGGTGCCCGCTCTATTCCGAGCCGATGGTTCTCATAGTGCCTCGATCTCCGCACTTCGATCTTCCGGAGGCCCCGCAGCAGATGCTCGAGGCAGCTCCCTTCATGAGGTTCGAGCGAAGCACCTGGACTGGGATCCTGGTTCAAGATGTACTCAAGCGTTGCGGGGTGCAAGTGAACGAGGCCATGGAGTTGAATTCGATCGAAGCCATCATTGCACTTGTACGTCAAGGTTTTCCTGGCGAACGTTGCGTGGGAGAAGGATGACGCGCTTGCGCTCTTCTCGCTTGACGGCGTGGATGTTCGGCGGCACGTAGGTCTGCTGGAGCGCGCCAGTCACGGGCGTAAAAATTTCACCGACGCAATAAAGAAATACTTCGATCAAGGTTGACCGTCACATGGGTCGAGGGACGATACACCGGCGACTTATTGCGTCGCGTCAGCCCGGAGCTCGCCCCGCCCGGCGAAGCGGACATCCAGAGACGGCGCCGTAAAAGTTGGTCAATCGAGACTCCGCCGGTTCCGGCACATAGATGCGAACGCCTGGATCACGTGACCGCGCATTGGCCCGCCCGCAAACCGCGCGCGCATTTCGTCCTTTGACTGATCCGGCCGTGACGAGCGCTTCAGAAACGATGCCTCAAGCCGGCCGTCGCCTGAAGCTGAGTAGTCGTGGAAGAGGGATTGCTCACCCCGTTTATCCATGCCACGCCCAGCGGCGAACTACCACTCGGACTCACGCGCTGCCACGCCCCCTGAATATAGACATCGGTACGCCGCGAGAAGCGGTAATCGGCCATCGCGCTTACCTGGTTCCAATGGGGAATGCCGCCGCCTCCGTTTCCGCCCGCGCGCGAATACGTGTACGCGCCTGAGAGCTCGACCATCGGCGTCAGCGCATAGCGAAAATTCCCTTCGAAGTTCTGAAAATTCGCGCTCAAGTTCGTCTGAAAAAATCGTGTGAGTTTGCTCTGCGTATATACGAAGCCCGCGACGGCCGGGCCGAACGAGTAGTTCACACCTGCACCCAGTGTCTTCTGGCTGTCGGCCAGTACACCGAGAGGCACGGCGCTCGCGGAAAGCACGCCTTGTAGCGACGAGGCGGTCGTATCGGTGACCGCGCCATTCGCGTTCAACTGGCCGGGCGTGCGTGCGGCGCTATTGAGCTGCAAGTAACCGACACCAAAGTTCCACGGCCCACGGACATACGACATGCCGAAGCTAAAGGCACGATTGTTGGTGAATCCACCTGCCTGATTGGAAAATCCGTACAACGCACCCACCCTGAAGCCGGCGAATTCCGGGCTCATGTACTTCACCGAGTTGTTGATCTGAAATGAATCGTTCAGGTTGTCGATGTCGAACGGATGCGCGAAATGGGTTCCGCCGAATTCTGTGCCGGTCAAGGACAGCGGCGCGACGAAGTCGACCATGCCATCGCTCTGACGGCCCAGCGTGACCGTGCCGTAATCGCGGCTCGACACGCCGACATAAGCACGGCGATTAAAGATGCGATTGTCCGACAAGGACTGCCCGTTGTTCAGATTGAAGCCGCTCTCGAGCGTGAAGATGGCCTTCATACCCGCGCCCATATCTTCGGCTCCGCGCAGACCCCATCGGCTGTCCTGGACAGCGCCGCTCGTCATCTGCCAGTTGCTGTGTCCTCCGCCCGAGCCTGCGATCTCGTTGCTGGTGTATGTCAGGCCTGCATCGATCAGCCCATAGAGCGTGAGGCTGCCTTGCGCTTGCGCCGCAGCCGCCATCGAGATCAACGTGGCCGCTCCACTCAATAGCAACTTGTTCATTTTTATGCTCCAGCCAATACGCAGAGAAGACGTGCTCCTGGAAACACAGCGAGTGCAAAGATCAGTGCTGCATAACGTGCGGTCGTGCGAATCATCATCTGGAATACACACGATGCTATCTAACACTCTATGCAACCCCAATTGAAATCGGCAACCTGGAAAATTCGCTTGGGTCCACGAGGAGGCAGATGGCGGGCCCGACGAGAACACGGAAGAACCTGGAAAGCACAACGGACGCCGGTTTGTGCATCGAGCGTCCCTGAAGATGACTACACTTGAAGCACTCTATCGCCCCTCAGCGTGCCCATCGTCCTTCTCGTGCATGCGCGCTGCCAGACGAGGCACCGCGCCGGTCCGCACACACAGTTCGTGCGGGAATTTCAATAGCCTTTTAATCAAAAGTCAGGAGACGATCATGCAAGCGGTATTAAGAGCCTATTCCGGAACGGGTGCCAAAGAGTTATTCGACTTATTGGAATCGCGCGCGGCGGAAGTCGAGGAGCTATTGCGTAGCGTCAGAGGATTTGTCGGCTACACGCTGGCCCGCAGCGACGATGGCGGATTTTCAGTAACTGTCTGCAGCGACAAAGCGGGAGTCGACGAGAGCGTACAAAAGGCAAAGGACTGGATCGCGAAGAACGCCGGGAATACGGGTGCGGCCGCGCCGAAAGTATCGGAGGGCTCGGTCATCGTTCACCTGAAATAGCGCTTGCTTCGCGGCGGACACATGAAGAATCGCGGCGTGCGTTGCTCTCGCCGCGCAACCATAGCGCAAGAACGCCTGTCTCTCGGCTCAGCTGGGGCGTCCTATCGGGGTGGCGCGGCACGCCTGAGCGCGTTTCCGTTACAGTGACGGCTCGGCATGCTTCTTCGTGACGTCACCTTATGACGAGCTACTTCCACTACGATCTGCATTCACTGCGGCTTTTCATCGTCGTCGCGGAACTCGGTAGCCTGACGCGCGCCGCCGATCGCACCAGCATGACGCTATCGGCGGTGAGCAAGCGCATCGCGGACCTCGAGCGCAGCACCGGCTGCACGCTGCTGCTGCGCCAGCCGCGCGGTGTCGAACTGACCGCGGCCGGCAAAGGGCTGCTTGCGCACGCGCGGCAAGTGGTCGAACGCGTGAACCGCATGGCCAACGAAATGAGCGACTACGCCGTCGGCGTGCGAGGCCATGTGCGTATGTGGGCAAATACATCGGCGATCGTGCAGTTTCTTCCGCGCGACGTGCGTGTCTTTCTCGCCGACAATCCGAGCGTCAAGATATCGCTGGAAGAGCGGCTGAGCGGCGATATCGTCTTGGCCGTCTCGAACGGCGATGCGGATATCGGCATTTTCGCGGACAACGTGCCCGCGCCGAATATCGACAAGACAGTGTATCGACAGGACAGACTGGTGTTGCTCGTGCCGAACGCTCATCCGCTTGCATCACACGAAGAGGTTGCGTTCGTCGATACGCTCGATTTCGAATACGTCGGTCTCAACGAAGGCAGCTCACTGCTCGCGCGTCTGCTCGACGCCGCATTCAGCGCCGAACGCACGCTCAAGGTACGCATTCAGGTCAGCAGTTTCGATGGCATCTGCCGGATGATCGAGCAAGGGCTCGGCATCGGCGTGCTACCGGAAGCGGCGGTACGCACCGAGATCCTCGCGGCAGGGCTTCGTCCTGTTCATCTCGTCGACGATTGGGCGGATCGCACGCTCTGGATCGGCACCCGCTCGCGCGATGCCCTCTCGCCAGAAGCCGCTCGTCTGTTCGACTTCATGTCAGCGCAAGCGCAAACCTGACAAGACCTTCGACGCCTTTCCAAACCGGAAAGGGTGCTTGAAAATTCATTGATTTTCAGCGCCGCCGCGTTGTCGCACAGTGAGGCATCGATAAAACGACGCTTCACAGGAGACAACCGTGACGAAGCCGCTTGCGGGCATACGCGTGCTCGAAATGGGACAGCTCATCGCCGGTCCCTTCGCTGGAAAGATGCTCGCCGAATTCGGCGCGCAAGTCATCAAGATCGAACCGCCCGGCACGGGCGATCCGCTGCGCAAATGGCGCCTGCTTCATGAAGGCACATCGGTGTGGTGGGCAGCGCAATCGCGCAACAAGGAATCGCTGACGCTCGATCTTCGCTCGCCAGAAGGTCAGGACGTTGCGCGCAAGCTCGTCGCGCAAAGCGACGTGCTCATCGAAAACTTCCGCCCCGGCACGCTCGAAGCGTGGGGTCTCGGCTGGGACGAACTGCACACACTCAATCCCGGTCTCGTGATGCTGCGCGTCTCAGGCTATGGGCAGACAGGCCCGTACCGCGACAGGCCCGGCTTCGGTGTCGTTGCCGAAGCGATGGGCGGGCTGCGGCACCTGAGCGGCGAGCCAGGCCGCACGCCGGTGCGCGTGGGCGTGTCGATCGGCGATTCGCTGTCCGCGCTGCATGGCGTGATCGGCATTCTGCTCGCGCTACGTCATCGCGATCAGAACGGCGGCGAAGGTCAGATGATCGATGTGGCGCTGTACGAATCCGTCTTCAACATGATGGAGAGTCTCCTGCCCGAATTCTCGGCGTTCGGCGCAGTGCGACAGCCGGCGGGCAGCAGTTTGCCGGGCATTGCGCCTTCGAATGCGTACCGCTGCGCGGACGGCAAGTACGCGTTGATCGCGGGCAACGGCGACAGCATCTTCCGTCGCCTGATGGACCTGATCGGCCGCCGCGATCTCGCCGATGACCCCACGCTCGCGCAGAACGATGGCCGGGTGAAGCAGGTCGAGCGTATCGATGCCGCGATCGCCGAATGGGCGAATCGTCAGCCGCTCGACGATGTCCTCGCCGCGCTCAACGACGCGCGCATTCCCGCCGGCAAGATCTACGACGTGGCCGATATCGCGAGCGACCCGCATTATCGCGCGCGCGACATGATCCTCGATGCGCAGCTTCACGACGGCACGCCCGTGCAGGTGCCGGGCATCGTTCCGAAGCTGAGCGCGACGCCCGGCACGATCGACTCGCAAGCGCCCACGCTCGGGCAGCACACGGATGCGGTGCTCGAACGCATCGGCATCGATTCCGCAACCCGCGACGCATGGCGTGCGCGCGGCATCATCTGACAGGAGCGCGTCATGACTGGCAAACGTGTCTATATCCAGGAAGTCGCGACCCGCGACGGCTTCCAGAACGAAGCCCAATTCGTCGATACCGACGCGAAGATCGCGCTGATCGACGACTTGAGCGCGTGCGGCTACGCGAAGATCGAAGTGACGTCGTTCACGTCGCCGAAGGCAATTCCCGCGTTGCGCGATGCCGAGGCGGTGATGCATGGCATCGCACGGCGCGAAGGCATCGTTTATACGGTGCTCGTGCCGAACATTCGCGGCGCAGAGCGCGCGCTGTCGTGCGGCGTCGATGAAGTCAATCTGGTGATGTCGGTGAGCGAAAGCCACAATCGCACGAACCTGCGCATGAGCCGCGAGCAATCGTTCGCGCAATTGCGCGATGCGATCGGCGTCGTAAGGCAGACGCAGGTCGCCATCAACGTGTCTCTGTCAACGGCGATGGGTTGTCCGATGGAGGGCGACATCGCGCAGGAAGACGTGCTCGGCTGGATGCAGCGATTCGCCGATCTCGGCGCGCACGGCATCACGCTTTGCGACACGACAGGCATGGCGTTTCCGTCGCAGGTCGGCGCGCTGTGCGCGGCCGCGCGCGAACGCTTTCCCGCACTGGAACTCACGCTGCACTTTCACAACACGCGCGGCATGGCGCTCGCAAACACGCTGACCGCGCTCGCTGCGGGCGTCGACCGTTTCGATGCATCGCTCGGCGGACTCGGCGGTTGTCCGTACGCACCCGGCGCGACAGGCAACGTCTGCACCGAAGAGCTGGTTCACATGCTCGAACTCGACGGCTATGACACGGGCGTCGATCTCGCCGCGGTGTTGGCCGCTTCAGCGCTGCTGCCGGGCTTGATCGGCCACGACGTGCCGAGCCAGTTGCTGAAGGCGGGCCGCCGTCTCGATCTCCACGCGATGCCTTGCACCGCCAGCGACGGGAAGCCCGAACAACGCGCCTTCGCGCAAGCAACCTGAAGAAGCGGCGGCATGCAGAGCTATCCTATTTTGCGCAATTTCCATGTCTCGGAGTCTGGCATGAACTTCATCGACCATCTCGATCACCTCGTCCTCACCTGTGTCGACGTCGACGCTACGAAGCGCTTCTACACCGAAGTCATGCAGATGCGGCTCGAGGCTTTTGGCGAGGGGCGCATCGCGTTCCGTTTCGGCAATCAGAAGATCAACGTACATGTTCGCGGCGCCGAGTTCGAACCGAAAGCGCATCTTCCGGTGGCGGGTGCGCTGGACCTGTGCTTCATCGCCGCAATTCCGCTGGACGACGTCATTGCACATCTCAAACGATGCAACTGGCCGATCATCGAAGGCCCGGTGCAACGCACGGGCGCCACGCAAAAGATTCGCTCCGTCTATGTCCGGGATCCCGATCTGAATCTGATCGAGATATCTGAACTCGTGTAACGGGTGGGCCACATCGAGCGGTGAACGGCAGATAAGCCGATCCGCTTCTCAACGAAGCAGCAGGAGACATTTCATGAACATCGCAACGGAAGCGCCCATCGAGGCGCAAGCCATTCCCCGGCCGCGCAAGCGGTGGTTCCAGCATCTATATATCCAGGTGTTGATAGCGGTCGTGCTCGGCATTCTCCTCGGCCACTTCTACCCCGCTGTCGGCGAAGCGATGAAGCCGCTGGGCGACAACTTCCTGAAGCTCATCAAGCTGATGATCGCTCCGCTGATCTTCTGCACGGTGGTGCACGGCATCGCGAGCATGAACGACATCAAGTCGGTGGGACGTGTCGGCATCAAGTCGCTCATCTACTTCGAGGCGATGACCACGCTCGCGCTCGCCATCGGTCTCGTCGCGGTGAATGTTATGAAACCCGGCAGCGGCATGCACATCGATCCGCGCACGCTCGACGTGTCGTCGATCGCTGCGTACACCAAGGCCGCGCACGACCAGAGCGTCGTCGGCTTCCTGTCGCACATCATTCCGACGACGGTGTTCGGCGCCTTCGCAGAGGGCGACATTCTGCAAGTGCTGTTCATCTCGATCATCTTCGCCTTCGCGCTTCAGATGCTTGGCGAACGTGGCAAGCCGCTGCTCTCCGTGATCGACGCCGGCGCGAACACCTTCTTCAACATGGTGCGCATCGTGATGTACGTGTCACCGGTCGGTGCGTTCGGCGCGATCGCGTTCACGATCGGCAAGTACGGCGTCGTGTCGCTCAGCTCGTACGGACAGCTTCTTCTGACCTACTACCTGACCGGACTCGTCTTCGTGTTCGTTGTTCTCGGTTCGGTCTGCAGGCTTGCGGGATTCAGCCTGATCGCCTTTCTGCGCTATATCCGCGAGGAACTGCTTCTCGTGCTCGGCACGTCTTCGTCGGAGTCTGCGCTGCCTCGCCTCATGGCGAAGCTCGAAAGACTCGGCTGCGGGAAGTCCGTCGTGGGTCTCGTCGTACCTGCTGGATATTCCTTCAATCTCGATGGCAGTTGCATCAACATGACCGTGCTCGCCATCTTCATCGCGCAGGCGACCGACAGCACGCTCAGCATCGGCCATCAGCTCACGCTGCTGCTGGTCCTGCTGCTGACGTCCAAGGGAGCGGCGAGCGTCAGCGGCGGCGCCTTCATCGTGCTGGCCGCAACGCTCAGTTCCGTACCCGGCATACCTGTCGCGGGACTGGTTCTCGTGCTCGGCGTCTATCGCTTCATCTCGGAAGGCGGGGCGCTGATCAACGTCATCGGCAACGGCATTGCGACGATCGTCGTCGCCAAATGGGAGAAGGCGCTCGACCGCGACACGTTCGAACGCCAGCTCGCCTCGGGGCCAGGTGACGACTAAATACGTGCACCACGTCGTTCGAGCCGCCGCGGCGCTTATTGAAGCGCATCATCATCACCGCAGCTTAATGAACCGATAGAACATGACTTCATCATCGTCTACTCTCCAAGTCGTTTTCCTCGACAGATCGACCATCCCGCCCAATACGCGGCTGAAGGAGTTGCCGTTCAGTCACGAACTTCAAGTGTTCGAATCCACCAAGTCCGAAGAGGTCCTCGATCGGGTTCGCGATGCCGATATCGTCATCACCAATAAAGTGAAGCTCTCCGGCGACGTGATCGCTCAGGCGAAAAGCCTGAAACTGATCGCGATCGCCGCAACGGGCACCGATAACGTCGATACAAGCGCCTGCAATGAAATGGGCATAGCGGTTTGCAACGTCCGCAACTACGCGGTGCGTACGGTTCCCGAGCACACCTTCGCACTGATCTTCGCGCTTCGACGAAGCCTGACGGCTTATCGTTCGGCGGTGCAAGCCGGTCGGTGGCAGGAGGCTGGACAGTTCTGCTTCTTCGACTTTCCAATCAAGGACCTGGCGGGCTCGACGCTCGGCGTCATCGGTGACGGCGCATTGGGCAAAGCGACCGCCGATATTGGAAGGGCAATGGGGCTTAACGTGCTGGTCTCGGCCTTCAAGGGGCGCAACGACATGGGAATGCTCTACACCCCGTTCGGGCGCGTGCTCGAGGAGTCGGACATCATCACGCTACATTGTCCACTCAATGATCAGACGAAAGACCTCATCGGAGATGCCGAGTTCGCGAGGATGAAGCGGCGCCCTCTTCTCATCAACACGGCGCGCGGTGGACTTGTGAACGAAGCCGCACTGGTTCGTGCCTTGAAGGGTGGTTCGATAGCCGGCGCAGGATTCGATGTCGTCACTCAGGAACCGCTTCCGAGAGAGAACCCGTTGAATGAAATCCTGGAGCATCCGGCATTCATTCTCACACCTCACGTCGCGTGGGCCAGTGAGGAGGCGATTCAGGCGCTCGCGGATCAGTTGATGGACAACGTTATTGCATACGTCTCGGGATATCCGCGCAACATCGTGATCCCGAGTCGATGACAACTGCGGACTGGCGCCCCTGGTAAAAACCCCAATAGTGACATCCGTTTTTGATTGAGCTAAGGTTCATCCATTCATGCATGGATACAGTCTTACAATCATTACGACCTGATCCAGGAGGCTGCATGGCGGAATGGCATGGAGTCCACGGCCTGTCGGCGGAAGACGAAGCGTATCGGTACATCGAGCAGGCCATCCGGAGCGGCCGATATCGCGCGGGTCAGCGGCTCATCGCGGAAGAAATCGCCGGCGATGTCGGTACGAGCCGCATGCCGGTACGCGAAGCATTCCGACGGCTCGCCGCCGAGGGGCTATTGCTGATCCGCGCGAATCGCGGCGCGATCGTGCGCGGGCTCGACGCCGCTGAAATGCATGAGGTTTTCGAAACTCGCGCGGTGCTGGAAGGTCTTGCCGCCGGCATCGCGGCGACGCGCATGACGAAGAAGGAGATGGCAACGCTCCGTCATCTACTGGAGCGCATGGAAAGCGTCAGCGATGACGCCTCCGAATGGGTCACGCGTCATCGCGAGTTTCACGAGTATCTGAGCGAGCTCGCGGCCATGCCCCGTCTGCAACGGCAGATATCGAGCCTGCATTCGATTATCGAGCCATACATGCGCATCTGGCTCGAACACGGAGACAAGCCGATGACGTCTCGCCAGTTTCATGAAGAGATCATGACCGCGGTCGAAAGCGGCGACCGCGCAGCCGTCGAGCAGATCGTGCGAGAGCATGTTCGCGCGACGATCGGGCCACTCGTCGAACTCGTACGCTAAAGACATTGATTCGTTATCCGAAATAGCTTTTTGTTCTTTTTTTGGAAGTGCTACGGTAATCCAAACACGTTTCCCTGCCTCACCGACGCATGGAGAAAACGAACGTCATGGCGTATTTGGAACAACTGCTGCTCAATGGTCTGGTGATCGGCTCGATCTACGCGCTCGCCGCCGTCGCCTATACGCTGGTCTATGGCGTCGTCAAGCTTGTGAATTTCGCGTTCGGCGAACTGTTCATGCTCGGCGGATTCCTCACGCTGACGCTGATGGCAAAAGAGATAGCGCTCTTCGGCATTCAGGTGCCGATGCCCGCGCTCGGCTTCTATATCGCCGCCCCGCTGGCGATCGCCGGTGTCGCCGCACTCGGCGCACTGATCGACGTCGTCGCGTATCGGCCATTGCGCAATGCACCGCGACTCGCGCCGCTCATCACATCGATCGCGATATCCGTGCTGCTGCAGAGCGTCGCGCAGACCGTATGGGGACCGACATCCCTGCGCTTTCCACCGCTGCCGGTCGGAGGTTTGCCGTCGCTGTCGCTGGGCGCCGATCTGACCGTGACGCCATCGGAACTCGCGGTGTTCGGCTGCGCAATCGTCGCGATGCTCGGCGTGCAGTTCTTCGTCTCCGCAACCTCGCTCGGACGCGCGATGCGCGCCGCGGCGCAGGATGCGACGGCCGCGTATCTGGTCGGCATTCCCGTGAACCGCATCATCTGCGCCGCGTTCGTGCTCGGCTCCGCGCTCGCGGCGTTCGCCGGCATTCTCTACGCGCAGTCGTTTCAGTTCGTCAGCCCGACGATGGGCTTCGTGCCCGGACTGAAAGCGCTGACCGCGGCGGTGCTCGGCGGCATCGGCAGCATTCCGGGCGCGGCGCTCGGCGGCGTGATTCTCGGCGTCGTGGAATCGCTGTGCGCGGGCTATCTGCCCGATGGCTCCGTGTATCAGGACGCACTCAGTTTCGCGCTGCTCGTGTTGCTGCTTCTCGTGCGCCCGCAAGGGCTGCTCGGCCGCGCGGATCTCAACGTGAGCGCGCGCGGCAGCCTGATGTCGAGCCGCGGCGCGAAACGCGGCCGGGCGCTGGCGCAAGCGTTCGGCTCGCTCGATCGCGCGTTCGCCGCGCTCGGACGCTACGGCGAGAAGCGCGTCGCGATCGGCGCGCTGGCCGTCGCGGTCGCGCTCGGTCTCGCTATTCGCTCAGACTACTGGCTGAGCATTCTCGTGATGGTGCTCGTCTACGGCATGCTCGCGAGTGGGCTGAACATCGTCGTCGGGCTGGCCGGTCTGCTCGATCTCGGCTTTGTCGCGTTCTTCGGGATCGGCGCGTATTTCTCGTCGCTCATCTTCATCAGCGTCATGCAGAACCACTTCGGCGTCGACACTGCATCGATCTGGTGGCTCTTCTATCCGAACCTGCTCGTGGGCGGACTGCTCGCCGCGCTGCTCGGCGCGATACTCGGCTATCCGACCTTGCGCGTGCGCGGCGACTATCTCGCGATCATGACACTCGGCTTCGGCGAGATCGTACGCATCGTCGCGACCAACTGGATCTCCGTGACCAACGGGCCAATGGGCGTGCGCGGCATTCCTTCCCCGCAGTTCTTCGGCGTGAGCTTCGACGAGCCGCGCACGCAGTTTTTCTTCGCTCTCGGCCTGAGCGCCATCGTGCTGTTCGGGGTCGCGCGATTGTCGCGCTCGTACGTGGGCCGCGCATGGGTCGCGTTGCGCGAGGACGAGGACGCCGCCGAAATGATGGGCGTCGCGGGCACGCGCTTCAAGCTGCTCGCCTATGCGTGCAGCGGTTTCGTCGGCGGCATGGTGGGCGTGTTCTACGCGCATCTGCAGCAGTACGTGAGCCCGGCGAGCTTCACGCTCTTCGAGAACATTCTCGTGCTGATGCTGATCGTGCTGGGCGGTCTCGGCACGCTGGTCGGTCCGTTCATCGGCGCGGCGATCTGGATCGTCTTCCTGCAACTCTCACTGAAGATCCCTTTTGTGTCTGCTTATCCCGAGTCCCGCTACGTGCTGCTCGGCGTGCTGCTCGTCGCGCTGATGCTGTTTCGCCCCGAAGGCATCGCCGCGAAAGCGCGTCTTCGCCTGACAATGGAGTGACGCATGACGAACGTCAGAGGACAATCCCTCGCCATGAACATCGACACCGCGCACGCTCACGCCGGTGCCACGCGCGCCGCGACGCAAGGCGGCGTCGGTTTGCCGTTGCGCGCGCAGGGGCTGACCGTCACGTTCGGTGGGCTGACCGCCGTGAAGCAACTCGATCTCGATGTTCAGGAGCACGAGATCCACGCGCTCATCGGGCCGAACGGCGCGGGCAAGACCACGGTCGTCAATGCGCTGTCGGGTTTCGTGCGGCCGAGCGCAGGTCAGGTCTGGATCAACGGCGCGAGTTCGCCGCACTGGCGCTCGCACACGCTCGCGCGCGCCGGACTCGGACGCACATTCCAGAACACACGGCTGTTCGGTTCGATGAACGTGCTGGAAACCGTGCTCGTCGGCGCGCACAGCCGCTTCGACGGCGGCGCGCTCGCGGCGCTGCTGCGCACGAAGAAGGCGCGTGAGCAGGAGAAGGCGGCCGTCGCGGATGCGCATCGGCTGATCGAATTCGTCGGACTCGGCGCGCATGCCGCCACCAAGCAGGCGAGCGCGCTGTCGTACGGACATCAGCGTCGCGTGGAGCTGGCGCGCGCGCTCATCGCACAACCGCGCGTGCTGCTGCTCGACGAACCGCTCGCGGGCATGAACGTCAGCGAGAAGCTGGAGTTGAGTGAACTGATCCGGCAGATTCGCGCGCAAGGCGTCGCGATTCTGCTCATCGAGCACGACATGGACGTGATCCGCAATCTCGCCGATCGCGTCACCGTGCTTCATTTCGGCAGCAAGCTGATCGAGGGCACGCCGCAGGCCGTGCTTGCCCACGACGACGTGCAGTCCGCCTATCTGGGCAAACGCACATGAGCGCGCCGCTACTCGAAGTCCGCGACCTGTCGGTCTCCTACGGCGGCGTGAAGGCCGTGCGCGGCGTGTCCTTCGATGTCTGCGACGGCGAAGTGGTCAGTCTCGTCGGCAGCAATGGCGCGGGCAAGACGAGCACGCTTCAGGCGATTTCGGGCCTGCATCGCGGCGCGACCGGCAGCGTGCGCTTTCGCGGCAAGGCCATCGACGATCTCGCGCCCGATCAGCGCGTGAAAGCGGGCATCGCACACGTTCCCGAAGGACGCCGCGTGTTTGCCGGCCTGAGCGTCGAGGAGAATCTGCAACTCGGCGCGTATCTGCGTCATGACCGCCGGGAAACGAGGCGCGACATGGACGGCATGTTCACGCTCTTTCCGATTCTTCATGAACGGAGACGACAGGCGGCCGGCACGCTTTCCGGCGGCGAACAGCAGATGCTTGCGATCGCGCGCGCGATGATGTCGCGCCCCGCCCTGCTCATACTCGACGAACCTACGATGGGCCTCTCACCGCGCATGATCGGCGTCGTGCTGGAAACGTTGCAGAAGATCCGCGAGAAGCGCATCCCGATTCTGCTCGTCGAGCAGAACACCGTCGAAGCCATCCGGATGGCCGATCACGTCTATGCGATGCGCGTCGGCGAAGTGGTCAGCCGTCAGGCCGGCGCGAGCGTCACCGAGGCGTCGCTCAAGGCGTTCTATCTGAGTTGACGTGATGCATCGATCATTCACACTCTAGGGGAAACGATCATGAACGTTCTTCGCAAGCTGTGTCCCATACTATGCCCCGCCACGCTGGCGCTTGCGCTCGCCGCGTCGCCTGCCTGGGCGGACGACGCGGTTCACGTCGCCTTCACCGGCACGCTCACCGGCGACTTCGCCACCTACGGCGTGAGCGGCAAGAAAGGATTCGATCTCGCCATTGCGGATATCAACGCGCAAGGCGGCCCGAAGATCGAGGTCGATACCGTCGACGATCATGGCCAGCCGAACGATGGCGTGCTCGCCGCAAACCGCTTCTGCGGCGACGACAATACCGTGGCGGTCGTGGGCTATACGTTCAGCTCGATCGCGCTCGCCGCCGTGCCGCTCTACAAGAAGTGCAAGATGCCGACGATCGGCACGGCAGTCACGAGCCCACAGCTCTCCAACGCGAGCCCGTGGTTTCGCCGCGTGGTCCTGACCGATGCCATTCAGGGCAAGATGATGGGCCAGTACACCGCCAATCAGCTGCATGTCAAAACCGTCTACACGCTTTATCAGCAGGACGACTACGGTCTCGGCGTGAATGGCGCGTTCAAGTCGGCCTATCAGGAGGCAGGCGGGAAGATCGTCGGCGAAGGCGGTTATGTGCTCGGCACCAAGGATTTCCGCACGATCCTGACCAAAGTGAAGGCCGCGCATCCGGATGGCCTCTTCATCGGCGGTTTCTATACGGAGGCCGCGCAGATCGTCACGCAGGCGAAGGCGCTCGGCATCGACGCGAAGATTCTCGGCACGGACGGCTCGCTGTCGCCGCAGCTCATCAGCCTGTCCAACAACGCGGTCGACGGCATGACGCTCTATGGCATGTTCGATCCGGATGCTTCGTCGCATTCGTCATCGCAAAGCGCCGCGTTCGTCAAGGCGTTCACGGCGAAATACGGTCAGGCGCCCGATAGCTGGGCGGCACTCGGCTACGACGCGGGGCTTGCCATCGGCAACGCGGTGAAGGCGGCGAAGGCCAAGGGCCCGGTCACGCGCGATTCGGTCAACGCGGCGCTCTCGAGCGTAAATGTCACCGGCGTGACCGGACCGGTCGCGTTCGAAAAGAGCGGCGATCGCAAGGGCACGCTCTATTTCTTCACGGCGCACGACGGCAAGTTCGCGCTCGCCGGCCAGCAGAAATAAATCGCGCGCACGAAGGACGACACCATGCATTCCGACATCACGCAACGCCCGGCGCCGTTCATCTGGTCGGGAAAATCGCTTGGCCAGGCACGCAGCATGCCGGGCAGCTTCTATACCTCAAGCGAAGTGTTCGATGCCGAGCGCGAGCATATTTTTCTCAGGCACTGGTTCTTCGTCGGGCGCGCGGACGAACTGGGCAAGCCGGGCAGCTATCGCGCGATCGACACCGCGGGCGGTCCCGTCGTGCTCACGCGCGACGACAACGGCGAACTGCATGCGTTCGCGAATACCTGCCGTCATCGCGGGGCGCAACTGCTCGAAGGCTGCGGTGCGAAGCGCAGCATCGTGTGCCCGTATCATGCGTGGTCGTACCGGCTCGACGGCACCTTGCTGCGCGCGCCGGGCACGCAGGACGTACCGGGTTTCGATCCGGCCGCCGAAGGCTTGATTCCGGTGCGCATGCGCGAGTGGAAAGGCAACCTCTTTCTCAACTTCGACGACGCCGCCGACGATCTCGAGACGCATCTCGGCACGTATCCTGAGCTGTTCGCATCGCATCGCGTCGAGGAGATGCGCTGCGTGTTTCGTGTCGATCTTCCCGCCGCGTGCAACTGGAAGATGCTGCTCGAAAACGCGATGGAGACCTATCACACGGGCCTCGTGCATGCGCGCACGGTCGGCGCGCAGATCAGTCTCACGTTTCCCGGCGGCCCGAACTGGCATGCGATTCAGGTGCAATCCGACGTCTCGACTGCCGTGCTCGACAAGAGCGCCCCGCCGCCCTTCCCGCAGATCGACGGCTTGAGCGACATCGCGCGCAAAGGCACGTTCTTCACGCTGATCGAACCGCTCACGCAGCTCGTGTTCGCGCAGGACTGCATGTGGTGGCTCGCGGTCCATCCCGTCGCCGCGGACCGTTCGGTGCTGAGCGTGGGCGGCTGCTTTCCGCGCGCCTACACGGAGATGCCGGACTTCGACGAGCGCGCGCGTCCGTACTTCGAACGCTGGGAAGCCGTCGCGCGCGAGGACGTCGCCATTCTCGAAAGACAGCAGCGCGGTGTGAGTTCCGTGCTGTACAAGCCGGGCGTGCTGTCGTCGCGCGACGACGTGGTGCACACGATGAACAGCTGGGTCGCCGCGCGGCTGCCCGCACACCTGTCTGGAGGTCTGGCGTGACACGCGTGCTCATCACCCATAACAGGGATCTGCTCGACAACTTCTACAGCGCGCGCGCCGTCGAGCGGCTGCGCGAATTCGTCGACGTGAAGATGAACGGCACCGACGAGCCCATGCGCGGCGATGCGCTCGTCGAAGCCGCGCAGGACTGCGATATCGTCATTTCCGACCGGCTCGCGCCCGGCACGGCGGAGGTCTTCGATCGTCTGCCGAAGCTCGCCGCGTATCTGCGCTGCGCGGTCGATATCCGCAACGTCGACGTCGCGGCGGCCTCGCGCAACGGCATTCTCGTCGTGCGTTGCAGCGCGGGTTATGCGCAAGCCGTGTCCGAGCTCGCGCTCGGCCTGATGATCGATCTCGCGCGCAAGATCAGCGAGAGCACGGCGAGCTACAAGGACGGCCTCGCCGATCATCCGATGGTGCTCGGCCGGCAGCTTTACGGCAGCACCATCGGCGTGGTGGGCTATGGCGCGATCGGGCGGCGCATCGTCGATCTGGCGATAGCGTTCGGCATGCGCGTGCTCGTCAACGATCCGTATGTCGAGATTCATCATGGCGCGGTGACTCCGACGGACTTGTCCGAACTGCTGAGCGAAGCGCATTTCGTCGTCTGCGCGGCCTATGCGACCCCGGAGACCACCAACCTGTTCGACGAGCGCGCTTTCGCGCAGATGCGTCGCGACGCGTTCTTCATCAACGTCTCGCGCGGCGTGCTGGTCGACGAAGCGGCGCTCGAAGCCGCGCTCAGGTCCGGGCGCATCGCGGGCGCGGGGCTCGATGTCGGACGCGGCAAGGACGAGCAGCCGAATCCCGCCATCGCCCGTCTGCCGAATGTCGTCGCCACGCCGCATGTGGCCGGGCTCACGCCGGAAGCGTCGGATTATCAGGCGGTCGAAACGGTGCGTCAGGTGCGCGATCTACTCGCGGGCCGGCCCGTGGCGCTGGCCGTGAATTCGCGCGATGCGCATCGTACGGCGCGATTCGCGCGCAGCGACGCATGACGATGCGCGATATCCGCCACCCGTCCGCGCCCGCAACCAGGCCGCCCGCCGGCGCCACCGATTGCCACATGCACGCGTATTTCGCGCCGTCCGAGCGTCCGACGGACGCGGCCGCAGCGTTTCCGCCCGTGCCGCATGGCAGCGTCGACAACTATTTGCAGGTTCAAAAGCAGCTGGGACTCGCGCGCGCGGTCGTGGTGCAGCCCTCGGTATATGGCTTCGACAATTCGCCGACGCTCGCCGCCATGGCCGCGCTCGGCGAGAACGGACGCGGCGTCGCCGTGGTTCCGCCGGACGTGCCGGATGCGGAACTCGAAAGACTCACGGCGCTCGGCGTGCGCGGCGTGCGCTTCTTCATGCTGTCCGGCGGCGCGTTGCCGTGGGACTGCCTGCCCGGACTCGCCGCGCGCGTCGCCAGGTTCGGCTGGCACGTCCAGCTGCAAACCGATGGCCGTTCGCTCGCCGATCACGCAGCGGTGCTCCGCGCGCTGCCGTGCCGGCTCGTCATCGATCACAACGGCAAGTTCCTCGCGCCGGTCGAGCCGACCCACGCGGGCTTTCGCACGCTGCTCGAACTCGTCGATCGCGGCAACACTTGGGTGAAGACATCGGGCGTATACGAGACCTCGCTCGAAGGCGCACCGGATTACGCGGACGTCGCGGTGCTGGCGAGAAAGCTGATCGATACCGCGCCCGAGCGATGCCTCTTCGCGACCAACTGGCCGCATCCGACCAAGCCCGCCGCGCCGCCCGACGACGGTCATCTCATCGACCTGTTCATGCAATGGTGCGGCAACGCGCAAACCGCGGCGCGCATCATGGTCGACAACGCGGCCGAGGTCTACGGCTTCGAACGCGTGACGTAGCGCATCACGTGGCGCGCGCTCAGAGACCGAGCGCGCAGCCGTCTTTCCGATGATCCGACGCGCCGGTCAGCGTGCCGTTCTCCCAGTCGATGGAAATCGCCTGAGCGCCGCCGATCGCCCAGCTCGGAGGCACGAGCTCGAATCCGCGTTCCGTCAATGCGCGTCTGATCTCGTCGGGCAAGGTGCCTTCGGCTTCGACGCGAGCCGTTCCCGGCACCGGAAACACGCGCGGCAAGTCGAGCGCCGTCTGCATGTCGAGACCGTAGTCGAGCACCTTCGAGACAAAGTGCGCGTGGCCCATCGCCTGATAGTGCCCGCCCATCACGCCGAACACGGTTTGCACCTTGCCGTCGCGCGTGATCATGCCGGGAATGATCGTGTGCATCGGGCGCATGTGCGGCGCGATGGCGTTCGGATGACCCGGCTGCATCGAAAAGCTCTGACCGCGGTTGTGCAGCATCACGCCGAATTCCGGCGACATGATGCCCGAGCCGAACGGATGAAACAGCGAGTTGATGAAGCTCGCGCAATTGCGGTCCTTATCGACGACGCAGATGTACACCGTGTCCTTGTGCTCCGCCGCGGGCGATGGCGCCATCGCGTGGCGTGCTTCCGTTGCATCGATCTTCGCGCGCAGCGCGGCGGCGTGCGCGTCCGACAGCAGTTCATCGACATTCATCTCGCCGCCCGCGCGCGGATCGCAGAGCGAGGCATCGCGAATCGAATAAGCGAGACGCGTCGCCTCGATCTCGCGATGCAGACGCTGCGCGCTCAACGGATCGCCGTCCGCCGCATAGCCTTCGAGAATCTTCAGGATCAGGAGCGCGATGACGCCCTGCCCGTTCGGCGGACACTCGTGGATCTCATGTCCGCGAAAGCTCGCCTTGATCGGCTGCACGTATTCGCCGCGATAACGCGCGAAATCGTCCAGCGTATGCAGGCCGCCATGACCTCGCAGACATTCGACGATATCGCGCGCGACCGGTCCGCGATAGAACGCATCGCGCCCTCGCTCGCCGATGATCTCGAGCGCCCGCGCCAGCTCCGGCTGCCTGTGCAGCGCGCCGGCGCTGGGCGGTTGGCCGTAGGTCAGCATGCGCGCGCGGCTCACCGCATCGGTTGCGAGCACGTCGCGCTGCTTCGCCCAGTCCGATGCCGCGCGCGGCGCGACCGCGTAGCCATCCCGCGCGAGCGCGACGGCCGCAGCCAGAAGCCTTCCGAGCGGCATCGAACCGTGATCCGCGACGAGCGTCGCCCACGCATCGACCGCGCCCGGCACCGTGACCGCATGTGGCGACTGACGCGCGATCTCGGCCACGCCGAGCGCGCGCAACGCTTCCACGCTAGCCGCTTGCGGCGCCCATCCGGAACCGTTGAACGCGATGATGTCGTCCGTGCCGCGCTTCGAATACAACGCGAAGCAGTCGCCGCCGATTCCCGTCGATCCCGGCTCGACCACGCACTGCACCGCGCACGCCGCCACCGCTGCGTCCATCGCATTGCCACCCGCTTCGAGAATGCGGATGGCCGCATAGGACGCCGCCGGGTGCGAGGTCGCCGCCATGCCGTCTTTCGCCATGACGAGGGAACGTCCCGGCGCTTCGAAATTTCTCATCTCGTTGATCCTCGGGCATCCATGCGATTACGAAGTCACGAATTCGACGAGCGCCGGAATGGTCGCGCGCACGTGCTCGCGCACGGCGTCTTCGACGCGTTTCGGATCGCCGCCTTGAAGCACCTCGATGAGACCACCGTGATCCTCGCGCGATGTCATCGGTTTGTCGGCGTGTTCCAGCCAGATGCGCATGTACGGTTCGATCGCGGAATGCAGCCCGGATAACTGGCGCATCAGGCGCGGCATGCCCGCGAGACCGGTCAGATACTCGTGAAAATCGCGGTGATACGTGACCCAGAGCGCGTGGTCCGCGTTGGCGTTTTCCATGCGGTCGAGCAGCTGTTCGAGATTGGCGATGCTGTGACGATCGATCCTGGGCACTGCCATGCGCGCCGCCAGCCCTTCGAGCACGGCGCGAATCTCGAACACTTCGCGCATTTCATCGGCGTCGAGCGCGCGCACGATGACGCCGCGATTCGGCCGGATGCGCAACAGGCCTTCCGCCGACAGCCGGCGAAACGCTTCGCGCACCGGCATGCGGCTCGTGCCGATTTCGGCGGCGATCTCCTCGGCGACGAGCCGCTCGCCCGCGCGATAACGCCCCGCACGGATGGCGCTTTCGATGAAGCGGTACGCTTCGTCTTCGGCCGAGAGCGAGATGCCCTTCGGTACGAGCAGGTCGGACATCACGGCCTCCCGGCAGGCGGCGCCACCTCGACGGTGACCCAGGTCTCGAAGCAATAGTCGTCGGCGAGCGACGTCACGCCGATGGTCGCGCGCGGCGCAACGGCGATCTCTTCGCCGAATACATCGACGAGAAAATCCGTCATCGCGCTGGCGACGAGATGCGGCTCGGTGAAATCCGGATCGCAGGCGACGAAGTTCAGCACGCGCGCGAAGCCGACGACCCGATCCAGATCGGCGACTGCGTTCTTGATCGCCGCGACGCAATGGATGCCCGTCTGACGCGCGGCCTGACGGGCATCGTCCACCGAAATCGAACGGCCTACGCGGCCGGGGAAGCGCGCATTGCCTTGCGCGTCGATGCCGGCCGTCTGCCCGGAAAGCAGCAGCAACTGGCCGTATTCATAGTACGGCTTCATCTTGCCGTACTTCGTGCCGTAGTAAGAAGGCCCGACTTCCTTCAGGGGCAGTTCGACGCCCATCTCCCGCAGGCGGGTTTCAATACGCATGCTGTTTCCTGTCATGGTTTCACTTGCCGCGCGACGTCGTCGATCGCCGCGCTGACGCGCTGCATCAGATCGTCCAGTTCGCTCTCGCTGATGATGAGCGGCGGACACAGCGCGATGGCATCGCCGATATTGCGCGTGATGACGTGCCGTCGCGCGAGCGCTTCGGACGCGAGCGCGCCGAGCTTGCCCGGCATCTCCAGCGGGCTCTTGTCCTCTTTCGACGCCACCAGTTCGATCGCGCCGATCAGCCCGGCTCCGCGCACCTCGCCGACGAGCGGATGCGCCGCCAGTTCGGCGAGCCGCGCGTGCATGCGCTCGCCGAGCACGCGCGCGCGCCCGACGAGTCCGCGTTCCTCGATGACCGCGAGATTCTCGAGCGCGACCGCCGCCGCCACCGGATGTCCGCCCGCCGTGAAGCCGTGACCGAAGGTCATGCGGCGCTCGCTCTCCTCCGCGACCGGCCGATAGATGCGTTCGTTGATCATCAGCGCGGAGATCGGCAGATAAGCCGACGACAACTGCTTCGAGAGAATCATGATGTCGGGCGTCATGCCGTAGTACTCCGAGCCGAACATGCAGCCTAGCCGTCCGAATCCACAGATGACTTCGTCCGCGACCAGCGGAATGTCGTGCTTGCGCAAGACGGCCTGCATCTTCTTCCAATAGCCCGAAGGCGGCGCGATCACGCCCCCCGCGCCCATCAGCGGCTCCGCGAACATCGCCGCGATGGTGTCGGCGCCTTCGCGCTGGATCAGCGAGTCGAGTTCATCGGCGAGACGCGTGGAGAACGCATCCTCGGTTTCGCCCGCCTTGCCTTCGCGGTAGAAATGCGGCGCGGTCAGATGCAGGAAGCCGTCGAGCGGAAGATCGAACCCGCCGTGGACGTGCGGCATGCCGGTGAGACTCGCCGAGCCGATCGTCACGCCGTGATACGCACGCTGGCGGCTGATGATCTTCTTCTTTTCCGGCTTGCCGAGCGCGTTCGCCCAGTACCAGAGAAGCTTGATCGCGGTGTCGTTCGCCTCCGAGCCCGAGTTGGTGAAGAACACCTTGCTCATCGGCACGGGCGCCATACCGATCAGCTTTTCGGCGAGATCGATCAGCGGCTGATGCGAGCGCTGCACGAACGCGTGATAGAACGGCAGCACGGACAACTGCCGCGTCGCTGCATCGATCAGGCGCTGCTCGCTGAAGCCCACCGCGACGCACCACAGCCCCGACAGCGCTTCGATGTGCTTTTGCCCGTGTTCGTCGATGACATAGATGCCTTCCCCGCGCATCACGACCTTGCCGCCCTCCTGCGCGTTTTTCACGGCGTTCGTGAACGGGTGCAGAAGGAACTGCGCGTCGCGCTGAGACAGCGCGCTGGCTTCGTTCGACTCCATGTTCTTCCTCGTTGTCGTTGGACGCACGCGGTGCGTGATCGGCTCAATTTACAACTGTAAGACTGGATACACGTATGTTCGCTTCGATGCTATTCGATCGATTTCCGGCTGTAAAGTCCTTTCCGAGGGTCTGGGACAAGGTCGATGTATCGCATAGCGATCTTTATTTCCCGCTTTGCGTGATGACACATGCAGAAATATGATGATCTCGATCACAGGACCGAGAGGAGCGATCGATGTCATCCGCCACTTTCATGGGCGTGCCGATGAAAACCGATGCAGCCAAAGGCGCATCTCGCGCATGCGTGCTCGGCGTGCCGTTCGATTGCGGTACGCATCCGTTTCGCGTCGGCTCGCGCGAAGGTCCGGACGCGATCCGCCGTCAGTCCCGGCTGCTGCGTCCTTTCTTCGTCGATCCGCAAGGGCGCGTCGCGAATCCGGTCGAGGCGCTGCGTCTTGTCGATGCCGGGAACGTCGACTGTCATCCGGGCGATGTCGCGCGCAGTTATCCGCTGATCGAGCAAGCGATGGACGAACTGCTCGCCGCGGGCATGACGCCGGTCACGATGGGCGGCGACGGCGCGGTGACGCTGCCGCAACTTCGCGCGGTGAAGAGGCGTCATCCGGATCTCGTCCTGTTGCATATCGACGCGCACACCGACACCTACGATCTCGACGGTTTCAACACGGCCACCACCTTCACGCGCGCGTCCGAGGAAGGCCTGCTCGATACGCACGCTAGTTTTCATGTGGGCGCGCGCGGCACGACCTTCATGGACGGCGTGCTCGGATTCGGGCGCTCGCTCGGATACAACGTCGTGCCGTTCTCCGAATTCGAAGCAGACCGGGATGGCTGCATCGCGCGAATCCGCGAGCGCATCGGCGCGCGGCCCGTTTATCTGTGCTTCGACATGGACATCTTCGATCCGTCGTGCGCGCCGGGCGTCTGCACGCCGGAATGGGGCGGCCTGAATCCGAAGGAAGGGATCGCGCTGTTGCGCGCGTTCGCGGGCATGAATTTCGTCTCCTTCGACGTGAACACGGTTTCGCCCGCGCAGGACGTCGGCGAGGCCACCGCGTTCCTGGCCGCGACCGTCATGCTGGAATGCTGCGCGCTCGCCGCGCAGTCGCTGCCGCAATCCCGTTAGCCGCACGCAGGATCATCGTTCAATTACTTGCGAAGAGACCCGCCATGACACGTCCGAAATCGCTGCCTCTGCTCGCCGCGGCCTGCGCGAGCCTGATTGCATTGCCCGCGGGTGCGCGCACGCTCGCCGAGGTGATGCAGACGAAGACACTGAACGTGGTGACGACGGCGTCGAGTCCGCCGCACGGCTTTCTCGACCCCGCATCGAACTCGATGAAAGGCATCATGGTCGATGTCGCCGATGCGATCGGCAAGCGCCTCGGCGTATCGGTGAAGCTCACCGACGTGCCCTTCGACGGCCTGATCCCGACCCTCACGTCCGGCCGCGCCGACGTGATGGCCGCGCCGCTCTTCATCACCGAGGAGCGCGCGCAGGTGGTCGATTTCAGCGCGCCGATCTACGGCTGGGGCGAAGGCGTCGTCGTCCGCGATGGCGACAGGAAGCACTATGGCTCGCTTACGGACTTCAAGGGCGCAAAGGTCGGCACGCTCGTCGACAGCGTGCAGTACAAGATGATCAAGGCGCTGCCCGGCACCGATGTATCCACGTATCAGGACTACTTCTCGCTTCTGGCCGATGTGCGTGTGGGCCGCATCGATCTCGGCGTGGTCGATCCGCCGAGCGTGCTGTACCAGATCAAGGCGAAGTCGATTCCGGGCGTGAAGCTCGACGCCGATTATCGCGCGCAGAAGCAGTGGCAAGTGGGCGCATGCACGCAGAAGAACAATCCGACGCTGCTCGCCGCCGTCAACGATGCGCTCGCGAAAATGAAGCAGGACGGCGAACTGCATACGATCCTCGCCAGATGGGGCGTGGCGAGCATGGAAAGTCACTGACGTCCGACCCGAACCCCGATGACGGAGCCCGCCATGACGCTCGACATCCTCAAGACCTATCTGGAGCCGCTTTTGCAGGGCGCGTGGTGGACCTTCGCACTGTTCGCGGCGTCCTCGCTGCTGTCGGTCGCGCTCGGGCTGGCGGTGTGCTTCTGCCGCATGTCGTCGGTCGCGCCGGTGCGCTCGGCTGCGAAGGCGTACATCGAAATCATTCGCGGCACACCGCTGCTCGTGCAGCTTTTCTTTCTCTACTACGGCCTGCCCGAACTGGGCGTGGTGATTCCCGGCTTCGTCGCGGGCGTGCTCGGACTCGTGCTCAACTTCGGCGCCTATCTCGCGGAGCTGTTTCGCGGCGGCATTCAGTCGGTGGACAACGGGCAATTCGAGGCATCGCGCGCGCTCGGCATGACGCGCGCGCAGCGCATGCGCGTGATCGTCATGCCGCAGGCGCTACGCACGATTTTCCCCGCGCTCGGCAACTATGCGCTCGTACTCGTGAAGGACACATCGCTCGTCGCGGTCATCAGCGTGTACGAACTGATGCGCGCGGGACAGATGCTCGCCGGCGCGACGTTCCGTTCGCTGCTGGTGTATTCGCTCGTCGGCGCGATCTACTTCGTGATGTGCGGTGCGCTGTCGTATCTGTTCCGTCGCGCAGAGAAGTCGCTATCGATTCCCGGCTACTGGAGCGGCGCGCCGGATCACAATCCCGCTGCGAAGATCTGACAGGAGCGCTGTGCATGGAACAGATCATTTCGATGCGCGCCGTCTCCAAGTGGTACGGCGAATTCCAGGTGCTCGACAACATCGATCTCGACGTACAACCGGGTGAACGGCTCATTCTGTGCGGCCCGTCCGGCTCGGGCAAGTCGACGACCATCCGCCTCGTCAACGCGCTGGAGGATCATCAGAAGGGCGAGATCGTCGTCAACGGCATCGCGCTCGATGGCCGCGCAGCCAATATTCGCCGCGTACGCGCCAACGTCGGCATGGTGTTTCAGCATTTCAATCTGTTTCCGCATCTGAGCGCGCTCGGCAATTGCACCGCCGCGCTCAGGCTGGTGAAAAAAATGCCCGCGAAGGAAGCCGAGGCACTCGCGATGCATTACCTTGAACGCGTGAAACTCGGTGCGCATGTGAACAAGTATCCGGGACAGTTGTCGGGCGGACAAAAGCAGCGTGTCGCGATCGCGCGCAGCCTGTGCATGCAGCCGCGCATCATGCTGTTCGACGAGCCGACCTCGGCGCTCGATCCCGAAATGGTGAAGGAAGTGCTCGAAACGATGATGCAGCTCGCGCGCGACGGCATGACGATGATTTGTGTCACGCACGAAATGGGCTTCGCGCGCGAGGTAGGCGATCGCATCGTGTTCATGGATCATGGCAAGATCGTCGAAAGCTGCGAACCGCGGCGCTTCTTCAGCGCGCCGCAGTCGGCGCGGGCACGCGAGTTTCTCGGGCAGATCCTCGCCTGAGGCGCACGTGCCGGCGTGCCTTCGCGCGAATGCACTCACCTGGACATCTCATGAACGACATGACGCAAAGCGAAGAATCACGCCTCTATATCAATTCGCTTGCGCGCGGCCTGCAATTGCTCACCGCGTTCACCGAAGACCGCCCGACCATGAAGCTCGGCGATCTCGCGGAGGCCGCAGGCATGACCAAGAGCGCCGCTCAGCGCTTCGCCTTCACGCTCGTCGCGCTCGGCTATCTGCACAAGAATGAAACGACCAAGGTGTACTCGCTCGCGCCGCGTTCACTCGAAGTCGGTCTGCGTTATCTGCAGACGAGCGCACTCGTGAAGAGCGCCAATCCCTATGTTCATGCGCTCAATCGCGCGTGCGGCGAGACCTGCATCGTCGCTGAACTGGATGGACACGATGTCGTGTATATCGCCCGGTTTCCGACGCATCGCGAGATGTTCGTCAACATGCCGATCGGCATGCGCTTGCCGGTTTACTGCACGGCAACGGGCCGCGCCATCCTTTCGCGTCTGCCCGACCCCACCGCTCGCGGCCTGCTCGAAGCCTGTGAGCGCGTGCCGTATACGTCGGAGACCGTGACCGATCTCGCGCGGCTGAACGAGTTGCTGGCCGAAGCGCGCGGGCGTGGCTTCGCGTGGGCCAACGGCGAGTACTACAACGGCGATATCAACATCGCGGCGGCGATCCTCGCGCCCAACGGCAAACCAGTGGGCGCGGTCAACGTTTCCGCGCCTTCGACCCGCTGGACCCTGGAGCGTGCGATAGCGGAGATCGGGCCGCAGGTTGTCGAGACGGCGCGTGCTATCGGGGGGACCAATATTTCTTTTGCCTGAGGACAGGAAGACAATCGCCCCGATTTCCTTTCGTATATCGGGCTTTCGAACCCACTGCTTCAAACAAAACTGATTCAGCTACTCTATTTGTTCTTCAAATCATTCTGAGCCGAACATGAACGTATCTGAACGCCTTGCACAAGCGGGCCTCGAATTGCCGCCTCCCATCAACCCGCTCGGCTCCTATCGAACGGTCTCCATTTCGGGGAGTCAACTCTATGTCTCCGGTCTGGGGCCCTTCGAGGATGGCAAGCCAATCGTCGGAATAGTCGGCGGGGATATGTCTCTGGAAAAGGCGCAGCACGCGGCACGTCTGACGATGCTCATGATCCTGGCCTGCGTCGATCAGGCATGCGGGCTCGACAACGTCGAGAGATGCAGTCGACTCACAGTCTATGTGCGTGCCGAACAGTCGTTCATCCAGCACCCGCAAGTAGCCAATGGCGCCAGTGACCTCTTGCTGACATTGTTCGGGCAGGACAAGCTTCCGGCTCGAAGCGCGCTCGGCGTGCACACGTTGCCGATGGGCATCCCGGTTGAGATCGACAGCATCTTCGAATTGAAGCGATGAAGATGGGCCGATCCACGCGATACCCCGCGCCGCGCGATTACAGCCTGTCACATCGCGCAAGGTATCGAACGCATCTTCGGTGGCCGGCTTGCAGTGCTCATGTATCGGCGCGCGGAAAGCTGGACGACTGCATTCGGCGAGGCGAGCACCGATGCGCGCCCACATCCTCGGCGCATCGGTAGTCCCGTTGAAGGTCAGTTCAGCCGCTTCAGTTCGCCGTCGTCGGCGTACCAGTCCACCGTCTTGCCGCTCGTGTTGACCGTAACGGCGCGTGGCTCGCTGAACTGATCGAACGACTCGATGCCCGTCTCGCGCCCCACGCCACTATTCTTGAAGCCACCCCAAGGTGAAGCAGGGTCGAGTCGATGATGGTCGTTGACCCACACCATGCCGAACTCGAGTTTCGACGCCACGCGATGCGCCCGCGCGACGTCCTGCGTCCACACTGATGCGGCGAGGCCGAACTGCGTTGCGTTGGCAATGCGAATGGCGTCGGCTTCATCTTCGAACGGCATCACGACGGTGACCGGCCCGAACACTTCCTCCTGGCCGATTTCCGATTCCGGCGGAACGTCATACATCACGGTCGGCTCGAGGAAGAAGCCAGCCTTCAGCTCCTGCGGCACGCCGCCGCCCGTCAGCAGCTTTGCGCCCGATTGCTGCGCACGTTCCAGCATCGCAAGGATGCGCCGACGCGAACGATCGGAAATCACAGGTCCGAGTTGCGTACTTGCGTCGGTCGGATCGCCGACGCGAATGTTCGCTGCTTTGGTACGGAAGTGCTCGAGAAACTCCGCATACATCGACTTCTGCACGAGAATGCGCGCACCGCACACGCAAGTCTGTCCCGCACCGATGAACGCCGCGAACGCCGCGCCGTTCACCGCGCGCTTCATGTCGAAGTCGTCGAAGAGTATCACCGCTCCCTTGCCGCCGAGTTCGAGCGTAGTCAGCGCAAAATTTCGTGCCGCCGCCTCACCGATCGAACGCCCCACCTCCGTGCCGCCCGTGAACGCCACTTTGCGAATCATCGGATGACTCGCGAGTGCGGCGCCAGCCTCGCGCCCTTCCCCGTTGACCACATTGACGACGCCCTTCGGCACGCCCGCTTCATCGAGCAGGCGAACCAGACGCACGGTCGTCAAAGGCGTCTGCTCCGACGCCTTGATCACGACGCTGTTACCCGTCGCAAGCGCAGGAGCCAGACTCTTCGACAGAATCATCAGCGGATGATTGAATGAAGTCATCAGTGCGACGACGCCGAGCGGCACGCGCTGCGTGTAGCACAGATACGGGCCTTCAATGGGAATCACGTCGCTTCGGCGCGTGAGCGCGAGCGCCGCGAAATAGCGATAGAACTGCGGCAAGCGCGATATCTGCGCGCGCGTCTCGGCTATCGGGCGGCCGTTGTTGAGCGTTTCCAGTCTGTAGAACTGTTCGAGGTCGGCTTCGAACAGATCGGCAAAGCGGTTCAGAACACGTGCGCGCTGCTGGATCGCCATGTCGCGCCATGCGCCACCATCGAAGGCGCGATGGCCCGCTTGCACCGCGCGGTCTACATCGCTTGCGGCAGCACTTGCCAGCGCACCGATCACCGCGCCCGTCGCCGGGTTGACGATGTCCATCGTACGGCCGCTTTCGGCATCGGTCCACGCGCCGTCGATGAAAAGCTGCGCGTTGAGATGATCCGGGTTCAATGTGTCCATGCGTGGTCCTTTGAATAGGGTTATTTCGAAGGCGAAGCGTGCGCGTGGCGCGCATCGTGCGTCTTCGCTGCTTCGGGTTGCAGGTCTTCGAGTCGTTCGCCGGTCGGCTCCACACCGAACCAGGCAACCACCACGATCTGGATCGCAAGCAGGCCGATCATCAACGCGAGCACGCCGACGATGCCGTGCTGCGCGAACAGCGCCACTACGATGAAGGGCGTGACGATGGTGGCTCCGCGCCCAAGCGTGTTGCAAATACCCGAGGCGCGCAGCCGCACCGGCGTGGGAAAAAGCTCCGGCACGTAGACGGCGAACAGCAGTGCGACGAGCACGTAGATTGGAATGGTGAGCAAAAGACCGATGACCGGCAGCAACACGGTGCTGGACACGAACGGATAGATCGCGCCAAACACGATGGCCGCGAACGAGGCACCGATGATGGTCGGTTTGCGTCCCCATGCGTCGGCGGTCAACGCCCCTATCCCGCTGCCGATCGGTGCACCGAGCGACATCACGAGGGCAAAGCCGAACGACTTCGCGATACTCATGCCCTGATGCACGAAGAAGGTCGGCAACCACGTGACGAAACCGTACAAGAGCGTATTGATGACGACGAGCGTCACGCAGCCGACGATCATGCGCGACAGCATGGCGCCAGAAAATAGCGAGCCGAATGACATGGGCGCGGCGTTCGGCGCTTTCGCGACGATCGCCTGCGGCAGCGACTCGCCGCCGCGCGCTTGCGTGACTTCGGCTTCGATGCGCGTCATGATCGCTTCGGCTTCATCGTTGCGGCCAACCGATTCGAGCCAGCGCGGCGACTCGGGCAGAGACTTGCGCGCATACCAGACGCCGAGCGCGCCCAGTCCGCCGACCACGAACATCGCGCGCCAGCCGAACGACGGAATCAGCAACAGGCCGATCAGGCCCGCCACAGGCAAGCCCGACACGACGAACACGGCCATCAGTCCTTGCAGCTTGCCGCGTTTGGTCGGCGGCACGAACTCCGTCAACGTCGAATAGCCAACGACGTTCTCCGCACCAAGTCCGAGGCCCATCACGAAGCGGCATCCGATCAGCACGCTCATATTTGGCGCGAGCGCCGCGCCGAGCGACGCGAGACCGAAGATCGCGAGATTCGCCTGGTACGTGAAACGCCGCCCGAAACGGTCACCGAGAAAGCCCGTGCCGAGCGAGCCGAGCATCATGCCGAGAAAGGTCAGCGACACGAACACCGCGTTCTGCGCAAGTGTCGAGAAGCCGGTTTGCAGTGTTGCACCGAGCACTGTCGATGCCACATAAATATCGAAGCCGTCGAAAAACATGCCTATGCCAATGAGCCACATGATGCGGCGATGAAACGGCGACATCGGCAAACGGTCGAGTCTCGGGCCTGCGTTGACGTACATGGTTGTCTCCTCCTTGCCGTCTCGTGCTTGTGTTGTCTGATCGTAAGGGCTCAGCGACCTTGCATCAGCCGTAACGAACTGACCGTGAGCATGTCGGTTGCAGCGCGAAAGTTCTCTTCGACGCTGCTTTCCTGCGCGGCTTGAAAGAACGCCTTGCACTGACGCGCGCCGGTCTCATCAAGTGCGAGGATGCGGTGCGTCAGTTCGTCGGCGTTCGTTTGCAACACGTCGAGGTTGCAGATACGCGTGATGAGTCCTGCGCGCAAGGCTTCGTCGGGTGTGATCGCTTCGCCAAACAGCACCATCGGGAACAGCGCCTTCGGCAACGCATAGTTCCCCGCGTATGCCATGATCGCGGCGGGCGGGAGACCTTTGCGCATCTCGGGAAACGCAAGCGTCGCGTTCGACGCGACCAGTGTGAAATCGCATAACATCGCGAGGCCAAGACCAAAACCCATGGCATCGCCCTGCACCTGCGCAATTGAGATGAGCGAGGTGTTCCGCACGAGCCGCTTCATCTCGATGAGACGCGCGACTTCCCTGCGAATCGACACCGCATCCACGCCCGCACGCTCGCGACCGACGCAGAACGCGTCACCCGCAGCGCGGATTCGCAGCACACGCGCTATCGGGTCTTGCGCTTCGGCGCGCAGCGCGGCGGACATGGCCTCGAACATGGAGGCCGAAATCTCGTTGCCGCACTCAGGTCGATTCAGCGTAAAGGTCAGCACGCCGTCTGCCCTGTCGATCAGAACCGGCTCCGGCAGAAGATCTCGATCCATGACGTCTCCGTGTGTATAATCTGTATACAGCGTATTCAAATAATCACCGAGGTGTCAATGCCTGCTGCAAAAACTGTTCGCAAACGCGTGACAAACCATGCCGCTGCGGTCACGCCGACGCTGGAAGGCATCGCGGAGCGCCATCACGCGCGGCTGCGTGCGGTGGACGCTTCTGGAGATTCGCTGAGCGAAGGCGTGGTCATTCCCTCGTTGCGTGAGGCGATCGTGGAAGGTGTGTTGAGGCCGGGAAGCCGACTTTCCGAGGTTCAGGTCGCCAAACAACTGAACGTCAGCCGAACACCGATGCGTGAAGCGTTCGCACAGCTCGAACGAGAGGGTCTGGTGAATATCGTGCCCCGCGTCGGGGCATTCGTGCGAACGGTGACCTTGCGCGATGTCGAGGAAATCTACACGGTGCGTGCGGCGCTCGAATGCCTGGCAGTGCAGCTCGCGTCTGAACGGATCACGCCATTGGGTACGGCGCAGCTCGACGACGTGATCGCGGCTATGCAGGCGAGCGTAGACATCGACGACTCCGCCGCTTATGTCGACGCGCTCGACCGGTACTACGCGATCGTCATGACGATCGCTGACAATCGCACTTTGCAGGAGAACCATGCCGCGCTGATCGGTCCCGTGCGACGCCTTCGGCGCATCGCGATGGCGCGCGGCGGGCGGATGCGCGCATCGTTCGACATGGCGAAGAAGATCCGCGATGCAATCGTCGCACGTTCGCCGCAAGTTGAAGAGCTGATGCGCGAGCAGTTGCGTGGAGCGTGCGCCGCGGCGCTCGACGTTCTCAAGAGCACCACCGATTGAGGCTCGGGTCAGGAGGGCATTTGCTCTCCTGACGTTTCGCTTTCTTCGGCCTTGTGCTGCGTTAACCGCTTCCAATGCACGTGCCACTTCGAATGAGCCAATCCGCCCACCCTGTCCATAGTCCTGCCGGACGAAGGCGTTGAGCCGCTCAAGCCTGTTTGTGAGCCGATCGAGCATGTGCTTTCGAGTTCGCCACCGCTAGACTTGATTCGTCAGCGGTCGTCGCAGTCGCCACAGCGGGCGCCGACGCTGCAAACTCAGTCGATAGCACACAGGAGGCTCAAATGCCGAACGTCGAGCACTATGAGTATGTTTTCCTCGGTGGCGGAAAAGGCGGCAAGACGCTTGCCATGGAACTGGCCAACGCGGGTCGGCAGGTTGCGCTGATCGAACGCGGAATGATTGGCGGCTCGTGCATCAATGTCGCATGTATTCCGACCAAGACGCTGATCCAGCAAGCGCGGGTAGCACATGTCAGCAAAACGGCCAAAGCCGACATGGCGCAGGTCACGCGTAACGTACGGGCGGTCGTCGAAGGCATGGTCGATATCAACATGAAAGCCTTCGTCGACTCGGGTTTCGATTTGCTGTTGGGCACGGGACATTTCATCGGCCCGCGACGCATTCATGTCCAGATGAACGATGGTTCGGCGCGACAGCTGGAAGGCGAACACGTGCTCATCAACACCGGCACGACCGCTGCCATTCCGGACGTCCCGGGTTTGCGGGCGGCTGGACCGTTGACGCACGTCGAAGCGCTGCAACTCGATGTGACACCGGAGCATCTGATCGTAATAGGTGGTGGTTATATCGGCCTGGAAATGGCGCAGGCGTTTCGCCGGCTCGGCGCCCCGGTTACGCTGATTCAGGAAGCACCGCGCGTTGCGATGCGGGAGGACGAGGACGTCACGTCGCTGATCGAAGCCTCGCTGAAGGAAGAAGGCATCGACGTTCGTGTAGGCGTGAGACCGGTCAAGGTGACCGGCACGTCGGGGCAAGCCGTGGAGATCGAGCTCGATAACGGCGACAAGGTATCCGGCAGCCACATACTCGCCGCGGCCGGACGCATACCGGTCACCAAAACGCTCGGTCTCGATGCAGCCGGCGTGGAGGTCGATGCGCGCGGATTCATCAAGGTGGACGAGCGACTCGCCACCACGGCACACAACACGTGGGCGATCGGCGAAGTGGCCGGTACACCCATGTTCACGCACGCTTCGTTCGACGACTATCGCGTGCTGAAGTCGCAACTTGCCGGCGGCTCGAAGACGACAACCGGAAGGGTCGTTCCGTACGCGCTCTTTATCGAGCCGGAACTCGGCCGGATCGGCCTGAATGAAGCGGAAGCAAAAGCACAGGGTATCGCAGTGCGCGTCGCCAAACTGCCGATGACGGCGATACCGCGCGCCCGCACGAATGGTGCCACAAGCGGCTTCATGAAGATCCTGATCGACGCGCATTCAGACCGCATTCTCGGCTTTACGATGCTGGGCACGAACGCGGGCGATGTCGTCACAGCGGTGCAGATGGCCATGCTTGGCAACCTGCCTTACACGGCGGTGCGCGACGCGATCATTTCACACCCGTTAATTTCCGAAGGCCTCAATATCCTGCTCGCCACGGTGCCGCCGCGCAAGGTCGATTGATGGTGCGAAGGGTTCGGTGTGCAAACCGCCGACGCGCGGGCCTTGCCGCGCGCCGCGCTCTAGCCTTGACAAAGATAAGTCGCAGAACTAGCTTGAAATCAGGCTTGCGCGATGCGCATTCGATTCGGAGGCTCTTGAGATGACTCGCAAACTTATCGTGCTGGCGCTGATATCGACGTCGCTCTCCGGTTCGATTTCTCTATCGACCGCGGCAGAAGAAAGCACGTCGTCGGCATCAGACGGACGGGCCTCGCCGGTGTTCGGCGTGACCCTTCCTGCAGGCTACCGCGATTGGCAATTCATCAGCGTGGCGCATGAAGCGGGCAACAACAATGATATCCGCGGCATTCTCGGAAACGGCATCGCAATGAAAGCCCTCAAGGAAAGGACGTTGCCCTTTCCAGACGGTTCCATCATCGTGCGGCTCGCCTACGAATATGTATCGTCAGAACGGAACAACGCGATTTTCGGCCGCGAACAGTCATTCGTCGCTGGAGCACCAACCAATGTTCAGATCGAGGTAAAGGACTCCAGGCGTTACGCGAATACGGGCGGATGGGGTTACGGGCAGTTCGAGAACGGTAAGGCCAATCCGAGTTTGAAGATTATCAATAGCTGCTTTGCTTGCCATGCGAAATTGCCAGCTAGCGCAGATTTCGTGTTCACGACCTATTCAAAGTAGGTCAGCTTGCAGCGCCGAGAAGACCGCGTCTCTGCCGAAATGCGGTACGTCGACGAAATCCGCGGAGCTGACCGGTGCAGCCACAAGTGGATAGCCTGACTGAGACTCATATTGCCGTGTTACTAGACCGAGATGTCGAATCCACGTTTCGCGCAAGAAAATCACGTATCAGCGGCACCATCTCATCTGCCTTGTCTTCCAGCGCAAAATGACCCGTATCAAGCAAATGGGTCTCGACGTCCGGCAGATCGTTTTTGTACGGATACGCACCGTCCGCCGGGAAGATGAAGTCGTTCTTGCCCCACACGATCAGCATCGGAGGTTTGAACTCCCGGAAGTACGCCTGCACTCGCGGGTATAGAGGCAGATTGGTTCCATAGTCATAGAACAGGTCGAGCTGGATATCATTGTTGCCCGGGCGATCGAGCAATGCTTGATCGTGGACCCAGTTGTCCGGCGATATACGGCTGCGATCGGATACACCGTCGGTATATTGAAAGATGGTCGTCTCGATAGTGAGTAGCGACAGCAACGCTTTTCGGCTTGCATCCGAGCCGTCGGCCCAATAGGTTTTGATAGGGTCCCAGAACGCCTTGAGACCTTCGTCGTATGCATTCCCGTTCTGGACGATGAAGCCTGTCACGCGGTCCGGATGCTTCAGTGCAAGTCGCCAGCCGACAGGCGCACCGTAGTCCATGACATACATTGCGTAGCGGCTAACGCCGAGTTGATCGAGAAGGCTGCCTACCAGTTCGCTGAATCGGTCGAACGTGTATGCAAACTCCGTGTGATCCGGCATGTCGCTTTGACCATAGCCGGGATAATCCGGCGCAATCACATGGTAACGGTCGGCGAGCGCAGGAATCAGGTGCCTGAACATGTGCGACGACGTCGGAAAGCCATGCAATAGGAGAACCACAGGCGCGTCCGGCGGCCCGGCCTCCCGGTAAAAAATCTTTAGTCCTTCGATTTCCGCCGTTCGGTGATGTGTGACAGGGAAGGCGGTCTTTGAGAGGTTGACAGCAGATGTAGCACTCGAAGCGACACTGTTCATAACGATGCTCCATGGGCTAATAGGTGACCCGCGACTCGGAACCAAAAGACTTGTGAGATCGAGAGATCTGGACGCCGACAATCAAAAGCTCAACCCATCGTCGCGACGACCTCGTCAGTGGAAATCACAGCGTGCGCGAGAAATGCGTAGTTGATCATTGCGGCTTTATAGCCATCTCCCCAAACGGGATGGCGAGGCCCTGCGGTCGCGTCGGCTACGACATAAACCTCGAAACCCTGTTCGAGTAAATCCCGCAGATGAGCCTCGACACACATGTTGGCAAGCATGCCGCCGAGGATCACCTTTCGCACGTAGCGTTTGCGCAATTGCAGTACAAGGTCGTTGGTCTGCGGCCCGAAAACCTTGTGGGGACTCGCGATGACGGTGCGGCCATCATCGATGTAGGGCTTGAATTCCTCAAGCCAGTCCGCGCCCGATCCTTGAAAACCCAGCAGGTTCAAAGGGCCCTCGCGTGCGAACGTACCGGTTGAAAACTCGTCTGCCTCCAGCGGACCATTGAACTTCCACGCACGATCGGTCGGAAAGAAGTAATGGGGCGATATGAAAACATTGAAATCTGCTGATTTCGCCGCTGCAAATATTCTCAGCATGTTTTCAACCGTTTTGTTCTCCGTGACACTCGCACCTACCGCCCCCCAGTTTTTCCCGGACGGGCTCAGGACATCGTTCTGCGGGTCGATGAAGACCACCGCCGTATCGCTTTGATCGAAATTCATCACAAGGCCTTTTCACAAGAGATAAAGGGCAGCGTAAGAAGTCGTTCACGTGCTCCGGGCCGCCAGCGCGAACAGGCAAGAGCGCTCAAAGGCAATCGATCAGTTCACATCGCCGACAACAAGCGCCCGACTCAACTCCACGCGCGGGGCGACCGCGTGCAGCCGGCTGGGACGCTTGCTGCGGATGCGTAGCCGGTTGAAACATAAGTCTAGTCGACCACTTTGCTCCTGACACTACCGTTATTGTCTGATCAGATAAGGTCATCAGAGCTTTCTTCTGCTGTGTTTCGCTGCGGATACCCTGCATCTGCCCCCTTACGAGCGGCAGATGATGATCGACGTAAGCCGCGCGATCGAAACAAACGCCAGGTTCGCCTGCGTAAGTCACGTAGATCGTGACGCCGGGTTGCTGAACGGCGGCCTGAAGGTTTTCGAAGCTTCGTAGTGGGGCGAACGCGACTGACGTCTAAAGGTATCGGCCGCCCTGACGCATAGCCGAGCTACCATCCACGCAGGGTCGCCGTCGTCAGATCTCGACGGCGGGTCTCTATCAGCAACAGCAACGCGGAAGCCGATATGACCGCGGATCCCACCATGAACCAGGCTATCGATGAGCCCTTCCCCGTTGCCGAGAGTAGCGCCGTCGTGACAATGGGCGTCACCGCGCTGCCCAACAGACCGGAGAGCATGTAACTGACCGACAGCCCCGAATAGCGAATCCGGGTGCCGAACAGCTCGGCCAGAAACGTTGCAATCGGTCCATAGTTCGCGGCAAAGGCAGTCATCATCAGCAGGTAACCGAGAAGCGCAAACGAGAACTCGTGGGTGTCGAGCAGCCAGAAGAGCGGAAAAGCCAGCAATGCCTCGGCCGCAATACCGCCAACGATCACTGGCTTACGGCCGATCACATCGGAGAGTCGTCCGAATGCGGGCAACATCAGGATGCAGAGCGCGCATGATATGAGCGCGATCGTCAGCATCGCACTGCGCGAAAAGCCGAGTGTCTGTGTTCCATACGTCAGTCCGAACGCGACGATAAGATTGAACGACGTGCCGGTCGACATGGTGGCGACTCCTCCGAGGAGCACCAGTTTCCAGTGTTTCCCCAGCAATTCGAACAACGGCACCTTTACCTGTTCGCCGGCGCTTTTGGTCCTCTGAAACGACGGCGTTTCGGATGTGTTCAGGCGCACGTAAAGACCGACGAGGACCAGCAAGGCGCTGAGCAGGAAAGGAATGCGCCAGCCCCAGGCGACCATCGCTCCGCTGGGCAACAGCGCGTCGCTCAACAGGAAAGCAAGATTGGCGATCAACGTGCCTGCAGGCACACCGATCTGCACCCATGATCCATAAAGGCCACGCCGATTCGCGGGCGCGTGCTCGACTGCCATCAACACCGCGCCGCCCCATTCTCCGCCAAGCGCAAGCCCCTGCACGACGCGAAGCGTGAGCAGCATCAGCGGCGCCCAGATACCAATCGACCCATAGTCCGGCAACAGCCCGATGCAAAACGTGGCAAGTCCCATCATCATCAGTGACACCAGCAACATCGACTTGCGTCCCCGCCGATCGCCGAAATGGCCGAACAATGCAGCGCCCGCAATACGTGCCAGATACGCAGAGGCGAATGTGCCGAACGCGAGCAAGGTGCCGACGAGCGGGACGAAGCCTGGAAAGAAAACCTTATTGAACACGAGCGCTGATGCGGTCGCGAACACGAACAGGTCGTACCATTCGACCGTGGTGCCTATGACGCTCGCAATGGCAATCTTCTTCATACCAAGTTCGACTTCGTCCCTTTCGGGTACGTCGACGGCGCGGGCTTGATTCATGGGAGCCTCCGTGAGTATGTCGACCGCGCGCCGCCACCGGATCGCTCGCGACGAAAGTAGACATGGTTTGGGTAAGGGGCGGCGCAGCACGACGCCGAACCGATCGAGAGGGTGAAACCATGCGCTTCGCTGCTTCCGCATTCCCTGATCGGAACGCCGCGGTCACTCCGCAGCGTTCGCGATCAGGTCGATAAGCGGAGCGACGCGAGCGGCTAACGCGTCGATTGCTTGATATACGCGATCACTTCGTCGGCGCTCGACACATCTGCGTATCGCCGGGCCACATCGCGCAGGTTGTCGCGGTGCGGTCCTTCTTCGATATCGCCGACACAGTCTTCAGGAACGACCGTACGGAAACCCCACTGGAAACTGTCGATGGTGGATGCACGGATACATCCGCTCGTGTTGCAGCCAGTGACGATAATAGTCTCTACGCCCTCCTTAATGAAATACGGGACGACTGGCGTCTGGAAGAATATCGACGGCCCGGACTTGCAGACCACGACGTCGTAGTTTTCGTCGTAAATCAGCGGGTCCAGAGCCGAACTTGGATGGTCCAGTCTGAACTGATCGCGAACCGCGGCCACCTTCCAGTACGGCATGTCGCGCTCGCATTTATAGGCGGTGAAACAGGTCGCGACAGGTACGTTGTGCGCCCGGGCGATCTTGAGCAGACGCGCCGTATTTTCAAGCCCGCGCATGACGAGCGGCGCTCCGCCGAGCGGATATTTCGGATCGGTGAACGCGAGTTGATAATCCACGACGACGATTCCGACCTTCCCCTTCATACCAATCCCGACGGCTCCATACGAGCGATTCTTGTAGTCGTCCATTTCTTCCTCCAAGTCAACAGGTTGAAAGTCATTGCACTTAAGAGTCTACGAGTGCAGGATACTTACACCAATACGTATCGATTACGTACGGAATCACCCTACAGCGAGGAGGCCGCATTGCGGACAACACCAACTGCGCCCGGCATCGGGCCGATCGATTATCAGCAGGTTTTCGAGGACGTCCCGGTTGCCCTCATGGTCACGCGTCAGCGCACGATATCCGCCTGCAACCTGCAATTCCGGAATATGTTTCGCGCGGACGGCGACGTGCTGATCGGACAGACGGTACGAATTCTTTACCCGAACGAGGAGGCTTTCAGGAGGTTCGGTGCGCGTGTGATTCCGGCGCTGAAGAAGTTTGGTCGAATCACCGAACCTCGCGCGATGCAGAGGCTCGATGGTGAGCTCTTCTGGGTGAACGTGACGGGCGTCAGCGAACATCGTGACGACCCATACCGCGAAGCGCTCTGGTTCTTCTCCGAGATGGGCGTCGCAGCAAGTCTGTCAGGCGGAGCAAGCTCCGCCAACAAGTTGATCGCAGCGGCCAAGAATTCGATGACCAAGCGCGAACGCGATGTGGCCGCGTTGCTCATCCAGAATCAGACTGCCAAGGAGATCGGCATAGCGCTTGGGATCAGCCCTCGGACAGTCGAGGTCTTCCGAGGAAAGCTGCTCAAGAAATTCGATGCCCCTTCAACACACGAGCTGGTTAAAACGCTCCTCGCGTAGGGTCACCATCGCGTACTGGCTGTGAGGTCAGAAGGCGCATCGCTAAAAGATTGGGTTGCGTCCGAAAATCGGATGGTCGCCTGCATCTTCATCGGCCGGACCCTCACTGCGGCAGTCGTTTTCTGGCGCGCCGTCTTTGCGAGATTCGCCGCGACGGTGCCAGGCTTCGACAAATTGAAGCTTGCGATGCCCCAGACATGCGGCGATCGCTCTAGCGTGCGCTATCTGCGCCGGTTGACTTGCCACCGACTCCGTGACTATTCTCGCTTCACATGAAAGCGTCGCGGCGAGAAGACCGCGCTCAGGAGACTCAGTTGCGTTTCGACCTACAATCGCTGAAGCTGTTTATCGCCGTCTGTGAGCACGGCAGCATCGCGCGGGCGGCAGAATTCGAGAATATCGCTCCTTCGGCTCTCAGCAAGCGCATGTCGCAGCTCGAGGACCTCCTCAAGACCGCTCTGTTTGTGCGCAGCAACAAGGGCCTGGAACTGACAGTCGCGGCGGCGGCACTGCTGCAACACGCCCGCACGCTTCTGCGCGACATTCAACATATGGAGAGCGAGCTGCTTGACCACGCCGAAGGGGTGCGTGGTCAGATTCGGTTACACGCCAGCCTCTCGACCATCGTGCAGTACATCGCCAAAGATATCCGCGTTTTTCTGGACGGACATCCCGGTCTGCGCATCGACCTGCAAGAGAGCCTGAGCCCCGCGGTCGTTCGCGCCGTGGCCGAAAACACCGCGGATATCGGCGTGTTCGGCGGCACCACGGTCGCCGCCGGGCTGCAGGTCTATCCCTACCGCAGCGACCGGCTAGTCGTCATCATGCCGCCCGATCATCCACTCAGCCGTGCTGGCCGAGTGAGATTTCGCGAGGTGGCCGAGTATCCGCTCGTCGGGCCTCAGGAAGGCAGCTATCTGAATTCGCTGGTGTTGCGCGCGGCGGCAGACCTTGACCACCCGCTCAAGCTTTCCATCCGGGTCAATGGTTTCGAGCCGGTCCGCAGCATGGTGGAGGCGCGGCTCGGTGTCGGGCTGGTGCCCGAGCATCATGCCGAACGATACGTCAGTTCTGCTCCCCTGGTCGCCGTGTTGCTGGACGAACCTTGGGCCGAGCGGCATTGGAAAATCTGTGTGCGCGAGGCGGAGTCGCTCCCCGCGCCCGTCCAGCTCTTTCTCAAGCATCTGCTTGCAAGTGCGCAGCAGCAAGCCAATCACGAATAGGCAAGCTTCAACCCCGCTTGCGGCCAGGACAACGCACCCAGACGTCCGGTGCCGGACATCGTGACAAATGCTGTCTTCATATCGGCGCCACCGAAGCAGATGTTTGTCACCATGCCGTCCGGCACTGTGACTTGCCGCGTCACCTCGCCAGACGGCGCGACCACGGTAATACAGCCGGTGACCAGCGTGGCCACGCAGATATTTCCTTCCACGTCCACTGCCAGACTATCGAATCGCTGGTAACCCGGAAGCCCGCACACGAGACGCCCGCCGTGCGGGGATGGATAAGGATGCTTGCGTGCCCTGCCAGGCGCCTCCAGATCGAAAGCCCATAAGCGCGCCGTCTCAGTCTCCGCCACATAGACGACGCGGTCGTCCGGCGACAAACCGACACCGTTCGCTGTGGTAAGCGGATAAGCGACTTCGACAATCATCGACCCGTCGGCTCGCCCGTAATATAGACCGGCGTGATCGCGATCGCGCAGACGGTTCTTGCCAAAATCGGTGAAATAAAAGCCGCCCTCGTGGTCGAAGACGATGTCGTTAGGGCCGCACAGCGGATGATCGCCACAACGGTCGTAGAGCGTCGTCAGCGTACCCGTACGCGGGTCGAACCGTTCGATGCGGCCACTCGTATAGCTTGGGTGAATACCCGGTCGAGTGCGATTGAGCCCGGCAACGGTACGGAAAAGGAACCCCCCGTTGTTGCAGATGTAGAAGGCACCATCCGGGCCTAAAGCCAGACCGTTCGGCCCTCCGCCTGTTTCCGCAAGGACGCTCACCGTGCCGTCTGCGGATACGCGACTGATGGTCTCACGCTCGATTTCGACCAGCACGATCGAGCCATCAGACATCGCGACCGGTCCCTCGGGGAACATCAAGCCTTCCGCCACGATGCGGACGCCGCTCTCCATGTTTAGTCTCCTCAGTTCAACGCTTGTCCGCATTCTCGACGAAATGGTTGTCGTATGTAGCCTTCAGGTCGATCGAGGCTTTGCCAATCTCGGGATCGAATGCGGTTAAAACATCGTGTACGGTATGCGCGGCAGCGTCGGTCATCAGGCCATCGCGTGAAATGCAGCTTTGCATGTTGGCGTAGGCACGCGCGAAGACATCCTTCTCGGCTAGCGCATATTGCGGCGGCACGGCGGCGGCGACCTGCTCAGGCGTTGCGTGCGCCATCCAGCGCTCAGCCTCGAGGATGGCATTCGTTACCGCTTGCACGGTGTTCGGATACTTGACGAGAAAGTCTTTGCTTGTGTAGATGGCAGCTTCCGGATAGTCGCCGCCCAGTGTCGCGCGCGTACCGGCCGGGTCTCGCATCACGGCTAACGGAAACAGATCGCCGCTGTCCTGCAGAACGGTGGCGACCGGGTCGTTGCTCATCAACGCGTCGATCTGACCACTGCGCGCTGCGGCAATCGCCCCGGCAGATGAGCCCACACCTATGATGGACACGTCGCCGGGCTTTACGCCAGACTTGCTGAGCAGATAGTTCACGCCCATGTGAAAACTCGATCCAGGCGAGCTCACACCAATGCGCATGCCCTTGAGGTCCGCATAAGTCCTGACCTTGGCGTGGCTCGCGCGGGTCGCACCAAATACCCAGCCGGGGCACGACGCCAGGGTCACGAACGAGACCAGCTTCTGCCCTTTGGCGGCCATGGTTATCGTGTTGGAGTAGGCACCCGCCACAATGTCGGCGCTGCCGCCCATCATTGCCTGGAGTGCCTTGGCGCCTCCGCTGAATACGCCGATTTCAACTTCCAACCCGGCCTGTTTGAAGTATCCCCGACTGTCTGCAATGACGAACGGCAGGTAAGGAAAACCGACACCCGCCGCCGCCAGATGGAGCCTGGGCTTTTCCGGCACAGGTGCGCCGCTGGCGGCCGGCGCATTCGAGACGGCGGCGAAGGTTGCCAATGCGATAGAAACTTGACGCCAAAGCGCTGCCACGATGGTTTGTCTCCGTTGAAATGTCTCTTGCAGGACCGTGTCGTGAAGCGTTCAACCCTGCACGACGTTCTGCCGCTGCTGCCCGAGCCCCTCGATGCCCAGCGTCACGATATCGCCCGGCTTCAGATAGACCGGAGGTTTTTGCCCCAGGCCGACGCCGGGCGGTGTGCCCGTGGAAATAATGTCGCCCGGCTGCAATGACATGAACTGCGACAGGTATGACACCAGGTAGCGCACGCCATACACCATGGTGACCGTACTGCCGTTCTGATAGCGATGCCCGTTGACTTCCAGCCACATCGGCAGCGTCTGCGGGTCGGCAACCTCGTCTGCGGTAACGAGCCAGGGCCCGGTCGGACCGAAGGTATCCGCCGACTTGCCCTTGGTCCATTGGCCCTGACGCTCCGCCTGGAACGCGCGCTCGGACACATCGTTGATGACGCAATAGCCCGCAACATGGTTCATGGCATCGGCTTCGCTGACGTACTTGGCTGTCTTTCCGATAACCACGCCCAATTCCACTTCCCAGTCAGTCTTGAGCGAGTCGCGCGGAATCTCGATCGAGTCGTTCGGACCCACGATCGCGCTCGTAGCCTTCATGAAGATGATGGGCTCCGGCGGGACCGTGGCGCCGGTCTCCGCTGCGTGGTCAGAGTAATTCAAGCCGATGCAGATAAACTTGCGGGTGCCACCCACGCAGGAGCCCAGGCGCGGACTGCCTTCCACGCGCGGTAACGACGCGGCATCCAGCGCCTTCAGGCGTGCGAGGCTATCCGGCAGCAGAGCTTCGCCGGCAATGTCGGCAACATGGTTCGACAAGTCCCGGATATTTCCCTCGGCATCGAGTAGGCCCGGCTTCTCCTGGCCGGGTGAACCGTAGCGCAACAGCTTCATATAGGTATGCTCGTTTCAGTAGGTGGCGCGGCCGCCAGAGAGGTCGAACACCGCTCCGGTGGTAAAGGAGTTTTCTTCGCTGGCAAGCCAGGCGATCATGGCGGCGGCCTCATTGAGTTCGAGGAATCGGCCGCGCGGGATCTTGCCCACCATGTACTCGATATGTTCGGGCGCCTGCTCCATCGCGCCAGGTGTGCGCGCGACGGCAGGGGTGACGCAATTGACCGCGATGTCGTGACGCGCCAACTCCTTTCCCAGTGACTTGGTCATGGCGATGACCGCGGCCTTGGCCGAGCTGTAGGCCGCCGCATTCGGGTTACCTTCTTTGCCAGCGACCGAGGCAAGATTCACGATGCGGCCATAGTTCTGGCGGACCATTTCCGGGACCACAGCACGGCAGCAGTGGAAAGTGCCATTCACGTCGATATCCATCACCTGCTTCCAGATATCGATCGGATAGTCGATCAGCGGCGCATTCGGGCCGACAATCGCCGCGTTGTTGACCAGGATATCGATACGCCCCACCGACTTCAGCGTTCCCGCGACAGCCGCTTGCACGCTCGCGTAGTCCGCAATGTCGACGCGCTCGAAGTGAACGTCTTGCTCGCTCAGCTGGCTACGGGCCTGCTCGATGCCGGCAGGATTGACGTCCCAGACCACTAGCCGGGCACCTGATTCGAGCAGCCGGCGGCCGACCTCAAGACCGATGCCTTGCGCGCCGCCAGTCACGACCGCGACGCGCTCCGTCAGATTGATTTTGTTCGTCTGCAATTTGATTCCTCACGGTTGAACGCGCACTCAGGCGCTGGCGGCAACGGTCTGCCCGGCCACAGGGCGCCAGCGCAGCAGGTAGTCTTCGATCATCGATACGGCTGTATCAAGCACGAGCGCGAACACAGTCAGCACCAGAATCCCCGCGATGACCGAGTTGATATCGAACACGCCCTCAGCCAGCAAAATCAGGTAGCCAACCCCTTTCTCCGAGCCCAGATACTCGCCCACCACGCTGCCGACGAAGGCGATGCCGATTGCGTTATGCAGGCTCGAAAACACCCAACTCGTCGCCGACGGCAAATACACGTGCCGCATCAGTTGACGCGAGTTGGCGCCCAGCATCCGCGTGTTGGACAGCACTGTCGGGCTCACTTCACGGACGCCTTGAAACACGTTGAAGAAGACCACGAAGAAGACGAGCGTCACGCCCAAAGCGACTTTCGACCAGATGCCCAGTCCGAACCAGAGCGCGAAAATGGGCGCAAAGATCAATCGCGGCATCGAGTTCATTGCTTTGATAAACGGATCGAATACGACCGCCAGGAACGGGCTCAGTGCAAGCCAAAGGCCGCATCCCAATCCAAGAACCGTACCAATTGCGAACGCAAGCATGGTCTCGACCAGGGTCGTATACAAATGGCGGAAGACCGAGCCCGTGACGAACCACTCGACAATGCGACGAGCCACACCTACCGGATCTCCAAAGAAGAACGGAGACAGCCACTTCTGATAGGTTCCGAGCCACCAAAGGAACAGGACACCGAACAGAATTGCCAGCCGCGTCACCAGAACAGTGAAACTATTGTTTGGACTAAACTCGATTGCGCGCATAGCTTTTCAGGACCTCGCCTCGAAGCACGTCCCAGATTTGGGTGTGCAGTTGAAGGAAACGCTGTGTCATCCGGATCTCCGACATTTCGCGCGGCCGCTCAAGATCAATCTCGAACTCGGCGATCGGTCGCGTCCCGGGCCCCGCCGACAGCACGATGACCCGGTCGGAAAGCGAGATAGCCTCTTCCAGATCGTGAGTCACGAACATCACGGACTTGCGGTCGTTCGACCACAGCCGCAATAGCTCGTTTTCCATGAGGTGGCGGGTCTGGATATCGAGCGCGCTGAACGGTTCGTCCATCAGAATGATGCGGGGATTGAGCGCCAGGGCTTGCGCGAGACCGGCCCGCTTGCGCATGCCGCCAGACATCTGATGCGGGTATTTCTTCCCATGCCCTTGCAGCCCCACTCGCTCAAGCCATCCACGGGCGACACCCAGCGCTTCTTCGCGCGGCATGCCGCGAAAAATCAAGCCGATGGCAATGTTCTCTTCGGCTGTCTTCCATGGCATGAGCGCATCCACCTGGAACAGGTAGGCAGCCTGTGTGTTCAGACCATGGGTTAGCTTCTTGCCGAACACGCTCAGGCTACCCGACGAAGGCCGGGTCAGGCCGGCGGCCACGTTCAGCAGTGTCGACTTGCCGCAGCCGGTGGGGCCGACAATCGAGACGAACTCTCCGTCCCTTATCGTCAAGGTTCCGCCAGAAACTGCGGTGTAGGTCTGAGCGCGCTTGCCATTGCCGGCGAAAGTGCAGGTCACGTTGTCGAAGCGTAACGCCTCACGCACTTCTGCTTGTTGACTGTCGACCGGGACGCTATAGGCTGCGGTGCTCATGGCTGGACCTCCGCCGCTGCCTTTCTGACGAATCGATTGTCATAGGTCGTGGCGAGGTCAATCTTGGCCGACGCTACCGCGGGGTCGAAGGCTGCAAGCACCTCATGCACCGTCTGTGCGCCTTTGGGGGTGATTTCTCCGTTCTGCGCGATGCAGCGGCGGCTGTTCGTGAAGGCCTCGGCATAGAGCGCCTTGTTATCCCCCAGAAACTGTGGCGGCACGTTGTCCGCGACTTGTTGCGGCGTGGCCGTGGCTATCCACTTTTCCGCGCGCACGATAGCATTGGCGACTGCCTGGACTGTCTTGGGATTCTTTTCGATGAAGTCCTGCGTCGCGAATACGCTCGACTCGGGATAGTCCGAGCCGAACACCTTCACGTTGCCGTCCGCCGTACGCATGTTCTCGAGCGGTCTCAGGCTGCCATCCTTCGTCAGAATCGTGGCACTTGGATCATTGACGATGAGCGCATCGATCTGCCCGGCACGCACCGCTGCAACGGCACCGGCCGCCTGCCCCACGCCGATGATCGATACGTCCGAAGGCTGCAGGCCCGCCTTGTGCAGGATATAGTTGACCGCTGTGCGTGCTGGAGCCTGGCGCGCTCACGCCGATTCGCATGCCCTTCAAATCCTTGGGCGACTTGACGTCAGTCTCGTGCTTCTGAGACACGCCAAAGATCCAGCCCGGGCAAATCACTTGTGCGGCCACCACGACGAGGTGCTGACCCTTCGTCGCCATGGTGATCGTGTTCGAATAGGCCCCCGCCACCATATCGGAGCTACCGCCCAACAAGGCCTCCAGAGTCTTTGAGCCTCCGGAAAATGCGGCGATGGTTACGTCCAGCCCTTCGTCCTTGAAATAACCGCGCTGCTTGGCGACGAGCATGGGCAGGTATGTGATGCCAGTCGACGCCGCCGCAATGTGCAATTCGGGCTTCTCCGGCGTGTCCTTCGCCACTGCCGTGGCTGATGCGCAAACGAGTTCCAAGGCTGCGCACAATGCAACAGCGAGTTTCAGCTTCATGGTTGTCTCCTCCCTTTCTAGGGATGTTGGTGCGAACAACTGCCTTGGACGGACTGGCACTTCGTGATCGGGACGCCGGGATGCCAGCCGACCCAAGGCGCGATCCGCCCTAAACGACTTCTTTGCGCAGGGCTTCGACCACTGCGTCACCCATGTCACGGGTGCCGACGCTTCGGGTGCCGTCCTGGTAGATGTCGGCGGTGCGGTAGCCGGCGGACAGCACTGCTCGCACTGCCCGCTCGACGCGGCCCGCAGCGTCCTCCATCTCGAAGCTTTCGCGCAACATCATCGCAAGCGACAGGATGGCGGCAAGCGGATTGGCGATGTCCTTGCCCGCAATATCCGGTGCCGAGCCATGCACGGGCTCGTACAGCCCTTTGCGGTCGTACCCTAGCGAAGCCGAGGGCAGCATGCCGATCGATCCAGTCAACATGGCCGCGGCGTCCGACAGAATATCGCCGAACAGATTGCCCGTAACGATCACATCGAACTGCTTGGGTCGGCGCATCAGCATCATGGCAGCGGCGTCCACGAAGAGATGGCTTAGTTCGACGTCCGGGTAGTCTCGCCCAACGCGAGTGACCGTTTCGCGCCACAACTGACTCGCTTCAAGCACGTTGGCCTTGTCCACCGAGCACAGCTTGTGGTGACGGCGACGCGCGGCCCGAAAGGCCGCGTGCGCGACGCGTTCAACCTCTGACTCGGAATAACGCATCGTGTTGAAACCCACGCGCTCCCCTGCTGCGTTGGTTTCGAATCCGCGCGGCTGACCGAAATAAGCATCGCCGTTCAGCTCACGAACGATGACGATGTCCAGTCCGTCAACGACTTCCGGCCGCAGGGTCGAAGCGCCAATCAATTCCGGGAACATATAGGCCGGCCGGAAGTTTGCGTACAGCGTGAGCGCTTCGCGCAGCTGCAACAGACCCGTTCCGGGTCGACGCGCGCGGGGAATCTCTGCCTCGTCAGCTACGCCTACCGCACCAAACAGAATGGCGTCGGCCTTGCGCGCCACGTCAAGCGTAGGCTCCGGAAGCGGCACGCCGTGCGCCTGGATTCCGGCCTCGCCGATGTGCGCCTCTTGAGTCTCGGCTTGAGGTGCCACGACGTGCAGCACTTTGAGAGCCTGTGCCACTACTTCCGGACCGATACCATCACCGGGCATGACTGCAATCTTCATCTGAACTCCTCCAGGGTCGTTTTAGAAAGCGCGCGCCTCAATAAGCGTCGGCACGGTTGCGCTCGAATGCATCAATGCGGTCTCGATGCGAAAGCGTGTAATCGATCTCGTCCATGCCACGCAGCAGGCACTCCTTGGCGAAGGGCTCCATCTCGAACGCATGCGAGGTGCCGTCGGGTAATGTCACAGTCTGGGCAGGCACGTCGATGGAGATTCGGCTACCCGCCTTATTGGTCAGGCTTTCCAGAAGCGGAAGAACCACGCTCTCCGGCAGCACGATGGGAAGCAGCCCGTTCTTCAGGCAGTTGATGAAGAAGATATCGCCGAAACTTGGGGCGATCACCGCCCGGATTCCGTAGTCGGTCAGCGCCCAGACAGCGTGCTCACGCGAAGAGCCGCAACCGAAGTTGTGGTTCGCCACCACGATGCGCGAGTCGCGAAACGGCGCCTGGTTAAGCACGAACTCGGGCTTTTCGGCGCCGTCTGCGTCAAAGCGCAGTGCACGAAAAAGGAACTGACCGAAATCGTCGGAGCGGGGTTTTTGCAGGAAGCGCGCCGGCAGAATCTGATCGGTATCGCAATTGATGACGACGATCGGGGCTGCGACTGCATCGAGGTGAGTCAGGCTTTCCATCTCATGCTCCCAGGAGGCGGCGCACATCGATCAGACGTCCTGTCACAGCAGCGGCAGCCGCCATAGCCGGACTCATCAGATGCGTGCGCACGCCCGGCCCTTGACGGCCCACGAAATTGCGATTTGATGTGGAGGCGCAACGCTGCCCGGGCGCGGCGATATCGCCGTTGGTTGCAAGACACATCGAGCAGCCTGGGAAACGCCACTGGAAACCGGCTTCCTTGAACACGCGGTCCAGTCCTTCGGCCTCGGCCTGCGCTCGCACCTCGTGCGAGCCCGGCACCACCCATGCCTCGACGCCCGATGCGATATGGCGGCCCCGCGCGACCTCGGCCGCGCTGCGCATATCCTCGATGCGCCCGTTCGTGCACGAACCGATGAACACCCGGTCGATCGCCACGCCTTCCAGCGCCTCGTTCGGGGCCAAGCCCATGTAGTCGAGCGCCCTCGACATCGCGGCGCGCAGATCGGGGTCCGCCTGCAGCGCGGGATCGGGGACGCGCCGGTCGATGGCGCAGGCGTATTCCGGTGTCGTGCCCCAGGTCACCATCGGGGCGATCCCGGCAACGTCGATATGCACCTCCCGGTCGAAGGTCGCGTCGGCGTCCGTGAACAACTTGCGCCAGTGCGCCATCGCGCGATCCCAACGCTCGCCCTTGGGAGCGTAGGGACGCTGAGCCAGATACGCGAAAGTGGTGTCGTCCGGCGCGATCATGCCGGCGCGGCCACCGGCCTCGATGGTCATGTTGCACAGCGTCAACCGACCTTCCATCGAGAGACCCGCGATGGCGGAGCCTGCGTACTCGATGACATGGCCCGCAGCGCCGGCCACGCCGATTCGCGCGATCACGGCGAGGATCAGGTCTTTGGCGGTGACGCCCGGGCCCGGCGTGCCATCGAGAGTGACGCGCATGTTGCTCGACTTGCGTTGCCACAGGCATTGCGTGGCGAGCACATGAGCCACCTCGGTTGCGCCGATACCGAACGCGAGCGCGCCCATTGCACCGTGTGTCGAAGTGTGACTGTCGGCACAGACGACGGTCATGCCGGGCAGACTCAAACCCTGCTCGGGCCCGACTACGTGGACGATGCCGCGACGCGAATCGTCCATGTCGAACAAGGTGATGCTCGACTCGGCTGCGTCACGCTGCAGGGCCTCGATCATGGCGCGCCGCTCGGGGTCGGTCACCGCCGACATGTCGTTTGCGGCGCTGGAAACGTAATGGTCCGCCGTACCGAAGATTCGCTCGGGCGAGCGTGGCTTGATCCCGCGCTGGCGCAACAGATCGAAGGATTGCGCGGTGACGTCATGAATAAAATGCCGGTCGATGTACAACAGGTCCTGCCCGTCGTTGCGCGACATCACCCGGTGACTTTTCCAGATCTTGTCGTAAAGAGTCTGTGGACCACCCACCCCTTGTTCGAGTTGCATCGCTTCGTCTCACTCCGTCAATGCGCCGTTCGGGAAGGCACGCCTTCGTTCGGCGAGTCAATGTTGTGCGAGCATCATGCGCCAGACGGGCCGCGCTGTACCTGCTTTTTGGGAAAGGCACCATCGTCAAACGCGATGACGAAGCGACACCGCCGCCAGTGATTTTTGGGCCGGTCGGATCGTCGAGCCGCTTGGCTCGCAATTCGAATCGAATGCGATCAATGAGACCTCGTCGGGTAGTGTCGTGCCTGGCTGGGTGCGATTCGATGAACGGCTACATCGACTGATGCGGTACAGGAATCGGCATTGCGCCGGTTCGTCGAGAGAAGTCGTTGGCCGAGCCAACTCGCCCTTTTAGTGTCTCGACGCGCACGGCTTTGTCTCCGCGCACTTTTTTTCTGAATAGCACGGCTGAACGCGGATGATTGCGTTATGAACTGAGCAGTAGAGGAAATTTTGACGCCGCAAACACAATGCCTCCATGCTTACAATGTAGATGCAGTGCCGCAGGTCACGACTGCCGGTTTGCGCATTTTTTTCGTACGCGCGGTTGACCGGTGTTCTTTGCGTTTCTCCTCCCGTCTTACTACTTTTACCTGAGGAAAAGAAATGAAATCCACGAACATCTTCCTTGCCGCGGCGATTTCCATCGGCGCGATCATCGCGACCGTGCCCGTGGTTGGTGCGCAAGAGACAGGCGCAGCGACTTCTTCGAAATCATCCGGCAGAGCCGCAAACCGGCAACTCGCGAAGCAGGTTCAGACCGCGCTGTACAAGCAAAAGGGTCTGGAGTCGGCCGATATTCATGCTGTCGCTCGCAGCGGCAAGGTTACGCTGGTCGGGATGGCGCCCGATCAGAAGCAGATAGATGCCGCAGGGAAAATAGCCGAGGGCGTACCCGGCGTGTCGTCGGTAACCAACAATCTGACGGTGGAAGAAGCCGGGCATTGAAACCGGCTTCAGCGTGACGGCTTATCGCACGCACATTACCGCTTCGTGAACGACGCAGGCTGTCGGGCTTGCTTGTGGTTCGACAGCCTGCGTCGACGGAATCGGCAATTTTTCGTGTTGCATCCACCGGCGGAAGCCTCAAGGTAAGGACGCCGTTCCACGAGAGAGCGTCAGTGTTGTTCGCTGAGTTCGGCGATCTGATTTCGAAGCGCGTCGCGGAACACGTTCACCCTGTTTGGAGCGTAGCGCCCGCTCGCATCACCGACCAGGACAACAGATCGTCCATCGCAGCATCCTCCAAATCAATCTGTACAGCGAGACCGTCGGCTAATTGACGGAACACGTCTCAGTAAGTCAACCAAGCGGGTCCAAGACCTTGCACGGCAGCGCTCCGCTAATTTAATCAATACAACGTCCCCTCCACACGGTGATTTTCATCAGGATACCGAATGTCTACGTCGCTGCACTGACGTGAGTATCGAGGGCGCCAGAAGCAAAAAGGCGCACCACGAGTTCTGATGCGAACCAGGTGCGCCGCTAATCGACCCTTTCGCTGTCCTCCTGTAGTCATCTGGTTCCCAAACCTCTCTAAGGTAACTATTACCTACCGATGCGCACAAACGTGGCGCGCGGTCCTTAAGTTCCTCATACGAATTAAAGAATTCCGTAGGCTTTGCCGTAAAAGCGCTTATAAGGTCAGACAAATTCGGTAACTTTGTCCCGTCTCTGTCGACTTTTCCGAGAAGCAAGAGCGCGTGCGCGCCGATGCACTGATCCATTACACGGCCTCCCGCGCAGACTCGCGCCGGGCCACAGTCGCGTCCAGTCCGTTTGGGTATTTACGTACTGACAGCGGCGGCTTTTTTTCATCGGTTCGGTTCCTGATTACATCGACAACCGATGACTGGATCAGGGCCCTAAAGTCACCAGTCCGCGTCGAAACAGAATGACGCATTTAATTTGGATTACTAATCACCATGATATTTAAAAAGAAAATAAGCAATCTTTTGCTCGGCCAATTCTCTCTCGGCAAGTTCTCGGCTGTCGCAGTTGCGGTCGGCGCAAGCCTGATGCTCGCAGCTTGCGGCGGCGGAAGCGAAGGCACCGTTGATGCTGCGACGGTCAAGGCCGCCGATACGCCCGAGGCGACCGCAAAAGCCGCCACCACCGGTTCGATCTTTTATGGCATGAACGGTCACATCACCAACGGCGGCGCGTACGACAACACGCCCTACGCAACGCAGCTGTCGCAATTGCAAGACCTCGGCGTAAAGATTTTCCGCAACGACGTGTACAGCCTGGGATCGGCCAAGGTGCTCGCGACCGTTGCCAAGCAGTTTGCGGCAGGCGGCGTTCAGGTGTATCCGGTGATGCTGCTCGGCCTGGGCTTCGATACCGAGGAAGCGGCCTACAACGCCGGTTACACGATGGGTCAGCAGACGGCGCAGACGTACAAGTATGCGTACTACGAAGTTGCGAATGAGCTGGACTCAGCCGCGCTGGCCGGAAACTACGACGGCAACGTGTGGTATCAGTACAGTAACCAGCCGTTCATGATCGCGCGCGGTGTTATTCGCGGCATGATCGCAGGTGTGAAATCGGTCGACAGTTCGGCAAAGATCATCGTCGATGGAACGTGGAAGCATATTGCGTTTTTTCAAATGCTCCTTGACGGCTCGCAGCCCGACGGGACGCACGGTCACCCGACGGTCAGCTGGGACATCACTGCATGGCACTGGTACTCCGACCAAGGCGACATCACTAATGCCTGCGGCGGCACGGGATGCCACGACATCCTCGGTATTATCAGTTCGTTTGGTAGACCGGTCTGGATCAACGAGTACGGCGTGCGTCCCGAATACGGCACGAATGACGCCATCGCCTCCTACCTGACCGGCAACCTGATGATGCTGCAGTACTACACGCAGGCGTCGAAGTACAACGTCCAGTCCGTCCAGGGCTTCGAGTTGTACGACTCCCAGGAAGGAAATTACGGGATGTTGCAGAGCGACGGCAAGACGAAGAAAGCTGCGTACACGGCAGTCAAGAACTTCATCGCGAACCACCCCAGATAGCGTGCAGAGCTTACCGGCGCGGATGGCGCACGGTGGTCTTGCAAGCGGCTTACGCAGTCAAATCTGTCGGGTAGAGGAGCGGAGCGTTCCAGGCCGCTCCTCACCCGCCATTTGAATTTGAATTCACGTTGGCATCATCGACCGTAGCTCAACGTCCCACTGGGGATCAAAAAATCGTTGCGCTTCGCGGACGAACACGTGAACGCTGCACGTTTAGCTAGCCCAACAAAAGTCTCGAAGCAATAAGGGTTCTGGCGGCTTGCACGGCCCTTTTTAGCGTCCAACACTTCGACAACAATCCGGCTCGCCAGATAACTATCCGATATATCGGACACTGTAGTGCTTCGACGGAAGCGGTTTCTCAGTCCAACCCCTAAATCAGGATCTGAACATGAAGCTCGCCACCAAGGGCGCCAAAGCCGCCATGCTGTTCGCCGCAACCGCCGTGAGCGGACTGCTCGCGCTCTCCGCCTGCACCAAAGTGGCGACGCCCGAGCAGGGTTCATCGGCAGCGGCGCCTGCATCGACGCTTCAAGCCGTGCTTCAGCGTGGGACGCTGCGTGTCGGCGACTGCCTCACGTTCGCGCCGTTCGGCTTTTACGACAAAGACGGCAATCCGGACGGCTACGACGTCGACCTCGCCAAGGAGCTCGCCAAGCAAATGGGCGTGAAGCTCGAGGTCGTGAACACGACCAGCGCGAATCGCATCCCGAATCTTCAGACCGCCAAGGTCGATGTCGTGTTCTGCAACTTCACGCGCAACCTCGAACGCGCGAAGGTCGTCGAGTTCACGTCGCCGTACGTTGTCGCCAGCGAAGCGATGCTCGTGAAGAAGAGCAGCGGCATCCAGTCGGCGAAGGACATGAGCGGGCGCACCATCGCCACGGTCAAAGGCTCGACCAACGGCGACGAAGTCCGCTCGATGGGCATCCCCGTCAAGATTCAGGAATACGACAGTTCGCAGGCGGCCATTCTCGCGGTCAAGCAGGGCCAGGCCGATGCGATGATCGAGGACAACAACTTCCTTGCGTATCAGGCGAAGCTCGATCCGGAACTGGCCGTAACGAACGAAGCACTCGTGCCGCTCGAGTACAACGCGTTCGGCGTGAAGGCGGGTGACCAGGCGTGGCTCAACTATCTGAACCTGTTCCTGTTCAACATCAATGCATCGAAACTAAACGCGCAGTTGTACAAGAAGTGGTTCGGCGTCGATCCGAGATATCCGCTCAATCCGCAGTTCTGAAGCGGAGGCGCAGATGAGCTATCAATGGCTGACGCTATGGGGCTACGTCCCCGAGTTTCTGAAGGCGGGCTGGCTGACCTTGCAGGTCACGATGCTGGCGTTCGTGCTGGCGCTCGCGCTCGGTCTGATCGCGGCGCTTGCCGGCATGTCGCCGTCGGCCATCGTGCGGTTCATCGCGCGGGCTTACGTCGAAGCCATCCGCAATACGCCGGTGTTGCTGCAGATCTTCATCGTGTTCTTCGGCTTGCCGTCGATGGGCATTGCGCTCGATGCATATTGGGCCGGTGTCATCGCGCTGGGCGTGAACGTGGGCGCGTATCTGTCGGAAGTGTTTCGCGCGGGCATGCAATCGGTGCCGCGCGGACAGATTGAAGCAGCCGGCATTCTTGGCCTGGAACGCGGGCAGATTTTCAAAGAGATCGTGTTGCCGCAGGCAGCGCGTGCGGTGTATCCGGCCATCGTCAATTATCTGATTCAGTTGTTGCTCGGTACTTCGCTGTTGTCCGCAATTGCGTTGCCCGAGCTCACCGGCACCGCAACCGTCATCAATTCGCGCACGCTCTTGTATGTCCAGACGTTCGCGGTCGTGCTCGTCGCGTATCTGGTGCTGAGCAATGTGTTGTCGTGGATTGCCAGTCAACTCGGCGCACGCATGTTTCATCCGCCGCTCATCGTGAGGCCGGGTGCGCGTTGGCTTGGTTTCACGCTGCGTCGTGCGAATCGTGCATGAGGGATTGAGTCATGTCACTTGAATTGCTGAGAAACAGTCTGTCGATTTTGCTGCAAGGTCTCGTGACGACGCTGCTCTTGTCTGTCGCGGCGATCGTCGGGAGCACGCTCATCGGCCTGCTCGCCGCCGTGCTCCGGTCGTTCGGGCCGTGGGGCACGGACCGAATCGCGAAGCTCTACACGGAGTTGTTTCGCGGTACACCCGTACTCATCACGCTGATGTTCATCTACTTCGGCGTCTCGTACTTCGGCTATGCAATCGATGTCTTTGCAGCGGGCGTGATCGGCTTGAGCGTGTATCAGGGCGCTTATATCGCGGAAGTCTTTCGCTCGGGCATCGAATCAGTGCCGAAGGGACAGTGGGAAGTCTCGCAGATTCTCGGTCTGTCGCGCATGCAGACCTTTGCCTCGGTCGTGTTACCGCAGACCGGACGCATCGTATTGCCGCCGCTCGTCGGGCAATACCTGTCCCTCATCAAGGATACCTCGATCGTCAGCATGATCGGCATGTCCGAACTGATGCACGGTGGCCAGGCGATCGTGGATCGCATCGGCAAGCCGGTCGAGATTTACGGACTCGTCGCGCTGATCTATTTCGTCGTGTGCTTCCCGCTTTCGCAATGGGTGCGCCATCATGACCGCCGGAGACTTACGTGAGCGATTCCATCCAGAACAAGCCCGTCATTTCGTTGTCGGGCGTGAGCAAGGCATTCGGCGCGACGCGCGTTCTCAACGAGATCAATCTCGAAGTGCGCGCAGGCGAAGTGCTCGTGCTGATCGGCGCATCCGGTTCGGGCAAGAGCACCGTGCTTCGCATCATGGCCGGACTGGAAACGACGGACTCCGGCCAGGTGTGGGTCAACGAAGTGCCCCTGCACGATCCGAAGCGCGCGCGCGAGATTCGCGGCCACGTCGGCATGGTGTTTCAGCAGTTCAACCTGTTCCCGCATAAGACCGCGCTCGGCAATGTCACCCTCGCGCTGATCAAGGCGCGCGGCATGTCGCCCGCCGATGCCCGCAAACGCGCAATGGAAACGCTCGACCGCGTGGGTCTCGCGGACCGTGCATCGCATTATCCGAGCCAGTTGTCGGGCGGACAGCAGCAGCGCGTCGCCATTGCGCGGGCGCTGGCGGTCGAACCCGGCATCATGTTCTTCGATGAAGCCACATCCGCACTCGATCCCGAACTCGTCGGCGAAGTGACGGAAGTGATGCGCGGCCTCGCGCGCGACGGCATGACGATGGTCGTCGTCACGCATGAAATGGGCTTTGCGCGCAAGACGGCGGATCGCGTCGTGTTCATGGACAAGGGCGTGATTGCAGAGCAAGGCGATCCGGAGCAAATCTTCGTCAACCCGTCAAACGAACGCACGCGGCAGTTTCTCAGCCGTGTGCTCGACCATTGAAGGGTCAACGAATGGCAGCAACGGAATCGTCGCGCGCGCGAGGCGTGGACCGTGTCATCGATATCTTGAGGAAGCTGCATCACGCGCAGCGGCCCATGACGATGCGCGAGTTGATCGAAGCGACCGGCTCGCCGCGTTCGAGCATCTACGAACTCGTCGCCATTCTTACCGAAGTGGGCTGGCTCGAAACATCGACGGATGGCAGTGTGTTCTTCGGACGCGAGATGCATTACTACGGCTCGGACTACGCGGCGCACAACGACCTCATCAGCCGCGCGCATCAGTCTATTCTCGCGCTCGTGCGCAAGTACGACGAGACCACGCAGTTGTGCATGCTCGAAGGGAATAAGTACTCGGTCGTGTTATCGGAGAACAGTGCGCGGCCGTTCAACATCAGCTCGGATATCGGCGTGCGCGTGCCGATTCCGTGGACCGCGACCGGGCGCCTGCTGCTCGGTCACATGAACGCCGACGCCATCCGCACCCTGATTCCCGCGGATGACTTCGTGCTCGACAACGGCGTGCACATCGATTTCGATGAATTCATGCGCGATGTGCAGAACGCGAAAACGCTTGGCTATTGCTGCACGGAAGGGCTATCCAACGCGTTCCGGCTCTGCATGGCCGCGCCCGTTCGCGACCGCGCGGGCATCCCGATCGCCGCGCTGTGCTTCATGACGGGCCGCGACACGGACCCCGAACGCCGTCAGTCGATGCTGGACGATCTGCTTCTGTCGGCGCAGGCGCTTTCGCATCGCTGACATGGATACACGGCTTCGCTCGCTACTGTTCCCCGGCAGCCTGCTCACGCAGGCGGCGGGCTTCGTCGCGCAGGAACTGCTGGTAATCGTCCAGATCACCGTCGAAGGGCTCGACGCCACCCTTGGTGACGAGCCAGAACTCGTCACACACTGCGCGCAGCAGGGACCGGTCGTGACTGACCAGCATCACTGTGCCTTCGAATTCGTTGAGTGCCATGCCTAGCGCTTCGCGTGTGGCCAGGTCGAGATGGTTCGTAGGCTCGTCGAGCAGCAGCAGGTTCGGACGCTGCCACACGATCATGCACAACACGAGCCGCGCCTTTTCGCCGCCGCTCATGGTGCCGACCGCCCGATGGACCATGTCGCCACTGAAGTTGAAGCTGCCGAGAAAAGTGCGAAGCGATTGTTCGGTGCCACTCTGGCCGGGCGCACGCATGTGCGCCGGCGTGTCCTTGGCAAGGCGGATCATGTGTTCCATCGGCGTGTCCAGAGGACGCAACACGTCGAGTTCCTGCTGTGCGAAGTAGCCGATGTTAAGGCCTTTGCCTTCGCTGAGTTCGCCGGCAATCGGCGCCAGCTCGTGCGCCACCGTCTTCACCAGCGTGGACTTGCCCTGGCCGTTGGCACCGAGAATGCCAATGCGCTGCCCGGCGAGCACGGATCGGTTGATACCCCGCACGATGACCGTCGGCGGCGTGCCCGGCTGTGCGTCGGCCGGCGCCGGATAGCCGAAGGTCGCATCCAGCATCGACAAGAGCGGGTTCGGGACGTTGAGCGGTTCCTTGAACTCGAAGCTGAACTCTGCGTCGGCGAGCACGGGTGCGATCTTTTCCATGCGTTCGAGCGCCTTGACCCGGCTCTGCGCCTGCTTCGCCTTCGAGGCCTTCGCCTTGAAACGGTCAATGAATTTTTGCAGATGGGCGATTTTTTCCACCTGTTTGGCCATCGCCGCCTGCTGCAACACGAGCTGCTCGGCGCGCATGTCTTCGAACTTGCTGTAATTGCCGCCATAGCGCACGAGCCTGGCGTTGTCGACGTGCACCGTGACCTGCGTCACCGCATCAAGGAATTCGCGATCGTGGCTGATCACAACCAAGGTTCCCTGATAGCGCTTGAGCCACGCTTCCAGCCAGACCAGCGCGTCGAGGTCAAGGTGATTGGTCGGTTCGTCGAGCAGCAGCAAGTCGGACGGGCACATGAGCGCGCGCGCCAGTTGCAGTCGCATGCGCCAGCCGCCGGAGAAACTGTTGACCGGCTGGCTAAGCTGCGCATCACTGAAACCAAGGCCCAGGATCAGCGCCTGGGCGCGTGCCGGAGCATCGTGCGCCCCAGCGTCGTGGAGGTCCATGTAGGCGTGCGCCATGCGCATGCCATCGTCACTGGCCTCGGCGGCGGCTACTTCGGCCTGCGCGGCCAGCAGCACGGTGTCACCCTCGACAACGAAGTCGGTCGCGCTCTGCTCGGTCTCCGGCATCTCCTGTGCAACCTGGCCCATCTTCCACGCAGCTGGAATCGAGAACTCGCCTCCGTCCTCGTGCAGCGTGCCATTGAGAAGACCGAAGAAGGATGACTTGCCGGCCCCATTGCGGCCAACCAGGCCAATCTTTTCGCCGGGGGTGAAGGTGACGGACGCGCGGTCGAGCACGACATTGACGCCGCGGCGCAGCGTGACATTACGGACGGAAATCATAGGGAGCTACTTCGGAGAGGAAAGGCATGATAGCCCAACCGACGTACAGGCCTGTCGCTTTTCCAGCCGCAAGAGCGCAGGTAAGCTGCGATTTGCGGCGCCCACCGGCCCGCAAAGCGCGATGCGTATAGGACGCGGGCTCCTCGAGAACTCGCGCTCACTTCACATCTGAAGTGCGCTTGACGGATCCGTCAGCTTGCGGAACCTCGAGCGGTTTTACTTCAACCGGAGCCGTGCCATCTTTCTTGAGACCGAGCTTATCCGCGGTCTGCGGCGACACATCGACGATGCGATCTTGCGCGTACGGACCGCGATCCTTGATCTCGACGACATCGCTGCTGCCATTCTCCAGGTTCGTTACGCGAGCCTTGGTGCCAAGCGGAAGCGTCTTGCTCGCTGCCACGTTGGACTGCGGGTTCATTCGCGAGCCATCGGCCATCTTCTTCTTGTAGAACTTGCGGCTGTAGTACGAAGCTTCGCCCTTTCTGGCTCGACCTGAGTGGTCCAGATGCGCGCCGCTTGCCGCTCGATGCTCGGCTTGGCTCGGAGCAATCTTTTCTTCCGCACGGAGCGTCATGCTCATGCAGCACGTCAGAAGCGGAATCAGAACTAAGCACGGACCGATTCGACCAGCGTTCATTTTCTGCTCCTCGTCATCTTGCCGGATTCATACAAGTAGCGCCCTTTAGACGACCTCAGCCTTATCGATGTTGCAAAGCGCGAGTGCCAGGGGCAACTACCCCTCGCAGTTTTCAGGCCGTTTTAGTCTGGAAATTGCCTTGGCGACCAGCGAACTCCGGCTGATATTGAAGCGTCGGGATATTTGTATTGTCTGCACAATAGACGAGAAGGCACACAGAGACGCGCCTCGATCAGGTCGCTGGACCTGATGTCTCGATCGAACCACAAACCTGATTACACGGACTTCGTTCTCCGCGCTGGCGTCGCCGAGTCCGCGAACAGGTCGATCACCACGTTGCGCAGCCATCGATTGCCCTCGTCTTGATGGACTCGCGCATGCCAGAGCAGATGGATCGGAGCCTCGGGCAACGTCGAGGGCAATGCGCGCAGGCTCAATGAGAACGGCGCTGCCAGTTGCAGGGCCAGTCGTTCCGGCACCGTGGCAATCAGATCGGTGCGTTGCAGAATGTAGCCGACGCTCATGAAGTGCGGCACCGTCAATCGAACGCGGCGCTGCACGCCTCGCCGTTTCAGCCAATCGTCGACCTGACCGTGTCCAGTACCGGCGGAGACCACCACCAGATGCTCGGCTTTTCGCCAGGCAGCGAGCGTGAGCGGCGCGTCTTCGAGCGCATGGCCGTGTCTGAACAGACAGACATACCGCTGATCGAACAGGCGGCGCTGATAGAAGCCGCCTTTGAGTTGTGGCAGCAGGCCGATTGCAACATCGACCCGGCCCTCGGCCATCTCGTTGCCCAGATTGATGCTCGTGTCGCGAACGGTATTAAGCGCGATGCCTGGCGCCTCGCGCGACAGTCGCTCGACCAACGCGGGCAGAAACACGACCTCACCTATATCCGTCATCCCGATCGTTACCTTGCGCGTGACACGCAGCGCATCGAAACCCGTCTGGGGATTGAGTGCCGCATGCAGCGTCGAGAGCGCATGAGAAACGGGCTCCGCCAGACGGATCGCGAATGGCGTGGGCACTACGCCGCCCGGCGCACGCACGAACAGTGGATCACCGAGCAGACGACGCAGTTTGGCCAGCGCGTTGCTGACGCCGGGCTGACTCATGTTCATCTGCTCGGCCACCGTCGCCACGCGCCGCTCCTGCATTAACCGTTGGAAAAGCAGCAGCAGATTGAGATCAACTTCACTCAGTTCCATGATTTCGGTCCCTCGCCATCATTGATTCTAGTGATGAAGCAGATTTCTCTCATTTTATTGTGGAATGGACGGGCAGTGACGAGAATTCGGACAAGGCGCACACATCCCGTTTCATTAGAGGACGCATGCCGCGCCGACCACGACACAATCTGAATATCGGAGACACCCCATGGAACAGCTGGATCTGAAGATCGCAATCGTCGGTGCTGGCATCGGCGGCCTGACCCTCGCGCTCGCATTGCGGGAATATGGTCTCGACGCGCAGTTGTACGAGCAGACCGACGAGCTTCGCGAGGTCGGAGCGGCCGTCGCGCTGTCGGCGAATGCGACGCGGTTTTATGAGCGGATGGGACTGCGTGCAGCGTTCGATGCGGTATGCGCTGAAATACCCGCGCTGATCTATCGGGACGGGCGCAGCGGCGAAGTGATCGGACAGCATCGTGGCGAACCGAGCTATCGCCAGCAGTTCGGCGGTTCGTATTGGGGCGTGCATCGCGCGGATCTGCAGGCCGTGCTGTCGCGAGCCGTCGGCATCGAACGCATCAATCTCAGCCATCGACTGACCGATCTCGTGCAGCATCCGGATCGTGTGAGTCTGAGTTTCGCCAATGGACGGCAGATCGACGCCGACCTGGTGATCGGCGCGGACGGGGCACGCTCGATCACGCGCCGCTGGATGCTCGGTTACGACGACGCCCTGTATTCGGGCTGCTCGGGTTTTCGTGGCGTGGTGCCGGCCGGCGGCGTGGATCTCCTGCCCGATCCCGAGGCCATTCAGTTCTGGGTCGGGCCGCAGGGACATCTGCTTCACTATCCGATCGGCGACAAAGGCGACCAGAACTTTCTGCTTGTCGAGCGCCATCCGTCACCGTGGTCATCGCGCGAGTGGGTCACGTCGGCGAGCGAGGGTGAGCAGTTGCGCCTGTTCAAGGGCTGGCATCCCGCCGTGGTGCAGATGATCACAGCGGTGCCCATCAGCCAGCGCTGGGGTCTGTTCCATCGTCCGCCGCTCGGGCGCTGGAGCAAGGGCCGCGTAACGCTCATCGGCGATGCCGCGCATGCGCTCGTGCCACACCACGGCCAAGGCGCCAATCAGTCGATCGAAGATGCCGTCGTGTTGGCCGCGCAGCTGGCCAAGGCGGGCCCGGGACGCTGGCGTGAGGCGCAGGAGGCTTACGAACGGTTGCGCCGTGGTCGCACGCGCAAGGTGCAATACGCCTCAATATCGACGGCTGACGTGTTGCATCTGCCGGACGGGGCCGAGGCGACGGCGCGCAACGCCCGCCTTCGCGCGCGCGACAGCCTGCTGCATCATCTGGACTGGATTCACGATTTCGACGCTCTTGAACAAGAGCCGACCGAACGCCAGGGCGGCACCTGGTTTTGAACTGCGCTCCTCGCGCTGACGCCTGGACAGCTATTCCAACTCGTCGAGGGTCGTTGCATGCCTGCCGTGGTCGCCGTGACTGTGGCGCCGTGCAACCGTAGCCACTGCGGTGCGAGTTTCGGAGCCCGACCGAAACTCGCATTCCCCGACACGCACAACCTACACTTGTAGGGATCGACCATGCTGATCGCCGACGCAGCACTCGCCGGCTCTCACGCGTTGCGTCAAGCCGAGTTTATTCAGCCGTGACGGAGAACCAGCATGAGCCAGGTAATCGTCGATGTGGTGGAACAAAAGCGCCTGAACGCCTCGCGTGAGGCACAAGTACCGTGGAAGAAATGGGGGCCCTACCTTAGCGAGAGGCAGTGGGGCACGGTGCGTGAAGACTACAGTGACAACGGCGACGCCTGGAATTACTTCACCCATGATCATTCGCGTTCGCGCACCTACAGGTGGGGCGAGGACGGTCTCGGCGGACTGTGTGACGACCAGCAGCGCCTCTGCTTTGCGCTCGCGCTATGGAACGAGCACGATGCGATATTGAAGGAGCGCCTGTTCGGCCTCACCAATAGCGAGGGCAATCATGGTGAAGACGTGAAGGAGTATTACTTCTACATCGACAGCACGCCCACGCACTCGTACATGAAGTACCTCTATAAATATCCTCAGAGGGAATATCCGTACCGGGATCTGATCGAGACCAACCGCAAAAGATCGCGGGAGGAGATGGAATACGAACTGCTCGACACCGGCATCTTCGACGATGACCGATATTTCGACGTGTTCGTGGAATACGCGAAGGCCGCTCCGGAAGACATTCTCGTGCGGATTTCCGTGCACAATCGCGGACCGGAGGCGGCACGACTTCGGGTCCTGCCGACGCTCTGGTTCCGCAACACATGGGCCTGGGGCGAGGACAATCGCAAGCCGTCCCTGCACGACGCGGGTGCTGGCGCCATTCGGGCCATGCATCATGATCTGGGCGAATATTGGCTCCATTGCGATGGCGCGCCGGAGACGCTCTTCACCGAAAACGAAAGCAATACGCAGCGCCTGTGGGGTCAACCCAACGCGTCGCCGTTCGTCAAGGACGCATTCCACGCCTACGTCATCTCAGGACAGCGCGACGCCGTGAACCCAGCCAGGACGGGAACCAAGGCCGCGGCCCATTACACCAGCGACATACCCGCCGGCGGCAGCGCGACCATCCGCTTGCGACTCGCGTCATCCAGACTCGACGACGCCTTCGGCGGCTTCGATCAGATCTTCGATAGCCGCCTCGCCGATGCGAACGAGTTCTACGAGCGCATCACGCCCAAATCGCTGACCGAAGATCAGCGTCGGGTGCATCGCCAGGCGTTGTCGGGCATGTTATGGGGCAAGCAATACTACTACTTCGATCTCGAACTCTGGCTGCGCGAACACGGGAGCCACCCATTGCTCGACTCCGCACGGCGCGACGTGCGCAACACGGAGTGGTTCCACATGCTGAACGCCGACGTGATCTCCATGCCGGACAAGTGGGAGTATCCGTGGTATGCGGCCTGGGACCTGGCCTTCCATACGATTGCCCTGGCGCAGGTCGATTTCGATTTTGCGAAGGAGCAACTGCTGCTGATGCTGCGCAGCCTCTACGTACACCCGAGCGGCCAGATTCCAGCCTACGAGTGGAACTTCAGCGACGTGAATCCGCCGGTGCATGCCGCCGCCACGCTCTGGCTGTACAAGTACGAGAGAGAACTGGGACGGGCCGACCCGCGTTTCCTGGAGCGCTCGTTTCAGGGGCTGATGCTCAATTTCAACTGGTGGGTGAATCGCAAGGATCCGTCGGGCCGCAATGTGTTCGCCGGCGGCTTTCTCGGTCTCGACAACATCGGTGTTTTCGACCGCAGCGCCCAACTCCCGACCGGCGGATCGCTCGAGCAGGCGGACGGGACCGCATGGATGGCGTTCTACTGCCAGGCCATGCTGGAGATGGCCGTGATTCTGACCGAATACGACCCGCTCTACGAGGAGGTCGCCTTCAAGTTCGTTCAGCATTTCATGTGGATCGCCTACGCGATGGACCGACGCGGGGAACACGACGACGAGATGTGGGACGAGGAAGATGGCTTTTTCTATGATCTGCTGCGGCTCCCCGACGGTCGGACGACGCGCCTGAAGATAAGGTCGCTGGTGGGGCTGCTGCCGCTGTGCGCGTCGACGGTGTTCGAATCGCAGTCCGTCACGCGCTATCCGAAGCTGCTGGAGATGATCGCGCAGTTTCGCAAACGCTACCCCGAATTGATCGCGCAGGTTGCCCCGACCGATAGCGGTTTCATCGGCTACAGGGAGCGCAGGCTTCTCTCGATCCTGAACAAGCGCAAGCTCGAACGGGTGCTCGGCTACATGCTCGACGAGAAGGAGTTCCTGGGGCCCCACGGCATCCGTTCGCTTTCGCTGTATCACCTGGAGCACCCGTATGTGATTCACGTCGCCGGACAGGAATACAAGGTGCAGTACTTGCCGGCCGAATCGAACACGGGCATGTTTGGCGGCAACTCGAACTGGCGCGGACCGGTGTGGATGCCGGTCAACTTGCTGATCGTCCGCGCGCTGGCGAACCTGTATAGCTTCTTTGGCGACGACTTCAAGGTCGAATGCCCGACCGGCTCCGGGCAACACATGACGCTCTTCGAAGTGGCGAAGGAAATCGAGCGTCGCCTGACCGGCACGTTCCTGCGCGACGCCCAGGGCAAACGGCCGGTTTACGGAGGAACGGAAAAATTCCAGAGCGATCCGCACTGGCGCGACCTGATCCTGTTTTACGAGTACTTCCACGGCGACAACGGTGCTGGCCTCGGGGCCAGTCACCAGACCGGCTGGACGGGCCTGGTCGCTGCGCTGCTCGACCTGTTCGGGCGCGTCGACGCCAAAACCATGCTGGAAACGGATCGCGGGCGCGTGGTGTCCCACCTCGTCAGGGAGCAGGTGAGCGGAGAAGACACCGGCAAGGTATGAGGAGCGCAGCATGTCCAGCGTACGCTACCCGGCGCTGTACCAGATCAACACTCGCGTCTGGCTGACTGAGTTGTCTCGCGCGTCAGGCTGGCGCGCGACACTCGACGATATTCCAGATGCCGAACTGGATCGCCTCGCCGCACTCGGCTTCGACTGGGTCTGGTTGCTGAGCGTCTGGCAGACCGGACCGGCGGCCCAGGCAATTTCTCGCGCTCATGCCGGCTGGCGCCGCGAATTCGCCGATACGCTGCCGGATCTCACGGACGACGACGTCGCCGGCTCCGGGTTTGCTATCCGGAGCTACACGGTTCATCGCGATCTGGGCGGCGCCGAGGCGCTCGCCCGCTTGCGGCAGCGATTGCAGCAACGCGAATTGAAGCTGATGCTCGACTTCGTGCCCAATCACATGGCGCCGGATCACGACTGGATCGACACGCATCCGGACTACTTCGTGCACGGCGACGAGTCGGACCTGGCTCGCTCACCGTCGAACTATTGCCGCGTGCAGACAAGGAACGGGCCGCTGATACTCGCCTACGGCCGGGATCCTTATTTCGACGGATGGCCGGACACGCTGCAGCTTGACTACGGCAATCCAGAGTTGCAGCAGACGATGATCGGTGAACTGAAAAGAATCGCCGCTCAATGTGACGGCGTACGCTGCGATATGGCCATGCTGGTCTTGCCCGACGTGTTCGAACGAACCTGGGGCATCCGCGCCGAACCGTTCTGGCCGAAGGCGATCGAGGCCGTGCGACGTGAGCATCCGCAGTTCCGGTTCATGGCAGAAGTGTATTGGGATCTCGAATGGACGATGCTGCAACAGGGCTTCGATTACGCCTACGACAAGCAGATGTACGACCGCTTGCGCGATGTGAACGCACGGCCGGTGCGCGAGCACCTGCATGCCGGACTCGATTACCAGGAGAAGCTGGCGCGCTTCCTGGAAAACCACGACGAGACCCGGGCCGCGGCGACCTTCGAACCCGGTGAACATGAAGCCGGCGCCATCATCACATTTCTTTCGCCTGGCTTGCGCTTCTTTCACCAGGGTCAGTTCGAGGGCTGCAGGAAACGGATTTCGCCGCATCTGGCGCGGGCGCCACAGGAGCCTGTCGACGCAAGCTTGCAAGGGTTCTATGAGACCTTGATGACGGTGCTGCGACAGCCGATCTTCCGAGACGGTACGTGGAGCCTTGTCGAAATCGTGCCGGCATGGGAGGGCAACTGGACCTCGGATTGTTTCATCGCGTGGGTCTGGCAGCGGAACGATGGCGAACGGCGGCTCGTTGTCGTCAACTACGCGGGAAACCAGAGCCAATGTTATGTGCGAATCCCGTTTGCCGACGTCACCGGCAGCACGGTGCGGCTGACGGACATGATGGGGCCGGCGAGTTTTGATCGCGACGGTAATGACATCGTCTCGCGCGGCCTCTACCTGGATCTCCCGCCTTGGGGCTATCACGTCTTTGAGCTGACTGCATCGTGAAGGGACGTCGGGGAGGCGGGCTATACAAGAGCTCGATTCCACTCGAATGCGTAGCGTTGATCGATTCCCTCGCGCGTGAGATCCGCCGAGCCGCCCTTCCCTGCACAAACGAAAGAATTATCGCGACCTACCCGACTCGATCGTGTATTTCGCCATCGCCGACCAGTCTCTTTCGCCCATCCCTGCCGCGACCGTTTCGCTCATGCGCCCGTGCACCGCGGTGAGCATCGGCAATGTGCGGCCCGCGTCCGCGGCCGCTTCGGACGCGAGCCGCAAATCCTTCAACCCCAAGGTTGCCTTGAAACCCGGTTCGTAGTTCGCATTGGCGATATTCGCCGAGTACACCTGGTACGACCGGCTGCCGAACAGCGTATTCAGAATCACATCGAAGAAGCGCTCGCGCGGCAAACCGTTCGCTTCGGTGAGCACGACGGCCTCGGCCATCGCTTCGATCGCCATCGTGATCATCATGTTGCAGGCAAGCTTCGCGGCGTTCGCGGTCGGCGCTTCGTCGCCCATGTCCCAGATGCGCCCGCCGATCACATCGAGCAACGGCCGCACCTTTGCGATTGCATCCGGCGCTCCGCCCGCCAGCACATTGAGTTCGCCTTTCGCCGCGACATCGGGTCGTCCGAGCACGGGAGCGGACACGTAGCCCACGCCCGCCGCCGCATGGACCGCGACCAATTCGCGTGCGAACGCGACCGAGATCGTCGAGGTGACCACACGCACGAGACCCGCCTTCGCTTGCGCGAGTACGCCGGGTGCGATCAGCGTCGAGCGGATCGCGTCGTCGTCCGCGAGCATCGTGAAGACCGCGTCGCCCTGAAATGCCTCGACGGGCGATGCGACCATCGTCACGCCATCCACCGATCCGCCCGAGCGGTTCCACGCCTTCACGTCATGTCCCGTGTGCGCGAGACTGCGTGCCATCGCGCGTCCCATCGCGCCCAGTCCGATGATGCCGATTTTCATGGTTCTTCTCCTTGCGGTTTGCCATAGCCTTAATTGATCAGCCATCCGAATCGAACGGCATCACGCGCGAACGATGCGCTGCCAGATCAGTAAAATTCGGCAGATCGGCCATTACTTCGGCTGCTTCGGGCGAAGCGAACGCCGCATCGACAGACGCCATGTCGCAAAATCGGCATTCGCAGATGGCGAGCGTTCCCGCCTGCGCCACCGCCGGAAAAAACGCCGCGACGCTTTGCAGACCGTATCGCGACCAATGACGCATCACGAGCGGCAGATGATGATCGACGTAATACGCGCGATCGAAGCGAACGCCGGGTTCGCCTTCGTAAGTCACGTAGATCGTGACGCCGGTTTGCTCAGACATCTCTTCCTCCTCTGCCCGATTGAGCGCGACATCAGCCGATTGCGCCGTGCGCCGCGCGATGAATCGCCTCGACGATGCTCTCGTAACCCGTGCAGCGACAAAGATTGCCGCTGATGGCGCGCCGAATCTCATCGCGACTCGGCGAAGGATTGTTCTTCAGCAAATCCGCCGCCGCGACGATCATCCCGCTCGTGCAAAAGCCGCATTGAAACCCGTTCTCGACGATGAACGCCTCCCGCAACGCTTCAATGCCTTCGATGCCTTCGATGGTCCGCACATCATTGCCGCTCATCGACGCCGCCAGCACGAGGCAGGACTTGCGCACCTCGCCATCGATCAGCACCGTGCACGCGCCGCAATCGCCGGTCAGGCAGCCGATGCGCGTGCCCTTTGCGTCCAGCGCATCGCGAATCAGTTCGACGAGCAACTGGCGCGAATCCGCCTCTGCGAAACGCAACTCGCCGTTGAGCGTGAGTCGCACCTCGATGGTTCGTTTCATGACTTCGTTCCTGTAAGCACGCTGCGCAGGTGTCGCTTCACCACACCCGGCACGATCGCGCGACGGTAATTTCCATCCGCGAGTTCATCGCTCCAGCCAACGCCCACGAGATCCAGCGCGCTGATCGCAGCCTGTTCGATGAAGGCATCGGGCGCATGCAGCGTGGCTTCTTCGATCACGAATCGCCGGTACGCAGGCCGCCGCCCCGCCGCGCCGACCGCAAGCCGCACGCTCATCTGTTCGGCCCGATGCAGCGAACACGCGACCGTCACGATCGGCCACGAACTCGCGCTCGCCTTGTACTTCTGATATTCGCAGGCGACGAGCGTCGCATCGCGCGGCACGCGAATGCCGGTGAGGATTTCGTCGGCGCGCCGTGCGGTGCTAAAGGCGTCCACGAAAAAATCGCATGCCGCGACGTGGCGCACGCCACGCGACGAACTCAGCTCGAAAATCGCCTCCATCGCCGCGAGACAGCCCGGTGCATCCGACGACGGATTCGCGAAGCTCGCGGACCCGCCGAGGGTGCCCTGATTCAGAATCGACGCACCACCCGTGACCTGCATGGTCATCGCGGCGAGCAACGGCGCGTGAGTTGCGACGAGCGGCGAGGCAAGCAGGCGCGCATACGTGGTCATTGCTCCGATATGCAGATGCGTGTCGTCCAGCGCTATCTCGTTCAGGCCGAGCGCCGCGAGACCGATCAGATGCACCGGCTGCGCGAGATTCGCCGACATCGAGGGCACCAGCATCGTGCCGCCGCCGAGCACGGAGGCATCGTCACCAAAGCGGGCCAGCAGGCCGCAGGCGTCGTCGAGTGTCGCTGGCTGATGAAACTCGAAGTGATGACCGATCACGTGCATCGCTCCTTCAGAGAAGCGATGACGCGCGCCGGTGTCGCCGGTACGTGTTCGAGGCGCGCGTCGTCGCCGAGCGCATTCGCCACGGCGTTGCTGACGGCGGCGAGCGCCCCGCCGAGCCCCGATTCCCCCGCGCCCTTCATGCCGAGCGGATGGAACGGATTGAGCGTGACGCGATGCCCGACGCGTATCGGCGGCAGATCGTTCGCACGCGGCAACAGATAGCTCTTGAAGCGGTCGGTGATCATGCGATGCTGGTCGTCGTATCTGATGAGTTCCCACAACGCGACGCCGATCCCCATGACGATCGCGCCGCGCAGTTGCGCTTCGACGAGCGCGGGGTTGATCATCGCGCCGCAGTCATGGACGACGGCATAGTCGAGCAACTTGCTGTTGCCGGTGAGCATGTCGAGTTCGAGCGCCACGGCATGCACGGAGTAGGAAAACGTCGGATACGTGGCGATGCGGCCCTGCGCGTCCGGCTCCACACGCACGTTCTTCGGCGCGAAGCTGCGCGTCACTTCCAGCGGCAGTGTCACGCCCGCTGCCACTGTGAATGGCCGCAGATGCACACCGAGCGCGAGTTCGGCCACTGCGATCTTCGCGCCGTCCGGCACGCGCCACGCGTGGCCGTCACGGAGCACGATATCGCCGGGCGCGCCGCCGAGCATGTTGGCGGCGCATTGCCTGAGCCTGTCGCGTAACTCCTGCGCGGCCAGATACGCAGCGGTCCCGCCGTACATCAGCGCGCGGCTGCTGGCATTGCCGGTGCCGAGCGGCGTCACGTCGGTGTCGCCTTCGATCACGCGCACCTGATCCACGCGCAATCCCAGTTCGCCCGCGACCATCTGCGCGATGCCGGTATCGCTGCCGCTGCCGGGCGATGTCACGCCCGTGAGCACCTGCACATCGCCCGAGGGCATCAAGCGCACGGTCGATGTCTCGTAGCCGTTGGGAAAGTTGCCGGGCCGCGCGCCGCCTTCCGGCGTCAGTTCGAACGCGATCCCGATGCCGATGCGCCGTTCCGTGTCACGCGCGGCCCGCGAGCGCGCCTGCCATTGCCGGTAATCGAACAGCGTCAGCAATTGATCGAGGCCGCCCGGATAGTCGCCGCTATCCACGTTGAGCCCCGATGGCAGCAGACGCGGCAAGGCATCGCGCGCAACCAGATTGCGCCGCCGCAGTTCGACCGGATCGATACCAGTCTGACGAGCGAGCAGATCGACGGCGCGCTCCAGCACGAGGTTGCCGATCTCCTTGCCGTAACCGCGAATGGCCTGCCACGGCGGCTGGTTGGTGATGGCGAGCGAGCATTCGATATCGCAATGCTCGATGGTATAGACGGTCGGAAACACGGCCGGCGTAACGAGCGCCATCGCCCAGCTGTGACCCGCGCCGATGATGCCTACATCGACCAGCATCCGGTCACGCCAGCCGATCAGCCTGCCGTGCTCGTCCGCCGCGATCTCGAAGCTGTGATGTTGCGAGCGCGCGCCCGCGAGCAACGTTTCGCGCCGCTCCTCGACCCACGCGACCGGGCGCTTCGTGATGCGGCTGAACAGCGCCACCAGCACTTCCTCAGGATGCCCCGCCATCTTGAGCCCGAACGTTCCGCCGATGCGCGGCGCGATCACCCGCACCTGCGACTCCTTCACGCGCAGCGCCGCCGCGAGCAGCCAGCGGCTCGTATGAGGATTCTGGAACGTGCCGGTCAGCGTGTAACGCTCGCCACGTGCGTCCCATTCGGCGATGTAGCACAGTGTTTCCATCGGCGCGCTCGTCGACGCGCCGATCGTCAGTTCGCCCCGCGCGACGTGCGCCGCGCGTGCGAAGGCGGCATCGGCATCGCCCGAACGGATGCGGTCGCGCACGAGCAGGTTCGTGTCCCAGCCGGGCTGGACGATCGGTGCGCCTTCGCGCAAGGCGTCGCGCGCGTTCGCGGTCGGCGCATGCACTTCGTATTCGACGCGAATCTTCTCGAGCGCCGCTTGCGCATCATGGACCGATGTCGCCACGAGCGCCGCGACCGGCTGCCCGAAGTACGTCGCGTGGCTCAATGCGAGACAGCGGCTCTGCAGCGGACCGCGCGCACCTTTGGCGGGCAGATCCATAGCGGGCGGCATGGCATCGGAGAGACGCGCGGCGTCTTCGCCCGTCAGCCCGGCCACGACGCCGGGCATGGCGAGCGCATCGGACAGATCGATCGAAACGACGCTCGCGCAGGCGTGAGCGCTGCGCAGGATCGCGAGGTGAAGCGCGCCTTGCGGAATGAGATCGGCGCTGTAGTCCACCCGCCCCGACACGAATCGCGCGCCGTCCAGCCGGGCGACGCTCGCGCCCAGCAGGCTTCCCGGCGATGCATCCTTGAAGGTCTGTTCCATGTGTGCCGACTGCGATTGCGTCTGGTTCGTCACTTCGTTCGTCATCCGTTTGTCCGTGCTCCGGCGCGCATGCACAGCATGGCGCAGGCGCCGAGTGCGAGCAGCGTGGTCATCAGATAGAGGCCGCTGTTGAGCGTGCCGCTCAGCGTCTTGAGCCAGCCCATCGCGAACGGACTGGCGAAGCCGCCCAGCAGACCCAGGCTGTTGACGAACGCGATGGCAGGCGCGGCGGCCGGCGAGCCCGCGAAGTAATCCGACGCGAGCGACCACAGCAGCGGAATGGTGACGAACACGGTGATCGATGCGATCGTCAGCAGCACGATGGTCGCAGTCAGATCATGCGCCAGAAGCGGCAGCAGCGAAAGCGCGATAGCGCCCGCAAATGCGGCCAGCGCCCCGTGCCAGCGGCGTTCGAGCAGCCGGTCCGAGTGACGGCAGATCAACACCATGCCGATGGCCGCGATGCCGTAAGGAATCGCCGACAGCCAGCCGATACGCTCCACACTCGTCGCGCCCGCGACCTTCAGCACCGTCGGCAGCCAGAAACTCAGCGCATATGTGCCGCAGATGAACGTGAAGTACGCAAAACTCATGAGGTAGACCTTCGGGTCGGCGATCACCTTGCGCAACTGGCCGTCATGTCGCGCGCCAGCGTCGCGGGCTTCTTCGCGCAATGCATGGCGCAAGGTGTCGCGTTCCGGCTCGGTGAGCCATCGGGCGCGTTCGATGTCGTCAGACAGCGTGAACCACGTCACGATGCCCAGCAGCACCGCCGGCACCGCTTCGACGATATACAGCCACTGCCAGCCCGCGAGACCCGCGATGCCCGCGAGATGCGACATCGCCCATCCAGAAACGGGACCGCCGATCATTCCCGCGATCGGGAAGCCCGTCATGAAGAGGCCGAGAATCTGCCCGCGCCGGCTGGACGGGAACCACTGGCTCAGGAAATAGACGACGCCCGGAAAGAAGCCCGCCTCGAACACACCGAGCAGAAAGCGCAGCACATAGAACGCGCCAGGACTGGATACCGTCGCCATCGCGCAGCCGGTGAGCCCCCACAGCACCATGATGCGCGTGATGGTCTTGCGTGCGCCGATACGCTGCAACAGCAGATTGCTCGGCACTTCGAACAGAAAGTAGCCGATGAAGAATATGCCCGCGCCCAGCCCGTACACGGCGTCGCTGAAACCGAGCGCCTCCTGCATCTGCAGCTTGGCGAACCCGACGTTGATGCGGTCGAGATACGCAACCACGTAACACACGATCAAAAACGGCACGAGCCGAACGGCGACCTTGAAATACAGCGCGCGCTGCGTGTCGCCGGGTGTTGTCACCGGAGCGGGCGCGTTGGCGTCGAGAGCGATTTTGCGCGACATGGCGGCCCCTCTCAGTGAAGGTTGCGAAAACGGCGCGTGGACGACTGAATGCGTTTCATGAAGCTGTCTCCTTGAGCCTGCCGGCGCGCGGCGGGGCCGGCGGCATGGGCTTTTGTCAGGGGCTGCGTGGATCCGGTCGAAGAACAGCGGATCCGCAGGAAACGAAAAACTGATCGATCGAACAGTCAGCACAGTAGCGGACGAGCGAACGGGTGGTCAACCGGAAACGCGGGCGGAATTTCCCTTGTTGACTGATCGATCAGTCAGTACTAGTATCGGCGGCTGAAACCATTGCCGGCGACATGTCGCACCCCGAGCGACCGCCGCCGGCGCGAATCTTCAACGTTCAGCAGAGGAAAGAGCCGTGAGCCATTTCGACGAATACGCAGACAAGTTCGAGACCATCCGCATGACGCGCAGCGACGGCGTACTGGAGATGCACTTTCACACGCACGGCGAGCCGCTCGTGTGGAACCTCACGGCGCATCGCGAGTTCGAGCAGGCCTTTCTCGATGTCGGCCGCGACCGCGAAAACGACGTGGTCATCATGACCGGCACGGGCGATGCGTTCAGCGGTCCGGCCATCGCGCCCGGCATGCACCAGAACCGCAATTCCATGACGCCGACGATCTACGATCCGATCTATTGGGAAGCGAAGCATCTGCTCATCAACCTGCTGAATATCGAGGCGCCGGTGATCAGCGTCATCAATGGTCCGGCGGTGCGGCACGCGGAGATTCCGCTGCTCGGCGACATCGTGCTGGCGTCCGACACCGCGACCATTCAGGACACCGCGCACTTTCAGGGTGGCATGGTGCCGGGCGACGGCATGCATCTGATCATGCCGTTGCTGATGGGCCGCGCGCGCGGCCACTATTTTCTGTTGACCGGACAGGAGATTTCCGCCGACGAAGCGCTGAAGATGGGCCTTGTCAACGAAGTGCTGCCGCAGACGGACCTCTTGCCGCGCGCGCGCGAACTCGCGAGGCTGATGCTCAAACAGCCGCGCCTCGTGCGACGCTACACGCGCACCTGCCTGAATCAGGAACTGAAGGCGCGCCTGCATGACGTGCTCGGTTACGGACTCGCGCTCGAAGGCATCGCTCGCATGAAGGAACCGGCTGTTTGAACCATCGAACTCATTTACATCGACAAACCAGGAGGCAGCATGACAGTCAGCAGCATCACGAGACCGATCGACATGGTAGGTTCGGTCATCGACGTGGTCGATTCCACGCCCGACGTGCTCGGCGAATCGATCATCTGGGACGAGAAGACGCAATTGCTGTGGTGGGTGGATGGCATCGGTCAGGCGATTCATCGCCTCGACATTTCAAGCGGCGCCAAGAAAAGCTGGCCGATGCAGGAAGAGATCGGCAGCATCGGCCTGCGCGCCAAAGGCGGCCTGATCGTGGGCATGCGTTCGGGCTTCTATTTTTTCTCGCCCGAGACCGGTGAACTGAGCGAAATCGCGCGTCCGGATGCCGAGCGCCCCAGGAACCGTTTCAACGACGGCAAGTGCGATCGTCACGGACGCTACTGGTCCGGCACGGTCGAAGCCGCCGCCTACACGCCGCGCGGGCGTCTGTTCCGTCTCGATCCCGATCTGCAGCCGAAGCTGATCATGGAGGGCATCACCTGTATCAACGGCATCAGTTTCAGTCCCGATAACCGGCTCATGTATATGACCGATTCGTTCAGCTGCCAGATCGACGTATTCGACTACGACTCGGTCGACGGCGCTATCTATAACCGCCGCAAATTCGCGGAAGTACCGCTCGGACGCGGCATTTGCGATGGCTCGACCGTCGATGCCGACGGGTGCTTCTGGAGCGCCAACATGGACGGATGGTGCGTCACGCGCTACGACCCGCGCGGACGAATCGACATGGTTATCAATCTGCCCGTGCGGCGCGTGAGCAGCCTGTGCTTCGGCGGCCCGGATCTCGATACGCTTTTCATCACGACGGCGCGTCGGCGCATGAACGAAAAAGAACTCGCTCAGCAACCGCTCGCGGGCCGCGTGCTCGCAGTGCGACCCGGTGTAAAAGGACTGGCGGAGCCGGAATTCCTCGGCTGACGGCGCTCGTCCCTCCACGGACCGCGTCGCCCTGAGCTACGCGGTTCGAACCGGGCATGACGCGCCGCATGGCGGTCGCGATATACTGACTGATCGATCGAATAGGACAATGCCGGAGCGTTTGAACATGAAAACATCGCGTGAGAAGAAGGTGTCCGGGAACCCGGGCAGCCATGCTCAAGAAACCGAGCGTGCACCTGGCTCGCGCCTCTCCGCGATTCTGAGCGCAGCGGAGCGGGTGTTCGGCGAACATGGTTACGCAGGGGCGAGCATGCGCAACATCGCCGACGAAGCCGGTGTAGCGCAGGCGCTCGTCCATTATCACTACGCCAACAAGGACAAACTCTACGAGGCAGTCTTCGAGCGCCGTTCATCGGCGATCAACGATCACCGTGGGAAACTGCTCGACGCCCTTTTCGAGAGCGAGCGTACCGCAACGGTCGAAGACGTACTGACGATCGCCTTCACACCGTTGTCGGAGATCTTTCACGGTGAGGACGCCGCGAACCTCGCGCTTTACGTTCAACTCGTGGCGTCCGTCAGCCTGGGTAGTGACGAGCGGTCTCGACGTATCCGCGAGACATACTACGATCCCATCGCGGAGCGGATCATCGACGCTCTGCACACGGTCATCCCCGGCATCTCGCGGGAACACGCGACGTGGGCCTATCTTTTTTCTGTCGGTGCCCGGCAGCAAGCACACGCGCTCAACGGCCGCGCCGAGCGTCTCGGCGCTTGCGCCCGTACTTCGCGATCTACTGCGCATTATGAGCAGCTCGTCAAATTTGCGGCAGCCGGTATCCGGGCGCTGATCGGCCCGACGCCGGGCGGGAAAACTGCGAAGTCAACAGCGAAAGCCTCAGTGCCCAAACGCCCCCGTCGGGCAGCCAGCGTTCAGCCGGAGTGATCTTGCCGTCGTGCGGCGCCAGTGCGTTCGCGGGACCTCCCCGGAAACTCGTTGCGTTTTCTTGACTTCTTTTTAGATGACATATATCATCTAAAACATTCGATCACGCAGCAAGTCGACCATGAAACGATCCAAGCTCGAAACCGCGGAAACCCGCCGCCGCATCGTCGAAATCGCAGCCGGAGAATTCAGGACTAACGGCATCCACGCCACCGGCGTTGCCGACGTAATGGCTGCCGCCGGACTCTCGCATGGCGGGTTCTATCGGCATTTCGGATCGAAGGAGCATCTGGTCGCCGAAGCCTGTGAAGCGGCCATTGCGGACATCATCGGTGCGCTTGAGGCCGCAGGCAAGAAAGGGTTCAAGGCTCTCATCGATACCTACATGTCGACGTCCCACCGCGATAGTCCCGCGAGCGGCTGCCCCCTTGCAAGCATGGGCAGCGAACTCGCGCGTGCGGACGAATCCACGCGCGCGGCCGCATCTCGCGGCTTCGACGAGTTCGTCGACATGCTGGCAAAGCGCATCCAAAGTTCGGAGGAAGAGACGAACCGCTCGAAGGCTGTGTTTGCGCTGTCGGCCATGATCGGTGCGCTCACCATGTCCCGAATCATTGCAGACCCTGAGGCGTCCGCATCGCTGCTGGAAGACGTCAGGCAACAGGTCGCTGCGATCTAGGCCTCACCGGCAGTCCCAAGACGACAAATTTCGCCGCGAAATGTGCATATACACATCCATGCATCGATACCGGCCACGGTGCAAAAGGTTCTCCACCCTCTCGCGGGTACATCCACTTATCGATTGGAGGCTTCGTCATGCAAAAACGCAAATTCCTGATCACCGGTGCCACTGGCAAAACCGGTGTTCATACGGTCAACAACCTTCTCGAGGCAGGCCATGCCGTCCGCGCGATGGTTCGCACGGAAGACGAGCGTAGTGCAGCGCTTCGTGCCGCGGGCGCCGAAGTCATCGTGGGCGATCTGCTCAAGCATGACGACCTGATTCGCGCCGTCTCGGGCGTGTCGGGCGCATACCTTTGCTACCCGGTGCGTCCCGGATTCATTCAGGGAACGGCGTATTTTGCGGATGCCGCGCGGCGCGCCGGTCTGGAAGTCGTCGTGGAGATGTCGCAGATCTCCGCCCGTGAGGATTCGAAGAGCAACGCCGCGCGCGATCACTGGATCGCGGAACGCGTTCTCGACTGGTCGGGCGTGCCGACCGTGCATATCCGCCCGACGTTCTTCTCTGAATGGCTGGTTTTTCCGTGGGTCCTGGATACGATCGTGAAGGAAGGGAAGATTGCTCTCCCCTATGGCACCGGACGTCACGCTCCGATCGCAGCAGAGGACCAGGCTCGCTTCATCGCCGCGGTGCTGACGGAGCCGTCCGGCCACATCGGCAAGACTTACGAACTCTGCGGACCGGTGGAACTCGACTACCACGAAATCGCGGACAAGATCAGTCAGGTCATCGACAGGAAAATCACGTATAGCCCGGACACGCTCGACGGATATCGCGAGCATTTGCGGAAATACGATCTTTCGGAGTTCACGATCCAGCATTTCATCGAAGTAGCCATCGACTACCGGAACGGCGTGTTCGAAGGAGTCGATGACATCATCGAGCGGATCACGGGAAAGGCGCCACGGACGGTCGAGGAATTTGTTCGCGCGAACCGGCGAGCCTTCGGCGCATGACAACGGGCGCACGGGATACTGAAATGACGAAAATCCTGGAGCTTCATGGCGCTCCGACGGGCAACTGTATCCGCGCAGCGATCGCTCTGGAAGAAGCGGAACTGCCCTACACGGTTCGATTCGTCAATCTCGCGAATCACGAGCAGAAGCAGTCCGCGCATCTGGCGCTGAACCCGGCGGCAAAAGTACCTGTATTGGTCGAGAAGGAAGCGGACGAAGCACCGTTCGTCATTACCCAGTCGAACGCAATCGTCTTCTATGCGGCGGAAAAGCGGCCGGGTCGCCTGCTGCCGGAGGACGATCGAGCTCGCGCCGTCGCGTATGAGCGCTTTTTCTTCTTCGTGACAGACGTCATCGCTCCGAGTCATGCCGCTTTTTTTCTCGGACGAGCAGGCGCTTCAGAGGCGCGAGCGCTTCTTACCGAACGCATGCTTGCTAACCTCGCGATTGCAGAGCAGTATCCCGACGCGAATGGATACATGGCCGGCAAGTCGTTCTCTATCGCGGACATTGCGGCGTTCACGATTACGTCATCGGTGAAGGAACATCTGCCCTGGAGTCAACTGCCCAATCTGCGTCGCTGGTATGAACGGATCGAGGCGAGGCCCGCGGTCGCGCGGGGCTATCGGGCATTCAAGGTCTGATAGCAGCGCATGACCATGCGCCATCACATCTGAAAGCGGTCTCGCGTCGTCACGTAGTCGCTCGCGCCGAAGCGACCTACCGGAAAGTAATGCTCCAGGCGGACGCGCCACCTATCGATATCGATGAGTTCGTCACGCGCATGCAGCATCAGCACGCGGCCGATGAAGATGTGGCGGCTCGCCGTTTCGAGCGTCTCCCACAAAGCGCACTCGAACGCGACGGGCGCCTCGGCAATGCGCGGCGGCTTCACGCGCGTCGAGGCAAGCGCGCTCAAACCCACTTGCTCGAGTTCAGAGACATCCGCGGCGAAGCGTTCGCCGCAGCGATGCATCTGCTGCGCGATGGCTTCATCGGCGAGATGCACGACGAACTCCCTTTCACGCGGGATATTCACCGCAGTGTCTTTCAACGTGCCGTCCGCCAGCCGGTTGATGCTGATCATGACGATGGGCGGCTCTTCGCCCAGCATGTTGAACATCGAGAACGGCGCGGCGTTCACCGTGCCGTCCACGCCGAGCGTGGTTACGAGAGCAATGGGCCGCGGCACGATCAGGCTCGCCATCAGCTTGTAACGCTGGTACTCAGTAATCGCTTCGAAATCGATTTCCATGTCACTCCATTGCGGTTCGTTGCGCGGGTTCGATGCCGAGCAGATGCGCGAGCCCGTTTTCGCCCGGCATGCGCGATGTCTCGATGCGCGCCTCCAGGCTGTGCAGATGCGCCATCATGTGCGCGATCGCGCCCGCAGCATCGCGCGCTTCGATACTATCGAGTATGACAGTGTGCTCGTCGTGCTCGCACGGCGCGTTGCCGACCGGCTCGTAAGCGCCGACGATCAGCGAGCAGCGAGAGATCAGTTCGCTGAGATAGTGTTCGAGGATTGCATTGCCCGCGAGCGCCGCGATACGCAGATGAAACGCGCTCGCAAGCCGCGCCCACGATGGCTGATCGAAGCGATGCATCGCCAGGTGTTCCTCATCGAGCTGTCCGCGCAACGCGGCGATATCGGCGGCGCTCGCGCGCTCCGACGCGAGTTCGACGAGCGCGCGCTCGACCGCACGCCGCGCCTCGAAGATCGCGCGCGTCTCCTCGCGGGTCGGCTGCGCGATCACCGCGCCCTTGTTCGGACGCAGCACGACGATGCCGTCGTACGCGAGCTTTTCGAGCGCGCGCCGCACGACCGCGCGACCCACGCCGAAAACCGCGCATAACTCGGGCTCGGGCAGCTTCGTGCCGGGCGTGAGCCTGCGATTCAGCACGCCTTCGAAGATCGACCGATAGATGCGCGCGTCCGCGCTCTCCTTTCCGCTGTTCATGCGGCCTGCACCGGCACGGGCACGGCTTCGTCGGCATGACGCGCGATCGCGCCGGGCGTCGTCAGCCAGATGTCCTCGCGCGCCGCCGCGATATGCGCGAGCGCACGCCGCAAATGCCGCAACCGATACGGTTGCCCGACGATATACGGATGCAGCGCAATGCCCATCACGAGCGCCTGCGGCGTGCGCGCGCGCAGCGTCTGTTCGAGCATCTCGTCGAACTGATCGATGATCATGTCCGCGAAGTCGCGCATGTCCATGTGACGCGCCATGATCATCGGCAGGTCGTTCAGTTCCTGCGGATAGGGAATCGACCAGAGCGGGCCGCCGCGCGTGTTCATGCGCACGGGCCGGTCGTCGTGACACCAGTTGAGCGTGTAACGGAAACCCGTCTCGGCGAGCAGGTCCGGCGTGCGATGCGACTCGGAGATCCACGGCGAGAGCCATCCCGAAGGCGCTGCGCCGGAACGTTCGAGCATGCGCGCGCGGCAGTGCGCGAGCAGCGCGCGTTCGCCGTCTTCATCGAGGTCGCTCTGACGCTGCGCGTTCGTGTGACCGTGCGCGATGAGTTCGTCGCCACGCGCGGCGCATGCTTCGACGAGCTCGGGACAGTGATCGTAGAGCGAGGTATTGATGAGCGTTCCCGCGGGCAGGTCGAGTGCATCGAACAGTTCGATGCAGCGCCACGCGCCCACGCGATTGCCGTACTCACGCCAGCTGTAGTTGAGCACGTCGGGTTGCGGCGACAGCGGCCCGAGCGCCGCGCCCAGCCCTTCGCCGAATGCGAAGTGTTCGAGGTTGAAACCGAGATAGACCGCGAGGCCCGCGCCGTTCGGCCAGCGATAAGCATCGCTTTCGTGGATCGGGCGATAGTCGAAGCGTCCATGCGTCTTCAACGGATCGAAGTCGTTCATTGTCGAATGTGATGAACCGGTTTGGTTAGGCCATGCCCCATGGCGGACGTGATCCGCACCTCGATTGCACACGTCAGGCGCTTGCAGATGTTTACGATCGAGGTCCGCGATCGTGTGCAATATGCGCGCCAATTCGTCGGCGCCTGCTGTCAGCGTGTCGTGCAGCGTTACTCATCGCGCGCCTCGAATGCGCGGCCGGGCACGAATGGCATACGTCTTGCAAAGGCTTGCCCGCTGTATTCAATGAGCCTCCTCAACAAGGACAAGCCTTCATGGTTCAACCGGCATCCACAGTGGTTCGAGCGAGCCCGGCCGATATCGAGCTCGTGCATGTGTCGAAGCGCTATGGCGATGCGCTCGCCGTCGACGCCATCGATCTGCGCATTCCCGGCGGAGCGTATTGCTGTCTGCTCGGTCCCTCCGGCTGCGGCAAGACGTCGACGCTGCGCATGATCGCGGGCCACGAGTGGGTGTCCGAAGGCGATGTGCTGATCGGCGGGCGCAATGTCACGCGCGAGCAGCCGGTCGCGCGCGGCACGGCCATGGTGTTCCAGAGCTACGCGCTCTTCCCGCATCTCTCGGCGCTCGACAACGTCGCGTTCAGCCTCAAGGTGCGCGGCGTCGCGAAGGAAGCGCGCAGGAAGCGCGCGGGCGAACTGCTCGAACTTGTCGCGATGTCGTCCTACGCGAACCGCAAGCCTGCGCAGCTTTCGGGTGGACAGCAGCAGCGCGTCGCGCTTGCGCGCGCCCTGCTCAACGAGCCGCGCTGCCTGCTGCTCGACGAGCCGCTCTCCGCGCTCGATCCGTTCCTGCGCGTGCAGATGCGCGCCGAACTCAAGCGCTGGCAGAAGGAACTTGGCATCACCTTTGTGCACGTCACGCATTCGCAGGAGGAAGCGATGGCGCTCGCGGATCTCGTCGTCGTGATGAGTCACGGTCATATCGAGCAGAGCGGCACGCCTTTCGACGTATTCAATCGGCCGCACACGGAATTCGTAGCGCGCTTTCTGGGCGGCCATAACGTGCTCGGTTCGAACGGACGGCTTTTCACGGTGCGGGCGGATCATCTGCGCATTGCGCCGCAGGGCGTCGCGCCCGGCACGAGCGCCGGCGACAGCGGTCTTCTGCGCATCGGCGGACTCGCTTGCACGGTGCGCGAAGCCGAGTATCAGGGCACGCATCTGCGCATGACGCTCGATCCGCTCGACGGCTCTCCCGAACTCGTCTCGATGATCAGCGACGCCGACTACGACGCGCAACGCGCCGGCCCCGGCGCGCGCGTGACGGTGTGGTGGGACGAACAGAACGCGCATCCGCTCGCCGCGTGAGATCAGGCATTCACAACTTCAAATTCGAGGAGAGTCCATGAACGACGAACAAGCCAACGCACGCGATGCAGACACCACGAACGCAGGCATGTCACGCCGCACCTTCATCAAGGGCGCGGTGGCGGCGGCGGGCATCGCCGGGTTTCCCTATGTGCACGCGCAGGAGAAAATCACGCTGCGCTATCTCGGCACGGCGGTGAACCAGAGCGCGGAGATCGCGAAGAAGTTCAAGGAAGATACGGGCATCGAGATTCAATACATTCCCGTCACGACCGACGATGTGACCAAGCGCATCATCACGCAGCCGAATTCCTTCGATATCGTCGACACCGAATACTTCTCCCTCAAGAAGCTGATTCCCGCCGGCACGCTCGCGGGCATGGACGCGAAGCGCATCAAGCTCGCTGACAAGATCACGCCCGTATTGACCAAAGGAGAAGTGAACGGCAAGAAGATCGGCGATCAGGGCACGGCGCCCAAGAAGGTGATGTTCCTCAAGGGCGCACGCTCGACCGAATTCAGCACGACGCCCACCGAATGGATGACGCTCATCCCCACGACCTACAACGCGGACACGCTCGGCATCCGCCCGGATCTGATCTCGCGGCCCGTGACGACATGGGCCGACCTGCTCAACCCGCAATTCAAGGGGAAGGCGGCGCTGCTCAACATTCCGGCCATCGGCATCATGGATGCGGCCATGGCGATCGAGGCGGCGGGTCAGGTCAAGTACGGCGACAAGGGCAACATGACGAAGGCGGAGATCGACCAGACCATCAAGGTGCTGATCGAAGCGAAGCGCGCCGGACAGTTCCGCGCGTTCTGGCGCGACTTCAACGAGAGCGTGAACCTGATGGCCTCGGGCGAAGTGGTGATCCAGTCGATGTGGTCGCCCGCCGTCACCAAGGTCCGCACGATGGGCATCGCGTGCAAGTTCCAGCCGCTCAAGGAAGGTTATCGCTCGTGGGCCTCGGGCTTCGGCTTTCCACGCTCGCTGCAGGGCAGGAAGCTGGACGCCGCGTATGAATTCGTCAACTGGTTCCAGGACGGCTGGGCGGGCGCGTATCTGATGCGCCAGGGTTATTACCCCGGCGTGACCGAAACGGCCAAGTCGCACATGCAGGCTTACGAGTGGGACTACTGGATGGAAGGCAAGCCCGCCGCGCAGGACATCAAGGCGCCCGACGGCCAGTTGCTGGAGAAGGCGGGCACCGTGCGCGACGGCGGCTCGTACGACCAGCGCATGGGGGCGATCGCCTGCTGGAACGCGGTGATGGACGAGAACATCTACATGGTCCAGAAATGGAACGAGTTCATCGCCGCATAAGGGAGCGCCGCTCACGATGGCTTCGGTCGAATATCTCCAGCAGGCGAAGCAAACGCCGGTGCGTCACCGTCGCGTGAGCGCGTGGCTGCAAGCGACGCCCCTCACGCTGACCTTCCTGTTGTTCTTCATACTGCCGCTCGTGATCACGCTGATCGTGAGCTTCTGGGACTTCAACGAATATCAGATCATCCCGGCCTTCACCCTGAAGAACTATGCGGCGATATTCGACGGCTGCGGTTCGTTCACGGACGTCTGCGTAACCTTCAAGACCTACTGGTCGACACTCAGGTTCTGCGCGATCGTGTGGGTCGTGACGCTCGTGCTCGGCTTCACGACCGCGTACTTCCTCGCCTTTCATGTGCGAACGACCGCGATGCAGACCGTGCTGTTTCTCGTCTGCACGATTCCGTTCTGGACCTCGAACGTGATCCGCATGATCTCGTGGATTCCGCTTCTCGGGCGCAACGGACTGGTGAATCAGGCGCTGCTGTCCGCGCATCTCGTCGACCGGCCGATCGAATGGCTGCTGTACTCGAACTTCTCGGTCGTGCTCGCGTTCGTGCATCTCTACACGTTCTTCATGATCGTGCCGATCTTCAACGCGATGATGCGTATCGACCGTGCGCTGCTCGAAGCGGCGCGCGACGCCGGCGCCAGCGGCTGGCAGGTGATCCGCGACGTGGTGCTGCCGCTATCGAAGACGGGCATCGTGATTGGCTCGATCTTCGTCGTCACCATCGTGATGGGCGACTTTCTCACCGTCGGCGTGATGGGCGGACAGCAAATTGCCTCGGTGGGCAAGATCATTCAGGTGCAGACCGGCTATCTGCAGTTTCCCGCCGCGGCGGCCAACGCGATCATCCTGCTCGCCGTCGTGCTGATGATCGTATGGGCGCTGACGCGCGTCGTCGATATCAGAAAGGAGTTGTGACATGGCGGGTGCAATCGCGCATCGGGAACATCGGCCCGCGAGCTTCTACTGGCTCGCGCTCCTCTTCGGGCTGTTCGTGCTGTTCCTGTACGGGCCGGTCATCACGATCTTCATTCTGTCGTTTCAGGGTCCGGAAGGCGGGCTCACGTTTCCGATGCGCGGCGTCTCGCTGCACTGGTTCTCCGCCTTGCGCGACGGCGTCGGCGATATCGACATCTGGGCCGCGTTCGGACGCTCCGTCAAGCTCGCGCTCGCAGTGACGGTGCTGACCGTGCTGTTCTCACTGAGCGCGGGCCTTGCGTTCAGGCGGCGCTTTCGCGGCGATACCGCGGTGTTCTATGTTTCCGTGGCGAGCCTCATCATGCCGTCTATCATCGTGTCGCTCGGTATTGGCCTCACCTTTCGCCTGCTCGACACGCTGATCAAATATCTGTCGAACGAATGGGGCTTCCAGTCGTTCGCGGATAGCTGGACCACGTCGATGGGACTCTTCACCTCGGCGCTCGGCGCGCATCTCACGTGGACGCTGCCGTTCGGCCTGCTCGTGATGTTCGCGGTCTTCAACCGTTTCAATCCGGCGTACGAGGAAGCGGCGCGCGATCTCGGCGCTTCGCCGTGGCAGTCGTTCAAACATGTGGTGCTGCCGATCATCGGGCCTTCCGTGATCGGCGTCGGCATGTTCGGCTTCACGCTTTCGTGGGATGAAATCGCGCGAACCTCGCAGGCGATAGGCGATCAGAACACGCTGCCGCTCGAATTGCAGGGCTTGACGACCTCGGTGACGACGCCCGTCATCTACGCACTCGGCACGGTGACGACGCTGATGTCGCTTGCGGTGATGTTCGGCGGTCTGCTGATCGTGAGATCGATCGCGCGGAGGAGGAAGGTGGTTCGCTGAGGCGTTTACGTCAGTTCGAGCACCCGCTCTCCCGCGAGAAACGCACGCACGAGTTCATGCGCCTGCGCCTTGTGCGCGGATTGCCATGAAGGCGCGAGCATGTCGGTATCGAACATCCGCGAGATCGTGTACGCGTTCGACTTGTGAAAATAGGCGAGGCTCACGAGCGTCACATACAGATGCAGCGGATCGATGCCGCGCCGCACGGTGCCCGCCGTCTCGCCGCGCCGGATCAGCGTGCGCAGCTTGTCGAGCACGGGCGATGACATCGCCTGAATCACTTTCGAGCGCTTCAGAAAGCGTGCACGATTCAGATTCTCCCACGACAGCAGGCACAGCAATTCCGGATGCGCCGCGAAATGGCCTTCGGTGAAATCGTAGAGCTGGAGAATGCCGGCCGCGGGATCGACGGTCCGCACGTCGAGCGTCACGGCGAGTTCCGCTTCGCGCAACCGCGCGAGCACATGTTCGAGCACTTCGACATACAGCGCTTCCTTGCCGCCGAAATAGTGATAGATCATGCGGATGTTCACCTTCGCGCGGTTCGCGATCGTCTCGACGCGCGCGCCGCTGAAGCCCTTGTCGGCGAACTCCCTGATGGCGATCCTGAAGATGCGCTCGCGCGTTTTGGCGGCAAGCTGCTGGCGGCGCGTGGGCTCGTCTTTCTGGTTCTTCGCGGGAACGGCGGTACGTGGCATGAATTCGATCGATGAGTTGAACACAGCGCGACGAAACACGATGGTACTCCGTCGCGCCGCCGCTAGCGTTTGAACGGCTGCGTGAGCGCGGGCGGCGCGGTCTGCCGGCCGATCAGGCCCGCTACCGCCACCAGCGCGAGCAGGTACGGCAGCATGATGAGCAGCGCCGTCGGCACGTGCAGGCCGAACATCGGCAATTGAAACTGCATCGCGGTTGCCGCGCCGAACAGCAGGCACGCAAGCGCCGTGCGTCCGATCTTCCAGTTGCCGAAGATGATCGCCGCGATCGCGAGATAGCCCGTCCCGTTGGTCATGCCTTCGGTGAACGTGTGAATGTCGCCGATGGAAATGAAGCAGCCCGCCGCCGCCGACATCACGCCCGAGAACAACACCGCGCCGTAGCGGATGCGCGCAACGGGCAGGCCCGACTGATCGACCGCGCGCGGCGCGACGCCCGTTGCATGCAGCGCAACGCCGAGCGCCGTGCGGCGCATGACGACCGAGGTGGCGAGCAAGACCGCAAGCCCCGCATACAGCAACCAGACCTGCCCGAATACGGGCTCGCCGACCAGCGGCAATTGTCCGAGCACGGGCGGCGACCAGTGCGCGAGTCCCGGGATCGCGGCGCTCGATCGTTCACCGAAGATCTCGCGATAAGCGAGCGTCGTGCCGCCGAGCGCGAGAATGTTGATGCCGATGCCCGTCACGATCTGGTTCGCGCGCAAGGTCACGCTCAGGAACGCCTGCAGCAGCGCGAGCGGAATCACGCCGAGCATGCCGCACAGCAGGCCGATCGACGGGCTGCCGGTGAGCCATGAGAACGTCGCGCCGAGAAACGCGCCGGTGAGCATCATGCCTTCGACGCTCATGTTGAGCACGCCCGCGCGCTCGCTCACGAGCTCGCCGGTTGCGGCAAGCATCATCGGCGCGCAGAGACGAATGGATGCGCCCGCGAAGACCGCCAGAAGTTCGAGATTCATCGCCGTGCTTCTCCCCGGTCGAGCCACAACGCGCCGCCCGCGAGCGCGATCGTGACGATGCCCTGCACGATCAGCACGAGCGCCGAAGGCACTTGCGCGACCATCTCCATGTTGATGCCGCCCGAGCGTAGAAAGCCGAACAGCAGCGCCGCGGCGAACACGCCGGTGATCGATCCGCGCGCGAGCAGGCCGACCACGAGCCCGTCGAAGCCATAGCCCGACGAGAAACCCGCCTTGAGCGAGTATTGATCGCCTTGCAGCATCAGCGCGCCGGCGAGTCCGCTGAACGCGCCCGCGAGCGCGAGCGCACCGACCAGCGACGACGCGATCGGCAAGCCCGCGCGTTTCGCCGCGATGGCGTTCAGCCCGGCGGCACGCAGCGCGAGACCGAAGCGGGTGCGCGTGAGCAGGATCGCGGATGCAACCGCGAGCACGATCGTCACCGGCAAGCCGATGTTCAGGCTCATGCCGCTCGCGGCGAGGATCGCGGGCAGCTTGGTCGGATCGGGAATTTCAAGCGATTCGGGCAGAGTGGCGCCGGTCGTCATCGGCTGGCGCAGCAGGGCTTCGCTCTGCACGCACCAGTAGAGCAGCCATACCGCGATGAACGAAAGCAGCAACGTGCTGATGACTTCGTTGGTGCCGGCCTTCGCCTTCAGCACGCCGGGCACGCCACCCCAGATCGCGCCCGCCGCAGCCGCGCACAGCATCGGCACGATGAACGCCAGGCCGAAGGGCAGATGCGCGCAACCGCCGTAGAGACTCATCGCGGTCGCAACGATGCCGCCGATCGCGAGTTGCCCTTCCCCGCCGACGTTCGTGAGCTTCGCGCGGTTCGCGATCACGAAGCCCGTGCCGACGAGCGCGAACGCGAGGCTGCGATTGATCGACGCGCCGATCGCGTACGGCGAGCCCCATGCGCCATCGGCGAACGCGGCGAGCGCATCGGCGATGGAAACGTGCATCAGCGCGATCAACGCGAGCGCGGCGAATATCGCGAAAGCGACGGCCGCCGCGATCACGCATGCCACCCGCAATTGCGGCCAGCGCGCGCGCCAGCTCTGCGTACCAGGCGTGGACGCGAGCGGTGTTTGCAGCTTCATGTGGGGATTCATGCTGTCTCTCCTGCGCCCGCCATCCACGCGCCGATGCGTCCGCGATTGCCCGCTTCGGGCGTGCACGTGCCCATGATGCGGCCGCGATACAGCACGACGATGCGATCGGCGACGCTCATCAGCTCGTCGAGTTCGGAGGAAATAAGCAGAACGCCCACGCCGCGATCGCGCGCCGCGCGGATGTGCGAATACACGGCGGCGACCGCGCCGACGTCGAGACCGCGCGTCGGCTGCGCGGCGAGCAGAAAAATCAGCGGATCGAGCGTCAGTTCGCGCGCGAGCACCGCCTTTTGCTGATTGCCGCCCGAAAGGCCGCCGAACAGCGCATCGGGGCCGCTGGCGCGCACGTCGAAGCGCTGCATCAGTTCCAGCGCGGCGCTGCGCATCGCGCGGCGATTCAAGAAGCCTCCGCGCGTATAGCGATCGAGATGATTGAGCAGCAGATTGTCGGCGAGACTCATGCCGGTGACGCAGCCCACCGCGTGACGATCCTCCGGCACGATGCCCACGCCCGCGTGCGTCAGTTCGCGCGGACTCGCCTGAGTCATGTCGCGGCCCGCAATGAAAAATCTCCCCGCCGATGCGTTCGACATGCCCGCGAGCACCGCGCCCAGTTCGCTCTGACCATTGCCCTCCACACCCGCAATGCCGACGATCTCCCCGCGATTCACGACGAGCGTGCAGTCCGCGAGCCGTGTCACGCCTTCGGCATCGCGCGCGCTCAGGCCATCGATTTGCAGGACTTCGTCCTGCAGCGGGCGCGAATACGGCGAGGCGCTCTTGACGAGCGAGAGCCGCGCGGCGAGATCGTCGGGCGTGTCGTCGCCTTCGCGATGGATCATCGCGTGGACGAGCCTGTCGATCTCCGTCGCGGGCGATGCCGAGCGCGCCACCACGCGCCCCGATTGCAGCACGGTCGCATGCGTGGCGATGCGGCTGATCTCCTTGAGCTTGTGCGTGACGAGCACCACGGCGCAGCCGCGTCTCGCCACGCGTTCGCATGTATCGAGCAGCGCATCGATCTCGGCGGGCAACAGCACGGCCGTGGGTTCGTCGAGCAGCAGCAGACGCGGCTCGCGCATCAGGCACTTCACGATCTCCACGCGCTGCCGCTCGCCGACCGACAGATCCGCGACCTTCGCATCGAGCGCCAGTTCGAGCCCGACGCTCGCGAGCACATCGCCCACACGCTGCGTCTCGCGCGGACGATTCAGCCATCCGCGCGCCTGCCCGAGCAGCAGATTGTCGAGCACGCTGGCATCATCGACGAGACTGAAATGCTGATGCACCATCGCGATGCCGTGCGCGAGCGCCTCGCGCGGATTGCGCGGACGGTAGGGCGCGCCGTTCACGCGCATGGCACCGGAATCCGGCTGATGCACGCCGAAGATCACGTTGCACAGCGTCGACTTGCCCGCGCCGTTTTCGCCGAGCAGGCAATGCACGTCGCCCGGCATCAGGTCGAGCGAGACGCCATCGAGCGCGGTGAACGTGCCGAAGCGCTTGCCGATATCATGCAGCGAGAGAATCGGCGCGGCTTCGGGCAGCGGAGAAGGAAGCGCGCTCATCCCTCTGACACCTTGATCTTGCCGCTCAGGATGTCGTCTTCGATCTGCTTGAGCTTCGCGTCCATCGCGGGCGTCGACTTGCAGACGACCATGCCCGACGCCTTCGGTCCCATCGCGAGGCCGAACGCCTTGTATCCCGGCTGCCACTGCCCCTTCTCGAGTTGCTCGATCGCGTATTGCGCCTGATAACCCACGCCCGTGATGCTGTACGCGATATACAGCGGATCGCTTCCGCAACGGTCCGTATAGCTGCCGATGACGTGCGTATTCTTTTCCTTCGCCGCCTGTTCGAGCCCGCGCAGGCCGAGGTTCAGGATGTGATAGTGAACGTCGGCGCCTTGCGCGATGGCCGCGGCGGTCGCTTCGCGCGACTTCGAGACGTTGTCGAAGTCGCCGGTATAGCTCTCGAAGTACTTCACCTTCGGATTCACGTAGCGCGCGCCGTTGCCGAACTCCTTGCCCGCGTTGACGATCGACGGAATCTCCATGCCGCCGACATAACTCACCGCGCCGTTCTTCGACAGCATCGCGGCGGCCGCGCCCGCGACGAACGCGATCTCGGCCTGCTTCACGTCGTAGCCCGCGACGTTCGGCGGCATGTTTTCGCCCTTGTTGCCGCCGACGACCGAGAACTTCACGTTCGGAAAGCGCTTCGCGATCTTGAGCACGGCCGCCTGCGTCTGTCCGCCGATGCCGATCACGAGCTGGTTCTTCGTCGCGAGATTCGTGAGCGCCTGCTCCATGTCCGCATAGTTGATGTTCTCGATGATCTGGGTCTTGAGCTTCGGCCCGAACTCCTTCTGCGCCGCGACGACGCCGTCGTAGCCCGATTCCATCCAGCCCTTGTCCGTCTTCGAGCCCGGAATCAGCACGCCGACGCGCATCGCGTCATCGGCGGCGTAGGCATCGGAGAGAAAGAACGCGGGCACGGCAAGCGCGATGACACCCGCCGTCACGACGACGCGGTGCACGAGACGGCGGCGCAATTTCTCGCGCGATGCTTGTTGCAGGCTGAACATCACTGGCACTCCTTTTGCGTTGACTTTCGGTAAGTAGGTTATTCATGACTGAAATGCACATTGCAACTTCGATGCCAATGTGCGTGCCGCTCGATGAAGGACCGCTTGCCCATGTTGTCAGGAACACTCACGTTTAACGCCGCCGCGCTGCGCTTTCGACCCAGCCCGCCGGCACCGATCCCACGCTTCGGAGAACCCGATGGAGCACGCATCAAACCCAAGCCAGACGATGCCTGGCGGCCCGCTGGGGGCTTTCGCGCAGACCCGCTGGCATGCCACCGGCGCGCTCGTCGACATGGCCGTACAGGCGCCCGCGCCGCGCATCGCGATACTCGATGCGGAACCGCAGAAGGTGCGCTTCGACATCGAAAAATCGGCGCTCGTGATCATCGACATGCAGAACGACTTCTGCACCAAAGGCGGGTGGGTGGACCACATCGGGGGCGATTACAGTGCGGACCGCGCACCGATTGCACCATTGCAATGCCTCCTGCCGCTCGCGCGTGAGAGCGGCGTGCCGGTGATCTGGGTGAACTGGGGCAACCGCCCCGACCTCGCCAACATGCCGCCGAACCAGCTGCATCTCTACAAGCCGAAAGGCACGGGCATCGGGCTCGGCGAACCGCTGCCGGAGCACGGCGCGCGCGTGCTCGAAAAGGACTCGTGGGCGGCGGCGGTCGTCGACGAACTAGAGATCGAGCCGCAGGACATCTGCGTGGACAAGTACCGTATCAGCGGCTTCTGGGACACGCCGCTCGACAGCATTCTGCGCAATCTCGGCGCGCGCACGCTTTTCTTCGCGGGCGTGAACACCGATCAGTGCGTGATGAACACGCTCACCGACGCCAACTTCCTCGGCTACGGCTGCGTGATGCTGACCGATTGCTGCGCGACGTCGTCACCCGCGTTCTGCACGGAAGCGAGCATCTGGAACGTGAAGAAGTGCTATGGCTTCGTGGCGGATTCACTGCAATTCGCCGACGCGTTGAAAGGAGCAGCACGATGAGCGCCTTCGTTCCCGGTCCGCGCCTGCGCATCGAGGCGAGCGCGCATGGCCCGCTCGACGGCTTGCGTTTCGCCGTCAAGGACCTGATCGATGTAGCCGGCGTCACGACGGGCGGCGGCAATCCCGACTGGCTCGCCACGCACGCGCCCGCCGCGCATCACGCGCCTTGTGTCGCGAAGCTGCTCGCTGCGGGCGCGTCGGTGGACGGCAAGACCATCACCGATGAACTCGCCTACAGCCTCGAAGGCGTGAACGCGCATTACGGCACGCCGTTGAATCCCCGCTGGCCGCATGCGTTGCCGGGCGGATCGTCGAGCGGGTCGGCTTCGGCGGTCGCAAGCGGCGAGGTCGACTTCGCGCTCGGCACCGATACCGGCGGCTCGGTGCGCGTGCCCGCCGCTTTCTGCGGGCTATGGGGCATTCGCACGACGCACGATCACGCTGCACTCGAAGGCGTGCTGCCCTTCGCGCCCTGCTTCGATACCGTGGGCTGGTTCGCGCGTTCGGGCGAGTTGCTCGCGCGCGTCGCCGATGTATTGCTCGATGACGTCGCGGCGCTCGACGCGCCCGCATCGCTCGTGCTCTTCAAGGAAGCCTTCGATACACGTGCCGAGCGCGAGCCGGACGATGCGCGACGCCTGCGCGAACTGTCGATGGCGCATGACGAGATCGAGATCTTTTCAGGTGATCGTGCACGCTGGCTGCACGTGTATCAGCAATTGCAGGACGATGCCATTCGCGCCTCGCTGGGCGCATGGATCGATGCCCACGCACCGCGCTTCGGCGCGGACATCGCCACGCGTTTTGCGCGGATGAAGTCGCTCGACGACGCGGAAGTCGAACGCTGCCGCATCCTGCGCACGACGCTTGCCGCGCGTGTCGAAAGCATCGTGAATCAGGCGCTCATCGTGTTGCCGACGACGCCGCGCGCGCTGCTCGCCATCGATGAATCGCCCGAAGGCATCGGTGTGTTTTACCGCGATGCGCTCACGATGAACTCGGTCGCCGCGTTCGCTGGCCTGCCGCAGGTCACGGTGCCGGTCGCGAATGAAGCCGGCGGGCCGCTCGCGTTGTCGTTCATCGGTCCGCGCGGGAGTGATCGCGCGTTGATCGCGCGTGTCCGTCAACTCTTCCCCACTCTTTCGTGAGCATGAACGCCATGTCCTCTTCTTCCGACGCCGCGCTCGACGCCTATGCCGACGCCGCGCTCGCGCTGCATTTCCCGGCACTTTCAGATGAAGCCGCCGCGCGCGTGAAAGCGCAGTTCGCGCGCATCGCGCAGCTTGCCGCGCCCGTGCTCGCCTATTGCGTCGATGCGAGCGACGAACCTGCACCGGTGTATCGCCCATGACCGCACACGATCGTTTTCCGGATGACGCGCTGGCCATCGCACGCGCCTATGCCGATGGCGCATTCAGCGCACGCGCACTGATCGAAGCGACGCTCGCGCGGATCGATGCACACGATGCGCAAGTCAACGCGTTCACGGCCGTTACGCGCGAACGTGCGCTCATCGCAGCCGACGCGCTCGATGCTCAGCGCGCGCGAGGCGACAGCTTGCCGCCGCTGGCGGGCGTGCCATTTGCCGCGAAAAATCTCTTCGATATCGAAGGCATCGCGACGATCGCCGGATCGCGCGTGCTCGCGAACGCACCGCCCGCCACGCACGATGCGACGCTCGTCGCGCGCCTCGTCGCACAGGGCGCGATTCTCGTCGGTGCGCTGAACATGGACGAATTCGCGTATGGCTTCACCACCGAGAACCTTCACGCGGGGCCGTGCCGCAATCCGCACGATTTGACGCGTTCGGCGGGCGGGTCGTCGGGAGGCAGCGCGGCGGCGGTCGCGGCGGGCTTCGTGCCCGTCACGCTCGGCACCGACACGAACGGTTCGGTGCGCGTGCCCGCATCGCTGTGCGGCGTGTTCGGCGTGAAGCCGACCTATGGACGCCTGTCGCGGCACGGCACGTATCCGTTCGTCGCGAGCCTCGATCACATGGGCGCGTTCGCCCGCAGTGTCGACGATCTTGCCGCCATCTACGATGCCTTGCAGTGCGCTGATTCGCTCGATCCGGCGTGCGCGCAGCGCGATTTCGAACCGGCGAACCCGCAGCACGGCGCATTGCGCGTGGCACGCCTGGGCGGCTATTTCGACGATCACGCGAATGACGATGCCCGCGCAGCATCGCTTGCGGCGGCCGAGGCGCTGGGCGCGTCGCAGACAGTTCTCTATCCCGATGCCGACGCGGCGCGCGGCGCGGCGTTTCTCATCACGGCAGCGGAAGGCGGCCAGTTGCACATGGAGAATCTGCGTGCGCGTTACGACGAACGCGAACCGCTGTCGCGCGACCGGCTGATTGCGGGCGCGCTTTTGCCGGCCGCGTGGATCGTGCAGGCGCAGCGCGTGCGCGCGGCTTTGCGAATGCGCGTGCTCGAACTGTTCGAACGCTACGACGTGCTCGTCGCGCCCGCCACGCCGATGGTCGCGCCGCGTATCGGCGACGAGTTCATGGACATCAACGGTGAGCGGCTCGCCGTGCGGCCCAATCTCGGCTTGCTGACGCAGCCGGTGTCGTGCCTCGGCCTGCCGGTCGTCGCCGTGCCAATGCCCACGCAGAGCGGCCTGCCGATCGCCGTGCAACTGATCGCGCCGCCGTGGCGCGAGGATCTGGCGTTCGAAGCCGCGCGCAGACTCGAAGCGGCGCAGGTCGCGCATTGTCCGCCGCCGCCATCGTTCGACGACGCATTGCTTTCTTCAGGAGCGGATGCATGATCGAGATCAATCGTCCGGCCGTGCTCGCCGAAGTCGACGCGGCCTTCGACGCCTACGAGCACGCGCTCGTCACCAACGACGTCGCCGTGCTCGATATGCTTTTTCTGGACTCACCGCACACGCTGCGCTACGGCGCAACCGAAAACCTCTACGGCTACGACGCGATTCGCGCGTTTCGCTCCGCGCGGCCCGGCCAGGGCCTCGCGCGCACGATCACGGCGCGCGTCGTGACGACATACGGCGATGCTTTCGCTGTCGCCAATATCGAGTTCCGGCGCGATGGCGAACCGCGCATCGGCAGACAGAGCCAGACGTGGGTGAAGATGCCGGACGGCTGGCGGGTGGTAAGCGCGCATGTGAGCTGGATGGGTGCGTAGACGGGGTGTACGTTGACAACGTGCGCTGGTGGCTTTGATGAGATTTTGCGTGAGCGATTCGCGGGTTGTTCGGTTACCGTCGACCCAATTCGGTCAAGAGGCGCCACTGCGTTGAGCGGCTGCTTATGTCGGGATATCAGCCATGCGCATCGTCGTGTCTTGGTCGCGACAAACCGCACGACGATGATCGCGGCGCCCGGCGCTGAAGACCAGCCGCTTAGATTTCAGGCTCTTAGCAGGTCGATTGCTTTCGTGACGTGTACACGCATACTCTGCCGCATTGCAAGCGCGGGGTTGAATACCCTTTGGCTGCGATATGCAGCGCTCACTCCCATGGCCAAATACACACGTTCACCGATCGCCCGAGGCCGTGAAACAGAACGATTTTCGCGGGCGCTACGAGTATCTGGTTGTGTAATGGGAAACGCCTGCCTCTCTTTTGGCGAAGCGCTCGAACGAGCGCATCGGAAGCTCCTATGCGATTGGTTTCGTTATTAAACCATATGTGCTATGCTGGGCAGGTTACGCGAAGGCAGTCAGCTATGAAACGCAAAAGCTTCGAAGGAAATCTTTGTGCGATTGCCAGGGCGCTCGACTCGATCGGCGACTGGTGGTCGTTACTCATCATCCGCGACGCAACCGCCGGCATCGGCCGGTTCAGTGAGTTCCAGCGCAGTCTTGGCATCCCCAAGAATATCCTGTCAGGTCGCCTGAAGTCGATGGTCGAGCAGGGCATCATGGAAATCGTGCCCGCGTCCGATGGCAGCGCATACCAGGAATATACGCTGACCGAAAAGGGCGAAGCACTATTGCCCGTTCTCGTGGCCCTTGGCCAATGGGGCGGCGAGTATCTTTACGAGTCTAAAGAACTGGGCTCGCTTCCGCTGGACGCGAAGAAGAAGCGCCCCCTCAAGAAACTCGAATTGCGCTCGGAAGACGGCCGCCTGCTACAACCGAAGGATGTGTTGGTGTCGCGCGTGATTACGATGAACTAGATGCCGGCGATCATTGTCTGACCTTAGCCTGAGCAGCACGACGAAGCCGTTGCGCAGGGCGCGCAACAGGCGCGCATCAGAAGCTCTCTTTGAATGGACGCAGATCGATTTCCTGAGTCCACGCAGTCGGATGTTGCAGATGCAGTTGCCAATACGTTTCCGCAATGGCGTCGATGTTCAGCAATCCATCCGGCCCTCGGTGTGCGACCGCATCGGGACGCAGGTTCCGACAACAGGCGTGCCATTGCCTTCGCCAAGACTCTTGACCACCCGCTCGAGCTTCTCGATCGTCCGACCGCCCACGAGGACGTGAAAACCCCCACGAGCGAAGCGGCGGGCCACTGCGGCACCTAAGCCCTCCTCCGATCCCACGCCCACCACAACTGCAGTCGGTTGCATGCTTCTCTCCTTTTACCCTCGTACGTCAACGCGCGCCCCAAACGAAGCGGTCGAACGGTAGCAATCTGTCAAACCAGGTATTACGCTGCGGTAACAGTCTGCTGGTTCATGCGGCCGATGATGTACACCATCAGCACCGCCAGGGCCAGAATCAGCGCCCCAAGCCACATCGAGCTATGCAGCCCCGCATAGTTGACTGCGATACCACCCGCCAGCGAGCCGAGCCCGATCGACAACTGAAACACACTCGTGTTCATCGCCTGCGCGGCTTCGGGCGCATGCAGCGTCGCGTTGTACAACCACAGCTGGGTGCCGACCGGCGCCATTCCCCACGACACCGCCCACACCAGCAGCGCCAAGCCAGCAAACAACGGGCTGGCGGCAAACGCCGCGATAGCCGCCAGCGACAGCACGAAGATCCAGACTGTTGCGACTACGGTGTTGTGCAAATTACGACCAGCGAAGGCGCCCCCTACGAAGTTTCCAACGACTGTCGCAACGCCATAGGCAAACAGGAGAATGCTCACGATCGCGGTACTGAGGTGCGTGATTTGCTCCAGATAAGGGGTGACGAAGGTATAACCTGCGTATTGACCGGCCACAATAAAAATGACAGTCAGGAAGATTCCGCGAACCTTGGGATCCTTCAGCAAACCGAAGAAATCGCGCACGTTCACACCGTGCTTCATCTTGAGCGACGGCAGAAAGACAAGCTGCAACGCGAAGCAAACGATCGCGAGCACGCTGGCACCCATAAATCCGTCGCGCCAGTCAGCATGAGCACTGATGTACGAACCGGCCGGCACTGCGATGACCGAGCCGATCGATATGCCTGCGAACACGATTGACGAAGCCGCATGCACTTTTTCCGGTGGGACAAGCTTCGCCGCAGCAGTAATCGAGATCGCCCAAAATCCGCCGACCCCGATGCCCAGGATCACGCGCGCGATCAGCAAAGTTGCAAAGGTCTCTGCCTTCCATGACAGCACGCTGGAGATGATGAGCAGTGCCGTGAGCCCGAGCAGCACCCGCTTGCGATCGGCCCGGCCGATCGCAATGGCAGTGACTGGTGCGGCGATGAAACCAAGAATTGCGGTCGCGGTAACAGCAAGACCGGCTGTTCCTTCGGTTACGCCTAGGTCGCGACAGATGCCCGGCAACAAGCCGACGGGCAAAAACTCGGTGACGACCAGCGACAGTGCGCCGAGCGCGACGGCCAGCACACCGGGCCACGAATAGGTCGAATCACGACTGGGGTCTTTCTGTTGAGTGGGCATTGCGAATTTCCTGAACGCTTGCGATATGGGATCGATGTCGAGCGCCACATCGATGGTTCAGCGCGGGCCCGACCTGAAACATGTCAGCGTGATGGTAGCCATTCTAGTAGTTTTATGCAACCAATATTCATGAGACATTTTGGACGGAAGTGACGGACATGACTGTTGCCAGATCCAGTCTGTTCAGCGAACAGCCTTAAGCAACAGCCATCGAGTCGCCCATACATTTTGGTTGCATTAACGAACCAGAATCGATAAGCTACTCACGTGGTTTCATAAAGAAACCAGATTTGGCGAATCCATCGCCGACGTTGCCCAACCCGAATCCTGGAGAACCTCATGGCTTCTACTCAGAACCGACTCACGATCAAGGCGGAAACCTCTGCCTACTGGCGCATCATCATCGAGAACCCTCCGATCAATCTGTACGATCCGGAAATGTTCGCGGAGCTGAATGTCTTGATGGACAAGATCGAAGCCGATCGCGAGTTGAAGGTCGTCGTGTTCGAAAGCGCCAACCCCGACTACTTCGTGGCGCACTACGATCTCGAACGCGGCGAAGTCGTCCCCGAACAACCGGGTGCCGCTGAATTCAGCGCATGGCCGAAGTTCGTCACGCGCCTCGCGCAATCACGCGTAGTCAGCGTGGCCAAGCTTCGCGGTCGTGCCCGCGGCCACGGCTCTGAACTGGCGCTGGCCTGCGACATGCGTTTCGCGTCGAAGGAAAAAGCCGTGCTCGCACAGGTCGAGGTCGGCGTTGCTGTGGTCCCGGGCGGCGGCGCGACAGAATGGCTTGCCGCGCTTGCTGGCCGGTCGCGCGCGCTGGAGATCATTTGCGGCGCTGACGATTTCGATGCCGACACCGCCGAAAAGTACGGCTGGGTGAATCGTTCGATCCCTGATGTGGAATTGGACGCCTTTGTCGACAATTTCGCCCGCCGCGTCGCTAGCTTCGAAAAGCGCGCCCTGGAACTCGCGAAGAAGCTCGTCAACGCGCGCGCGGGTGTTCCGACCGAGGCGGATCGCTGGTCGTCGAACCAGGCTTTTATTGGCACGACTTCGTGGCCGGAAACGCAAGCGTTAATTGGCAAGATGTATGAGAAGGGTTTGCAGCAGGATGGCGACTTTGAACTGCGCCTCGGTCACCACGTGGGTCACGTTGCGCGATAAACCGCGTCACGCCCCGGATCGGCAAGGTGGCGTCGTTATCGTGACGGCGTCGCCCGGGCTTTCAGGGCCGCGGGAAGCAGGCTCACGAAGGGCCTGCACACAGCAAGTTTGAGTGGTCGGCGAGAGATCAGGTCGGTCTTTCGCCAGCGCGGCGATCAGGTCATATCGCAAATACATCACCAATCAGGCGCGGTAGATCGGCGCCCCCTGAGGAGCGCCCGTCGCGCCACCATCCAGCACAATCTCCTGCGCGGTGATGTTGGACGATGCGCTCGACGCCAGAAAGAGCACTGCGTCGGCAACTTCATCCGGCTCACCAAGGCGGTTCAGCGGAATCTTCTGCTTGAGTTTTGCTTCGAGCGAATGCATTGCGTCCTGTGACGTTGCCACGACATCCCAGATGGGTGTGCGAGTGGCGCCCGGCGTCACCTGATTCACCCGAATACCCTTAGGGGCCAATTCGGCCGCCATGACACGGGTGAGTGAGCGAACAGCGCCCTTCGCTGCGGCATAGGCAGACCAGCCCGGCACTCCTTGCACAGCATGCACCGACCCATTCAAGATCACCGACGCGCCTGTCTTGAGGTGCGGAATACACGCCTGCACGGTGAAGAAAACACTGGTCAGGTTCGTGGCAATCAAGGCCTGGAACACGGCTGGCGTCGTCCCGCCCAACGGCGTCATCCCTGCCGCACCGGCGTTCACGAATACGATGTCGACCGCACCTAAATCCTTTGCGATCTGACTAACGACAGGCTCGATGGCTGCTGCGTCGCTTACGTCGAGCTCGTACGTCGACAGATGCTCGCCCAGTTCGCTTCTCGCCTGTGCAAGCGTCGATGCATTCCTGCCGGTTATAGCGACCTTCGCACCCTCGGCAATAAACCGGCGAGCCGTAGCCAAGCCGATCCCGCTATTGCCACCGGTGATCAAGGCGACTTTTCCATGGAGCGTCATCGATATCCTCTTTTGCAGAAAGCCAGTTCGTCCCATCATCCACATGAATACGGGCAGCAGATATGGACAGGTGGACTGCCTGGTCTGGCGGCAACATGGTCTCGTAACGAGTCACTGCCATTCGCAATCTTTCGGCAGATCCTCGCGAATGCTTACGCGAACAGGATCTGCCGTCAGTATCGGTCAAGCCTTCCGATAGCGCGGTGCAGGCGTACCCGTCTGCGTCGCCGCGAACAACGCGGCGCGCGCCGCATCGTACTTCGCCCACAGGCTTTCGTCGGCGACCGACGGCCAGGTGACCGCTTCTCCGTTGTCGAGACCGGCCAGCGCCGCGTCGACCATGTCTTCCGCGCTCATCACGGTCTCTGGTCGAAGCGCGGACAGCGGCACGCCGGATACGCCTTCCGACCAGATTTCAGTCGCGGTCGACGCGGGGAGCACAACCTGCACCTTCACGCCAGTCTTCGCCAGTTCATCCTGAAGACCGCGCGTAAAAGCCAGCACATAAGCCTTCGTACCGCTATAAACCGAGCTCACCGGCAACGAGTGGACAGCCAGCACCGAAGCGATGTTGATGATCACCCCGTCGTTGCGCGACAGAAATCCAGGCAGCACGGCGTGTGTGAGTCGCGTCAGCGACGTAATGTTCAGCGCCACCTGCGACGACGAATCGTTCAACGACGACTGCGCGAGCGGGCGCAGCCGGGCGAAGCCCGCATTGTTGACGAGCACATGCACGCTGGCATCGTTCGCAAGCACCGCTTCGACACTGGCGATGTCCGCGTCCATCTCGAGGTCGGCGACAAGAACCTGAACTTTGGCGCCGTGCGTCTCGGACAGCTTGCTCGACAACGCGGCGAGGCGGTCGGCACGCCGCGCGACCAGGATGAGGTCGTAGCCGCGCGCGGCCAGACGGTCAGCATAGACAGCGCCGATACCCGAGGATGCGCCGGTCACGACGGCGGTTTTCCTGGAAGTGGACATGCATTTCTCCGCTAAATTAAGTTGAGGGCTCAATTATTTGATTGAGGGCTCAAGTTTATAGCGATATCATTGGTACTTGTCAACGGTGCTGTACTCAACCATCCTTACGTCATGGGAAAGAAACGTGATGAAACGGCTGCCTCCGCAGTCGGCGTGGGCCGAGCGCCGCGCGAAGAGAGGAGCCTTTTTGAGGATCTGGTGTGCACCAATACGTCGCTCAGGCGCGCGGCACGGCGCCTCGGTAATCTGTATGACGATGCGCTTGCGCCGTTAGGCCTGAAGGCAACGCAGGTTGGGTTATTGGCGGATATCGAACGGCTCGCGGCTGCTCGTGACCGTCAATGGCCCACCTTGCAGGATCTCGCGGGCAAGCTCGCGATCCAGATTTCGGCTGTGACGCATGCACTGCGGCCGCTGATCCGGGATGGTCTGGTGGAATTGCGCACGGATGAGCAAGACAGACGGACCAAGCGCGCCGTTTTGACGGACGTTGGCACGGCCCGCCTGCACGAATCCGTCGCCTATTGGGCAAAGGCAAACCAGCGCGTAGAACAGATATTGGGCCGCGATTCGGCTGCCAGCTTGCGCTCGCTCGCCGATCACGTGGCGTCGGATGCGTTCCTCGACGCGTATAACGATGGCCAGACTCGAATTGACAGGCGCTCCTAGTCACGCTCGTCCGCGAGTCGACGGCAAGGGTCGAGGTTGCGTGCTATCAGCCCAAAATCGACAAGACGTCAATTTGAGCGACTCCAGTGACCGTACTGGCCTTAAAACGGTCGTACGTTGCTGGCTGCCGAATGTCGCAAACTGGCCGGTCACTGCCTGACGGCGGCCGTCCACCCGAACCCATGCGGGCCATCTATGTGGAGGCAGACACCATCAGAATCATGGGGCGCTCCAGTTCTTCGACCAATTGCGGCATCTCCTCTATCTGTCCGGGTGTTGGAGCAAACTCCTCAACCCGGCGAATTTCGAAGCCCGTGTCGATCAGCGCATTCAACGTCGTACCAAGCGTTCTGTGGTACTTCAGAACGCCCTCAACAAACCAGTTTGTTCGACGTTCACCATGTGTCCAGGAAGATCGTTACAGCAGCGCATTCGGCGCAACCTGAGAACGAGCTATCTGGCATCAACTCACTTACGTTTTCGCCGGATGGCTCGACGCTCTATTTCAACACGGCAGCGTGGGCGACATCGAAAGCGATTCATGCCGTTTCGGTTCAAGGCGGTCGCGAGCGGTTTGTTACAAACGGCAATGGCTTTGCGGTTGTCCAGCACGGTAAACACGCGGGCTACCTAGTGACGAGCCAGCACCGATACATGGAAGGCCATGGATCATGGAATCCATACGTCTTGGTGAGCCCGGAAGGCAAGGAAATCAAGGTGCTAGGGGAGTTCGGCGACGACAAATCGCGCGCCGTCGGATGGCCACGACCTTTTTTAGATCTCCGTTTGTTCGGAAATCTCGAGCGCATCGTCGACCTCTATGCCGAGCGCACGGAAGTTCGGGCCGAGTCGCCGTGTATGCTCGGCGCTCGGACTGCGACCTTCGGGGACCGTACAGGTCCGGTAATCCGCCTCAGTCCACTCGCGGACAGCTGAGCGTCAGGCTTGCCGCTGACAGCGGGCCGTCGGATGCTCCTGACCAGCGTCGCTGATGAGTGAAGTCCTTCGGGGCGTCACTTCAATCGTCGATCCATCGACGTTTCGTTACTCGCAGCGGCCCATTGATTTGAATGTGACAATCCGTGCTTAACGGTCGTCAGTTGCAACCGTGGCTGTTGGCGGTCCGGTAGCAGGTTTGTCCGCCGGGGCCGTGAACCACGCCTTTGCCGTTCTTCGTCTGAGCTTCTCCGCCCCGGTTGGTTTGCGTCGTATGCACACCATTCTGGTTCGTCTGTGACGTCCAGCCCGTACCTGTGTTCCGGTTATAGCCGCCGGCCGTCTGTCCGTTGCCGCAGACCGTCTCGCCACGGGCGTTCGTCGCACATTCTGCAAACGCATTCGTGGAAAGCATTACGCATGCCAGTAGTATTAATTTCTTCATGGACATTCTCCTCCAAGGGCTGCGGCAGTTGATGTACTCGCCGCGCCAATTGAGGCTTCGCCTCGGGCGCTGGCCAGTATCGCGAACTGGCGGCATTGGATATCAGTTTAGGTCTTACAGGACCAGTTTTCTCCCTTAAATAGCATTCAGTCCGGCGAATTCGGGGCGACCGGCAGGCGATGCGATCGAACTGCACTGCGCAGGAGCTTTGCGGGTTCATCAGTGGTTTTGCACCCCTAAAATTGATATCCGACGAAAGGTGGCCATGGACCGTGCGGGGCCGCCGACGTGACAGCACGAGTGACCGTTTGCACCTTTGGAAGCGATCTTCGAGCGAAAGCAACGCGTGTGACCGGAGAGGGTCGTGAGTGTGAGTTCGCGGATGCAGTCGGTTGCAGTCCGGTCGGGCGATGTCGCCAAGATCAGCAATGCGTCGGGCTGAAGCCGTAGACCGCAGCCGGCTTCAACGTCCGCAAAGGCCGAGATGTTCGCGTCGGCCGGTCCGCGTGGTCCGCACGGTCCGGTGACTTCCCTGCTTACATACACCGCGTTGCTCGAGCGCCCCCTCCCCGCACCGCTGCCGCTTGCCAAGCGGCGCGGAGCGCGCCCACCCTCAATTGCGGCGGGCGCGTTCCGCACGCACGGAACGCGAAAAGAAGACAACATGCTTCGCACGAGGCGCGGTCGCTCGAACTCCCGGGCTACGCGCGCCACTACTACACGGCGCGCTCAGGCAACCTGGATAGCAGTGGTCCGAGACCTTCGGCAATAGTCAAATGGGAAATCACGGCATCCCGGAGCTTCGGATAAGGAAGTTCTGCGATCATCGCCGTCTGCACCGCTGCCAGCACTTCTCCCGCTTCCGAGCCGATCATCGTGAAGCCGAGAATGCGGTCGTCTGCCGCGCTGACGAGCACCTTCATGAAGCCCTGCGTTTCGTCGGTCGCTTCGGTTCGCAGCACACTGCTCATTGGTAGCGTCGCGATGCGCGCGGCAATCCCCTCGCGCCGTGCATCGGTTTCGCTCAGGCCGACGCGCGCGAGCGGCGGATCGGTGAATAGCGTGTATGGAATCAGCCGATCGCCGGTGCTGCGATGTCCGCCCGCCATGTTGTCGCGCACGATCCGGAAATCATCGACGGAAACATGCGTGAATTGCGGGCTTCCCGCGACCTCGCCAATTGCCCACACATCGCGCGCCGACGTTTGCAACCGATCGTTCACGCGGATATAACCGCGCTCGTCCAACTGGATGCCTGCACGCTCCAAGCCGATATCGGCGGTGTTCGGAATGCGCCCGGCCGCGACCAGAATGTCGCTTCCCTCGATGGTCTGCTCGCCCGAAGGCGTGCGCACGACGACGCGCACCTGCGTGCCCGAGTGCCCTTCGACACGGATCGTCTGCGCGTCCAGCACGACGTCGATCTCTTCCGCGCGAAGTATGCGCAGCATTTCGTCGCCGATGTCCGCATCTTCGCGGGCCATCAGCCGGGCACCGCGCTCGATGATCGTCACGCGGCTGCCGAAGCGCCGATACGCCTGCGCCATCTCTACGCCGATATAGCCGCCGCCCATCACGATCAGATGCGATGGCGCGCGATCAAGATCCAGCGCGCCGATGTGCGTCAACGGATCGGCCGACGCCAGGCCCGGCACGTCCGGAATCGCGGCATGCGTGCCGACGTTGACCACAACCTGATCGCCGCGAAGCGTGCGGGTGCCACCGTCATTGAGCTGCACCTCGATGGTCTTCGGCCCGACGAACCGTCCGACGCCCATGATCAGCTCGGCGCCGCTCGATGCATACGCCTGCACGTGAAACGCGGCTTCCCGTTCGACCATGCCGCGTTTGCGATCGCGAACCTTCGCCATATCAACGAGTACGTGTCCCGTCGCTACCCCGAAATCGGCGGCATGCCGCGTCAGATGCGCCACGCGCGCGCTCCAGATTTCATTCTTGCTCGGCAGACACGCGACAGCGGGACACGAGCCGCCTACCCATTGCCGCTCGACCACGGCCACGCGCTGCCCCGAGCGCGCCAGATGCCACGCCAGAAGCTTGCCGCCCTGGCCACTGCCGAGAATCAACGTATCGAACTGTTCGATCTGAGACATGACCTTCTCCCAATCAGCTAACGGATGATTTGATGTCGAGCGGACGGATCCGCTCGCGAGTGTCTGCATTACTCGACGGGCGGAAAATCGACGTCGGTGTCGTTGATGCGATTGAACGTGTTGGTGAAGATCGTCATGGCAATCGCCAGCGATATCTCCGCCAGTTGCGTATCGCGATAGCCTGCCGCGCGAATGGCGGCGAGTTCGTCAGCGCCAATCGTGCCGCGCGTCGTCTGCAAAAGCCGCACGAAGCGGATCAGCGCATCGCGCCTGGGATCACCGGTCGGCTGGCCGGCGCGAATCTGTCTGAGCGCTTCCGGCGTCAGACCGGTCATCTTGCCCAGCATCACGTGCGCGGCTACGCAGTAGTCGCAACCCGTCTGCTCGCTGACCAGCAGCTTGATGGTTTCCAGATCCTGCTTGCTCAGGCTGCTGGCGGCCAGCGCGCCTTCGGCGTCGAGCGCGGCGTTCAACGTCGCGGGCGCGAGATGGCCGAGCGCCGCGAACAGATTCGGCACGCTGCCGCCCGCGATCTTGCGAACGCGTGCGTAGACGTCGGCGGTGTCGCCAGTGGCGTTGGCGACGGCGGGAATGGCGATGCGACTCATGGTGGACCTCCTTCGGTGGTGGTTAGGAGCCTCCACTTTAGGGTCGCAGGATGAGCTTGTTGAGTCGCTAAATTCTCAATATCATGCTCAAAAGTCTCATCGTGTCATTCGAGGTAAGCATGTCGATGTCGATCGATTGGCTGAGCCGCCTGCTCGGCATGATGACCGTGCGCGGTCAGCTCGAACTTCGCTGTTCGTACGGCGCGCCGTGGGAAGTGATCTACGCCGATTCAGACGCGGGCGAGATGCCGTATCACATCGTGCTCGGCGGATCGGCCGTGCTGGAGACGCCCGGCGGCGGCAAGCCGCAACATCTGCGCGCCGGGGACATCGTGATGCTCACGCACGGTTCGGCGCATACGCTTCGCGATGGCAGCGGGGCGCGGCCGAAGCCTGCCCGGCAACGCGCGGCGCTGAACCTGATCATCAGCGAAAACAAGGGCGCCGGCGAGCGTCTGGACATGCTGTGCGGACGGATCATCCTGGCGCCGCCGCATGACCGCTTCGTTCGTGCGTATCTGCCGGCGCGGCTCGTAGTCCGTACGTCGACAGCGAAGGGCAGCGGACAGGACGCGGCGCTGGAACAGTTGAATGGTCTCGTCGCGCTGATGCGCACGGAATCGGTCGCCGGCAATCTCGGCGGCTACGCGATGATGAACGCGCTGTCGGCGGCGCTTTTCGCGCTGGCGTTGCGTGCGAGCGCGGAGTCCGACGAAGCGCCCGCCGGTCTGTTGACGCTCGCGGGACATTCGCGTCTGTCGCCCGCGCTCGCCGCGATTTTCAATGATCCGGCGCGCGACTGGACCCTGCCGGACCTGGCGAGTCTATGCAGCATGTCGCGCGCAACATTGATTCGTCATTTTCAGAACAAGGTGGGACGTTCACCCATCGATCTGCTGACCAGCGTCCGAATGGCGCTGGCGGCAAATGAGCTGAAGAGGCCAGGCGTATCGACCGAAGTGGTGGCCGAGACCGTCGGCTATCAATCCGTGGCGGCCTTCAGGCGTGCGTTCAGTCAGCACTTCGACATGACGCCGGCGCACTGGCGGCGCTCGAATGTGGAGACGCAGCAGGCGCGTGTCGAGAACTGAGGATACGCGCCCGCGCTCACAATCGCGTTCAGGCGGAGAACTGCATCGCTAACTCGTCGTCCTTGATGCTGGCGATGGGTTGCAGTATCGAGCTATCGAACTGCCTCGGTTCGCGCCCGCTCGCGAGAATCATCGGCAAATCGGGATTGGCGAGCGCGCCGCGTCCGACCGTCACGATGTCCGCGCCGGACCCGAGCGCATGGGCGATACGGTCGGCCGTATGCAAGCCGCCATTCGCGATGATCGTCACCTCCGGCGCGTAGCGGCGCGCCAGCGCGATGAGGCTGTCGCGCGTGCCTTCGAATGCGGGCTGCCACGCTTCGTGCTCGGTCACGTGGATGAAGTTCACGCCTGCGTCGGCGAGCGTGCCGAAGATCACTTCTGCGTCCGCCTCGCCGCCGGGCCACTTCGACGCGAAGTCGTTGACCTTGCCCTGCGAGATGCGGATGCCGACCGGCACTGCATCGCCGACGCCGAGCCGGACCGACTTCACGACATCGACGAGCAGTTGTACTCGCGCCCTCGTGCTGCCACCCCAACGGTCGTTTCTGAGATTCGTGTGCGCGCCCAGAAACTGGTCGAGCAGATAGCCGTTCGCGCCGTGAATTTCCACACCGCCGAATCCGCCGATATTCACCGCGCGATGCGCCGCCTGCACGAAGCCCCGGATCGCTTCATCGATCTCGGCATCCGTCATCTGCCTGGGTTCGGGATACGGTCCATCGCCGTAATAGAACGCCATCTGTTCGCCTTTGGGCCGAACGGCCGATGGCGCCACCGTGTGCTTGCGATAAACATTGCCCTGACTCAGCGCGCCTGCGTGCATCAGTTGCGCGAACACCCGTGCGCCGTGTGCCTGCATGTCGCGATTGAAGGCTGCCCATGCGCGCGCCTGTTCGTCATCGGCCAGGCCAGGCTGAAAACGGTATCCTTGCGAAAACGCCTTGTCGGTATAGATACCTTCTGTCGTTACGAGACCGAAGCCGCCTTTCGCGAACCGACCGTAGTAGTCGAACATCGTCTGTGTCGGATGGCCGTATTCGGTGGCCGTGATGCGCGTCATCGGGGCGACTGCGATGCGGTTGCGCACCGCAATGCCGTTGCCGGCGTACGGGGTAAGGATCTGCGAGGTGAAGTCGTTCATTTCGCGGCTCGTCAAAGGAAGGAAAGTGACTTCATCCTAGGCGTTGGGAGGGCGGGAAAACAGACGTCGAATGGTGAAGCCGCCGTAACGTTATCGGATATAAACCATGTTCCTTCCAGACGTTCGAACCTTCCTCGCCGTTGCGTCGGCGGGCAGTCTTTCCGCTGCGGCGCGCCAGCTCGACGTCGTCCCCATGCAGGTGTCGCGTCGCATCGCCGTGCTGGAAGAAGATCTCGGCGTGCGTCTTTTTCATCGGACGACCCGGTCGCTCACGCTGACTGCCGAAGGTGAAGCGTTCGTCCCATTTGCCACGGCGATGGTGGATGCGGAATCCGGCGCGCGCGCCGAGCTCAGCCCGTCGCAGGGAAAGGCGTCGGGCGTGCTTCGTCTGACGGCTCCGAGCGGGTTCGGACAATCCGTCGTGCTGCCCATGCTTGCGAGTTTGCTCGAAGCCAATCCGGAGCTTCGCATCGACCTCGATCTTTCGGATCGTCAGGTGGATATCGTCGGGCAGGGCCTCGACGTGGCCTTGCGGATTGCGCCGTTGGAGGACTCCGAGCTGGTGGCGAAGAAGATCGCTGCCAATCCTCGCCTCGTTTGCGCCGCGCCGGCCTATCTGAAGAAACACGGACGACCTTCGACGGTTGCCGACCTGGACAATCACGCCTGTATCCGACTGAGTGCCGTGCGACGGTGGCCGCTTGTCGTCGACGGAGCGCTGATTCGCAAGCGCGTGGACGCTTGTTTCACCACGACCAGTGTCGAAGCGGCGCGGACCGCTGCCGTGCAAGGTCTCGGACTCGCGCAGTTGACGTATTGGGACGTCTTCCGGCAATTAGCCGACAACTCGCTCGTGCAGATTCAATTGGAGGATGCGGCGATGGAGGACTTGTCGGTCTGGGCGGTGATGCCGAGCAGGCGATACGTTCCAAACAGGGTGAGCGTCTTTCTCGGCGCGCTGCAAAGTCAGATCGCCGAACTCAGCGAAGGACTCCGACGCTGAGCACAGCCTACCTCCGATTTCGGGGCGTTGCCCCTTTCCCGCGAAGGCGATGGGCAGTCGAGTGGCGTCTTGCCGAACTGACTAATCAAACAGAAAATGCAATATCAAGACAACCTGGTCCGGCAAAACAGTAACTATCGGCAGCGGAAATCCCGGGGCGCAGTTTAATACTGCATCAGCGATTTGAAGTCGGCGACGACAACGCCGGTGCAGGCCCCAAAGATACAAGTCAGATAGCCAACCCAACCTAGCATGAACAAGCTCCGCACATGCACGAGCGCTGTAAATGTGCCGTCCGCGAGCGCAATAGCACCAAGTAGTTCGATAGGCGGTTTAAACAGCAATGGGACGCTCATCGCGAATATCTGACGCATCCACAAGACAGCGAGCTTACCGCAGAAGTTGACATCGCTCGGAGTGCACTGCACGTCGATGGCGAGCATGTATGTCAGCGCAAGCCATACAAATCCTACCCCCAGCACACGTCGCATGGATTTTCAACCAGTCATGTAGAGTGGAACAGGGCCGCGCAGCAGGCGGCATGTCCGCAGGAGATCGTCCGCGACTGTTGAACGGCAGCTCATGAGATTTCTGAGGGGCGGTTGTGGATCTAGAGTGAGGGTTGACTAAGGTAGGAGTGGCCGTTCGACGACTCGATGTCGTCAACGGCGGCAACCCGCTATGTTGCCGATGTGCAAGGAAGCCGCGTCGAACGTCGGCAATGGCCGAAAGGACGTGCCTGCGCCGACTATCAGGCAGGCCATCAATCGAAAAACATGACCGATGGCCTCGCGAAGTGCCTCCGTTCCATCGACATTGAGGCTGCCCCATTATCCTTGTCGAGTCTGAGGCTTTTCAATTGATGCCGGCCATATTCTCAAATTAGCTTGAGATTATTGTCGCGCAGAAGTTGCCATGATTGGATCGAGCGCACCCGTGTTGATCACCTTGTCAACAAAACTTTCCATCGCGTTTGCGATCGCCTTTTGAGCAGCGAGACTCAAGGCGTCGGCGCCAACCGAGCAATTTCCGTCTTCACTGGCATGACCTTGACCCCGAAACGTCGTGGTGATCAGTTCTTTTCCTTGCTTGTCGGCAACGCGAGCGCGAATTGCGATATCGACGTTTGCATCAGCGGATGGCACCCAAAATCCGGGCGTGAAACGAATTCGCGGATCAAACTCGGAGAGGTCGAACTTGAAGATGATTCCGTCACGCCCTGACGGTACCGCTCCACCGTTGTTCACGACTTGAGGGAAGGCGGCTTCAACAGTCTTTGAGAGCGAGCCTTGCAGCGCCTCACCGATATACATCGGATACTTATGTGCGCCGCAGGCAAAACCGGATTTGACATCTTTGCCGGCCGTGACGAGATTGTCGCTGAAGACTACGTAGGCCTTGTCCTGTCTGATCTTCGTGCTCATTACTTCCGAAGCGCCCGATTGCGATGCAACTTGGACGTTATATGCACAACCCGAGAACATCGTTGCCGCTAACATCGCGGCGACTGCTTTAATCCGCGCCATAATTTCCCTCTTACCTTGGCTGTTTCTTCTTGTCTAGGCCGCCCTGTTACGGCACGCCGTGAGCGATCCCGCTCTACCTAACGGCAACGGGCGAGAATTCTTTAGAGGAACATTTGCTGCAGACCTCACTGGTTGGCCACGTTCAACCATCAACTTCGTGGGGATGGTGCGCTTTGAGAAAGCACATCGGCGCCGAGGAAAGGAACGCTTGCGCCTGCGAGACCGTCGGTAGCGAGAACACGACATCTTGCCCGCTGAGCTCGTGACCCCGCCGGGCCATTACGCCAAGAGACTCTCGTAACTACAGCGGGGTTGGCGCGGAGCGGTGGCTTGCCGATTCACGAACGACGCTGGCGTTCAAGGCGGCGGCGACTGAATGGCCGGTGTGAGTTAACCAACGCTCATACCGCCGGGGGTAGGTAATGACCGCGATGGCCGACGACGCGAAGTACATCATCGGTGGCCGAAGGGGCGTCGACGGAGCGAAGCGGTCGCACGAATGCCCGAACTGTGGTCGCGCGGAGTGACTCTTCGTGACCGCGCCTTGCCACTCAACCTGCGATAGGCCCGATGATCGCCCCAAGACGCAAAAGCGCCACCACTCTCCCCGCTCCACGGCGCCGCCTCAAAAACTGCCCGCTAAATATCGGCGATCACGCGCACTAACTTGAAGAGGTCAATGCTCGACCTCCGGATTCATATCGAGCGCAAAAGGACCACAACTGAATTGATCTTTCAGGAACTCGAGGCACACCCTCACCTTCGCAGAATTCGCTGACCTGCTGCTCAGGACCGCCCAGATGTCGGCGGGCTCCGAGTACTGCGCCAGGACGCGCACCGCCTGTCCGCTGCGAATCGCATCGGCGATATCCCAGACCGACAGCAAACAGATGCCTTTCCCGTCGAGGCACCAGTTTCGGACTACGTCGCTCATGTTCGATCCGAAGCGGCTCGTCACTTTCACGGATTCAAAGCCCTTCGGCCCCTCGAGACGCCAGGTGCCGAACGCCTGCTCGCGCTCCCGGTACAGCAGGCATTCGTGTTCCGCGAGTTCGGCCAGCGAAGCCGGAGCGCCGTGCCGGCTCAGGTAGTCCGGCGCGGCAACCAGTAAGCGGCGGTTGCTGGCGAGGCGATGCGCTATCAGCTGCGGCTGCGTCGGATCCCCGAAGCGAATGTCGATGTCGATATTCTCGTTGATGAGATCGGTGCGCCGGTCGAGCAGTTCCAGCCAGACATCGAGCTTCGGATACTGATTGCCCAGACTCGAAAGAATCGGCGCGACATGCAGCCGGCCCAGACGCAGGCTCGTGCTGATGCGCAGCAGTCCGGAGAGTTCGCTGCGCGTGCTTTGCAAAGTCTCCGTCATCGATGTCACGTCTTCCAGAATCCTTCGCGCCCATTGATAGGCGATCTCGCCATCTGCGGTGATCGCGACACGCCGCGTGGTGCGATGAAACAGCCGCACTGCAAGCGTCGCTTCGAGAATCGCAATCCGCTTGCTGACATGAGCCGGCGTGGTGCCGAGCTCCTTTGCCACGGCAGCAAAACTCGCCCGCCGCGCCGCGATGCAGAAGACTTTCAGGTCGTCGATATCCATACACCGATTCTAAACGAAGTGTGAATGATGAAACAACGGAAGCTCCGTTGATATCCAAAGTGTTGTCTATAGAATCGCCTCAGATGCTGCCTTCGAGGCGGACTTTCACAACAGTGGAGACAACGATGAAATACGCATCAGGCGTTCAGGCTGGCGACGCGGCGTCCGCGACCGCGCGCCGCACGCGCGCTCGCTTCGGCATTCTCGGATTGCTCGCAGTCGGCACGATGATCAACTATCTCGACCGCAGCGTCGCCGGCATCGCCGCGCCGAACATGAGCCACGACCTCGGACTGACTCCCGCGACGATGGGTGTCATCTTCTCGGCGTTCTCGTGGACCTATACGGCTTCGCAGATTCCGGGCGGCATTCTGCTCGACCGCATCGGCACCAAATGGACGTATTTCTTCGCCCTGACGCTGTGGTCGCTGTTCACCGGCCTGCAAGGGCTGGCGCTGGGCTTCGTCACGCTGCTGATTCTGCGCCTCTTGGTGGGCATGGCCGAAGCGCCCTGCTTTCCGACCAACAGCCGCGTCGTCGCCACCTGGTTTCCACAAAGCGAGCGGGCACGCGCGACAGGCGTCTACACGTTCGCGGAATACGCGGGGCTGGCATTCCTCAGCCCGCTTCTCTTCTGGCTCGAGCACCGTTACGGATGGCGCGCGCTGTTCGGAATCGTGGGCGCCGTGGGGATCGTTTTCGGCTGGATCTGGCTCGCGCGCTTCAGGGAACCGCACGAGTCCGGCCGTGCGAATCGCGCGGAACTGCAACATATCGAAGCCGGCGGCGGCGTGGTGAGCAGCGGCCGCATCCATGTGCGCTTTCAGTGGTCGCACCTCGTCGCGATCCTGAAAGAGCGCCGCATGCTCGGCATCTGCATCGCACAGTTCGCGAGCAATGCGACCAACGTTTTCTTTCTCACGTGGTTTCCGACCTATCTGGTGACGGAACGCCACATGCCCTGGCTCAAGGTCGGGATACTCGCCGTGCTGCCCTTCATCGCGGCTTCCGTCGGCACGCTTGCGGGCGGATGGATTTCCGACGCGATGCTTCGTCGAGGCATGTCGCTCAACTGGGCCCGCAAGCTGCCTGTGACGGCGGGCCTCCTCACCGGCTCGACCATTGTCCTCGCGAACTTCGTCGACTCGACGGAAGCGGTGATCGCCATTCTGTGCGTCGCGTACTTTTCGCAGGGACTCTCGGCGCTGGCGTGGATGATCGTCTCCGATATCGCACCGAAAGGACTGCTCGGCCTGAGCGGCGGCATCTTCAACCTGTTCGCGAATGCCTCCGGGATCGTGACGCCGCTCGTCATCGGGCTGATCGTCAACGCCACCGGATCGTTCGTGTATGCCCTGGCGTTCGTCTCCGCCATCACCCTGGTGGGCGCGTTCTGCTACCTCTTCGTGGTCGGCGACATCAAACGCATCGAACTCGAAGCCTCTTCTTTCGAAAGCAAGGATGTCAATCAATGAACGCAGTTCGAATCGGCGTAGCGCACCTCACCGCGCTGGAACTGAATCCGTCCGAGCTCGTGATGGAGAGCGCGAGAGCAGGCTTCACCGCGGTCGGACTGCGCACCAGTCCCGTGGCGCCGGGCGCAATCCACTATCCGCTGAAGGCCGGCAGCGCTGAACATCGCCGGCTCGCCCGCTTGCTCGACGATCACGGCACGACCGTTCGCGAGGTCGAGTTCATCCCGATTCTGCCGGAAATCGTCGTCTCCTCTTATGAAGCGATGTTCGAAGCGGCAGCGGGACTGGGCGCGCAGACCGTGACCGTGTCCGGTGACGACAGCGACTTCTCGCGCCTCGTCGCAAACTTCGTGGCGCTCTGCGACCTCGCCGCGGGCTTCGGCTTGCGGATCGATCTCGAGTTCATGCGCTGGCGGCACGTCGGCACCCTCGGCGACGCGCGACGCGTGCTCGACGCCGCCGCGAGGCCGAACGGCTCGATTCTGGTCGATTCATTGCATCTGATGCGCTCCGGAGCCACGCCTGCCGATGTGAGTGAACTCCCGGCCGCGTACCTGCACTCAGTCCAGATTTGCGACGCGCCAGCGGTCTCGCCGGTGGGCGACGACGCGATCATCCGGGAGGCGCGAGGGCCGCCTGCCGCCTGGCCAAGGTGCGTTGCCGCTCGCGGAGCTATTGCGTTCACTACCGTCCCATACGCTCATCAGCGCCGAAATGCCGTTCGCGGCGCTCAAGGCCGCCCAACGGCTCGCGCTGGCGTTCAAGGCATCGAAGCAAGTGATCGAGCAAAGCCTGCTTGACGAGCAGCGGTTGGCCTGAGCGCGTCCCTTTATTCCAACGAACCTGAAAATCTCAATCATGAGCAAAATGCCCATAGCCGTGATCGGCGCTGGATTGATCGGCAAGGTACACATCGACCTGGCCGCCAGGCATGACGAAGTATCACTCGCGGCAATCGCCGATCCGACCGATGCGGCCAGACAAATGGCTGCGTCCTTCAACGTACCGTGGTTTGCGGACTACCGGGCGATGCTCGATACCGTGAAGCCGAAAGGCGTGGTCATCGCGACGCCCAACGCCACGCATGCGCGCATCGCGCTCGATTGCATCGAGCGCGGCGTTGCGGTGATCGTGGAGAAGCCGATCGCGCATACGGTCGAGGACGCAAAGCGTATCAGCGACGCTTCCCGCGAGTTCCGGGTGCCGGTGCTCGTCGGCCACCAGCGGCGACACAACCCGATCGTGCGCCGTGCGCGCGAGATCGTCGCATCGGGGCGCCTCGGAAAGCCTGTGAGCGCAACGGCCCTGTGCACCTGGCTCAAGCCCGATGACTACTTCAATACCTCGTGGCGACGCACGGAAGGCGGCGGCCCGATCCTCATCAATCTGATCCACGATATCGATTTGCTTCGTCATCTCTTCGGCGACCTCGAGAGCCTTCAGGCGGTCACATCGAATGAGACGCGTGGATTCGAAGTGGAAGACACCGCGGCAGTCGTGCTGAAGTTTCGCAACGGAGCGCTCGCGACGGTCAGCGTAAGCGATACCGTCGCGGCACCGTGGAACTACGACCTCGCTGCAGGAGAAGTAGAACGCTTCCCGCGTCAGGACGTCAATTCCCACTACCTCTGCGGTACAGACGCTTCACTGACGCTTCCGCGGCTCGAACTGTGGGAATACCGCAGCGGCAAAGGATGGCATGACCCGTTGACGCAGGAACGCACCGCGCCCCATGCCGGCTGCCCCTACACCGAGCAGCTTCGTCATTTCCGGGCGGTGGTCGATGGTACTGAGGCACCGATCTGCTCTGCGCTCGACGGGCTGCGCACGCTCGAAGCGACTACGGCCGTGCATGTCGCCGCGAAGTCGGGAAGCACTGTGTTCCTGCCCGGCGATTGACTGCATGACGCTTGTCGACGCAAAAGCGCCGGAGCCTGAAACGAGATCGCGATGCACCGTCTGATGCATCGCTGTCCGATGTCGTTTCGCGTTCAGAGCAGACGCGGGTCCTGCGCCTGCGGAACCGGTTGCCCGGGCCACGACACCGGAATGTGCAGATCCTTCAGGATCGCGGCGAGGCCGGGCAACGACGCCGGAATGGATGGCGGCAATGGACCGGGGTTGCCGTTCGGCGGCAGGGTGATCGTGGCGATGCCGCCGCGAATGGAGGACATCGCGTCGCGATGCAGGGTGTCGGTGCGCGGCAGGTCGTTGATGGTCAGCGTAGTCATGGCTGGTCTCCTGGCAAAAAATAAAGTGAATGGCGTGAAAGTCGCCACCCGGTATTCTGCATAGGGCGTGCCAATGAGCGTGCAGGACATCGATTGCCGGCTTGCGTCGAATTTTATGCGCGGATTCAGCTTGCTCGAAGTCGAATTCGCGCGCGTGTTCGCCTCACGCGATGGGCGCGAACAACAGTCCGATTGTGCGATGTCGGCAAACGCCAGACATTTCAAGTGAGCTCTAACGATCGTACGAATATGCGCGACTGAAGGGCGCCGACGCGTGGCGCAGCGCATCGCGCAGGGCGACGCACTGCGTGATGCCCGAACAGCGCGCCTCTTCGAAACCGCCCTCCCCGGCGCTCACCGCGACGACGCGATGCGCGGGCGTCGCGAGCGTATGAAGCGCCATCGCATAGCGCGACTCGCTTGCACCCGATGACAGAATCGATGAGAAGTACGTAACACCTTCGTCGCCGAGCTTGTCGGCGATGGCGTCGTTCAGGCGCGCGGCATCGAGGTCGCTCACCAGCGCAAGCGGATAGCCGTCGTCACGCATGGTTTGCAGGAAGCGTTTGAGGGAGGCGTCATGCATGTGCGCCGCCTGTTTCGTGTCCTTGCCGCCTGCGGTCCAGACGGAGTCCATGTTCGCCACGATCGCGTCGATTGCCATTTGCTGTCTCCCAGAGTCGCTGAATGCGTATGTCGCCAGAGGCATGAGCGCTATTGACGACTTCGAGAGCAAAACTATAAGGCCCCTGAAATATTTGCGCTATTTAGCATTTATAACCGACTCATAAGTTTTCACTAATGTGAAAGACGACGACCTTCCGTCAGGAGAGGTCAGTGCCGCCCGCGCAAGGCGTGACTTGACCGGCGGCATGCCGCCGGTCAAAGTCGAACGCGCGACGTCAGCCGCGCGACACGATGGCGTGGCGCAATTCCTGATAGCTGCGCAATCCGGCGACGCCGAGTTCGCGGCCCATGCCGCTCAGGCCGAGTCCGCCCCAGCACACCTGCGGAAAGATCAGTTGCGGCGTGTTGATCCACACGAGGCCCGCGCGCAGCGCTCGGCGATAGCGGCGCGCGGCATCTTCATCGCGCGTCACGACGGTCGCGACGAGTCCGTACCGCGTGTCGTTGGCGAGCGCGATGGCTTCGTCGTCGGTGCGGAAGGATTTCACGCACGCGACCGGTCCGAACACCTCTTCGGTCCATAACACGTTCGCCGTATCCGGTTCCGCGATGACCACGGGCGCCATGAAAAAGCCTTCCGCGCAGGCATGTTCGAGCGTTCCGCTGAACGCGACAGCCGCGCCGCCCGCGATGCCTTGCTCGAGCAGCGCCTGAACGCGCTCACGCTGGGCGCGCGACACGAGCGGCCCCATCGCGACATTGCCGATGTGAGGCGGCGCGACCACGAGCGCGCGCACGGCCGCTTCGAAAGCCGCGACGAACTTGCGATAGACATCGTCGTGCACGATGATGCGCGACGTGGCCGAGCACATCTGCCCCGCGTTCGTAAACGCGCCGCCCACCGCGAGCGCGACCGCATGCTCGACGTCCGCGTCGGCGCGCACGATCAACGCGGACTTGCCGCCGAGTTCGAGCGTCAGCCGCTTCATGTCCTGCGCAGCGGCCTGCATGACCTTGCGGCCGACCGCCGTGCTGCCGGTGAACGAAATCTTGTCGACGAGCGGATGCGCCGCGAGCAGCGCGCCCACCTCGCCGCCGCCGTTCACGAGATTCACGACGCCATCGGGCACGCCCGCCGCCGTCATGATCTCCGCGAGCCGATGCTCGACCGGCGAGGTGAATTCGGACGGCTTCAGCACTGCCGTGCAACCGGCCGCGAGCGCGGGCGCGATCTTCCACGCGGTCGTGACCATCGGGAAATTCCACGGCACGATCAGCGCGGCCACGCCCACCGCTTCATATTGCCGTTCGCCTGTCACGGTGTCGTCGGGCAGCGCGAGCGTGTCGGCGGCGAAGAGCGACGCGTCGGCGCACAGGTCCGCGTAGTAATCGAATGTGGCGATGGCGTCGCTCACGTCGGTGTCGGCTTCGAGCGGCGGCTTGCCGCTCACCTGCTGCTGCATCGAAGAGAGCTTCGCGCGGTTCGCCGCGAGCAGCTCGGCGATCCTGCGCAACACCTTGCCGCGCGCGGCGGGCGGCTGGTCGCGCCATGCATCGAGCGCGCCGTGCGCGGCACGCACGGCGGCATCGACTTGCGCGGCATCGGCGTGTTCCTGCCAGCCGATGATCTCGCCCGTGGAAGCATTGTGAATCGCGTTGCCCGCTTCGCGGTCCGACGCGTCGACACGCATGCCCGCGATCGTCGCGGCGGGCAGCACGAATGAAGTGTGATTGGTCATGATCGTCCTCGCGTGGTTCATCGGTAGGCGACGCCCGGCATCACGCAGAGCATCTCGAACGCGAGATTGGCGCCGACGAGCGCGGTCGTGCCGGCCTGATCGTAAGGCGGCGAGACCTCGACGAGATCCGCGCCCACGACGTTGAGCCCCTTCATGCCGCGCACGATTTCGAGGCCTTGCTGCACGGTCAGGCCGCCCACTTCGGGCGTGCCGGTGCCGGGTGCGAACGCGGGATCGAGCCCGTCGATATCGAAGCTCAGATACACGGGCGTGTCGCCCACGCGCGCGCGCACTTCTTCCATCAGCGGCGCGAGCGAGCGGTTCCAGCACGCTTCGGCCTGCACCACGGTGAAGCCCTGTTCGCGGCACCAGTCGAAGTCGTCGGCGTGATAGCCGGTGCCACGCAAACCGATCTGCGTGACCTTGTCACACTGGAGCAGGCCGTCTTCGACCGCGCGGCGAAACGGCGTGCCGTGCGCGATCTTCTCGCCGAACATCGTGTCGTTGACGTCGGCATGCGCGTCCACGTGCACCACGGCGACTTTGCCGTACTTCTTGTGCAACGCGCGCAGGATCGGCCACGCGATCGTGTGATCGCCGCCGAGCGTGATCGGACGGCAGCCGTTTGCGACGATCGCGTCGTAAGCCGACTCGATCAGGCGCATCGAGTCCTTAAGGTCATACGGGTTCGTGGCTACATCGCCCAGATCGGCCACTTGCAGCGAATCGAAGGGCGCGGCGCGCGTCGCCATGTTGTAGGGGCGCAGCAGCACGGATTCCGAGCGGATCTGGCGCGGCCCGAAGCGCGCGCCCGAGCGGTTCGACGTGCCGATATCGAGCGGCACGCCGACGAAACATGCATCGAGGCCATCGGCGCTGGCCGCCTGCGGCAGGCGCATCATCGTCGCGATGCCGCCGAAGCGCGGCATGTCGTTGCCGCCGAGCGGCTGGTTGAGTTCGCGCTGCATGGGAGTCTCCCGTCATCGTAATGTGGACGGGCCGATGTTAGGCGACGCTTGCGCCGCGCGAATCACGAAGTGGGAATGTTTACGTCGAACCCGGTCTATGTGAACGGGCCTTCAGAGCGTCGCCAGGCGTGAGCAAGTCTGGCCCCACGCGATCAGGTCGCGCTTGGTGCGCACGCCGAGCTTCGCGAACGCGCGCTTCACATACGACTCGGCCGTGCCGATCCGCACGCCGATGATCTCCGCGGCTTCCGGCACCGTGCGCCCCGTGATGAGGTGCGCGCAGATTTCGTATTCGCGTTTGGACAGACGCACCTGATCGGCGGCGATGCGCGCATCGAATTGCGCGAGCGGATGCAGGAACGATGTGGGATGCGCGACACGTCGCGCGGCGCTCGTCGAGGCGTGAAGCTCCAGCAGCGGAAACAGAAATTCGCTCACCTTGCGAAAGCGGTTCATCTCGGCGAGCGTGAACGGCGGCGCATCGAGCGCGCGTTCGAGCGCGATCGAATCCTGCGCGTGCGGCGTGCCGCGCGCGAGCACGCATTCGTGCGCGATCAGCGCTTCGTCGAAGAGGCGCTGGCGAAATTCGCCGGGCGGTATCGCGCCGATGTCGCGCACCACGAGCAGCGTGCCGATCTTGCCGCGAATGCCCGCGAAAAGCGGATCGCTGTCGTAGAAGCGGTCGTAGTAGAGCGTCATGACTTCGGAGATCACGCCGCTGTCCATGCCCACGCCGCTGCTGCCGATCCATTCGCGGCGAAAGCCCGTGGGCCTGCTGTGATCGACACGCGAGCGCTCGATGTGCACGACATTGAGCGGCACGATTTCATTGAGAAACAGCGTGAGACGCGGCACGAAATCGGGTGTGCCGACCGCTTCGATCACTTGCCCGAGCGCCTTGAACGAAAGCGGAAAGTCGGCTGAGTCGCGGTTGAGCGGGGGTACGTTGAGCAGCATTGCGCGCCCCAGAGAAAAGGCTGTCCGATTTTAGCCCATGCGCCGCAATGCCCGCCACACGGGGTTTCCAGCGAATATTTCGCGCGCTCTACGTGTTTACCCGCGAATCAGGAAACACGTTTTGCCTCCCCTGAGGGGGGGCATACCGGGGCGTCCCGAATCGGTAACTTTCCTCCACCGATTCAATTGAAAACCCACGCAATCAAGGACGCACATGAGCAAGCTGATTCAGGACATCGCGCCGCTGGGCGCAGGCATTGGCCAATTCACGAAGCTGGATTACGGCATGGACGAAAGCGACTGGCGCGCGGCGCAAGGCCAGAACGGCAACTACGTGATCGGCTGGTGGGAAGGCAAGGTCGGCGCCGTCGATTTCCCCGCGACGACCGCCGACGAAGCCGTGTGGCTCGTCGAAGGCAGGATCGCGCTGACCGACGTGAACGGCGGCCGCAAGGAGTTCGAAGCGGGACAGGGATATCTCTTGCCGGCCGGCTTCGCGGGCCGCTGGGAAACCATCGAAGACGCGAAGAAGTTCTACATCGTGCTCGAACCGCAGCAATAACCGTCGTCGAACGCCGCCGCCCGCACGGCAGCCGAACAGGAGACCAGGCATGAACGACCGCGCCCAATTTCTCGAAGCGGAGGTGGCCGCGCCCGCGCTCAGCGTCGAAGAAGCGCTCGCCCACACGAAGCTCTTTCCCTACTGGCTCGACAATCCCGCCGAGCCGCCCGCCGAAGCCGCGCTCACGAGCGAGACGCGCGCCGATCTGCTGATCGTCGGCGGCGGCTTCACCGGCCTGTGGGCCGCGGTGCAGGCGAAGGAGCAGATGCCCGAACTCGATGTCGTGCTGATCGAAGCGGGACAGGTCGCGCACGGCGCGTCGGGGCGCGCGGGCGGCATCATTTCGACCTCGGTGATGCATGGCCTGCCCAACGCCGTGCGGGTGTTTCCGAACGATATCGCCGAGCTGGAGGAATTCGGGCAGCGCAATCTCGATGGCTTCGAAGCGACGCTCAAGCGCTACGACATCGACGCCGACATCGAATGGAATGGCGAGATGACGGTGGCGGTCGACCCCGATCACGTCGAGCATCTGCGCGCCGATTACGATCTGCACAAGTCTTACGGCCACGATGTCGAACTGCTCGATGCGGCGGCCACGCGCGCGCAGCTCGATTCGCCGCTGTTCGCGGGCGCCCTCTGGTCGCACAACCGCAGCGGCATCGTGCATCCGGCCAAGCTCGCGTGGGGCCTCAAGCGCGCGGCGCTCAAGCTCGGCGTGCGGCTCTACGAAAACACGCCGCTGATGAGCGTGAGCGACGAAGGCGCGAGCGTCTTCGTGAAGACGCCTGCGGGCACGGTGCGCGCGACGCGCGTGCTGTTCGGCAGCGGCACCGCGAAGGTCGGCATTGCGGATATCAACCGGCGCGTGCTGCAGGTGCGCGATCACGTGCTCGCCACCGAGCCGCTCACCGACGAACAACTCTCGCGCATCGGCTGGGCGCAGCGTCAGGGCATTTACGACACGCGCACGCAGCTCAACTATTTCCGTCTCACGAAGAACAACAACATCATCTTCGGCGGCCTCGTGAGCTATCACTTCGATGGCGATCCCAATCCGCCGGGCGACCAGAACCGCGAAACGTATTACCGGCTCGCGCAGGCGTTCTACACGACCTTTCCGCAATTGAGCGACGTGCGCTTCTCGCATGCGTGGGGCGGCCCGATCGATTACTGTTCGCGCGGTTCGGTGTTCGCGAAGCGCTATCTCGGCGACAAGGCCGTGTTCGTCGCGGGCTACACGGGTTTCGGCGTGGCCGCGAGCCGCTTCGGCGCGTTCATGGGCCTGAACATCCTGTTCGATCGCGACAGCCCCGAGCGCGCGCTCGATATCGCCAATCAAAGCCCCACCTACATTCCGCCCGAGCCGGTGCGCTGGCTGGCCGCGAAGGTGACCTTCCACGCGTTCGACGGCGCCGATGCCGAAGGCGGCTGGAAACGCGCGTGGATCAAGGGCATCAAGGCGATGGGTTTCCCCATGTGAACGCGGCGTTGCCAACGCGAGCCATCCGCATGTTCTCCAATACTTCCGATCTCGACCTGCGCCTCGTGCGCGTCTTTCTCGCCGTGGTCGACGCGCGCGGCATCACCGCCGCCGAAGCGACGCTCGGCGTGCGCCAGTCGACCATCAGCTCGCAGCTTTCCGCGCTGGAGGCGCGCATGGGCTTCAGGCTGTGCGAGCGCGGGCGCGGCGGCTTCCGGCTCACATCGAAGGGCGAGCGCTTCGTCGCATCGGCGCGCGCGCTGATCGCCGCGACCTCGCAGTTCGTCGCACAGGTGCGCGATATCGACCGCAAGCTCGTGGGCACCTTGTCGATCGGTCTGATCGGCCAGGCGTCGCACGTCGAGAACGCGCGGCTCGCCGAAGCGATCGGCGCGTTTCGCAAGCGCGATCAGGCCGTGCGCTTCGCGATGCACGTCGCGCCGCCGCAGGAACTCGAAGAGAGCCTCGTCAATGCGCAACTCGATCTCGCTATCGGTTACTTCTGGCATCGGGTCGCGGGGTTGTCGTACAGCCGCCTGTTCAGCGAACGGCAGGTGATCTGCTGCGGGCGCGGTCATCCGCTCTTTCATGGCGGACCGGATGTGACGCTCGACCAGTTGCGCGCGCACGACTGGATCTGGCGCAGCTATCCCGTGCCCGAGGAACTCGCGAGCATCGGCGAGCGCAGGGTGACGGCCATCGCGGACAGCATCGATGCGGCCACCGTGCTGATTCTGTCGGGCAGTCATATCGGCTATCTGCCCGCGCATCACGCGGAAAGCTTCGAGCAGCGCGGTCTGATCCGTGTACTCGGGCGTACCGCGTTCGGCTTCGACGTGCCGCTGCATCTCGCGATGAAGCGCGGCATGGCCGACCAACCGATCGTACGAGCTTTCTGTGAAGACCTTTTCGGCGTCTATGGCACGCGTGCGCACGAGCGTGACGTCCGCGTGAAACAGCCTGAAATAGCAGTGGAAGCATGAGCATCGCCAGACATCGGCCATGCCCGATGTGAACGTTTATTCGAGTGCATCAGAGTGACCGCCACATAACGACAGTGCGGTAGCAGGCGCGACGCGCCTGACGACACCTAAAGGAGCGAGACAATATGGCTGACAGCACGAGCATCACGCAGATCGAAACATTCGGTTTCGAGCGCATTCCCGACGCGTCGCGATATGCGCGGCCCATCGATCTATTCCGGCTGCTGTTCGGCGGCTGCAACACGTTTTCGACATCGGTGCTCGGCAGCTTTCCGATCCTCGTCGGCCTCTCGTTCAAGGCGAGCCTGTGGGCGATCATCCTCGGCGTGCTCGCGGGCACCTGCATCCTCGCGCCGATGAGCCTGTTCGGGCCGCGCAACGGCACGAGCGATCCGGTTTCGTCGGGCGCGCACTTCGGCATTCACGGGCGGATCGTCGGCTCGTTTCTCGCGGTGCTGACCTCGGTCGCGTTCTTCTCGCTCGCGGTGTGGAGTTCGGGCGACGCGCTCGTAGGCGGCGCGCACGACATGGTGGGCCTGCCGGTCAATCCGTGGACGCTCGGCACGGCGTACATGGTGTTCGCCGTGCTCGTGCTGATCGTGTGCATCTACGGCTTTCGCTTCATGCTGTGGGTGAACAAGATCGCGGTATGGGCGGCGAGCCTCATGTTCGTGCTCGGCGCGTTCGCCTTCGCGAACGCCTTCGACATGCACTACGCGGGCACGCTCCAGCACGGCAGCGCGGGCTTCTGGGCCGCGTTCATCGGCGCGGCGCTGGTGGCGCTCAGCAATCCGGTCTCGTTCGCTTCGACGCTCGGCGACTGGGCGCGCTACATTCCGCAATCCACGCCGCGTCATCGCGTGATGGGCGCCGTGTTCGTCGCGCAGATCGCGACCTTCGTGCCGTTCTTCTTCGGCCTCGTCACCGCGACGATCATCGCGACGAAGGCGCCGAGCTACATCAGCGCGAACGACTACGTGGGCGGCCTGCTCGCCGTGTCGCCGCGCTGGTTCCTCTTGCCGATGTGCCTCATCGCGATCATCGGCGGGATGTCGACGGGCACGACCGCGCTCTACGGCACGGGCCTCGACATGTCGAGCATGTTTCCGCGCTTCCTCAACCGGGTGCGCGCGACGATGCTGATCGGCACGCTCGCCATCGGCTTCATTTTCGTCGGCCGCTTTGCGTTCAATCTCGTCGAAAGCGTGGCGACGTTCTCGACGCTCATCTGCACCTTCAGTTGCCCGTGGATGGCGATCATGGTGATCGGTTTCCTGCAGCGGCGCGGCTTCTATCTCGCCGACGATCTGCAGGTGTTCAACCGCGGCGGGCGCGGCGGCCATTACTGGTTCACGCATGGCTGGAACTGGCGCGCAATGGGCGCGTGGCTGCCGGCGGCGTTCGTCGGTCTCGCGTTCGTGAATCTGCCGGGGCAGTTCGTCGGGCCGCTCGGCGCACTCGCGGGCGGCTGCGATCTGAGCGTGCCGGTGTCGTTCGCCGTCGGCGGCGTGCTGTATATGGCGATGCTGTGGCGCTTTCCCGAACCCGACGCCGTGTACGGCCCGCAAGGACGCCGGTTCTTCGGCGCACAGCAGCAGCAACAGCGACAGCGCGGGCGCAACGCCGCGCCGGTCGCCGTGGGCTCGCGCGTGCATAACCTCGCGAGGAGTCGCGAGCAGGCCGAGTGACACCGCGGTTCAAGACCGGAAGCGCGGGCGCGCGATGCGCGTCTCGCGCTCCGTCCGGCACGCTTCACATTCGACGTCGACTCGACGAGTCTCGTTTCATCGAGCCGACTGGCGCGGCGTCTATCGCAACGACGAGCGACCCGGTACCGCACCGAAAAATCGATTGTTCAGGCTTCGCCCTTCATCTCGCGCAGGTGCTTGTAGACCGTCGCGCGTCCCATCCCGAGCACCTTGGCGACATAGTTGGCTGAGCTCTTGCCCTTGAACGCGCCTTGAGCATGCAGCGCCTCGACGAGTTCGCGCCGGTGATCGCGCGTGAGCGAGTTGAGCGCAATCTGCCGCTCGCGGAGCCACCCGTGCAGGAAGGTGTTGATACGCTCTTGCCAGTCGTCCTTGAAAAGCTCGACAGGCTGTGCCACGACGCCCGCACCGCGTAGGAAGAGATCGAGCGTGGAGCGGATGTCGTCGAAGGCTGCAATGTTGAAGTTGATGCACATCACGCCTGCGGCATTGCCCACATCGTCGAAAAGCACCGTACTCATGCAGCGCATGCGGCGGCCGTCCCAGTTGAGCTTCTCATAGGGACCGACACGGCGCTCGCGCGCAGTTTCCTCGACGTCTTCCAGCGCTGAGTCATCGCCAATCTCGCGCTTGGAGAGATTGTTCGACAAATACGCGATCGTCTGGTCAGAGAGATCGTGAATCACCACTTCCGCATAGGGGAAGAAAAGCGTCGTGATGCTGTCCGCGATGTGGGCATAGCGCGCGAGCAGCGCTTCGCGTGCGGATTGAACGGGCGTTGGCGTCTTGCGTCGTGGCATGGAAGTAGAGATCAGTTCGGGCCGTCGAAGGCCGATCATACCGCCAGCGCCGCCGCGCGCCGCTTCACGAGATGGACATAGAGCGCATGCGCGACCGCAATATCCTCGAGGCCGAGGCCGATCGAGCGGAAAAACACGGAACGCTCGTGCGAGGGCGCAGGGCACGCGCCGCGCGCAAGCTCCGCAAGGTCCCCGACGACCGCCTCCGGCGACCAGCCGTGACGTTCCCGGGCGATCACCATCTCGCCCGCGCTCGACGGCGTCGTCTGCCGATAGTCGCAGTAGACATCGAGCAGGCTCAGCATTGCCGGATCGATCTCGTGCGCGAGCGCGACGTTCGTGCTGATCGAGGTGACGAGCGCGGGTCGCGTGAGCGCATCGAGCGCGAGCACCGGCGTACCCGAGGATGTGCAGAGCATCACGACATCCGCGTCGCGTACGCACGCTTCAACCGAAGCCGCGACGCGCACCCGCGCGTCGATCGCCTGCAGCGCACTCGCGCGCTCGCTGACAAGACGCGGCGAGTAGATGCGGATCTCCGACCATTCGCGTAACGGCGCGACATGCCGCAGATGCGCAAGCGCGACGCTCCCCGAGCCAATGATCGCAAGACGCTCGCTCGATGAGCGCGCAAGGCGCTCGACCGCGAGCGCTGTCGTGCCCGCCGTGCGCTCGGTCGTGAGGCGAGCCGAATCGCACCACATCAGCGGCGCGCCGGTACGCATCGACATGAGCGTGGTCCAGGCAGTGACGATCGGCGCGCCCGGCTGCGCCAGATACGGCGAGAGCTTGGCGCCGAATACCTCGTGCTTCGCGAGCGCCCCGAGATAGGTGATGAAATCACCCGCGCTTTTCGGGAAAAGCGTAAGTGTCTGCGGCGGCTGCACGGCTTCGCCCTCGCCGAGCGCGGCGAACATCTCGTGGAGCGCGCCGCGGATATCGAGCGATGGCAGCGCCAGCCGCACTTCGTCATCGTGAACGATGAAAGGCATCTGGGCGGCGCGCGTGCCATTCCCCGATTCTTCGGACAGAGAAATCATTTGAAAGCCTCCGGTTCAGATCCGTCAAAACAGACATTTTTGTCTATTGTAGACTTTTATTTTATTTTTGGTCTATATTCCGGATGAGCGCGTGGCGACACTCGCGCGCCTGACGCGACAGACGGTGTGGTTCACAAACGAACTTTGGTGACGATAATGAACTGGAAGATGATTTGCTTCGCTGGCGCGACGAGCCTCGCGTTCACATTCGGTCTCGCGCATGCGCAGGCGCAGACCTTGCGATTCGGCGTCGAGGCCTCGTATCCGCCGTTCGAAAGCAAGACGCCAACGGGCCAGCTCGAGGGCTTCGACATCGATATCGGCAACGCGGTGTGCCAGCGCATCAAGATGAAGTGCGTGTGGGTGGAAAACAGCTTCGATGGGCTGATTCCCGCATTGCAGGCGCGCAAGTTCGACGCGATCAATTCGGCGATGAACATAACGGGCAAGCGCAAGCAGGCGATCGACTTCACGCCGCCCATCTACGTCATGCCGATCCAGATGATCGCCAGGCGAGGCTCGAACCTCCTGCCGACGCCCGCAAGCCTGAAAGGCAAGTCGGTGGGCGTGTTGCAGGGTTCGACGCAGGAAGATTACGTGCGCAAGCACTGGGCGAGCGAGGGCGTGCAGATCGTGACGTATCAAAGCCAGGATCAGATCTTTGCGGATCTGTCGGCCGGGCGACTCGAGGGTGCCGTGCAGGAAGTGCAAACCGCGATCGACGGATTCCTCGCGAAGCCCGAAGGCAAGAACTTCGACTTCGCGGGCGGCGCGCTCACCGATCCTTCGACGCTTGGCGAAGGCACCGGCATCGGCTTGCGCAAGGACGATGCCGCGCTGAAGGCGAAAGTGGTCGCCGCGCTCGATTCCTTGAAGAAGGACGGCACACTGAGTCAACTGTCGCAAAAGTACTTCAAACGCGACATCATTGCGAAGTAAGTACTCTATCAAGGCATCGGAATATGGCTCAGGACGCAATCGTGCTCGGTGCGGGGATCGTGGGGGTAAGCGTCGCGCTACATTTGCGGCAGCGCGGATGGCAGGTGACGCTCGTCGACCACCAGGCGCCCGGTGAAGCGGCGAGCTTCGGTAACGCGGGGCTGATCGAGGCGTCGTCGGTCGTGCCTTATGCGTTCCCTCGTGACTGGGCCACGGTGCTGAAATTCGCAATGAACCGCTCGACGGCGTTTCGTTACGACCTGCGCTCGTTGCCAGCGTACGCGCCGTGGCTCGCGCGGTTCTGGTGGGAATCGGCGCCCAGACGTCTCGCTGCCGCCGCGCACGACCTGCTCCCGCTCATCCGCAGAAGCGTGGCCGAGCACGAGGCGCTCGCCTCGCGTGCAGGTCACGCCGATCTCGTGCGGCCCACGGGCTGGCTCGAAGCCTATCGCTCGCGCGAGCAGTTCGAGCGGGAGGCGAGCGCCGCGAGACGGATCTCGAACGAATACCAACTCGGCATGCAGGTGCTCGAGGGAAGCGCGCTGCATGGACTGGAGGCGTCGCTCGAAGGCGCTTACGCGGGTGCGATTCACTGGACGGACCCACGCAGCGTGATCGATCCCGGCGCCCTGACGAAAGGCTACGCGGCGCTATTCGAGCGCGAGGGCGGACGCTTCCTGATCGGCGATGCCGCGACGCTCGAACCGTCGGGAAGCGGCTGGCGCGTGATGACCGCGAGCGGACCTGTCGAAGCGCAGTCGGCCGTGGTCGCGCTCGGCATCTGGTCCGGCGATGTGGTGCGCAAGTTCGGCTACCGCATTCCGCTCATGGCCAAGCGCGGATACCACATGCATTACGAGAGTGATGGACGCGCTGCGCTCGCGAGGCCGGTCGTCGACATCGAGAACGGCTATGTCGTGGCGCCGATGCGGCGTGGCCTGCGTCTGACTACCGGCGTCGAGCTTGCCTGCCGGAACCGGCCACCGAGCCCGCTGCAACTGGAGCGCGCCGAGCAACTCGCGCGACCGGCATTCGGCCTCGGGGCGCGAATCGACGAGTCGCCGTGGCTGGGCTTGCGGCCGTGTACGCCGGATATGCGCCCGGTGATCGGGCCTGCTGATCGCCACCCTGGGCTTTGGTTCGCGTTCGGGCACGCGCATCATGGACTTACGCTTGGTCCGGTAACGGGAAGGCTCGTCAGTGAGTTGATGAACGGCGAAGCGGGCTTCACCGATCCGGCTCCCTACAGGCCGGGGAGGTTCTAGAACTGCCGTGCGCGTCGCGTCCCCCACTCAGTGCGCTGCATGCCTGACCTGAGCGGAGGCCTGTTCGAGGTCCGTCCACGCCGGCTGGTCCGGCGCATATCGCGCCCGAATGTAGGCCGCGAGTTCGGCCATCTGCCTGTCGTCGTAGACATCGCCGAAGCCGGGCATATATCCCAGCTCTGCCGTGGCCGGACTGTCGATGCCGTTGTGAAGTACATGCAGCAAGTTGTCGGGCCGGCTCTGCGCCACGCTGGTATTGAGGCCCATCAGCGGCCTCACGCCCAGATGCCCGACGCCGCCCGATGCCGCGTGGCAGACCGCGCACGCCGTCTCGAAGGTCTGCCGCCCGCGCTCCAGGCCCATGACGCTGACCACATCGGCGCCATTTGACTGCTTTTGCGCCGCGCGGGCGGCAGCCGCTTCGTCGACCTGCGGCGACAAGGACGTGATGTAGTGAGCGATCGCTTTTACATCGGACTCCGGAAGTTCGGACAGCCCGGTCACAACCGGACCCATCGGACCCGCGGCCACGCCATGCTCTTTCGAAAAGCCGGTGCGAAGGTAGTCGAACAGCGCCTTCTCGGTCCAGGGCACGGGTCCGCGATGGCCGACCAAAGCCGGCGCGTCCCAGCCTTCCGCCTCGCCGCCGGCCAGATACGCGAGACCGCCCTTCTCCGCGCCCAGCCGGTTGCGCGGTGTGTGACACGCGCCGCAATGCGCCGCGCCATCGACGAGATATTTGCCGCGATTCCACAGCCCCGATTTCGATGCATCGGGCTTGAACTCGCTGTCGTCATGAAACAGCCAGTTCCATCCGGCGACCGCAGGGCGCAGGTTCATCGGAAACGGCAGGCTCGTCTTCGGCGGGGCGTGCTTCACCGCTGGCTGCGACATCAGATACGCGTAGAGCGCCAGCATGTCCGGCTCGCTCATCTTCGCGAAAGCCGTATAGGGGAAAGCGGGATAGAGATGCGTGCCATCGCGCGCGATACCCTTGCGCATGGCGCGCTCGAACGCCGCATACGACCAGAGGCCGATGCCCGTCTCCGGGTCCGGCGTGATGTTGGTCGAGTAGATGGTGCCGAACGGCGTTTCGAGCGCGAAACCGCCGGCATTCTTCTGTCCGCCCGGCGCCGTGTGACAGACCGCGCAGTCGCCGGCCAAGGCGATCTGCCGGCCGCGTTCGAGCGTCGCCGCGCTCCATGTCGACGCGCCGAGGCTGCCCGGCGCGATAGGCGCGATCTCTCGCGGACCCGGAATGATCGCGCACGCAAGACCGACGAGGCCGCCGATGAATCCGGCAATCCCGCCTCCGGCGAGCAGCTTTTTGATGCGGCCAGGACGCGGCGCGGCCACGCCGTGATGAATTGGCTGCGGAGGCTCCGTGCCGGCCAGTTTCGCCTGCAGGTGCTGCGAATCGAACGGCGGTTGCCTGAAACGTACGCCGGTTGCATCGAAGATCGCGTTTGCGATGGCGGCGACCGCCGGCGCCGCGGCCCGCTGCGCGCCCGGTGTCGGCAACGCATCCGGCGTGCCTTGCGTGCTCAGGGACGCCGGGCCGGCAGCCGCCGCGATATCGAACGACATCGGCGCGGACGCGGCAGCTTCGTCATGCGCGGGTCGCGCGCTCGACGCGTGGCCAAGCGCCAGCGACACCGCGCTCTCGATGAGCGCATGCGGCACGCCATGCAAGACCGGCAGGCTGGCGGAGCCTTCGCCGTATCCGGCGACGACGCGGCGCACCGCGACATCCCCGGTCTGCCGATGCACATCGATATCCACGACCCACGCGGACCAGCTCGGCTCGCCTTCCCGCTCGCCGTCCATCGCGAAACCACGGCCACTGAGCCACTGCGAACCGGCGTCGGTACGCGGCCTGCGTCCCCACGCCGCGCGTTCCGTGACCATCCGCACGACTTCCCGCGCGCCCGCATCCTCATTCCCGTCGAGATGACGCAGGCGCAATTCGACGGGATCGAGGGCAAGCTCGCTCGCCGTCTCGTCCATGAAGGACTCGCGCGCGAACACGTGCGCGTGCTCCGGAACGGCGGGCGCCGGGCCGTCGAACGTCAGCGAGGCGTGCGCATGGCGGTACAGCAGGCTTTGCCGGGACGCAGGTTGCCAGTCCGGCGCGAACAGACCCTTTTCCGATGCGCCCGCGGACTCGTCCAGCGACACGCGGTATCGATAGCTTCGCAGCACGCCCGACGGTGTCGCATCGACGCTCACTTCCAGCGAGGCGAGACCGGCCTCCTGACCGGCCGGCCAGCGATAGGTGTGCGTCCGATGCGTGGTCGGCTCCGGGCCCGTCGTCCCGGTGCGCGGCGGCACATCCGCCATATCCACGCTATCGCTCGTTTTACTGTTCATCTTGCTGCTGAAGATAGCGAGCGGCCCGGCGCACCGCGTTCATGATTTCGATGTGCGTTCCGCATCGGCACAGGTTGTAGCGCAACGCGTCGCGGATTTCGTCGTCGCTGGGAACGGGATTGCGCTCGAGCAGCACGCTGGTGCTCATGATCATGCCGTTGAGACAGTAGCCGCACTGGGCCGCCTGTTCCTCGATGAACGCGCGCTGAATGAAGTGCGGATTGTCCGGCGTCCCGAGTCCTTCGAGCGTCACGATATCGCGGCCGGTCGCGGCGACGGCGGGCACGACGCAGGCGCGCGTCGCGTGGCCATCGACGATCACGGTGCACGCGCCGCACTGTCCGAGCCCGCAGCCGAACTTCGGTCCGTTCAACTCGAAATCGTTGCGCAGGACCGTGAGCAACGGAGCATCCGACGCCACGAACTCGACGGTGCGCGTGTGCCCGTTCACGCGAAGCGTGACGGGACCATCGACCGGGCGTGGATGAGACATGACATGAACCCCGAAAAGAAAGCGGCAAACGCGAGACGCAGCGCACGCCGGAAACATTCGATGCTAGCCTGCCCCGCCCCCGAAGGCGAGACAGTCAAAAACCTCATGCCGCGACGGGCGCCGTGTCCGTCTGCGGCGAGACGAGCGGAACCTCGTACACGTCGTAGCCGAAGCACCAGGCCGGATCCTCGTTGGTGCGCAGCCAGGTGTTGTTGTGCGAGACGAGCTGGACCTTCGAGGCGCGCGTGGACCGGTTGGCTTCGTAGAGCGCGAACGCGTTCGTGTAGTCGGACACGCCGACTTCATCGAGACAGCGCGTCAGCATCGCCGCATCTTCGATCGCCATCGCGGCGCCCTGCGCCATGTGCGGCTTCATCGGATGGCAGGCATCGCCCAGCAGAACCATGCGGCCACGGCTCCAGAGCGGCAGCGGATCGCGTTCGAGCAGCGGCCACTTGGAGATGGACGGCGAAACATCGATCAGATGCTGGATGTCGGGATGCCAACCTGCGAACGCTTCCTTCATCTCTTCGCGGCTGCTTTCCATGAATGGCACGCCCGCCGGCCATTCCTTCTGCGGCACGCCCGTCACGTAGTAATACTCGTCGTGCTTCTCTGTGACGTAGTAGACCATCATGTGACGGTCGCCCGACCACCACTTCACGCAGGCGTCATACGGCTTGTTATTCAGCAACGACGCCGGAAACACCGCGCGATGCGCGACCCAGCCGGTGTACTTGGGCGGCTCCGCGCCCAGCAGATGATCGCGGATCTTCGAATTGACGCCATCCGCCCCGATCACGATGTCGGCCGTCTCCACGGAGCCATCGGCGAAGGTCATCCGCACTTCATTGCCGGTATCTTCGACCGAGCTCAGCTTCTTGCCGAAACGCACGACGCCCGGGCTGCTCGCCTGCGTCAGCAGCGCGTGAAAGTCGCCGCGATGCACGGTCAGATAGCTCGCGCCGTAGTTCTTCACGGCAAAGTCGCCCAGCGGAATCTGCGACATGATTTCCGACGTCTTGCCATCCCGGCTGTACCAGTAGTCGGGGTGCGATCCCATCTTGTTGAGCGCGTCCTCACAGCCAATGCGGCGCATCACCTTCATCATGTTCGGCCCGACGTGGATGCCCGCGCCCAGCCGCGAGAATGCCTGCGCCTGTTCGTACAAGACGACGTCGTAGCCGCTGCGTTCCAGCAATGCGGCAGCGGTCGCGCCGCCAAGTCCAGCGCCGATGACGGCAATGCGGGCTTTGCTCATGGAAATCTCCTGATCGATATGTGCCCGTGGTGTCACGCGATGACATCCAGCGAGCGGAGTGACGGTGTGATTTATAGCGTACACACTCAATATAACGAAAACAAGCGGAAAAATCCCGGAGACCGTAAAACGCCCTTTATTGGCGGTATTAAGCGCATAAACCTAGGGAAAATACCAACCCAATCGATGCTCGAAAGTCTTTTATCAGGTTGTCGTTTTATAACGTACACGCTAGACTTCAATGCAATTCCCCTCACCGGCCAGGAGTATCCATGTTCAAGACCTATCGCATCGGCCAGATCGTGCCGAGTTCCAACACGACAATGGAAACCGAGATTCCCGCGATGCTGCGCCTGCGCGAAGCCATCCGGCCCGAGCGCTTCACGTTTCACTCGAGCCGCATGCGCATGAAAAAGGTCGTCAAGGAAGAACTGGCCGCGATGGACGCCGAATCGGACCGCTGCGCGATCGAACTGTCGGATGCGCGTGTCGACGTGCTGGGTTACGCCTGCCTCGTCGCCATCATGGCGATGGGTCGCGGCTATCACCGCGTGTCGCAGGAGCGCCTGACGAAGCACACGACGGAAAACGGCGCTCACGCGCCCGTGCTCACCAGCGCAGGCGCACTCGTCGATGCATTGAAGGTGATCGGCGCGAAGCGGATCGTGGTCGTCGCCCCGTATATGAAGCCGCTGACGGAGCTCGTCGTGGATTACATCGGCAGCGAAGGCTACGAAGTCATCGACTGGCGGGCGCTCGAGATTCCCGACAACCTCGAAGTCGGGCGTCATGACCCGTCGAGGCTGCCGGAGATCGTCTCGAAGATGAAGTATCAGGACGCCGATGCCATCGTGCTCTCGGCGTGCGTGCAGATGCCATCCCTGCCCGCCGTGGCCAAGGTCGAAGCGATGACCGGCAAGCCCGTCATCACGGCCGCCATCGCCACCACCTACGCGATGCTGCGCCACCTCGATCTGGAGCCCATCGTTCCCGGCGCCGGCGCGCTGCTGTCCGGCGCGTACTGAGCCGCCCGGCAACTTTTGCGGAGCCACATCATGTCATCCACGTTTGTTCACGGCGGCAATGTGTTCGCCAACGGCATTCGCCAGCACTACCTGCACTATGGACCCGGCGCAAGCAGCGCGGGCGGGCAATCGACGCGGCCAGCCATCGTCCTGATTCCGGGCATCACCAGTCCGGCGATCACCTGGGGCTTCGTCGGCGAAGTCCTCGGAAGCCGCTTCGATACCTATATTCTGGATGTGCGCGGGCGCGGGCTTTCGTCGGCGTCGGACACGCTCGACTACAGTCTCGACGCGCAAGCCGACGACGTCGTCGCGTTCGTCAAGGCGCTGGGCCTCGACGCCTTCAGTCTTCTCGGCCACTCGATGGGCGCGCGCATCGCCGCGCGCGCGGCAGCACGCATCGAGCGCGGGCTCAGGAGCGTCGTGCTGGTCGATCCGCCCGCGTCCGGTCCGGGGCGCCGTCCTTATCCCTCGCAGTTGCCGTGGTACGTCGATTCGATGGCGCTCGCGCGCAAGGGCATGGACGCGCAAGCCATGAGCCAGTTCTGTCCGACGTGGACCTTCGAGCAGCGCCAGTTGCGCGCGGAATGGCTGCATACGTGCGATGAACGCGCCGTGCTGGCATCGTTCAAGGGCTTTCATGAAGACGACTTCTTCGCCGATGCAGCGCGCCTGAACGTGCCGTCGCTTCTCATCACCGCCGAGCGCGGCGACGTGGTTCGGCCGGAAGACGTCGCCGAATTGCAACGCGCCACGCCTTCGATGCTGCACACGCGCGTGCCGGATGCAGGCCACATGATCCCGTGGGACAACGAAGCCGGCTTCTATGCGGCGCTGGGCGATTTCCTCGGCGCGCCCGTGTCCCAGAACAAGCCTGCGTGAGCGCACCGCACATTCCTTGGAGATAACGATGGCCATCAGCGACTATCAACTCATCGAAGCGTGGAAGGAAGTGCTCACGCTCTCGAAGCTCGAACGCGGGCAGACGGTCACCATTCTGACGAGCGCGGGCACGCACCCTCAGACCTTGTCGTGCGCGCTCATCGCAACGCAGTCGATGGGCGCGATCGTGAACCGGCTGGACCTGCCGCCCATCAACGGCGAGAAGGGTTTCAGCCGCGATTCGCTCGCGTATCTCGGCACGACGCCGCTCACCGGCAATCAGGCGGCGATCGCCGCGCTCAAGAACAGCGATCTCGTGCTGGACCTGATGACCTTGTTGTTCTCGCCGGAGCAGCACGAAATCCTGCAGTCGGGCACCAAGATCCTGCTCGCGGTGGAGCCGCCCGAAGTGCTCGTGCGCCTCGTGCCGACGCTCGCGGACCGCACCCGCGTGCTCGCCGCGACCGAGCGCATCAAGGCGGCGCGTCAGATGCACGTGCATTCCGACGCGGGCACGGACTTCACCTGCCCGATGGGCAATTTTCCCGCCATCGCCGAATACGGTTTCGTCGATGAACCCGGCCGCTGGGACCACTGGCCGAGCGGCTTCGCGCTGACGTTTCCGAACGACAGGACCGCGCACGGCAAGATCGTCATCGACCGGGGCGATATTCTGCTGCCGCAAAAGCACTACGTCAGCGAGCCGATCACGCTCACGGTGGAAGGCGGCTATGCGGTGCGGATCGAAGGCGGCACGGATGCGGCGCTCTTGCGCGACTACATGGAAACCTTCGACGATCCCGAGGGCTATGCGATCTCGCACATCGGCTGGGGGCTGCAGCCGCGTGCGCGCTGGTCGACGCTCGGTCTCTACGATCGCGAAGCCACCATCGGCATGGACGCGCGTGCGTTCGAGGGCAACTTCCTGTTCTCGCTCGGACCGAACAACGAAGTCGGCGGCGATCGCACGACGACCTGCCATATCGACATCCCGCTGCGCCATTGCACCGTCTCTCTGGACAACGAAGTCGTCGTCCGGGATGGCCGCGTGCTCGACGCCAACCACGCATAAAGGCACGACATGAACGATCTCACCCAGCATGCGGAAGCGCATGTCTACCGGCAACAGGGCTTCGGCACGCCGATGGCGCCCAAGGGCCGGGTCGCGCTGCTGATCGTGGATCTCGTGGTTGGCTTCGCCGACCCCGCGGTCTTCGGCGGCGGCAATATCCCGCAGGCGATCGAGCGCACGAAGCACGCGCTCAAGGCCGCGCGCGAGAACGGCTGGCCGGTCGCGCACAGCCGCATCGTCTACGCGGCCGACGGCAGCGACGACAACGTCTTCTCGCTGAAAGTCCCCGGCATGGCGACGCTCACCGAGGACAATCCCAACAGCGCCATCGTCGCGGAACTGACTCCGGCAAAGGGCGAACTGGTGGTCCGCAAGACCGTTCCGTCGGCATTTTTCGGCACGCAACTGACGCCCTGGCTCGCGCAGCAAGGCATCCAGACGCTGCTGGTGGCGGGCGCCGTGACGAGCGGCTGCGTGCGTGCGAGCGTCGTCGACGCCATGTCGTTCGGCTTCCGACCGTTCGTGCTGTCCGACTGCGTCGGCGATCGCGCGCTGGCGCCGCACGAAGCGAGTCTCTTCGACATGGCGCAGAAATACGCGACCGTACTTCCGCTGTCCGACGCGCTCGCGGCGATCTCGGCAGCCGAAGCCGAAGCGCGGTAGTGTAGGAAGCGGGCGCGGACCGCTTCGGCGGTTCACGCGCCGAGAGATGCCCGAGTGCATGACGAGGAAGAACGTGAATCGCGCCGATCTGCTTGCCCGAAACGGCCGCCTGGCCATCATTCGCCAGCCGCTCAGCCCGGTCGCCCCCGCGCGGGGCCAGCCGGGAAGCCCTTCGACCTTCGTGCCGGATGTGCCCGAGGTGTTCGTGGCCGTTCTCGACGATGAAAGCATCCTCGCGTTCAACGGGCATGTGGATCTGGGCACGGGCATTCGCACGTCGCTGGCGCAGATCGCGGCGGAAGAGCTCGACGTTCCCGCCGAACGCGTGCGCATGATCCTCGGCTCGACCGCCGCGACGCCGAATCAGGGGCCGACTATCGCCAGCGCCACGATCCAGATATCGGCGGTTCCGCTTCGATGCGCGGCTGCGCAAGCACGGCTCGCCCTCCTCGACCTGGCCGCGCAACGCATGGACGTCGCCATCGAGCGCCTCGCGACGGCGAACGGGCGTGTGTTCCTCAAAGACGCCGATGCCACCGGCAGCTGTACTTTCGGCGAGCTGGTGAAAGACCGGCAGATCACGGCCGAACTCGATACGCAGGTCAAGACGAAAGACCCGGCCGACTATCGGCTCATCGGCCGTTCGTCGAGACGTGTGGATATGCCTGCCAAAGCCACCGGACAGCTGACCTTCGTGCACGACGTGCGCGTGCCCGGCATGCTGCATGGCCGCGTGGTGCGGCCGCCTTACAGCGGCATCGACTCGGGTCCGTTCGTCGGCCGGTCCCTGATTTCGGTCGATGAATCTTCCGTCGCCGATATCCCCGGACTTCGCGCGGTGGTCGTCGTCGGCGATTTCGTGGGTGTCGTGGCCGAGCGCGAGGAGTTCGCGGCGCGCGCCGCGCGCAGACTCAAGGTGCAATGGCGCGAAACGCCGCCCCTGACGTCGATGGACGATATCGGGCAAGCCATCTCGAATGCGCCAGCGACGCGCCGGCTTCTGCTCGAAGAAGGCGATGTCGAACGCGTGCGCGACGCGACAGGCACTACGACCCTTTCGCGCACTTACGTGTGGCCTTATCAGATGCACGGGTCCATCGGGCCATCGTGCGCGGTCGCGGATTACCGCGAGCCCGGCGACGGACGCATCACGGTCTGGTCCGGCACACAGAATCCGGTTTCGTTGCGGCATGACCTTGCGAAGCTCGTCGGACGCAGCGAAGCCGACTTCGACATCGAACGCATGGAAGCGGCCGGATGCTACGGCCGCAACTGCGCGGACGATGTCTGCGGCGATGCGCTGCTGCTCTCACGCGCGGCCGGGCATCCGGTCCGGGTCCAGTTGACGCGTCAGGACGAGCACCTTTGGGAACCCAAGGGCACCGGGCAGGTGATGCAGGTCACGGGCACGGTCACGGACGGCGGCGAACTCGTCGGCTACGACTTCTCGACGCGCTATCCGTCCAACGATGCGCCGCTGCTCGCCCTGCTGCTGAGCGGTGTTCAGCCGGCTGTATCCGGTGTGTTCGAAATGGGCGACCGCACGGCTGTGTCGCCCTACGAGTCGCCGAACCGGCGTTTCGTCTGCGAGGATCTGGCGTCGATCGTGCGCGCGTCGTGGCTGCGCGGCGTCTCGGCGCTGCCCAATTCCTTCGCCCACGACGCGTTTGCCGATGAGTGCGCGGCGCTGACGGGCACCGACCCGCTCGAGTATCGCATCCGGCATTTGAAGGACGATCGGGCGATCGACCTCCTGCGCGCCGTCGCTCAGCGCGCCGGCTGGCAGGCTCGGCCAAAGCGTATCGAGAAGCACGGCCGCCTCGTGCGCGGAAGGGGCATCGCCTACGCGCGCTATGTGCATAGCCGCTTTCCCGGCTTCGGCGCGGCGTGGGCTGCGTGGATCGTCGATCTCGTGGTCGACAGGTTGAGCGGCGAGATCACGGTCGAGCGCGTCGTGATCGGACAGGACACGGGCACGATGATCAACCCGGATGGCGTGCGTCACCAGATTCACGGCAATGTGATCCAGGTGCTGAGCCGTTCGTTGAAAGAGCGCGTGCGTTTCAGCGAAGGCAGGACTGCTGCGCGCGACTGGTCCAGCTACCCGATACTCACCTTCGCCGAGGTGCCCGCGATCGACGTGGTGCTCATGCCCCGGCAAGGCGAACCGCCGATGGGTGCGGGCGAATCCGCTTCGGTGCCCGGCCCCGCCGCGTTGGCCAACGCCATCTTCGATGCAACCGGCGTGCGATTCTTCGCCCCGCCGTACGCGCCGGACGCCATCCGCGCCGGTCTGGACGAAGCCGGGCGGCGCTACGCGTCGAACGAGGACGCTCGCAGCGTTTCCCCTTAGCGAGCCGTCGGCGGCGATCAGCTTTCGTCGAGTTCGAGCATCTTGCGCAGCAAGTACTGCAGCGCCACCCGCTCGCCCGGATTGAGCTTGCCGTAGGTGCGCTCCGTGACCTGCGCGGCGAACGGCACGGTCGCGTCGATCAGCGCTTCCCCCTGGGGCGTGGCGTTCACCACCAGCTTGCGGCCATCCGTCGGGTCCGGCACGACTTGCACCAGCGCGCGCGCCTTGAGGCGATCGACGACGCCACGGATCGTCGCCTGGTCGATCGCCGTCGTCTTGACGATGTCGTTGAGCGAACATCCCCTGCTCTCCTTGACCGCGGACAACGCCACGAACTGCGCGGCGGTCAGTTGCGAATCGGGAATCGCCTCCTGAAAGATCGCGACGTGGCGCTGATACGCACGACGCAACAGGTGACCGATCTGGTCATGAAAGTCGTAATCGTCGTTGGGAAGCGACATATCCGGAGAGGCGGTTTCAAAAGAGTGAGGCGCGTGGCGACGCGCTTGCAGGGCTTCCATTTTAACGGACCGACTCCGAAGCAAGATTCGATGATCGACGGCGGCCGACGAAAGGGCCACCGGGGCGTGTTGCGCCCCCTCGACGACACCTGCACGAAGATGGTGCCGGTGATTGTCGTCTCGGTGCATATTTGAGCGCATACGCTTAATATCTGTGCGGAATTGGTTTTCATCCATGAGGTTTTACCCGTGTCGCGTCGATGTCGAACATCGTAAGCATAGTCACTACATGAAGCAGTAACACGTAATTTCGCGGCTCTCTTCCCGCCGCGCGGACCGCAAACGGCTCTTAGGGTAATTTCTAGCGTGTACGCTGTATTTTGACATGCTATACAGGATCCTGCGGACGCAAAACACATGTTTTCGTCAAGGAACCTTCACCTAACCAGGGTCGCCCCATGTCAACTGTTCAATCTGGCGTAAGCATCGCGTCGAGAGACACGCATCAAGAGCTATACCGGAAGGTCACGTTTCGCCTCATCACGCTGTTCTGCCTGTGCTATTTCGCGGCGTACCTGGACCGCGTGAACATCGGTCTGGCCAAGCTTCAGATGCTCGACGCATTGAAGTTCGGCGATGCCGTCTACGGACTCGGCGCGGGTCTGTTCTTCGTCGGCTACGTGCTGTTCGAAGTCCCGAGCAATCTCATCCTTCAGCGCGTGGGCGCGAAGTTCTGGATTGCGCGCATCATGATCACGTGGGGTCTGTTGTCGGGCGCGACGATGTTCGTGCATACGCCGATGCAGTTCTACATCGTGCGATTCCTGCTGGGCGTGGCCGAAGCAGGCTTCCTGCCGGGCGTGTTGCTCTACCTCACGCAGTGGTATCCGGATGCGCGGCGTGCACGGATCGTGGCGCTGTTCATGGTCGGCCTGCCGATGTCGAGCATGGTCGGCAGCCCGATCTCCGGCTGGATCATGCGCTTCTTCGATGGCACGCATGGACTCGGCGGCTGGCAATGGCTCTTTCTGCTCGAAGCATTGCCTTCCATCCTGCTGGGCTTCGCGGTGCTGCGCTGGCTGCCGAACACCATCGAATCGGCGAAGTGGCTGACCGACGATGAAAAGAAGACGCTGCGCGCGGAACTCGTCGAGGAAGGGGCGGAGCACAAGAGCCACAAGCTGAGCGAAGCCTTCTCCAACCGTAAGGTGTGGTCGCTCGGGCTCATCGATCTGTGTGTGCTGCTGGGCCTGTACGCCGTGAGCTTCTGGCTGCCGACCATTCTTCGTGACACGGGCGTCACGGACTCGTATCACATCGGCTGGCTGATGGTCATTCCGAACGCCGCCGCCGTGGTCGGCACCTTGCTGTGCGGATCGAGCTCGGACCGGGCGCGCGAGCGGCGCTGGCATATCGTCGTGCCATTCGCCGTGGCTGCCGCTGCGCTGGTGGTCGCCGGTGCGACGACGCCGAGTACCGCGATGACCGTCGTGCTCTTCTCGCTCGTGAATGCAGGCGCCGCAGCAGCGATGCCCGTGGTATGGGCGCTTCCTTCGACGTTTCTGCGGGGCACAGCGGCGGCCGGCGGAATTGCTTTCGCGTGCTCGATTGCGAACGTGGGTGGCTTCGGAAGCACGTATCTCATCGGCTATCTTCGCGACACGTTCCACACGCAAAGCGCCGGGCTCTACGCGTTCGCCGCGTTCATCCTGTTCGGTTGCGCGCTCGCGCTCGCTTTCCCGAAGAAGCTGGTCAATCGTTGACTCGGCTGCGCTCGGAACCCCAGGACGACACGACGTCACCGCGCTCCTTCACGACCTTCGTCACGACGTACGTGAAGTAGCGCTCGATCCCGAGACCTTCGGTAAGCAGAACATCCATGAAGCGCTGGTGATGATCGATGTCGCGGGATACGACGCCAGGAAGGCTCATTGATGGAGGACACCATGAACGATCCATGTTTGCCCTCGCGCACCGAAAGGGTTTGAGTCGAACTGGAAGCCGGCATCACATTGATGCAGCGCCTCGCTGTACGCATTGCGTTTCCTTCCGTCACCCGTCGAATAGTATGTATGCGCGTGTACGTCACGACAGTTCAGCGTCTCGTCTTCATGAAAGCGCGGGAGAGGCAAGCTGCCCATTGCCAAATGGACCTCCCTGAACTATGTTCCAGCGGACGCGAACAACTATTCCGGGAAGGATCGCAGAATGCTCACGAGACTAAAAGCGACGTTCCGCTATTTCAACAGCGTTGTTCCGTTCCGACTTGGCCCCGCGCTGATCACAACGGCCGTGCTTGTAACATTGCTGCTGTTACCCGTGCCCGAAGGGCTGAAGCCCAAGGCCTGGGGCCTCGTTGCCATATTTCTGACAACAATCGTCGCGATCATTTTAAAGGTCATGCCGATCGGGGTCATGGCGGTGATGGCAATCGTAGTTCTCTCGCTGTCACAGGTGACGTCGACCTCGTCCAAGGGGGCGATCGCCGATGCGCTTACCGCCTTCGACAGTCCGCTGATCTGGTTGATCGTGGTGGCCATCCTGATCTCCCGCGGGCTGAAGAAGACTGGCCTGGGCAGCCGCATCGGCCTGATATTCATCTCACTGATCGGCAAGCGCACGGTAGGCATCGGCTATGGTCTGGCCGTCTGTGAACTGGTGCTGGCGCCGTTCACACCGAGCAATACCGCGCGCGGTGGAGGTATCGTGCATCCGGTCATGAAGTCGATAGCCAACGCGTTCGACTCGGATCCGGCCAAGGGCACCGAGGGCAAGGTCGGCACCTACCTCGCGATGGTCAACTATCACGCCAACCCGATCACTTCGGCGATGTTTTTGACCGCCACCGCGCCCAATCCGCTGGTGGTGGACTACATCGCCAAGGCGACCAATCAGAGCCTGCATCTGACCTGGACGAGCTGGGCGCTGTGCATGCTGCTGCCCGGCCTGCTATGCCTGCTGGTCATGCCACTTGTGATCTATGTGCTGGCGCCGCCGCAAATCCATGCCACACCCAATGCAGTAGCGTACGCCCGCGCCGAACTGGCTAAGATGGGTCCCATGTCACCGAAGGAACTGGTCATGTCGGGGACCTTCGCGCTGCTACTGCTGCTTTGGGCCGACGTGCCGGCGATGGTGCTCGGTCCGTCGTTCGTCCTGGATCCGACAGTGGTCGCCTTCGTCGGCCTGTTCCTGCTGATCATCACCGGCACCATTGACTGGGACGATGTGCTGTCGGAGAAGAGCGCCTGGGACACGCTGGTGTGGTTTGGCGCGCTGATCATGCTGGCCGAGCAACTGAACAAGCAAGGCGTGATCACCTGGTTCTCGGAAGCCATGAAGGGCGCGATCGTTGCCAGCGGCATCGGCTGGGGCGCCACTGCCACGATCCTGGTACTGGCCTTCGTTCTTTCACACTACCTGTTCGCCAGCACGACAGCGCACATCAGTGCGATGATGCTCGCCTTCCTGACGGTCGGGGTGCATCTGATACCACCTGAATATGTGGCGCCGTTCATGCTGATGATGGCGGCCGGCTCGGCGATCATGATGACGCTGACCCACTATGCGACGGGCACCTCGCCGATCATCTTCGGTAGCGGCTACGTCACGATGGGTACCTGGTGGCGCGTCGGTTTTGTGATGTGTGTGGTGGAGCTGCTGATCTTCGCGGTGGTCGGCAGCCTCTGGTGGAAGATGCTTGGCTTCTGGTGAAGCTGTAGTCCGTCCTGCTTCTGAAAGCTCGTCGGGCTCATATCAATGGAATGCCACAAAGGTAGCCCTCAACGAAAAGACGGGCGGGGAGCAGCCTGGAAAGCCGCTCCCCGCCCGTAAGTGGCTCAAACCGTCGTCGTGCTTACTTCTGAACGATGTTCGCCTTGTTGAACGCACCGGCCTGATTGACGACCGTCGCATTGCCCACGCCGCTTTGTGACGTCGTAGCCGTGTTGGCGAAGCCGACTTGCGTGATCGATGCCGTGTTGTACGAACCCGCTTGCGAAGCGTTCGCGCTGTTGAGGTCGCCGACTTGCGCGATGGTCAGATCTTCCTTCGCGCCCGACTGCGATGCCTTGATGTCGTTGTAGCCGCCGAGCTGGCCGGCCAGCAGCGTGGATTCGAACGCGGCCTGCTGCGTCAGATCCATCTTGTTGTGCCCGCCGATTTGTGCGGCGATGACGGTGTTGCCACTTCCGTAGTTCTGGCGCGCGGCTGCCTTGTTGGTGTCGCCGTCCTGAATCAGGAGCGCCGTGTCGTTCGACGAACGGATCTGGTCGACATAGCCTTCGTTGTATTGCGAGCCGGTCTGGATGATCGTCGTCGTATCGTTGGTGGCGAAGCTCTGGTTGATCTGAGCGTAGTGCGGTGCGTTCGCGCCGCTCTGTACGATCGTATTGGTGTTGTTGCCGCCGTATTCCGAGTGGATGCGCGAACGTGCCGCGTCGCTTTCCTTGATCGACGCGTGATCGCCCACTTCCGACCATTGCTCGATCGTCGCGTCCGTGCCACCGCCCGTTTGCTCGACGCGCGCATGGCTGTAGCCGCCGTCACGCTGCTCGATCGTCGCGATGCCCGCCTTGTTGCCTTGCAGGATGTCGACCGTGTTGGCGACCGTGTTGGTCTGCGTGACCGTCGCCTTGGCGCCGTCGGTCTGGCCCGAGGTCATGCCCGTGCCCTGATCGATGTTGACCGTGTTGTAGGCCGAGCCGTTGCGGGTGATCGAAGCCGTCGCGTTCTTGCCGGCTTGCTTGACGGTATCGGTGTCGTACATCGACGACGTTTGCGAGATCGTCGCGGTGAGGCTGTTGCCGTTTTGGCGGACCGTCGTGTTCTCGCCGACCGTCTGCTTTTGCGTGACGGTCGCGTTCAGCTTCGACGCACCCTTGCCGTTCGCGGTCTGCTTGATATCGGTGACGTTGTAGCCGCCCGCGTCCGAGCTGACGCTGGCGTTCGCGCCGTCCGCGGTTTGCAGCACGTTCACCTTGTCGTTGTGCGAATTCGTCTGCGTCACACCTGCGGTGTTGCCATTGCCAAACTGGTTGACCGTTGCGCCTTCGAAGCTCGAATCAGCGAATGCCGACGTCGAAGCCAGTGTTGCCAAACCCATAGCGATAGTGATTGCCTTGACTTTCATTTTTATGCCTCGTTGATTGATGTTTTATTTACAGCAATTCGTAACCCTAAAGGTCGCCAGCCCCCGCCGACGACCGATTCCACCCTACCCACCACATTCACACTGAAATCAAACTTCCTGGTCCCCTCGCCCCGGCATATCACCGGGATGGATCACTGCCTACTTCATGAGGACTGCCGCCCTCGCACCGCCGGTCTGCGTGACCGACAGTCCCGAGCCATTACGGCTCTGCAGGATGGAAATCTCATTGTTGGCGCCGAGCTGCGTCACCTGCGACGACATCGAGTTTCCAATCTGCGTGACCGTTGCTTCGTTACCGCTGCCGTTCTGCACCGCGATCGAACGGTTGTACTGTCCCGCCTGATACCCGGCGTACTGGTTGGCGACGCCGCTTTGCTGCAGCACCGTCCAGTTGTCGTTGCCCGCCTGCGCCGTCGCCGCCGCATTGGCGATGCCCATCTGATTCGCCATCAGGCCGTTATGTCCGGCCTGGACGGCGTTCAACCGGTTGGCCGTGCCCTGCTGCGATACACGCGCCACCTGTGTCGCACCACCGAAACCCGGCTCGGGCGGGCCGAAATCCGACACCGACGATAGATCGGCGGCATACACCGCGAGCGATACGGCCGCGCCGAGCGCTGCACACAGCGCGGCTTTCGAGGCGCGCAGTGATTTCATGCTGGTCTCCTCCTGTTCAGTTTCGCTTGGCTACCCATTCGGCAGCCGATTCAGCTGCCGATGGTCTTCGGCGGATCGATCTTCACCGGGCTATACGGCGGATTCACGTCTTCCATCGTCTGCGCGTAGCCCTGGTTTTCCTGCAGGTAGCGCTGCATCGTGGGGTCGTACCAGTCCTTCATGTCCTTGAGCGCCCAGGTCTGGTTCGCCACGCCCTGCACGATCAGATGCACGAGCGCCGATTCGATCGCCTCGTTCACGCAAAGCTGCTGCGGCTCGTTGCGCGTCATGCCGGCTTCGGCCTGCAACAGATCCTTGAAGCCGATGAAGCGGTACACGCCCGTATCGATCTGAATCGAATAGATGGTCTTGGTCGTCGACACGCTGTTCAGAATCGTGCCGTTGCGGATATCGACCGCGCGCAGGTTCACCGTTACCTGATCGACGCGATATTGCTGCGACGCCGATATCCCCAGATACGCGACACCCGCGCCGCCCGTGCGGATGTTGGTGTCATACCCGACGATGCCGCCTTCGAGCACGATGCTCGCGGGCGCCAGCGCGCCGATCTGGGGAATCGCGTTCTTCTTGTCGTCGGGCGTTTCGAGCGCGCGCATGATCTTGCGCTCGGTCAGCAGGTCCTGCAGATTCTCGCGCTCGACCGGCGTGAACCAGCCGGAATCGCGCATCGCCTTGACGAGGAACGACGCGCCGCCCTGCGTCACCTGCGACGAAAACGAGCTGTCCGGCGACGGCTTGTACTGGCCGGTCAGATCACGAAAGCCATACACCGCCGCGACGATCCTGCCCTTGGGCGACGGCAGATGCGTGAGGTCGCGCGTGACGCGCGTCGGCGGTGTGAGCGTGGCGTTGCCGGCGGAAGGCATCGGCGTGGTGACGCAACCGGTGAGCAGCGCCGACGCGACGATGACAGCGCCCATCGCAGCGGTCCTGAAAGCATTCTTGTTCATTGCGTGTGTGCTCTCGCGTTACTGGCCGTTGCCGACGATGAAGGTCGTGGATGCGCCTGTGGTCTTGTCGGTCGTCGTCACTTGCAGATTGCCGCCCGTGACTTGCGAGATCGCAATCGAGAAGTTGCCCGTGTTGATCGTGCCCGGATGAAGCGTGCCGTCCGTGCCGACGATCGAACTCGAAATCGACGACGCGACGCGCGACAGGATCGCCTGCTGCAATTGCGTGTTGAACTGATCGAGCGTCGACTGGTTGCCCGTGCCGAGACTGGCGGTCGACGGGTCCTTGTACTTGTTCTGCGCATTCGCCTCGTTCAGCAGATTCGGGCCATTCAGCGGATTGCCGCCGAAGTTCGGATTCACCGGCTCATAGACGAGCGAGGTGGCGTTCGCGGCGAGCGGTATCGTCAGCGCGCAAGCGAGCAGCGCGCGTTGCAGGAGCGCATTCGTTTTCATCGTGATTCCCCGTAGGTTTTTGGCCTTACTGCTTTATTTTTTGTGATGCGTTTTTATAGTTCGTCCGTGGCCATGTCGGCGTCGCGGAACAGCAGCCGGGTCAGGTCCGCCTGCATGACATTCTGAAAAGCGATCTGCGCCGCGCCTTCCGCCACCGGCTTCACGTTCGAGCGGGCAATCGGCAGGAACGCCTGAAATACGCGGCGCTGGTTGTATTCGACCCACACGAGGCTGCCGTAGCGCGCGGAAGGACGCTCGTGAACCGAGACGATGTAACGCTCGGACAGGGGAATCGTGCCCCACGCCTGCGCGAACCAGGTGTAGAAGTCCTGCCCCGCGAGCGTCACCGTATCGGTCGTCACGACGCCGCCGAGTTCGTCGGCGAGCGGCTGCTTGCCTTCGATGTCCGCGGTGCGGGCGCGCGGCGTGCCGGACAACGTGGCGCTCTTGTCGAGCGACGACGCTGCGTTCACCGTGCCGCGCGGCGTAAGAGGCGCGCCACTCGGGGCGGGCTGCGCCGTCGTGTTGCCGACGGGACTGGGCGTCGGCGTGCTGGGCAGCGAAATAAGCGGTTGTGCCTGGGGCGTCGCGTTGATGCGTGCATCCGGAGGCGCTTCCGCATCCTGCGCACTTGAATGCGTAGTGACAACAGACGCCCCGATGCACACCGCAATGACACACGCTTTCAGGCGCAGATTGTTCTTCTCTCGCTGCATGACTTCCCCGTATGTCCATGACCGCTATGGTGAGGTTTTCGGACGTTCTGTCTTAAGCGTTTCGTTTTTTGTATTTGTACGACGGAACGGATTCTCCGTAATTACTTGTAACCATAATGTTGTCCGCCCCACATTCGAACGCCGAAAGATGCAAGGAACGAGGCATTAAAAGAAAGCGTTTTGTCGACGCTTTATTCGCGTGGCGTAAGAAAACGTTTGCTCCGCGCAGACAGCTCGTATCGATGTTGAAGGCTTGACCGCATAGACTTCGATTGCCAGTAACCGAAGCATGCATCGGCCACGGGATCCTGGCATCTCAAGGAGGTCACCATGAAATCATTTGCGATGGCAATCGCCGTAGCGTCGGCGCTTGCGTTGCCCATTGCCGCGCTCTCGCAGACGGACGCGACACCCACGCGTGCGCAGGTACGCGCTGAACTGCAGCAGTTGGAGCAGGCCGGATATGACCCGGCCAAAGGTGATGACGCGAATTATCCGGGAGACATTCAGACTGCAGAAGCGCGCGTTTCGAGCCAGAACGGCGCAACCGCTTATGGTGGAATCACCCCAGGCTCATCTGCATCCGGCTCTCGTATCATCACGCGCCCGGCGTCGACGGAGGAAATGAAGCAACTCTATTTTGGAGGCCAGTAGCGCGTTCTGTTTCTACAGGAGTAGAAGCTGTAAGGCCCAGTCAGCTCGTCTTGGCGGCGAACACCATGTCGCTCCTCTCGACCATTCTCGATTCTCCACTACTGTTACCTGTGATGGCAATTAGGATTCCGGATCGCTTGTGTCTCTTCCGGCTCATCCCTTGCCGAGCGGCGGCCGACTCGGGAAACCGGCCAGATTGCTCAACTGGGCCAGTTCGTTGGCCGCCTCTCGCAGGAGAACCGAGTATTCGTGAATCTTCTCGACCGTCAGCCGCACCCGCGGACCCGCCAGACTGATGACGCCGACGCAACGCGAGCCGCTGACAACGGGCGTCGCGACCGCCGACATGCGCGGCGCAAAAACCTCGTCGATCATCGCGTAGCCGCGCACGCGCGCGGCGTGCAGGAAACCCAGCAGCGCCTTGAGTGTCGTTGGCGCATTGGGACCGAACTCGTTCGGCTGTCCGAAGCCCTGCTTCAGGACGAGCGCAGCCGCCTGTTCGTCGGTCATCGTCATGAGCCACGCGTGTCCGGTCGATGTGCATGAAAGCCGCGCCGCCTGGCCCATGTCGGGATCGTAACGAAAGCCGGTGCGCTGTCCATCCGCCTTGCCCACCCAGATGATCGCGTCACCGTCGACCAGCGACAGCCGCGCCAGCTCGCCCGTGTGCGCCGCGACGCGTTCGATGATCGGCTGGGCGATATCCGCGAGGCCGGTCAGGCTCAGGAATTCCAGGCCGTTCGACGTCATACGCATCGTCAGGATATAGCGGCTGTGATCGGTCAATTGCCTCACGTAACCGCTCTCGATGAGCTCGGCGAGCACGCGATGGCACGAACTGCGTGGAATGCCCAACGCATCCGCGATGTCGACCAGCCCCGCGCCTTCACCTTGCGACGCGAGGAAATCGAGCATTCTCAGGCCATTCTTGAGCGACATGATCGATCGAATTTCGTGATATGAAATGCAGTTCCGGTGCGGAACGCTTTGCTTTCGGAGCGCAAACAATAGCATCTGTTCGCCACGAGACGCGAACGTTACGACATACCGAGAATCCAGGAGACACCCATGTCAGTTATCGCTGACCCAAACCTTGCCGCGGGCGAACGATCCGCACAGGCTCACCAGATGGCGCGTCGTGCGGTAGCGGGCGCCACCGTCGGCACTGCGCTGGAATGGTTCGACTTCGCGTTGTACGGCGTCGTCGCTGCCACGATCTTTCCGAAGCTATTCTTTCCATCGCTCGATCCGACCGCCTCGCTGCTCGCGTCGCTGGCGAGCTTCTGGGCGGGGCTCGCCGCTCGTCCGCTCGGCGCGGTGATCTGCGGCATGCTCGGCGACCGCTGGGGACGCCGCAACCTGATGCTCGTTACGGTCTCGGTGATGGGCGCGTCGTCGTTCCTGATGGGGCTGCTTCCCACTTACCAGCAAGTCGGCATTCTTGCGCCGACGCTACTGGTCTCGCTGCGCATCATTCAGGGCTTCGCGCTCGGCGGGGAATCGACGGGCGCGCAACTGATGGCGGTCGAACACGCGTCCGCGACGAAACGCGGCCTGTATTCGGGCCTGCTCGGCATCTGCTCGCCGCTCAGCCAGATCCTCGCCAATTTCGCCCTCTTTGCGTTGTCCGCTCTGCTTTCGGCCGACGACTTCGAATCGTTCGGATGGAGAATCCCGTTCCTCGCGAGCTTCGTGCTCGTGCTGCTGGGCATCTATATCCGCATGAAAGTCAGCGAGACGCCGGCCTTCGAGGCGCTCAAAAAGAAAGGCGAAGGTGCGCGCGCCGCGAATCCGCTCGGCATCGTGTTCAAGTTTCACTGGCGAACCGCGCTGCGCCTGACGCTGTTCTTCTGCGGCCCGGCTGCGCTGTTCTACCTGATCGTGGTGTTCTCGCTCAGCTATCTGACCAAGAACCTCGGCGTGCCCAAACAGACCGGCTTCATGCTGTTGATGGTCGCCAATGTCTGCGCCATCGTGGGCGCGCTGGCAGGCGGCTATCTGAGCGACCGGATCGGGCGCAAACGCGCGCTGCTGATCGGCTCGTTTTGCACGCTGATCTGCTGCCTGATCTACTTTCCGATCCTCAACCAGCACTCGGTCGCAATGACGATGGCCGTGATGGGCGCCTTCCTCGGCTTCACGCAGTTCCAGAGCGGCATCCAGCCCGTGTGGTTCGCCGAGTCCTTCCCGACCGAGGCGCGTTACACGGGGTCCGCACTGTCCTATTCGGGCGCCAACCTGCTCACCGGCGGGCCGATGCCGATCGTCGCCGTGGCGCTGCTCAACGCCTTTCATGGTTCACCGTGGGCGATCGTGGCGGTCTGCGGCTCGCTGAACCTGCTCTCCTTCCTCATGATCGCGACGTCGCGGGAAACCAAAGGCACCGCCCTCGAACGTAGCGCTACACACTGAAACCATGACTCGCAAACTCTACATTCTCAATGGCTCCAACCTGAACATGCTGGGTTTGAGGGAGCCTCACCTGTACGGCACCACCACGCTGAAGGATATCGAGCAGAACTGTCTCGCGCTCGCCGAGGATCTCAAGTTCGACTGCGTTTTCCGTCAGACCAACAGCGAGAGTCAACTGATCGACTGGATTCAGGAAGCGTTCCTGCAGGATGCGGCGCTGATCATCAACCCGGCCGGCTTTTCTTTCGGACGGATTCCGGTGCTCGACGCAGTCAAGCTGATCCGCCGTCCGGTGGTGGAAGTGCACATCACGAACATTCACCGTCGCTCCGAGGAGTACCGTCACTCGACGATCTCGGTGGCCGCCACCGCGGTGATCTGCGGGGCTGGCGCGAACGGCTACTTGCTGGCGATTCGCTCGGTTGACGACCTCTGGAGCAGTCAGAGTTAAATCTGCCTCTCGTTTTATCGATCAAGCGGACTCCGCAAGGAGTCCGCTTGCGCCTCGTTAAGGACGAACGCTACTGCGCCGTCCATCCTCCGTCGATACGCAGACTCGTACCGGTGATCATTGCGGCGGCGGGAGACGCGAGATACAGCACCGCCGCAGCCACCTGTTCACTTTCGAGCAGACGGCCCATCGGAATCCGGTCGAAGACCCAGCGCCTGAACTGCTCGTTCTCGAAGAACGGCTGCGTCATCGGTGTATCGACGAACGTCGGTGCCACCGAGTTCACGCGTATCCTCGGCGCAAGCTCGACTGCCGCCGCTTTCGTCAGCCCTTCCATCGCGTGCTTCGTCATGCAGTAGACGGATCGATCAGGCGCGCCCACATGCCCCATCTGCGACGATATGTTGATGATGGCGCGGTCACCGGTCGCGTCGCCTTCGAGCATCTTCAGAACGGCCGCGCGCGTTGCCAGAAACGTCGCCCTGACGTTCAGGCCGATCACGAAGTCCAGATCTGAAGTTTTGACGTCCGCGAGTCGCGACGGGATGTTGGTGCCCGCATTGTTGACAAGGATGTCCAGCCTGGGCAGTTCAGCGAATGCCCGCTCCAGTTGCTCATCCTTCAGAAGATCACAAACCAGTGGAGTGCAAGTGCCACCGTTTCGATGGATGCGAGTAGCCACTTCGTCCAGCCCCCCTGCTTCCTTGCTCAGCAGATAGACGTGCGCGCCGGACCCGGCGAGCATCGAGGCGATATCTGCGCCAAGGCCACGGCCTGCGCCCGTCACAACAGCGGTCTTACCATCGAGACTAAAAAGTCCGTTAGACATATGTTCCTCCCGGATTTCAAATGCGGTTGATTGATTGTTTCACTGGCTGCATCCACACCGTGCGCCCGCCGACTTGCGACAACCCATTCGGAGGAAGGCGAGCAGAGTCGCGCACGACGAGTTGACCACTGACGATGCGTGATCCAGCCGATGATTCACGTCCACTGCAGGCATCGACGAGTATCGCAACAGCGCTGTCCACCATCTCGTCCAAGGGCTGTGAGAAGCTGGTGAGGCGATACGCAGGTGAGGCTGCAAGCTGTGTGTCGTCAAAACCCACAATGGAAAGCGCTCTGCCAACGTCGAGACCAAACTCGCTGCGCGCGACATCGATCGCCGCCATCGCCATCTGGTCGTTAGCGCAAAAGATGGCGTCTGGTCGCGTGTCAGCCTCAAGAAGCTCTCGAGTGGCGCGAGCGGCGTCCTCGACGGTGTAGCTTCCGTGGACCTTGATCGGTGGCACGGCGCCCGCACGATGGAGTCGCTCGCAGAACCCTGCCTCCCGGTCACGGCTGGTCGATGACGAATCGAGGCCAGCCATGAACGCGAAGCGATGATGCAAACCAGCGAGTAAAAAGGAACCAATGCAGGCCGCGCCCGCCCGGTTATCCCCTGTCACGCTCGATACCACGTCGCTATCCGTTTTTCGATTGACCATCACGACAGGCAGGCCGACCTCCGCACACTCTTCCGCAAGACGTGAGGAGAGTTGCGCTGATACGAGCACCAGCGCATCGAGCCGATAGCGCAGGATCTCTTCGAGAATCGGGTCGGCAGACGTCCCATGCCGTGCTGTGAACAGCATCACGCGATAGTCGCGCACGGAAAGCGCCGCCGACAGCGCATCGATCAGAGCGGCGTAGAACGGATTGTTCAAACCCGGTACGACGACGCCGACAATGCGCGACTTTCCCGTGATCAACGAACTTGCGATGAGGTTTGGCCGATAACCCAACATGGTCGCTGCGGCGGCGACCTTCGCACGCGTTCGGTCGGAGACGCTCGCGCCGGGTGTGAAGACGCGAGACACCGCCGACTGTGAAACGCCCGCGAATCGAGCGACTTCATGACCGGTGACGGGACGCCTGGGCTCCCGTGGTCGCTTCTTCTCGGGCATGCCGTTAGTCGAAAGTTGCTTCATTTCTTCGTCGCGTCTTGACGGATCGCGGCTCAACCTTCACGCGTATTGCCTGCCGGGATCAAGCTGGCTACTGACGGCGCGTTGCGATCGCTGGCGACCCTTGCGAACAGCGCACAGACGAGCGTGATCCCTGCCGCAACCATTGCGAAGATGGCCACGGGTGTGTAGTCGCCGTACTTCGCGAGCAGCGCCGTAGCGATCAATGGCGTCGGCGCACCCGCGACCAATGCGCCCAACTGGAACCCGATCGTCACTCCGCTGTAACGCACCTCCGGGGCGAACATTTCGGCGAACCATGCGGCCATCGGAGAGAACACGGCAGCGTGAGCAATCGTGAGCACCATGATCTCCGCGAGCAGGATCATCGTCGGGTTTCCCGTGCCTACCATGTGGAAGAAGGGGAACGGCGCCACCACCGCGACCAGTGCGCCAAAGACGACCACCTGCTTTCGACCCAATTTGTCGGATAGCGCGCCGAAGAATGGCTTCGTCAGCAATTCGAGCGCTGCGGCGATCAGGATGGCGACGAGGACCGTTTTCCGCGGCAAGCCCAGGTGGCTCGTCATGTAGGTCAGACCAAACGTCGTGAACACGTAGTACAGGATGTTGTCCGCAAAACGAAGCCCAGCGGACAACAAGATCGCTCTCGGAAACCTTCGTACCGCTTCGACGATCGGAAGTTTGACGGTTGCATCGCTGTCGAGCACCTTCTTGAACGCAGGCGGCTCTTCGATGCGGAGTCGGATCACGAGACCAACCGCGACAAGTACCGCGCTGAACAGGAACGGAACACGCCAACCCCACGCGAGGAACTCCGTTTCGGGCAGGCGACTGGCCAGTTCCATCCCGCCCACCGCCATGCACAACCCCGCGGGAAGTCCCATCTGAGGGAAGCTGCCATAGAGCCCGCGCCGGTTCGGGTTTGCATGTTCGACAGCAATCAGCGCGGCCCCGCCCCATTCGCCGCCTACGGCCAACCCTTGCACGATGCGCAGCAGGATCAGGAGAAGCGGCGCAGCAAGTCCGATGCTGTTGTATGACGGCACGAGTCCGATGAGCGTGGTCGAAATGCCCATTGCCAGCAGCGTGGTGACCAGCACGAACTTGCGCCCGACACGGTCGCCGAGGTGGCCCGCGACGATACCGCCGAATGGTCGTGCGACGAACCCGACCGCGAACGTGCCGAAGGCCAGAAGCGTCCCGGTCAACGGATCTCCACCAGGGAAATACAGCTTGCCAAACACGAGTGCCGAGGTGATTCCGTACAGAAAGAAGTCAAACCACTCAATGGCACTTCCGATAAAACTGGCGATGGCGATCGTCAACATCTTCGGTGAAGAATGCCCTGCCGCAGTCGAGCGCTTGGTATCCAAACCCGTCTCCTAATGCATAGGTATGCAAAGATTTATGAACCTGTCTACAGCTTGTATCAGGGATGCTGTCGATCACGCGTAGGGAGGGTCGGGCAGCTGCTGGCCGCCGCGGATGATGAACTTGGGGTTGTATTCGAGCAGGCCCGCCTCAATACGGTCTTCTGATATGCCCGCATAGTCGCTGAAAATCGCGCTCACCTTCCTGACCAGCGTGAGCTTTGCCTCGTCAGATCGACCCGCGCGAATATTGCACATGATGAGCGTGTCGCCGCCCGGTTCTCCACCCACGTAGCTGCTTTCGGACGACAAATCATTGAAGACCACGCTGATGATTTCGAGCGGCGACTTGATGGTCTCGTTCACGGCGATGGTGATCGCCTTGGCGATCTTGCGCTTGACGTCGGCGTCCAGACCGGCGCGCGTGTTGCAAACGATGATGGGCATTTTCGATAACTCCTTCGAGGCTGGTTAAGGTGTGCAGTAGGCAGTACAGCGCGAATACGTATGCAATTTTCGAGAAGCGCCATTACCGTTTCGCGCCAGGTAAATCACTCTGTTGCATATACATCTATATGAGCGCGGCATTTCCGCGCAAAACCGATGGCCACGACAATGCGTGCCATGCCTCGGTTCCTTCCTACCCTTCTGACTCGCTGCTCCGGACCGTCATACCAGTACCGGTCCGATGTAGATGTACCCGCAACTGATGTATATGCAACAGTCTAGTTAGATTCGGCGGGTCTTCAACCTAGTGAGAACCCGAACCACCCTCCTCTTTCATTGATTCGACGTGTCTTGTCCCGAAGTGCTACGATTGTTGCATATACACTGATCAATCTTTCGAGAGGGATTGTCGATGTTCACAGAATGCTATTGCACCCAGTTCAGGCGCTCGGCGAATGCCCTGACGAGCATTTACGACGACGCTTTGCGACCGGTGGGTCTGAAAATCACGCAGCTCACGCTGTTGCGTGGGCTCGACCGCCTTGGTTCGGCGACCTACAACGAGATTGCGGCCGAGTTGTCGCTCGACAAGACGACGATCTCGCGCAACATCAAGTTACTGATCGACGCGGGATGGGTCGAGGTATCGAGCGATGAAGATGCGCGCTACAAACTGGCAAAGCTCAGCCTCACAGGTGCCCGTGTCTTGAAAGAGGCCGAACCGTACTGGCGCGCGGCGCAGGCTCAAGTCGAGAGAGAACTCAAGAAGTACCTGAAGGGGCCGGCCAAGAACGTGCTTCTGGAGGCACTGGAGACGCTGCAGCACGTCAGCGGCGCACGATAATCTGATGGACCGCGTGTCGCAGTTCCTCGGACAGCGGCACGGGCCTTCGCGTGCGACGGTCGACATAGGCGTGAACGAACGTGCCATGCGCGAACGACTGATCGCGGTCGTTTCTGAAGAGACTGATCTCGTACGTCACGCTGGTCGTCCCTACTCTGCTTACGCATAGCCCGCAGGTTACGAGGTCCGGAAAAACGACCTCGTCGAAGTACTCGCAGCTCGTGCGTACGACCAGACCAACAGCCTCACCGCGAACAGGGTCCAGGAGGCCTCGTTCGACGAGCCATCCATTGACCGCCGTGTCGAACCACGTGTAGTGAACAGCATTGTTCACGTGCCCGTAGATGTCGATGTCGTTCCACTGGGTGTTGACCTGGCAAAACCAGTGAAAATCACTTCGAGGCCGTGGCGTGGTCCGTGTCATGAGCGTCTCCGTGGCGGCAGTTACGCAGGAACAGCCGTGCCGTACGGCACATCGCGGTTGCCAAAGCGGCGCACGCGGATGTTCGCTTGCTCGCCGTGCGCGATCATGCCCTCGATGGCGCACAGTCGCGAGCAATACGAGCCGATCAGCGCGCTCGCTTCGTCCGTCAGCACCTTCTGATACGTGCAGGTCTTGATGAACTTGCCGACCCACAGCCCACCTGTGTAGCGCGCGGCTTTGCCAGTCGGAAGCGTGTGATTCGTGCCGATGACCTTGTCGCCGTACGCAACGTTGGTGCGCGCGCCGAGAAAGAGCGCACCATAGTTCTTCATGTTTTTCAGGAAGTAATCAGGGTCGCGCGTCATCACCTGAACGTGCTCGGATGCAATGCGATCGGCCACCGCGACCATTTCTTCGAGCGTGTCCGCCACGATCACTTCGCCGTAGTCGCGCCACGAAACCCCTGCCGTGTTTGCCGTCGGCAGAATTTCGAGCAGGCGTTCGACTTCCGCGATGGTCTCCTTGGCCAACTGCAGCGAGTTCGTGAGGAGAATGGCCGGCGTGTTGAAGCCGTGCTCCGCCTGACCCAGAAGATCTGTCGCGCACAGTTCCGCGTCGACACTGTCGTCGGCGATCACCAGCGTTTCAGACGGCCCTGCGATCAGGTCAATTCCGATGCGACCGAACAATTGGCGCTTCGCTTCCGCGACGAAGGCGTTGCCCGGTCCAACCACCATGGCGACCGGGTCGATCGTCTGCGTGCCGAGCGCCATCGCGGCGATGGCCTGGACACCGCCGAACGTGTAGATCTCGTCTGCGCCGCCGAGGTGCATGGCGGCGACCACTGCCGGATTCGGCTTGCCACCGACCGGCGGCGACGCGGTGATGATGCGGGGAACACCCGCCACCTTCGCCGTCACGACACCCATGTGTGCCGAGGCGACCAAGGGAAACTTTCCGCCAGGGACGTAACATGCCACGCTGTCGACCGGCATGTTCTTGTGGCCCAGCACCACGCCCGGCAGCGTCTCGATTTCGACGTCACGAATCGACTCGCGTTGTGCCTGGGCGAAGTTGCGCACCTGAGCCTGCGCAAACTTGATGTCGTCGAGCTGCCCCGGAGACAGCGTGCGAACACAGCTCGCGATTTCGTCTTCCGACAGTCGGAAGCTCTCCGGTGACCAGTTGTCGAACTTCGCCGAGAGTTCGGCGACTGCTGTGTCGCCACGCGATGCAACATCGGCGAGGATGCCGGTGACCACGTCACGAACCTTGGCGGCGTCTTGCGAGGACGCTTCCGCGCTACGACCATGCTTCAAGTATTGGATTGCCATTTGCATTTCCTTTCTGCGGGGTGACCGAGGAGCAGCGTGACTCGGAGGTTGGAAGGCTTGCTGCGTTGATGCAAATGTAGCGCAATTTTTTCTGCAAAATTTGCGCAAATGCTCCACACTTACCCTAGAATCCCGCATCCACGGCGCGATCGGCGCCTCTCCTGTACAACCTCACAATGCAAATTTATGCAAACCACCAGCCGCTCTTCAGTTCGCTCGAAGGCTTCGAAAGTCCGCCTCGAGGACGTTGCCGAGCGCCTCGGCATCTCGGTGTCCACCGTGTCGCGTTCACTGGCGGGACACCCCGCCATCAGTAGCGATACCCGTGGCGCCGTGCAGGCGGTCGCAGCCGAAATGGGATATCGACTGCCCTCACAAGGTCGATCCACGCGCAAGTCAGCGACCAAGCTGATCGGGGTGGTGGTCGGCGCGCTGCACAATCGGTTCATGACCTTGTTGCTGACGCATCTCCATGACGCTCTGCAGGAGTACGACTACCAGATCACGCTGATGATCGATTCGATGAACGACTCGGAGAACCTGCTCGCGTTTCGGCCGCTGATCGACGGCTATCTCGATGGGATGATCTTTGCCACCGCGACGCTCGACTCACCCGTGGTGGCAGAGATGCAAAGGCGCGGCATTCCCCTTGTACTCGTCGTTCGGTCTGTCGATGATGTGAGGGTCGACACGGTCGAGGTCGACAACGTTCACGCCGGCGCCCTCGCGGCCGAGCATCTCTATCAACTGGGTCATCGCCGGATCGGGTTGATCATGGGTTCGCAGAACACGTCGACAAGCAGAGACCGCGTCAAAGGGGCCTTGCAGTGGCTCGAAGGAGCGGGCGTAGCGCCGGAATCGGTGCCGTTGATTCATTGCGACTACACCAGCGAGGCGGGGTATTCCAGCGCCATCGCGATGCTGAGCGACGATAACCGGGTCACCGGCATCGTCGCGGGCAACGACACGATTGCGCTCGGCGTGCTCGAAGCAGCCAAAAGACAGGGCATCGCGGTGCCGCAGCAGCTCTCGATCATCGGCTTTGATGACATGCCACTGGCTGGATCGCCTCTGGTCGGATTGACGTCGATCCGGCAGCCCGTTGAAGCAATGGCGCGCACCGCCGCCCGCCGACTCGTCGAGCGCATTCGAGCCGGAGGAATGGGCGCGCCCGTCCACGATGTCTTGCCCATCCAACTGGTCCGTCGCGATACAACGGGGCCGATAAGCTAAAAGAAATCAGCTATCCGAAAAGCCTTGCGCGCCAATCGCTTCCGCAACATCGATTGACGCGATTACCGGGCCGTCCCGGCACTCGACGCGTAGCGCGGAGCGGCCTTGGCATTCGCGAATCTGGGAGCCAGCGCGCGACGGTCCGCTTCCCACTTCGTCCAGTCGTCGCCATCGTGCAGCGTCGGGATAGTCACGAGTTCGCCGTTATCGAGTCCGACGAGCGCTGCATCGACCAGATCGTCTGCTGTCATCGTGCTCGCCGCTTCCTTCTGCTTCGAATAGCCCGCCACGTCCCAGAACTCGGTTGCCGTCGCTGCGGGCAGCACGGTCTGCACACGCACACCCTTGCCCGCGAGGTCGCGCTGCAGCGCATGGCCGAAGCTCAGCACGTACGATTTCGAGGCGCTGTAGACGCCGTTCAGCAGTTCGACCGCAATGCCGACCACCGAACTGATGTTGATGATGGTGCCCGCGCCCCTTGCGGCGAACGCAGGCGCGGCTGCATAGGTAAGGCGCGTCAGCGCCGTGATGTTCAGGCCGATCATCGATTCCATGGCGTCGACATTGCCGTCGAGAACCGATGCGACCGAACCGACGCCTGCGTTGTTCACCAGCATCGTGATGCGCTGGTCTTCACGAAGCATGCTTTCGATTTTCGCGAGCGCAGCCTTGTCGTTGAGATCCGCGGCAACGGTTTCGATCGAGCGGCCCGTCTCTTTCGTGAGGCGCTCTGCGAGCGCGTTCAGTCGGGTCTGGTTACGCGCCACCAGAATGAGGTCGAAACCGCGCCTGGCGAGGCGGTCTGCGTAGATGGCGCCAATGCCGGCCGATGCGCCCGTGATCAGCGCGAAACCTTTCGTAGAAGCAGTCATGGTCGTTCCTTTGGGTGGGTTGAACCAACAGGGTGTCGGTTCATGGAGTGGATTCTGACCTTGACCGTCGACGACCTCAATGCCATATATGCAATGATTCAAGCCATCGGCTGTCCTTGCTCCCGATTCGCAGATTCGACGACGGACGGACCGCACCGCTGTCTGTTCATGCTACCTTCAATGAATCAGGCCATGACTCGCGGGATATCGTGCATACCGTCGGACTTCTCGTCTATCCAGATTTTCAGTCGCTCGCGCTTGCCGTGGCGAGCGTCTTTGAATACGCCAACCTGCTCCGCGACGAAGCGGCATACCAGTTCGCCATCGTGTCCGAGCACGGCGGACCGGTCGCTTCGTCCCAGGGGTTTTCGGTTCACACCGAACCGCTTGCCAAAGAGGGCTACGACACGCTGATCGTGGCGGGCGACAACGAATGCCGCCTTCCCTCGGCTGCGCTGGTGGAATACCTTCGGCAAGCACCGCGGCACTCAAGGCGCATCGCTTCGATCTGCACGGGTGCGTTCGTTCTGGCTGCTGCGGGTCTGCTGGAAGGTAAGCGGGCAACGACGCACTGGTTCCACGCGCGCGCCTTCCAGACGCAGTATCCGGACATTCGACTCGAAGAAGATCGCATCTACGTCGTCGACGGGCAGATATGGACGTCGGCCGGTATGAGCGCGGGCGTGGATCTCGCGCTCGCGATCGTCGAGAACGACTTCGGGCTGGAGGCCTCGCGCATGGTCGCGCGCAAGCTCGTGCTTTATCAGCGACGCGGGGGCGGCCAGTCGCAGTTCTCGGCGCTGCTGGAGATGGGAGCGCGCTCGGACCGCGTGCAGATGGCGCTCACCTACGCGAGCGAAAATCTTGCAAGCGATTTGTCGGTCGAGCGACTGGCAGAAGCGGCACGGCTAAGTCCGCGCCAGTTCAGCCGCGTATTTCGTGAGGAGACGGGTCAATCGCCCGCCAAGGCGATCGAGCGGCTTCGCGTTGAAGCCGCCCGGCTGATGATGGAGACGACTCGTCACCCGATCGAGATCGTCGCGAGAGAGACGGGTTTCGGAGACCGGGAACGCATGCGTCAAGCCTTCCTGCGTGCATTCGGTCAGCCTCCCCAGACCATACAGCGGGCGTCAGGTATAACGCCGCTCGCGTCTTAGAGACGCTCGCCTCATTGTTCCCCGGGCGTCCATTCCGGACTATAGCCACCGAGTGCCGGGTGATACATTTCATCCCCGGTATGCTGGGTGAATTCGAAGTTGAGCCGGTCTTCACGAAGGCCGAGAATTTCGATGCAATGCGCGCAAAGCGCTTTGGCCACATCCATACGCAGTTCGGGCGCCCTGCCCTTTCTGATATCCAGCATCATCACCGCGACCGGCGTGGGCTCTTCACCGGCTTCGGGAATCCGCCAGACACCTCCATCACCCAGTTCTCGAATTGCGACGCTGATACGCCTGATGTCCACCGACATCATCCGCGCGTAGGTCTCGCTCATCTTCAGCGCCAGGCGCCGCTTGTCGTCCACTGAATAGTGGCCGCATACATCCAGTTGCAGGTAGGGCATGGTCGTCGCACTCCTCGAAAATTCCATTCTCGACCGGACGCGGGGCCGTTCCAATGTCGCATGCGCAAGGTTTCCGGACACGCAAGCTCCGATCCGCGCCAGGCCTCAAGCCAGCGTCCTCGCATGCCGATAACCCGATGAGTTTATGAACTGCGCGTTGTGCCGCCCTTAACCCTATGTTCCGATGAAGGACCCGAAGATGACGACCAAAAGCATCAGCCGACGCACTTTTCTTCTCGGCATGGGGGCATCGGGCCTCCTCGCCGCATGCGGCGGCGGTTCGAGTTCGAATCCGGCGTCGGGATCGACTGCGTCGTCGTCAGCGCCGCAGGCGGGCGGCATGCAAGCCACCGCGAAGACGCCGCTGACGCTCGATCTCACACAAACCGATTTGCCTGCCGGTACGGCCGTCTACGCCTACGTGATCGGCGAGACGAGTCTCACCTCGGGCGTGACGCAGTACTGGGTGGACTCGACCGGCACGCCCCACGTGATGAGCGCCGCCGACAACACGATCGCCTCGAAGACGTTTCCCGGCTCGTCCGCGCTGCCCGGCAGCGAAGCCGCGGCGCTTGCAGAAACCTATCCGCTCGCATGGGCCGATTACAGCATTCCGCTCACGGTCGGGTCGAGCTTCGTGCTGGATCTGTCGAAGCTCAATGCAACGAGCATTCCGGGTCTGGGCACCGGCACGGCGGCGTTCAGCGGCCGCATTTATCTGTCCGTCGGTGTGCCGAAACTGCCGTTCACGGCGCTCGGCAGCAGCGCTTACACCGCCCCGGTGACCGTCGACGGTCCCGGCTCACTCACCTTGTTCGACTGGATCGAATTCTCGTTCGACAGCGAGGGCAATTTCAACGGCAACACCACGCAAGTCGATCAGTTCGGCTTTCCGCTGTTGCTGAGCGGCACGCCGGGCGGCGCGCAGCAAGGCCGGTACGATGCGTCGCGTCCGTCGATCCTCGAGGCGGTATCGAAGCTGCCCTCCGCGTTCTACCTGCCGCAGAGCGTGCCCGCGCCGTCCGCCTTTCCGGCGGCACTCGCGGTCAACGGCAGAGTCACCTTGCGCGCGCTGTCGCCCAAGAGCATCTCGGCGCAGAACCAGTACAACGGCTCGCTGCTGACGTATTTCGACCAGACCATCGAGAACTGGTATCAGACCTGGGCCACCACGCCGCTGTCCGTCACCGATCTCGCGACGGGCACCTACACCGGCATCGTGCAATCCGGTGTCGGCCTGACGTTCTACGCCGGTTCGACTGCGAGCGGCACAGCGGCGTTCACGGTCGGTGGCACGCCCGGCATCTCCAGCTATGACGTCTGGCAGTGCGCGAATACGCTCGCGACCGGCAGCGACGCCGCCAAGAACGTGCAGAAGATGCTGGCCGCCGCGTTCAACCGCGGCGTGATGTCTAACACGCTCGCCGATGCGACCTGCAAGAACGACGCAGCGACCTTCTATCAGATCGCCAACCCAAACACACTGGTCTTCAATCCGTGGGCGCAGTTATTCCATCGACTGAGCTCCAACTCGCTCGCCTACGCCTTCCCCTACGACGATGTCTGCGACCAGAATCCGTCCATCGGGCTGACGGCGACGCAGTCGGTCACGATCACGCTCGGGAAGTTCTTCAGCTGAGCGTTCTGCGCGCTCACGTCCACGATGCAAGCGGGCCGCGCTCAAACGCTTCGCCGAAGCGGCGCGAGCCCCGTGTTTCATTCGTAACCTGAATCCGCTTTTCTGAAACGCGACCGTAACGGCGCGCCCACAGAATACCTCTCATGCGCTAAACGAAACGCGCCAAACAAACCGGAGAACAAATCATGCCGATGCCGTGCTACCTCACTCTCGAAGGCCAAAACCAAGGCAAGATCGAAGGCTCGAACAAAGTTCAGGGTCACGAAGGAAAGATTCTCGTCCAGGCCGTCGATCACACCATCGAAATTCCGAAGAGCCCGCAAACCGGTCTGCCCACGGGCAAACGCGTGCATGGCGCGATGACGATCACCAAGGAAATCGACAAGTCGTCGCCCAAGCTGTTTCAGGCGCTGACCTCGGGCGAGCAGTTGAAGGACGTGTCGCTGGAGTTCTATCGCATCTCGCCGAAGGGCACGGAAGAGAAGTACTACACCGTGAAGCTGTCGAACGCGATTCTGACGAATATGAAGTCGTGGACGCCGAACGCGCTGGACCCCAGCAACAAGCAATTGGGCCACATGGAAGACCTCGCCTTCACGTACGAGAAGATCACGTGGACGTACGAGCCGGACGGTATCGAAGCCGAAGACTCGTGGCTTGCGCCGAAGGCCTGATGGTGGGTTGATGGAAGTAGGCCGCCTCTTGAACGAGGCGGCCTTTTTTTGTTCAGCGGGCGGGCGAGCCCTCGCTATCTCGACAACAATCCGAACACGGCCACACCGTTCCTCGTGCCCACATACACCTTGCCGTTCGCGATCATCGGCGTGATGAACTTGTTGCCCTGGCCGAACTGGTCTCGCCCGCCGAAGTCGTTGCTGCTGTAGAGCTGGCTTGCGAGATTCGTCGCGTCGTACGCGCGCAGCACACCGATCGTGCCGTTCTCCGCCGCCCACAGAATGCCGTTCGCCGTGCCGTTCGCGGAAATGCTCGGCGTCGTGCCCGGGAAGCCGAACTTGTTCGCCGTCTGACTCGTGGGCGCTCCCGACAGCGTGGCGTTCGAGATCGTGAACGCCTTGATGTTGTCGCCGACCGATCCGAAATAGACCGTGTTGTTGAAATACGCGGGCGCGCCGAACACCGACCCGCCGAGCCGGCCGACGAGCTCCTGGTAAATATGGTCGGCGTTCGAATCGAACTTGCCCATCGAATAGCGGTTCACGACGTAGATCGTCTTGTTCTTGCCCGCGCCGATCGCGAGATGGCGCACCGCGCCAGTCGAATCGGCCATATCGGGCAGCACCATCGCGCCGCCCGAGCCGAGATCCTCGTCCTGATTCGATTCCTGCATCGTATTCGACGGCTGGAAATAGTCCTGCACCCGCAATGGTCCGAGATTGAGTCGCAGAAAGCCGTTGCCGTAGTTGCCGTTGATCGGCATCTCGTGCTCGTTTTGCGTCGGATCGAAGGTGCCGTTTCCATCGAGCAGATAGATGGCTTCGCCGTCCGATGCGAGCCCCGCTCCGCTCATCCAGATCGCGCCCATCTGGCCGTTCGGCGTCACGTTCAGCACGCTTGTCTGCTGGAGCGTGCCGGCGTCGTAGCCCATCACCCAGCCGGTGTACGGCAGGAAATCGCAGTGCGAGGTCCATGCGGTATAGATGGTGCCGTTCAGCAGCAGCAGCGCCGCGCGCTCCACGTACTGGCCCGGATCGAATGTGAGCGTGCCGTTCTGGCTTCCCGAGCCATTGCCCGGATAGGTCGCGCGAATTTCCGTCGGGCCGTTGAAGAGCTCGGCGCCGGTGGCGACGTCGAGCGCGTGAATGCGCTGGTGATAGCCGCCCGAAGCGTCCCTCGACATGCCGACTACATAGATCGCGCCATTCGGCCCGCGCGTGCGGTCGATGACCGGCGTCGCCGTGATGCCGATCCTCGGGGTGATCTGGGTGCAGCCGTGGTCGCCGCTCGGCGACTCGCCGTTGCCGAGCGTCGAAACTTTCCAGAGCACGGCGCCGTTGTCGGCATCGAAGGCGTAGACGCTCGCGTTCTCGGTCTCGACGTAGACCACGTTGTGCGAAGCGCCCGCGATCGGCACGCCTGCGAGAAAGAGCGGCTGGGCATCGACGAGGCCATCGACGGAAAAGAACCCAAGCTTGCCGAAATTGCTCGCACTGACGTTCGCGGGCGTGAGGATCGTTTCGTTGAGTTGCTGGCCGGTGCGGGCGATGTCGTTGTGCCAGGTGACGACGTCCATCGGGTTGCCGGCAGCCGACGTGCCCGCACTCGTTGCCTTCGATACGCTCGACGCAGCCCTGCTGGCGGCGGCCGATGTCGACTCGCTGCTGGAGTCACCGCCGCTGCACGCGCCGATGATTGCCGCGATCAGCGCGGCGCCGAGTGCGACGGCACAAGCGGAAAAACGCGCATTCATTTGCATTCTCCTTCTCCGGAAGGGCCGGAACGGGCAACGCATGGAGCGACGACGATGCTAACAAAGCAATAACATGAGCGCCCCCGGATGGTGACAGAAAAAGAAGACTTTCTCGCCAACGAACGTTCGGATGCAAAGTGCGCGGCCGATTTCGAATCAGGACAGCAATGACGCGTTTGCTTCGAGAACCCTTTCAATTCCTAAGGCGTATGTATCCGAGGGCACATATTTACCTATTTATTTATCCTCCAGAACGGATCTTGCCGATTTGGACTGCTAGTCTTCGTCCGAGAGAAATTGCAATACAAAAGAGCCATGGCTGCGACACCTCTGCTCGCGCCTGTCAGGCCGGATCTTCGACGTACAAGTCGCACCGTGATGCCCCGGAACGGGGATCGTAAAACGTGTCGATGAGGGCGATTTCGGTGAGCCAGAAAAAGATGCCCGACTGTCTGACATCCGGCATGGGTGCGTTTGCTCCCGCCCTCACTCGCCGCGCTCTGCTTCGCGACATGGCTGCACTCGCGCTGGGCGCAATGTCCCCGTTCTCGTTTGCGCAGCATGGCGGGCTGGGACTAGTCACGCCGCCGGTTCACCTCGGCGACACCTTGCTGGTCGATCAGACCGGCAGAACGCGCCTGCTGAACGACGTGCTCCGCCAGGGCGTGACCGCGCTGCAGACGATATACACGGGCTGCGGCACGGTATGTCCCCTGCAAGGCGCGCTTTTCAGCGCGGTTCAGGAACGGATTCCGCAAATCCGCGCTCATCGTCCGGTGCAATTGCTGTCGGTTGGAATCGATCCGCTTTCCGATTCACCCTCGGCATTGCGCGCCTGGCTTGCGCGATTTCAGGCAGGTCCGGCGTGGAATGCCGCGACGCCAGCACTGAAGGATGTAGACCGGATGCGAGTGGCGCTCTCGGGCAGCAATAGCCCTCTCGGCGACATCGCGAATCATTCGACGCAGGTGTATTGCTTCGACGCCAACGCGATGTTGCGCTGGCGAAGCGCCGACCTTCCCCGCGTCGACGACCTCTGCAATGTGCTCGGCGCACTTGCACGTGCCTAAGCAGACTTTCTCCACGCGGAGCGAAACCATGCCAGGAATTCGTTCGACGAGGGACGCGGCCCGCCTGCTCGTCCGATGCATGCGCTTTTTGCTGCTGATCGCATTGCCGCTGGCTTTGGCAGGCATATCGCCCGCTGTCCGGGCGCAAACCTCGGCCCCTATCACGCTGAGCGGCACTAACATGTGCGCGGACGTCAGCGGCGCAGCAACGGCGCCGGGAGGGCCCGTGATTTCCTGGCCCTGCTGGGGCGGCGCAAACCAGCAATGGCTCCCGGTTGCAACCGGCACCCGGTACAACCTCGTCAATCGGAACAGCGGCCTGTGCATGGACGTGTCGGGCCAGGCCCGCGACCCGGGTGGCCCCATCATCCAGTGGACCTGCAATGGCGGCTTGAATCAGGCCTTCTCGTTGACACCGCAAGGGGCGGGCTACGCAATCGTCGCGGGACATAGCGGCTTGTGCGTGAGCGCGTCGAGCACGACCTCTCAGGGTGTCCAGCTCACGCAACAGGTGTGCAATGGCAGTGCGACACAGACCTGGCAAGTGAGCGGCTTGCCGGTGCCGAGAACCGTATTGCCCTCGAAGTGGACGGCGCCCATCTCAATGCCGCTCGTCCCGTTGCAGGCCGCCAATCTTCCCAACGGAAACGTACTGGTTTGGGCCGCGGACAGCGCGCTCAACTTCACCACTGGCGAGGTCACGCCGGGCAAGACCTACACGGCGATCTTCAATCCATCGACCGGCAACAGCAAGCAAGTGATCGTGAGCAATACCGGTCACGACATGTTCTGCCCGGGCATCGCCAATCTCCCCGATGGCCGGATTTTCGTGACCGGGGGTTCGAGCACGAGACTGACCAGCATTTATTCGCCTTCGACGAACGCCTGGACCGCGAGCGATCGCATGAACATTCCACGCGGCTATCAGGGAAGCGTGACATTGAGCAACGGCAATGTGTTCCTGGTGGGCGGCTCCTGGAACGGCGGGCTCGGGGGCAAGACCGGTGAAACCTGGACCCCGGGTTCGGGCTGGCGGATCGACGGCGCCATCACCGACGACACCATCCTCACGAACGACAATGCGGGCGTATTTCGCGCCGACAATCACGCATGGCTGTTCGCGGTCGCCAATGGACGCGTGTTCCACGCGGGACCCAGCCGGGCCATGCACTGGTTCGATACAGCCGGTAACGGCAATGTCACCGCGGCAGGCAACCGGGGTCGCGACAGCGATGCGATGAACGGCAACGCCGTCATGTACGACGTCGGCAAGATTCTCGCGGTCGGAGGCGCACCGAGCTACGATCAATCGCAGGCCACGTCCAATGCGACACTCATCGACATCAATAACGGAAATGCGGTGACGCAGACCATCGCGCCGATGATCTACCAGCGCGCGTTCAGCAACAGCGTCGTGCTGCCGAACGGACAGGTCGTCGTGATCGGCGGACAGACTTTTGCTGCGCCTTTCTCGGACGACAACGCCATCCTCACCCCGGAACTGTGGGACCCGGCCACCAATGCGTTCTCTCCGCTCGCCGCTCAGGCCGTGCCGCGCACGTATCACAGCGTCGCGCTGCTTCTGAACGACGGACGCGTGCTGAGCGGCGGTGGCGGATTGTGCGGGGCATGCGCGACCAATCACACTGACGTGGAGATATTGACGCCGCCCTATCTGCTCAACGCGGACGGGTCAGCCGCGTCCCGGCCCAGTCTCACGTCCGTGCCGTCCGACGCGCAACTCGGCACGACGATCGTGGTGACGGCCAGCAGGGGAATGCGTGCCTTCGCGCTGATGCGCTCGTCGTCGGTCACCCATTCGCTGAACAACGAGCAGCGACGCGTGCCGCTGACGTTCACGGTAGGTACCGCGGGTGAATATCAGTTGAACATTCCTTCCGATCCCGGCGTCGTGGTCCCCGGCTATTACATGCTGTTCGCCCTGAACGCGAAGGGCGTGCCGAGTGTCTCGCGCGTGCTGCTGGTGCATTGAAATGGCGCGGCCATTTCGCTCTGTGACGCGAACCGCCGCGATCGGACTGGCCCTTGCCGTGATGACACCTTCGGCGCGTGCGCAGGCCGAATGTGAACCCGCCGGCCTGGGGTGCGCGATATTCAACGGACAACATCCGATGGCCGCGCACCTGCGCGACGACGATCGCCCGTTGCCTTCCTGGACGACTCGATGCGTCAATTGTCATGCGGGCGCGTCGACGGCGGCAGCTTTTGCGCCACCGCTGACACACGACTCGCTGCTCGCCGCGACACCTCGCCGTGGAGGTCCGATCAGCCACTATGACGTGACGGCCTTCTGCCGCGCGGTCAAGGATGGGGTCGACCCGGCGGGCGTCCTGCTTCGCAAGTCGATGCCCCGCTATCAGATTGCCGATGCCGAATGCATGGCGCTCTGGCGGTACCTGGTGCGTCAATGATGGTATCTTGATCAAATGTTATGGCGCCCGGCTGAGGTGGCACATGTCCGTCTTTTTCGAAGTCGAGCACGTCACAACCTATCGCTACAACAAGCCAGTGGAGTTTTCCCCGCACCGCGTGATGTTCCGGCCGCGCGCCGCGCACGACATCCGCGTGCTGTCGGCCACACTGGCGGTGTCGCCGCACAGCACACAGTTCTGGATGCAGGACGTGTTCTCCAATTCGGTCGCGATCGTCGAACCACGGGTGCCCGCCGAAACGCTGGAATTCCGCGCGCGCTTCGTGATCGAGCATTTCGGCGTCAAGAATCTGGAGTTGCCGCTGGCGCCCGAAGCCGAGAACTATCCGTTCCAATACACCGACGAAGACCGGCTCGACCTGGCGCCCTTCCTCCCGCCGCAATATCCAGACGATCAGCCCCTGCTGCGCGACTGGACGGCGCAGTTTCTCCCCCGCCGCGGCACCATCCACACGCGCGACATCCTGGCCAATATCAACGCAGCCATCCGCAGCGACTTCCAGTACCAGTCGCGTGATGCCATGGGCACTCAGCATCCGTCCGAGACACTGAACAGGCGCAGCGGCACCTGTCGGGATTTCGCGCTGCTGATGATGGAGGTAGTGCGGGGACTGGGATTCGCCGCTCGCTTCGTGTCGGGGTATCTGTACGATCGGGCGCTCGATACGCCGGCTCCGCCAGCGGTACGCAATACGGGACTGCAGCAGGGCGCGCGACAGGTTGAAAGCCGCGACGAGCCGCTCGTGGCAGGCGCCGGCGCGACGCATGCATGGTTGCACGTCTTTTTGCCAGGAGCCGGTTGGGTGCCATACGACCCGACCAACTCACTGGTCGGCGGGACCGACCTGATTCGCGTGGCGTTCACGCGCAAGCCCGAACAGGCCGCGCCAGTGTGCGGTTCCTGGCTCGGTGACGCGCAGGACTTCATGAACATGGACGTCCGCGTCAGCGTGCGGCGAATCGAGCAGCAGGCAGAGCCGGCATGTGCCGGCGAACGTTTGTAGTCGATCAAAGAATCAGTTCTTATGCGCGGAGGACGTGCTTCAGCCTCTCGAATTCCGCCGGTCGCGTGTAAGACCGATAGAGTTCTCCGATTGAACCGAATGCCAGCGCGGGTTTGAGCGTCGCGCCGGGAAGAACCCTTGTGATCCACTCATAGGCGTTGGTATCGCGCGGCTCTTCACGCATAGCTACAGTCAGTAACGCGAGCGCCTTGTCAGGCGAGTGTCGGCCTAAGTCGACGAACAGGGTTTCGAATGGATGCCTTGCGCGATTCTGAGTAGTGGACGGGCTCAACATGCATCTCCTGCACGGTTGGACTCCTTGCTTATACCAGCCGAACGTGACACCTTCGAGCGCCTTCGGGATGGACTCACCCAGCGATCGCTCGAACTCGCCGTGATGCTGCACGCATTCGGCGATGCTTCTGTTTTTCCAGCCATTGCAGCGATTCCCGCACGACCGGGTGCGGAACCTCGTCGAACGAGGCGCTGCGGATGAGTGCCTCACTGGCGGCAATATCGTTGAACAGTCCAAGCTTGTTCTGCACGGACGTCAATTCCTTGATGGTGCGGCTGTGCCCGCCTCTGATAACGGGTTGAAAGAACTCGAGCAGGTATCTCAGCTTCTTGCCCGCCTTGCGAACGTCGTGGAGATCCTCTTCGTGCGCGGTCTCGCTACGTGCTGCACGCCTGCTCCGCTTGCGAAGCGCGCGTTGCGCCAGCCGGACGCGCTCCTCCGCGAATGCCTGGATGGGGAGATCGTTGCAACGCGACTGCAGCGTCGTTTGCGCACGTAGCAAGACGTCGTTCAGGAACGCCTCGACTTCATCGCACTTGATCATCGCCTGACTGTGCATCACCGCCTGCGCGCGTTTCTCGCGTGCGGCCGCCACGAGCAATTCGATCGATGCGCGCGACTCCTGGGCAGCTTTCAGGAGATCGCCAGCGATGTCCCAGTCACGCGTTCCACCCGCTACCGCAGCGAGACGCTTGAATTCTTCGACGGCCTGCGCGGTCGCCTCCTCCCCGAGCCATGGGGAATACGCCCAGAACAACGCGCGAAGCTTTCTGAAAGCCACGCGGAGTTGATGAAACCCCTCGGCATCGCTTGTCGTGGACAGCGCCTTCGCCCTTTGAACCGCCTCGGCTACCACCGGTGTAGCGAGAAAAGAAAACGTACTGGCGATCGTGCTCTGTCTTGAAAGCAATGAACTCGCAGTCAAGCGATCATTCTTGAAGAGCGTGTTCGGGCGTGGCAAGGGCCAGTCACCATCCATATCCATTCAAACCTCGGGTCGGACAGAAGATATATTTTGCCCAGACCTTAACACAGCAACTTCGCGTCTCGCGATACGAAGTCACAAAACCGTCTTCATACTGCAATCTTGCGGCCAGACGCCCGAGTCCGCAGTTGCCGAGACCGAGCCTTGAATACAGCGCTTCGCTTTCGGCTCGATGAAACTTTTATGTCAGACAGCCAGATTTATTGCGCTCACCCGCAAATTAATCGATGGCAAGTGCATCCGGTTTTGTAATAGCATTGCTGCGCGCATCGCGCGTGAACATCCAAGCTATCGGCGCTCTGCCGCTTGACGCAAATCCGCGCGCATTGCCGGAGACACGCGGGCATCGACACATAGAAAAAAACGCGGAGTTCAAACTTGAAGAAACGCGCCACTGTCATCTGTCGAAAAGGCAGACGGATTTTGCTCGTTGCAAGGGAATCCAAATGGGCGCTGCCGGGCGGTATGCTCAAGCGTGGCGAGCATCTGGCCGATGCCGCGCTCCGCGAGCTCAAGGAAGAAACGCGACTGTCCGGCAAGTCGGCGAAATATCTCTTCGACTTCAAGAGCAAGCAGAAACATCACCACGTCTTTTACTGCGACATCTCGAACCGGGCCAAACCGCGTCCGAACAACGAAATATCCAAGTGTCGCTGGGTAGAACTGGACGAGATGCGGCGGCTCCTGACGAGCACGCCAACGGACGACATCGTGAAACTGGCGAGCCAGAAGCGAAAGAACGGTCGCGGGAAGTAGTGCAAGTGCTGCATAGGTTTTCCCAGGCTCACTTGATATTCTGACTCCAGTAAGCTTCGATCTGCTTGACGAGCGCGGCAGGTAACGACACGTAGTGCTCGGCATCGGCGTCGGCTTGCCCTTCATTGAGCGCCCATCTGAAGAAAGCCAGCACGGCTTTGGATGCAGCCGGGTCCTTCGCCTCTCTCGGCACGAGAACGAACACCACGCCGGCAATCGGCCATGCGTTTTCGCCCGGCGCATCGGTCACGATCTGATAGAAGTCTGGCCGATCATTCCAGTCCGCTGCTGCTGCGGCCGCGCTGAAGCTATCGCGCGACGGTTGCACGAAAGTCCCGCTTCGGTTCTGCACAGCCGTATAAGCCAGATTCCGTTGCAGCGCGTAAGTCAGTTCGACGTAACCGATCGAGCCCTCCACGTTCTTGATGTACGTCGCGACTCCATCGTTGCCGGTAGCGCCGACGCCGGTCGGCCATTTGACAGTCGTAGCCGCACCCACGCTGGATTTCCAGGAAGCGCTGCTCTGCGAGAGGAAGCTCACCCAATTGAAGGTGCTGCCGGAGCTCTCGTTCCGATGCACGACGACGATCTTGAGGTTCGGAAGGGCAACACCGGGATTGAGCGAGACGATAGCCGGATCATTCCAGTAGACGATCTTGCCAAGGTAGATGTCGGCGAGAAGCGGCCCGGACAGGCGAATCTGTCCCGGACCTACACCCGGAAGATTCACGACGGGCACAACACCGCCAATCACGACAGGAAACTGGGCCAGTCCCGCGGCTCGCAACTCGTCGGGCATGAGCGGCATGTCCGAGGCGCCGAAAGTCACTCTGGCTGCCTTGATTTGTCGAACACCATTTCCCGAACCCGTGGGCTGATAGTCGACGCGCTGACCCGTCTTCGTATGATATGTGGCCGCCCATTTCAGCAACAGCGGATATACGAAGGTAGAGCCGGCGCCGGAAATCTCCGCGGATAACGCAGTGACCGCATGGCATGCGCAGACGCAAAACGCCACGGCGACGAGCAGGCGGGAAGAACCGGTCAGTCTTGTTTTCATTGTTGAGAACTCCTCGGCGTGCCTTGCAAGGTACGGGACGACGCAGTTCGCAACGTTATGGCGCACTGTTGCAGTCGCGCCCTCGGGTTGCTGTATCTGATCTTAGGATGTGCCGGCGATTTTCCCAATGCCGACCGATGCGATTGCAGTTTGGTCGCCAGGTTTTCGCGGGGCTATCAATGCGACTTCCAATTGATCAAGGCCGCTTGATTGAGTGCGCCATAACCCGCCGCCTGATACACGCCGAATTCGCGCCGCTGCTTGCCAGCAGGCGGCAAACCTCCAGTCTGCTCCAATGCTGGCGTTAGTTATCCAGACAAATCAGGGTTGGCGTTTGCCGCGCCCCCCAACGGATTTGCCAGCCGGCTTGCGTGAACCCGAAGCTGGCTTGTTCGCGCGTTTTCCAGATGGCTTTTGCACGCTGAATGGATTGCCGCTGGACAAGCTTGTGCCTTTATCTGCGGTCGCAACGCGCCGCGCTTTTTCGCCGCTTTGCATCGGCATTTTTTTGCCGAGCGCCTGCATGGCGCCAGGCGCGGCCTGCGGCATTTTCGGCTTCTTGGGCTTTTTGGGCTTCCTGATGATCTGGCCCGTCTCACTGGTCTGCGGCACTCTATGTTCTGCTTCAAATCCCGGCTCTTCCTCGCGGGGCAGCGTATGCCGGATCAGCGCTTCGATCGCAGCAAGTTGCGGCGCTTCATCGGCACACACGAGGGACACCGCCACGCCGCTTGCGCCCGCGCGGCCGGTACGGCCAATACGGTGCACATAGTCTTGCGCCACGATCGGCAGATCAATGTTGATCACTAGCGGCAGGTCATCGATATCCAGTCCGCGCGCCGCCACATCGGTGGCTACGAGCATACGTACTTCGCCTGACTTGAAGCGCTCCAGCGCACGCAGGCGCGCGGGTTGCGGTTTGTCGCCGTGGATGGTATCGACCGCGTAGCCCGCTTCATCCAGCATGGCCGCCAGATAATCCACGCCCTTGCGGGTTTTGACGAACACCAGCGCGTGCTCCCAGTCATTCTCGGAGACGAGGTGCATGAAGAGCTCAGGCTTGTTCTTTTTATCCACCGGCACCACCCACTGCTTGATCTTGCTGGCCGTGGCATTGGGTGGGCTGACGCTGATATTGACCGGGTCGCGCAGGATGCTTGCCGCCATGGCGCGGATATCATCGGTGAACGTGGCGGAGAACAACAGGGTTTGGCGCCGAGCGGGCAAGGCAGCAAAGACGGCGTTGAGTTCACGCGCAAAGCCCAGATCCAGCATGCGGTCGGCTTCATCCAGAATCAGCGTTTCGACTTGATCAAACTGCACGGCGTTCTGGCGATTGAGATCCAGCAAACGGCCGGGCGTGGCAACAAGCACGTCGACGCCCTTGCGCAACTTCATCATCTGCGGATTGATACTCACGCCGCCGTAGGCGGCCAGAAACCGTAAGTCGAGACCTTTGCCGTAATCGATAAAGCTTTGCAGCACTTGTTCAGCCAGCTCACGCGTGGGCACCAGCACGAGCACGCGCGCGCGGTTGCTGGACACCGCCGGACCGTCTTGCACCAGTCGTTGCAACAGCGGCAGCACGAAACCCGCCGTTTTGCCAGTGCCGGTCTGCGCCGCAGCCATGACGTCCCTGCCGCTGAGCACGGGAGGAATCGCCTTGGTCTGCACCGGCGTAGGTGTCTGGTAATTGAGGTCCTGCAAATTACGCAGCAACCGATCGATCAGGCCAAGCGAGGCAAAAGACATGCACGTATTCCGGGCTAAAACCTAGATTTTAGCGTTACCGCGCTTGATCCTTCCGTCCGGGCGATATATATGAAGACGACTGCAAGCGGGGAATGCGTCAGTAGTCCCACTGCACCGGTACGAAGCGGAAGGCGTCACCGTTCTTTGCGATGTGACCGATTGACGGGAACGCGACATGTGCAGCGGCCAACAGGGCGCCCGTTTCAGCGGCTTCGTTGAGCAGCGCGATACGTACGTCCACGGCCAACTCAGGATCGTGCTCGAAGCCATTCTGCCAATCGGGATTATCGAAGCCGACCTCGAAAATCGCGTCGCCTACGAAAGTCAGCTTTTCTCCGTCCGATGCTACATCCACGACGCAGTGTCCCGGTGTGTGCCCGCCCGTCACGCGCGCCTTCACGCCTGGCGCGACCTCCACGCTCTGATTGAACTGCACAATATTTTCACTGTAGAGTTCGACGAACTTCGCGGCCGCCTTGCGCAGCGCGGGAGGAACCGTCTCCGGCATCACCGTCCTTGTGAAGTCCGGATTTCTCCAGAACTCCACTTCCGAGGCCGACACGTGAATGCGCACGTCGGGGCGCAGCTTGGCCTTGACTCCGTCAACGTTCAGCCCGCCGACATGATCCATGTGCATATGCGTGATCACGATATCGGTGATCGCTGCCAGGTCGATGCCAGCCGTTTCCAGGCGCATCACCGACTGACCCGCGCGCGTGAAGTATTCGAAGCCGTCGCCCACGCCCGAGTCGATCAGGATCAGGCGTTCGCCGCTGCGCACGAGCGCGATGTTCAGCGCCCAGTCAAACGTATCACGTTGCAGGAAGCGATCATCGAACCATTCGTTGCGATCCTTTTCGCTCACATTGGTGGACATGGTGGAAGTCGGCAGCGGCAGAATGCCATCGCTGATCAGCACGACATCGACGTCACCCACGCGCACCGCGTAGCGGGAAGACACGAGTTCGCCTGTGCCTTCTTTGCCGAAGCTGGTGACGACTGGTCGCACGTTACGGGTTAGTTCTCTCATTGCAGTATTCCTTTTCCTTCGAGGGGTTGGCCGCGCTGGGCGGTCGGTACACAAGCACGACCGCGAATCTGGCGCTTCGCTTTGCTCGTGTTTCGACCGACCGTGTGACAGATGCTACTCATGAGCGGCGAACGCCAGTAGCATCGCGAATGCGTACAGGGTGTTGTCCAACCGGCAACAATCAAGCTGGATGCTCAGAGAGATCAGAGTTGAAGTCGACCGAAGCTTTATGCTTTGAGGGACCGCGTACTACAATTGTCTGCTGGAATCCTAATAATGCTGCGCACGCGTACACTGGGAGCCGGAATGAATCGACTGTTCCTCCGCATCGCCACGGTGGGCGTTGCCCTTACCCTATTCCCTTGCGTGCTGAATGCAGCGACGGTCGACAATGATCCCGCGAGCACCATCCGCTCCGCTCTGGAACAGTGGCGCGTGGATTTCAACGCACGACGTGCCGCGCATATCTGCGACCTCTTCGCACCCGATCTTCGTTACGATTTCCAAGGCGCGCCCGAGCGGACCTACCCGTTGCTGTGTGCCCGTCTGCGCCAAGCACTGGTCGACACTACGCAATCGCTTTCTTACGAGCTCAAGATCAAGGAGATCATTGTCTCCGGTGACCTCGCGATCGTTCGCCTGACGTGGAGATCGACTCTTGCCGGGAACGGCAAACAGGAGTCGAACGATGAGACGGGTCTCGATGTCTTCGGCCGCCAGCCCGACGGCAGCTGGAAGATCATCCGGTACATTGCTTACCCTGAGAAAGACTGAGTTCTAACCTCAGACTGATGGCTCACCGCGACTACGCGGATCGGCTCGCTATCGAACATTCACGCCAGCTACATACTGTCGTGAGACGATTTCAGGTTTTAAAGAAGAAAGAGACATCGCATCGATGAGCATCGATTTCGTATTGCGCCTGTTGGCCGCGTTTGCTTGCGGCGTTGCTATCGGGCTCGAGCGCCAGCTTCGTCAACGCACTGCCGGCTTGCGCACCATCACGCTCGTCGCGAGTGGCGCCTGTCTGTTCGTCACCCTTGGCATGCTGACAGGCAACGGCGAAGCCGGCGTAACGCAGATTGCGGCGTACGTCGTGTCAGGCGTAGGTTTCCTCGGCGGGGGCGTCATCATGCGCGACAAAGGCTCCATACAAGGCATCAACACGGCGGCCACGTTATGGTGTTCCGCAGCCGTCGGCGTCTTATGCGGCAGCGGGCACTACGGACCTGCGTTCGCGGGAACAGGAGTGGTGCTCGTCACTAATACGCTATTGCGCGACTTGAGCCGCATTATCAATTCCACGCCGGTTTCCAGCGCGGATCTGGTGCGCGAATACGTTCTGAGTGTCGTCGGCCGGCAAGAAGATGAAATTCATATTCGCACGCTGTTATCGAACGCAATGGAATCACAACCGCTTTCGTTCCAGAGCCTGACCAGCGAGGACACGGGTAGCGAGCCAACACAAATCAAGGTTACGGCAACGATTCGCATGCATCCGAAAGACCAGGCAAGGCTTGAGCGAATGGCCAGTCGGATGAGCATGGAGCGAGGGGTATCGAGCATCAGTTGGTCTGCAACCGAAGTCGAGCCCGCACCCGAATGAATGTGAGAACGGCGGTGTCAGGCGCATGTGGGCTGATCCAGATCAATTGACATGTCACGCGAGGTGGAAGAACAGTCAACGCCTTCGCATCGGGTGCCTGCATCGGAGATCACTGGAGCCACCATGGACGACATAACCGAACGCGCCGCGCAACACGTGATCAGACTCGATCACAAGCGGCTTGCCTCGATTCGCTAGTGGTTGACGTGCATAGTTAAATCGGCAGCATCGTTTAGATTTTCAGCCGCGAAACCTTCGTGCCCGCGAGCGACACGTCGCCCATCAGACCGGCATTCGTCAGCACGATCGCTTCGACGGGCGCCGTGGCCGTCGTTGTATCGATCTCCCCGTTCGCTCCGACCTTCAGCAGCGCGACGGAACCTTCGCCGCCAACCGACCAGCCCTTGGAATTTCGGAAGCTGTTGAGCGCTTCGTGCGTCATGAATACGTAGATCATGGCCTTCGATTGCGCACCCGCCTGCAGGCCGAACGAGCCTGCTACCGTGCTGTAATAGCCAACCGACTTGCCGCCTACATGCAACGCACCTTCACCGTATTCCCCACCGGCGACGAAGCCAACCTTGATCACGGACGGAAATACCAGCACGCCATTCGCCTTGGCGATGAGTTCTTTTGAACCCTTGACCGCCACGTACAGCCGCGACAGGGTTGCCTGAACCTTGGCGTCGATTGCCTGCCGCTTCGCGGCGTTGGACTCGGCGGCAGCGGCGTCACGGATCATCATTTGGGAACCCGCCAGGGCAAGGCCGCCGACAGCGAGCGCTGCGGCACCTGACTGTAGAAAGTCTCTTCTGTGCATGGTTGCCTCCATCGTGGTTTGCAATCGAACCGGTGATGCTGTAATTGTTGAAGGCATGTATCCCATCGACACCTGCCCCGTCGAGGATCGAGCGCTGCTTCGGATCGACCGCATAACTTGAATATCATCATCAACAGATATTCGCAACATGCGGCACGCAGGTGACAACCGCATCGCGCCGCCGATGCGATAACACCAGCGCGGGTTGCCGTGAGCGACTGGCAAATCCATCCCGTGATCTGCGTGTTCTGCGCCGTCATGCTCGCGATCGCGTTTGATCTGATCGATATGGCCGTCGCCGCGCTGCGCGTGCCGGGGCACTTTCTTCATTGAACGCTTCACGAGCGCCGATCCATGGAAACCGATCACACGGCTCACTCACGTCAGACAGCCACGGCCGCCATCAAGCGCTGGACGCGCCATCTGCCGATCGTGACGATGTTGCGGGACTATCGCGCAGCTTGGCTGAAGAACGACATCATCGCCGGCATCGTGCTGACGACGATGCTCGTGCCGGTCGGCATCGCGTACGCGGAGGCGTCGGGCGTCCCCGGCGTATGCGGGTTGTACGCGACGATCGTTCCGCTGCTCGCTTATGCGATCTTCGGCCCCAGCCGGATTCTCGTGCTCGGCCCGGACTCGGCGCTCGCGGCGCCGGTCCTCGCGGTCGTCGTGATCGGCGCGTCGGGCGATCCCTCGCGCGCCATCGCCGTCGCGGGCATGATGGCGATCGTCTCGGGTCTCGTCTGCGTCGTCTTTGGCATGCTGAAGCTCGGCTTCGTCACAGAGCTGCTCTCCAAGCCGATCCGTTACGGCTACATGAACGGCATCGCGCTGACGGTGCTGATCAGCCAGTTGCCCAAGCTCTTCGCGATCTCCATCGAGGACCAGGGTCCGCTGCGCGATCTGCTCAACCTCGCCAGAGGCATCGCCGCCGGGCAAGCCAACTGGTCCAGCTTTGCCGTGGGCGCAGGCAGTCTCGTGCTCATTCTGCTCCTGAGGCGCTTCGACAAGGTGCCGGGCATCCTGATCGCGGTCGTGCTCGCAACCTTGTGCGTCATGGTGTTTCATCTCGAACGCGAAGGCGTGAAGGTGCTCGGGACCATTCCGCAGGGATTGCCTTCGTTCTCGCTGCCGTGGGCGAGCGGCGCCGACATCGTCCGGATTCTGCTGGGCGGCTGCGCCGTGGCGCTGATCGCGTTCGCGGACACGAGCGTGCTGTCGCGCACCTTTGCGGCACGCGCCAACGTGCGCGTCGATCCGAATCAGGAAATGATCGGGCTGGGCGTCGCCAATCTCGCGACCGGCCTCTTCCAGGGCTTTCCGATCAGCAGCAGCTCTTCGCGCACGCCCGTCGCCGAAGCGGCTGGAGCGCGAACCCAGGTTACGGGCATCGTCGGCGCGCTGGCCGTCGCGGCCGTTTTGCTCGCCGCGCCGAATCTGCTTCGCCATCTGCCGAACAGCGCGCTCGGAGCCGTCGTGATCGCTGCGGCGATCGGGCTATTCGAGTTCAGCGACCTGAAGCGCATCTATCGCATCCAGCAATGGGAGTTCTGGCTGTCCCTCTGCTGCTTCGTCGGGGTCGTCCTGTTCGGCGCGATACCCGGGATCTGTATCGCCGTGGTGATCGCGGTGATCGAGTTCTTGTGGGACGGCTGGCGTCCGCATTTCGCCGTGCTGGGGCGGGTGGAGGGATTGCGCGGCTATCACGACCTGAAGCGCTACCCGAACGCCGAACAGATTTCCGGACTTCTTCTGTTTCGCTGGGATGCGCCGTTGTTCTTCGCAAACGCAGAGTTGTTTCAGCACCGCCTGATCGACGCGCTGGATCAGGCGCCCACCCGGGTGAGGCGCGTCGTCGTCACGGCTGAGCCAGTAACGAGCGTCGACGTGACCTCCGCCGACATGCTGCGCGAGCTGCATCGGGCGTTGAAGGATCGCGGCATCGAGATGCACTTTGCCGAGATGAAAGATCCCGTCCGCGACAAGCTCAGACGCTTCGAGCTGACGCCGATTTTTCCCGACGCGTGCTTTCATCCAACCATCGGCAGCGCGGTCGACGCTTACCTCGATATCACGCGCCCGGATCAGGGTCCGCTGCGTGAGGATCGTTGAAGCGCGTACTGTTCCCGTGCACCGGCAGCGTCATGGACAAACTCGAATATCACCGCCGAAAGCACCACGAATAAGGCTTCATGACACGAGATCACACGGCAGGCAGGCACGTTTCGGTCACGCACACGAGTGGTAAGATCGGTCGCATCGTTGATACCGACGGCAAACGTCCAGGCGCAATGCGGCGAGGATCTTTCGATGTGCAATCATGCCGTGCAGTTTTACGAGAACGACTGGTTTCTGTGCGAGCGCGTCGCCAGCTTTATCCGTGAGGCCGCACAGGCAGAAGAACCAACGCTCATCATCGCCACCCGTGGGCACCGCGAGGAGATCGAACGGGTGCTCGACAAGCCCACGGATCTCGAGTTGGCCTCTTTCGCAAGTCCGGCCAACGTCGTCTGGCTGGATGCCGAGGCGACGCTGGACGCACTGCTGATCGAAGGATGGCCGAGCGCGACGCGCTGCGAAGCGGTCCTCGGCACGCTGATCGACACGATCTCGGGGAACGGCAAGGTTCCCGTACGGGCGTTCGGCGAGATGGTCGCCATTCTTTGCGCACGCGGAAAGCCCGAGGCTGCGCTGCGTCTCGAGCAACTGTGGAATGATCTCTCGCACAAGCATGCGTTCTCATTGCTGTGCGCTTATCCCACACGCGTGTTCCGGGGCATCGACGAGGCGCGCGCATTTCATGCGATTTGTTCAGCCCATGATGCCGTTCTGCCGCCCGAGACATTCGTCGCGACGGCTGAGGACTCCGTGCCGTATCAGCTGGCCGTGGCGGCATGGCAGCACGAGACGAAGGCGCTCCAGCTGGAGATCGCCCGGCGGGCCGATATTCAGCGGGCACTGAGCGAGCTGAGCGCGCACCAGCACCGGATCCGCGAAAACGAGCGCAGACACATCGCCCGCGAAATACATGACGAGCTTGGCGGCGTCCTCACGGGCATCAAGGCGTATGTCTCGGTTGCAGTCGAACGCGCCCGGCGCGAAGGCCGCGCGCCCGATCCCCAACTGATCGAGGCTACGCAACTGGCCGATACCGCACTCGACACGGTCCGTCGCGTGATCACCGAATTGCGTCCGACCGTGCTCGACGACCTCGGTATCTGGGTGGCGCTCGAATGGTATATCGAGCAGGTCGAGAAGCAGACAGGCGTGCCCTGCTCGCTGACGATCGATCCGAAGCTGAGCGCTTCCGAGGTCGGGCCCGAACTCGGCACCGCGCTGTTTCGCATCATTCAGGAAGCGCTCACGAACGCGGTGCGGCACGCGCAGGCAAAGTCGATGATCGTGCGCGCACAATGCGACGATGCCTTCGCGTGCTTCGAAGTCTGCGACGACGGTCAGGGCATCGATGCCGTGCGGCTGCTCGGGCAGCAATCCTGGGGGATCGCCGGTATGCACGAGCGCGCACGGCACTTCGGGGGCGCGCTCACCATCGCGGGCGCGCCTGGCATGGGCACCACGGTGAGCTTGCGGCTGCCGCTCGAGACACTGTATGCCAGCTGAGTCCGTGATCAGGGTGTTGCTGGTGGACGACCACGCTGTCGTTCGCAACGGCGTTCGGCTCATGCTGGGAACGAGCGACGATATCGAGGTTGCCGCGGAAGCCCAGACGGCCGCCGATGCCCTGCTGCTCGCCAAGACCCAGCCTTTCGACGTCGCACTCGTCGATGTCGCGCTGCCGGATCGCAGCGGCCTCGAGCTGGTGAAGTCGTTGCGGACGCGACAACCCGCGCTCGCCGTACTGATGCTCAGCATCTATGCCGAAGAGGTATATGCGTTGCGAGCAATCAAGCATGGGGCGGCCGGCTATCTCACCAAGAGCGTGTCCGCCGAGACCTTGATCGCCGCAGTGCGCAAGGTGCACTCGGGCGGCAGGTTCATCACGCCCTCGCTCGCCGAACGCTTCGCCGAGCACTTCGGAGAAGCGCTGGGTCCGGCACACGAAGCCCTGTCCGACCGCGAACTGGAGGTATTGAAGTTGATCGCGGGCGGCGAAAGCCTCGCCAATATCGCGGCCATGCTGCATCTGAGTCCCAATACCGTTACGACGTATCGAGCGCGAATCTGCCAGAAAATCGGCTTGAAGAGCAATGCACAATTGACGCGCTACGCGCTCGAGCAGGGCTTGCTCGTTTGAGCCGCTGCATTGGCGGTCCCGCCGATTTTGTATAGATTCCCCTACACGACGTGTATGGATTTCTTGCCTGTGCGCGCGGGGCACCAACGTCATACTGGTTTATCGGACTTCAGGCTCGGTAGCGCTTCGGACACAAGATCCCGCACATGGACCAGACGCTGACCCCTCACGAACTTGCCACGCTGATTCGACTCGTCCGGTCGCCAGCTCAGGTCCAGATCGACTCGCTGGATTTTTGGGCACTCGCCCACCGTGGTCTCGCGTACATCGACACGATCACGCACAAATCAGGTCAGGCACGTGTTACCGCAGCCGGCCACGCGCTGGCGAGACAGCTCGGCATGCTGTGGCCGGTTGCCTCGTGCAGAACTGCCCGGCCGGGGTGAGCGGTCCTCGGCAAACAGCGGTTCGGCTTCGCGCCTGGCAAGATCCGCGCTCGAAGGAGCGAGGTCAACCGAGCAACGATACGTGCGCGCACATAAGCGCATTTCGGAGATTCAAATGAGCGAGTCATGGGTACCGATCGTCATCGGCATTGCGGTCATGCTGGTTGCGGCAGTCTTGATCGCCCAGCACTATCGGCGCGAAGAGCGTCGCCGGCATGACCTGAGAAAGTGGCAAGAACCCTTTCAAGAGACATGGCGATGTCGTGAATCGCACCCCCGCCGGTAGAAGTCATCCCGGGCATAACCGAGACGCTGTTTGATCATCACAGACACGGACGAGAGACGCTTATGTCACGCGACTATCGTGAGGAGCAGGAGCTGGCTCACATTCGGGCGATGATTCTGGAGCTTGAGCGCATGGCCGATGAATTTCACGCTCAGCGCAATGCCGTGTTGAAACCCGACTATTGGCGAGAGCGAATTGCGACGATTCTCGTCGATCCAGACTTGCCCTACCCGCTCGAGAAGCACGCCACCGAGCTTCTGAGCCGGTTGGACCGGATCGCTTCAGCCGCTGGGCGTTCACATGCCGACTATTCGAGAAGATGACCGCTGAGGAAAGCGGTTCAACGCTTGAATCGAGCAGTCAAATCGGCGATGCTCGACCTGCACGTGTCGATTTCTCAAAGACTTGCCTGCATCACCCGTTCTCGCAAGCGTGGAACCACGAAGTCGATGAACGTGCGCAATTTCAGAGGCAGTCTGCGTTGCCTGTCGTAGACGAGGTGAACCGGTCGCGGTTCGGGCTCGAATCCCTCCAGGACGACGCGCAACCGCTGCTGGCGTACATACTCGACCACCTGATAGGACATCGCCCGAACCAGGCCAACGCCCGAAAGCCCGGCGTCGATTGCGGCATCAATGGTATTGACGCTCAAGCGCGGCCTGATAGGAGCGTGGATCTCGTCGCCATCAGACCAGAAGTTCCATCGCACCGACGCCGATATGCTTTCGAACGAAATCACGCTGTGACGCGCGAGGTCCTCCGGCCCGACAGGCTCCCCGCGCGTGTCGAGATATTCCGGACTGCCACACACAACGCGTCTGATTGAACCCAAGCCGACCGCAACAAGGTTACTGTCCGGTAGTTCCCCGACCCGCAGCGCCACGTCCACCTGATCGTCGAGAAAATGGGTGACCCGATCGGTCAGGACCAGGCCCACGGAGACCTCCGGATACGAAGCAAGGAAGTGCGTTACAACGGGCAACACATGCAGCCTGCCGAACATGATTGGCGCAGTAACGACCAGGTCACCTTTCGGCTCCGCATACTCTCCCGCCGCGGTTCGCTCCGCCTCGAGCACCTGCTCGAGAATGGCTTTCGCCGACGTTGCGTAAGACCGGCCAGCGGGCGTCAATTCGAGCCCTTTCGCTGAGCGAATCAACAGCGTTGCTCTCAGGTATGTCTCCAGATCTGCCATCTTGCGGCTGACCGTGGCGAGCGGAACGCCCAGCCTCCGGCTCGCCTTCGAAAAACTCCCCATTTCCACTGCGGCGAGAAACACCGCCATTGCGTCGAGCTGGTCCATGGCCTATGGCCTTCCAGAAAACGAGAGGTCGATTCCACATTTTAGTGTCTATCGCCATTCTCCGGAAATGCGCAGACTGCCTTCACGACGTCAGCACCGCGTTTCAACCATCAAAAGGACGTGCTGCGAGTGGGGGACCATTCTCCCGACTATTCTCTTACACGGAGTTTCATCATGGCATCGACCAGTCAATCGACGTTTTCGGACTTTGCAGCCGCGGAACGATCCTCAGGGACTTACATATCGCAGGCTCTGCTGCGATGGTCTCTGGTTATCGTGTTCATGTGGTTTGGCGGCATGAAGTTTACGAGCTACGAGGCACATGGTATTGCCCCGTTCATCGCCAATAGCCCGATCATGAGCTGGTTGCACGCGGCATTTGGCATTCAGGGTGCCAGCTATGTGATCGGTACGCTGGAACTGTCCACTGCGGTTGCACTTGCAGCCGGCGCATTCGTTCCGGTGCTCTCGGCGCTCGGCGCGGCGATGTCCGCGATGACATATCTGATCACGTTGACTTTCTTTGTCACGACACCGGGGGTAGCCGAGGCAACCGCCGGCGGCTTCCCTGCGATTTCCGCGCTGCCAGGCCAGTTTCTGCTCAAGGACCTGGTGCTTCTCGCGGCTTCATTCAGTCTTCTGGCGACATCCTTGCCGCGCCTGTTTTCCAAGGTACGTTGAGTGATCCTTGGCGCTGCGCGGCCCGGTTCACCGCGCAATGCACTCACCTCGATTTCACGCCACACTGGAGCTTGTCATGTCTGCTACGCCCACGTATCAAACTGTCTCTGTTGCTGATCGTCGTACGGGATCGACCATCGATGTGTTCTATCGCGATGCCGGACACAAGGACGCTCCCGTTGTCCTTCTGCTGCACGGCTTTCCGACTTCGAGCCATCAGTATCGCGGGCTCATCGCCCGGCTCGCCGACAAATATCGTGTAGTGGCCCCCGACCTGCCCGGCTTCGGCCTCTCCGATGCACCCGAAGCCAACACCTTTGCCTATACCTTCGACCATCTGGCCGAAGTGGTCGAAAGCTTCACCGACACGATCGGGCTGAATCGCTACGCACTTTATGTGTTCGACTACGGCGCCCCGGTTGGCTTTCGACTGGCTGCGTCGCGGCCGGAGCACGTGAGCGCGCTGATTTCACAGAACGGCAATGCCTACGAGGAAGGTCTCAGTGATGCCTGGAATCCGATTCGCGCCTACTGGGAAGCGGCAACGGACGAGAACCGCAACAACCTCCGCGCGTTCCTGAAGTCCGAGACGACGTCATTCCAATACACGCACGGGGAGTCGGATACATCGCTGATCGCTCCCGAGTCGTACACGCTCGACCAGCACTTCCTCGATCGGCCGGGCAACGCGGACATTCAACTCGATCTTTTCCGCGACTACAGATCGAACGTAGCGGCGTATCCGCGCTTCCACGAATATTTCCGTACGCATCGTCCACCGATGCTGGCCGTCTGGGGCAAGAACGATCCTTTCTTTCTGCCCGCCGGCGCTGAAGCCTTCCGGGGCGATCTTCCGGATGCCGAAGTTCACTTCGTCGATGCAGGTCACTTCCCGCTGGAATCGCATCTCGACGAAGTCGCGGCGATCATCCGGGCATTTCTGGCCCGCACCGTGGATTCAGCGCAAGGCGCGGCGCTGTTCGGAGAACTTGGAGAAGCATCGGCACCTGTTGACGCGAAAGAATTGCTCGACGTCATGCGCGGGGTATTCGGCTTCGTGCCTAACCTGGGCTACGCGCTTGCGGCCGAACCGTCGGTGCTTGGAGCCTATATCGCGATGCTTCAGTCGCTCGGGGCAAGTTCGCTCGACCCCATCGCACAGCAAGTTGCAATGGTTTCCGCAAGCCGCGCAAACTCAGCGGATTACGGCATTGCCGTGCATGCAACTCTCGCGGCCAGACTGGGCGCATCGGCGGACGTCGTCCAGGCAATGCGGAGCGGGAGCACGATTCAGGATCAAAGGCTGGAAGCGGTGCGTCGTTTCGCTGCCGCAATCGCGACGAACCGGACGCAGGTATCGGACAGCGACGTCAATGCCCTGAAAGCCGCGGGATTCGATCACCGCGCGATGGTGGCCATAGCATTGGCTGCCGCCGCAAAGACACTCGTGAACACCGTTGCTCATCTGTCGCGACCAGAAATCGACGCCGCTTTCCGCGCCGATTGATCCGATGACAAGCGCGGCCATCACGGTGATGGCTGCGCTTGCTGCTTTCGTATACTTACGCTAGCTGAAGTCCGCATCGCCATTGAACGCCTCGAGCGCGTGTGAAACAATGGACCGCGATCACATAGGGCGAAACATAACGTGCATGATGGATCATGACCAATCGCGCAGCCGGACCGTTCGGCATTTCGCGCTATACGGCACGGAAGCCGACCCATCGTGGGTCGACATGGTGCACTACGAACGCATTCCCCTGCGAGCCGGCCGTTTCGACTTCGACATCGAGCCACACGTGCACGATGCGCTGATCCAGGTGCTCTACGTGACCGGCGGGAGCGGCGACACCTTCATCGACGGACGGACCTGGGCAGTCGAAGCGCCATGCCTGATCGTCGTGCCGGCACGCTCGGTCCACGGCTTTCACTTTCGCAGCGACATCGACGGTCATGTCATCACCGCCGCGCAGTCTGCGCTGGAATCGCTGGCGATGACGGTCGCGCCCGAGTTGCTGGAATTCATCCGCACGCCGACGGTGCTGTCGATCGATACCGACGTCGAGCGCGGCGCACCGCTTGACACGCTGTTTCAGTCGATCGGTCAAGAGGCGCAGAGCCACGAGCGCTGGCAATTCACCGCGGGCGCGGCACTCGCGATCGCCCTGTTCGTCAAGATCGGGCGACTCAGCGAGAGCGCCCGGCTTTCCGCCAGTTCCGAGCGGCGGACCATGGCCGCGCGGATCGAGCGATTCCGCGCCCTGCTCGACCGCCATTGCCGCGAGCGGCGGCCGGTCGCAAGCTATGCCGATGAAATGGGCGTGACCACAGGCCAGCTTTCGCGCATCTGCCGCGCTACCTTCGGCGTCTCGGCAATCGAGGCGATCGATGCACGCGCCATCCATGAGGCGAAGCGGCTGCTCGGCTATTCGACGCTCAACGTGAAGCAGATCGCCAGTGAACTCGGCTTTCAGGACGAGGCTTATTTTGGCCGGTTCTTCCGCAAACAGACGGGGCTGCGGCCAACCGAATACCGCACCGCAGCCCACGACCGATCCCTACCCGATGAGAAGGGAAGCGCCGGCTGATTCGGCCGTTTCCTCCTCCGCTTCAGATCGCGATAACCCACCGAGCTTCACGAACAGGTGCTCCGGTCCGGAGTTGGTCAGATTGTTGCCCCGCACATACTGGATCGGGCGTGCCGGATCGAGCGCAATAGCGCCGACCTTGCGCGCCAGGGCCTTCGCCGCGATCAGTGTCTCCAGCTTCGCCAGCGGCGCGCCGAGGCATTTGTGCATGCCATTGCCGAAACCCAGATGGCCGGTGCTATCGCGGTCGATGTCGAAGGTCTCGCCGTCGGCGAATTTGCGGCTGTCGCGATTCGCAGCGGACAGCAGCAACCGCGACGCCCGCGACCGTGGTCGCCTCGGTGGTGATGCGGCTCACGCGCTGGACAGTGCCGCGATAGCGCGCGACCTCCTCGACGAAGCGGTCGGCGTCGGCGGGATTTTCGCGGATACGTCCCAGCAGATCCGGCTGTTCGGCGAACATGCGAAACGCGTTGGCGACCAGGATCGTCGTAGTGTCATGCCCGGCGATGAAAACGAACGCGCACAACTCCTTGGCCTCCTTCTCCGATAGCAGCCCATCCTTCCACATGCGCGCGATATGCCCGCCGATCGACTGGCTATCGGTGAGCGCGAGCCGCTCCATGGCCTCCTTCAGATATGCGAAGAACGCCTGCGCGCTCTCTTCGTCGGTGCCGGTCCCCGGCGCGTTGCGAGCAAGGCGCCCGAAGTAGCTGAAGGTCTCGTCCGACCAGAACTTCATCTTCTCCTCATCCTCGTTCGGCACGTCGATCATCGTGGAGATGGTGGAGATGCTGAGCGGGATGGCGAAGTCGTCGACGACATCGCCGCCGCCTCTGGCGATCATCGCGTCGAGCAGGTCCTCGGCCCTTTGCGCGATCTGCTCGATAAACGGATCGAGCGCCAGCGGCAGGAAAGACGGCTGGACGACCTTGCGCAAGCGCGTATGGTCGGGCGCATCGAACAGCGTGAGGAAGGTCAGCGGCGGCGGGCTCACGACCTCGGAGGAAAACAGTTTCGGATTGCGGATTGCCTGGTAGACATCGTCGTAGCGCGAGAGAAACCACACGTCGGACGTCGTCGACTGGCAACGCAGCACGGGCGCATGCTCCCGCATCCAGCGATAGTGCTCGTAAGGGTCGCCTTGCGAGCCGTCATCGACCACCTTGAACGGCTCCAGCCCTTCGGGCCAGTCCAGTTCGTGTGAATAGGCAGGAAGGGTTTTGGCCGTGAAGGGGCAGGCTTGTGGCGCCGAGGGTGGCGCTGCGACCGTGGGCATCGTCTTGCCCTTCGACATGTGCTCCAGCGCCCGGCTCATCGTGGCCTTGGAATGGCGCGCATGCAGCGCAATCACGTCCCGCGCCGCGTTCAGGTCGCCCAGTTCGAAGGCGGCGACAAGATCCCGGTGCTGCTGAACGATATCGCCGACGATCTCGATCTGATCGGTCAGCGCGCGAGCGATATAGTCCTGCACGGCCAGTTGCCGGTAGAGCGCGATCAACTGGGCGTTCCCGGACGCTTCGATCGCAAACATGTGGAAGGCATGATTTGCGTCGATGTAGCGCCGAACATCGGTAAAGCGCCGGCCGGACACGCACGGCGCGGTCGCCTCGGCGAGCTGGCGGAACATGATCAATTGCTCGCTCGACAGCCGGCCCATCGTCAGCTGAGCGGCGCCCAGTTCGAGCGCCATGCGCAGGTCGAAGGCTTCATCGACATCGACAGGCGCGATGCGCTCCTCGCCGGTCTGAACCACCAGGCCCGCGCCGGCGAACTTCTCGTAGTAGAAGTTGCGCGGCGTCAGTCCTTCGGACGACAGATGATTGCGCACCGCATCGACCATCGGAGGCGGGCCGCAGAGGTAGACATCGGCATCGCCACCGTTGAGCTGGGACGCGCTGATGTGGTGGGTCACATAGCCCTTGTTGGGATGGCGACTGTCGGGGCTCGCGACGGTGCAGGCATAGGTGAAGTTCGGCAGGCGCTGCGCATAGGTTTCGAGCCGGTCGATGCCAACCAGATCTTCGTCGCTGTTCACACCCAGGATCATGTGGATCGGATACGGGCTGCCGCCGTCCTCGACGATCTTGTCCAGCATGGAGAGAAACGGCGCGAGGCCCGTGCCACCTGCCAGAAACAGCACCGGCCGCTCGATGGGGCGCAGATAGAAGCTTCCCATCGGGCCGCGAAACTCGACCGGATCCCCGACTTTGGCGCTTTCGCAAAGCCAGGTCGACATCGCGCCTTGACGCACATTGCGCACAAGAAAGGACACGTGCGGCTCGGACGGTCCCGAGCTGAAGGAGTAGGACCGTGTCTGATCGGTGCCGGGCACCCGGATGTTGACATACTGCCCAGGAAGAAAGCCGAGATCTGCGCGGTTCTCGAGTTCGACCGAGATGGCGATGGTGGAGTCCGACGCCCTTCGGCAGGCCACAATTCGCCCCTTGTGCGACGAAGGACCGGTGCCCGAGACATCCGAGTTCGTGGCGATGTGGATCACGCAGTCGGAACGCGGGCTCATCTGGCAGGTGAGAACCTTGCGGGCGCTCGCCTCGTCCGGGCTGAGCGCGTCTTCCACACAGTCGCCCAGAACGTACTCGCCGGACTCGCAAATCGCCTTGCAGGTGCCGCACACACCATCACGGCAATCGAGCGGAATATTTATCCTGGCGCGAATGGCGGCATCGGTGACGCGCTCGCCCTCTTCGCACTCGATGAAGCGGGTCGCTCCGTCCTCAAAACGAAGGGTTATCTGATGAACCATGATGCCGGTGTCTCCTCTATATCGATGGGTTTCGATGCCAATTTAGAGGTTGAACCGCGTTCCCATCAACGGACAGAGACGACGTTATCCCGGACAAAACGTGCATTGTGCTGCATGCTTACTGCGGAAACCGGATCATGCCCGACCGGCTCAGCGTGACGTTCTTGCTCACGCTCGCCGGCGCATTGGCGAGAACCCATGCGGCCGACAATTCACCGAACGGATCCTTGCTCGACATGCCGTCGGTCGGCACTACCACCTTGAATCCGCGCAGCGCGGCTTCGCTCGCCGTGTACAGCACCGCGCCGTGCGCCATCGTGCCCGTAATGATCACCGTCCCGATGTCTCTCGACTTCAGCGCCGCTTCGAGATCGGTCTTGAAGAACTTGTCCACGCCCGACTGCACGACCGTCTCGCCCCCGGTGGCCGCCACCGCCGGCGGCACCGCCGCCAGCGTGCCTGTGCTAGTCAGGCTGTAGACGATCATCAGATTCGAATGCCGCGACTGGTTCAGCAGGTTTTGTACGGAGGGCAGTGATGCCGCACAAGTCGGGCGCTCGTTCTCGTTGCATGTGCTGGTGTCGAAATCGAGCAGCAATAACGCTGTGTGTGCGGGGTCCGTCACGGTGAATGTTTTCAATGGCGGCGGTGAAGGCATCTGCATCGAGGTCCAGGAGGCGATGATGTCCGCGTGCACGATGACATGGAAGGAGCAGGCAAGCGCAAGGACGCACAGCGGTTTCCAAACGGTACGCATAGGTCTCTCCGAGAGGGATTCCGTCAGTTGAGTGGATGCCAACGCACTATGCAACGAGCTGCGCCAGTGCGTCGAATAGCTTGTGGACTGGCGCGGCCAGCGTCGCTTGCGGGCGGGAGACGAGCTTCAGTTCACGGCTCGACCATTGCTCGTCGAGATCGACCACGGAAAACGGCAACGTGTCGCGCAGCCGGCACGTCGTCGACTCCGGCACGATCGATACACCGACACCCGCCGCCACCATGTGGCACACCGCCTCGAAGCTTTCGACCTGCGTTCGCAACTGAATGCTCTGGCCAAGGAGCAGCGCAGTCTTCGAAACGTACTGTTGATGAGACGAGCGCTCGTTCAACCCGATGTAATTCCACTCGAGCACCTGATGGAACCGAATCGCGCGCTCATGGGCAAGCGAATGCTGTTCGGGCACGATGACGACGAACCGGTCATCGCGAAACGGTGTGACAGCGAGCTCACGCGTATTCACCAGCCCGACGATGATGCCGAGATCCGCGCTGCCCTCGTCGACCGCGCGCACGGTCTCGGGGCTCGTATGCTCCTGCACGTCGACGTTGATGGTGGGGTTGTCCGCGAGAAATCGCGCAAGCAGCGAAGGCAGGAATTCGTGGATGGCATTGGTGTTGGCATAGAGCTGGATATTGCCTCGCATACCTTCGCCGAATTGCGAGAGAGCTCGTGACGCAGCTTCGTCGTTTCCCGCAGGATCGAGATCGTATGTTGCAGGAACACTTCCCCCGCCGAAGTCAACTCGACGCCCCGGCTGTGACGCAGCAAGAGTGCCGCCGAGACAGATTCCTCCAGTGCGCGGATGCGCGAACTCGCCGCCGCAACCGCCATTGGCAGACTCTCGGCCGCTTTGGTGATATTCCCGCATGCGGCGACTGCCGCGAATAGTCTCAGGTCGGTGAGATCGAAGCGCATGGTGTCTCCATCACAGTGCGGACCCGTATCGGGGCGACGTTACCACATGATGTCGAATCGTCCCGATCCGGCCGAGGCACTTTCGGCGTTCGCGAACGGCGAACGCTCCATCAACGAAATAGCAACGCGGGCCGGAATCATCTCCCGCAAAATACGGAACAATCAAGGCGATGTGGCAGGACAGAGCGCACCGGTTCTGAAGGGAATGTTACCGATATCGCCCTTTCATACCCATCTCAAGGAGACAATTCTGATGACGTGGAAACCGTTGGCACATGTTGCCGATGTTTCGTCCGGCAACGTGAAAGCGTGCCGGGTCGATAACATTCCCATCGCACTGTACAACCTCGACGGCGAGTTCTTTGCCACGCACGATATATGCACGCATGCTCACGCGTGCCTGTCGGATGGTTATCTCGAAGACGGCAAGATCGAATGTCCGATGCATCAGGGCGTATTCGACGTGCGTACGGGAAAGGCGCTATCGGGTCCGGTCGATGTCGATATCAGGACGTTCGCTGTACGGATCGATGGCGATGAGGTTCAGGTCGATGTCGAATGACTTTTCCTTGAGCCTTCGATCATGCGGACGCGCGCACCGGATGACGACATGACCGGGCGTACCGTTATCGTCGGCGCGGGTCAGGCCGGCGCGAGGACCGCCGCAGCCTTGCGCCACCTGGATGACTCCGCCGTTCTCGAAGGACGTGCTGAACGGCGGAGCGCCCTCGAAAGCGACCATCTTTCCGCTCGGCTGGTACGAAGAACACCGGATCGCACTGCGTGCCGGCGTGCGAGTCGCCGGCGCATCGACTGCGCCGAAATCGCCGACGTGGGACGACCGCTTCCCGGTCAGGCCCGCGCCCAAAGCTAGACCTTATGGAGACGAAACATGGAGACCGAAATCAAATGGTCGAAACGCGATACGGCCGCTCACGCCGCCAGCCATAGCCCTGCGCACGACTATGTGTGGCCTGAGCAGGGCTGCTCGCGCATTCCGTTCTGGGTCTATACCGACGAGGAAATCTATCGACGCGAACAGGAGCGGATCTTTCGCGGACCGAACTGGAGCTACGTCGCGCTCGAATGCGAGATTCCGAATCCCGGCGACTTCAAACGTAGTTTCGTCGGCGATCTGCCAATCGTCGTTGTCCGTGACACCGACGGCAGCGTCAATGCATTCAGCAACAGTTGCGCACATCGGGGCGTGGCGTTCTGCCAGAGCGAGCATGGCAATGCGAAGTCCTTCACATGCCCCTATCACCACTGGAGCTACGACCTTAAGGGCAATGTCACGGGGCTGCCCTTTCGCCGTGGCTACAAGGGCAAGGGAGGCATGCCCGCCGACTTCGATCTGAAGCAGCATCGCGCGCAGCCGCTCGCGGTGAGCGTGCGAAACGGGGCGATCTTTGCCTCCTTCGACACCAGCGTCGAGTCGTTCGAAGCGTATCTCGGTCCGAAGCTCTTGACGTATTTCGACCGTGTGTTCGACGGACGCAAGCTCGAACTGCTCGGCTACATGCGCCAGCGGATCGACGGCAACTGGAAATTCATGTTCGAGAACCTGAAGGACCCGTATCACGCGAGCCTGCTGCACGTCTTCTTCGTGACCTTCGGTCTCTTTCGAATGGATGCGGAATCGGCAATCGAAATGGATGAGACCGGACGCCACGGCGCGATGATCAACCGGCGCGGAGGAAAACTCGACGAGGTGGCCGCGCACGAAATGCGGCAGACGCTTCGCAGCGACATGCAGCTCAAGGATACGCGCGTACTCGATCTGATCCGCGAATATCCGGGCGACGTGACCGCGGTGATGTGCACGATCTGGCCGAACCTGATCATCCAGCAACAATCGAACACGCTCGCGATGCGCCATCTGGTGCCTCGCGGACCGGCCAGCCATGATCTGCACTGGACATTCTTCGGCTACGCGGACGATACGCCGGAGATGCGCGCACACCGGATCAGGCAGGCAAACCTGATGGGGCCGGCGGGCTTCGTTTCGGTCGACGACAGCGAAGTCATGGTGATGTCCCAGGAGGGCGTGACGCCCTACAACGACCGCGCCGGCGTGGCGGAGATGGCCGGGCGCACGGTCGAGGATCACGACCATACGATCACCGAAGTGGCCGTGCGCGGCCTTTACCAACACTACCGCAAGGTGATGGGATTATGAATACACCGACTGCCATTTCTGCGGACGTTCGCTTTGGCATCATGGATCTTTACGTCGAATACACTGCGGCGCTCGATGAGGGCCGCTACCAGGATTGGGCCGATTGCTTCAGCATCGATGCGGAGTATCGGCTGACGACGAAGGAAAACCATGAGCGAGGGCTGCCGATCGCCATCATCTATTGCGACGGCAAGGGCATGATCGACGACCGGGCCTTCACGACATCGGAGACGACCATTTCGCAGCCGCGCGCGCTACGGCATATCGTCAGCGGCATCAAGGTGAGTGCGGATGGAGACGGCTACCGCGTCCGCGCCGATTTCCTGATCTTGCAGACGATGCTGGACCGCATGACTGAAATCGTGATGTCGGGCTGTTATATCGACCGTGTCGGAGTCGATGCAGGCCGCTTTCTGTTCGAAAGCCGTGTCTGCGTGACGGATACGCTGCTCTATCCGACTTCCGTCGTGGCGCCGGTCTGACTGGAAACATGTGCCCTCTCATCGAGGGCACAGCCGCGCTTAGAACCAGTGGTTCATACCGAACGAGACGCCCGTCTGCTTTTCGTGCAAGGACGGATTCAGCGTCGCATTGGTCACGTAGCCTCCCGTGAAATGCGTGTAGTCGATATCCGCATAAAGCAAGGTGCGCTTCGAGAGTGCATAGGTGACGCCCAGAATCGCGACGCCCTTTCTTCCGTCCACGCCGTTCGTCGTATTCTTGTTGTCATAGTACGCGCCCGTGACGTTGAAGAACGGCGTCGCGTGATAGCGGACCCCGCCCCACATGTACTGATTGCGCGTCCGCCCTGCCATGTTCGAAGGAACCGCCTGCATCACGAGCGAGTAACCGCCCATCATTTCGACGGGACCGAGCGTGACGCCTCCGCCCGCGGTGTATTGATCGTTGCCGAAATACGCGCTCGACGTAGACGGAACCGGAACCGAACGGCGCGTATAGCCCGCGCCGAAATTGAAGCCACCCGGGTGATAGTTGAAGCCGGCCGCGATCATCGAGCCGCTGGCGAGACTGCCCGGTACGCCGCCCGGCGCGTAATCCGCGCGAGCCGTCCACGGACCGAAGTCGCCGTGATAGTACATGGCGTTGTCGTCGCGTCCGCTGGTGCCGCCCGATATCGCCGCGGCCTCCGTCACCTGGAGGTAGTCCAGATCGAACGGCTCGAACTCCTTGATCAGCCTGTGCTGCAGTGTGAACTGATGGCCCATGTCGACTCTGCCGAACGGTCCTCCGAATCCGAGCGTCGAATTGCGCTGGAAGATCTGATTGGTAGTACTACTGTTTGCACCCGTCGCAAGAACGTAGCCTGCCTCCAGGTTCAAGCGAACGTAGTATCCGCCGCCGAGGTCTTCGGTGCCGAGAAACCCCCAGCGATTCGATTTGTACACGCCGTTCGATGCCATCGTCAGCGCCGCGCCGCCTGCCTTGGTGCCGTTCACGAGATTGCGCAGACCGCCATCCAGCGATCCATACAACGAGACGCTGCTTTGCCCGTGAGCGGCGCCGGATGAAAGCCCCACCAGCGTCAGTGCGGCCAGCGATCGTTTTATTCCTGTCCTGCGCACGACGCGCCTTGCTCCTCCAGTTCTATCCATATCTTCTCCATTGATAAATTTCATTTTGTGCGGCGGGACGCGCGATGCTCCGCACACCCGCTCTATCCTTCGTGGATTCCGGACAACCGCCGATCAGAATTGCGTGCGAATGCCGCCACCGATCGTCTCGCCGGTGGACTCGTGGCTCGCGCGGTCGGATAGCACCGCCGCGTACAGGTCGGTTCGCTTCGACAGCGGATACAGGTACGACAGCGCCCAGGTGTTTCGATACACCGAGCTATTGCCGGAACTCTTCGAGTAGGCATCCGAGCCGAGAATCCGGCCGATACCTACCGGGATCGAAAAGCCGAGCTGGCCGGTATCGATGCCCACATCGCCCGTCGAGATGGAATCCCAGACGTGCTGATACTGTCCGTATAGCTTCACGAAGCCCACGTCATACGACGCGCCCGCGTTGACCACCGATTGCGTCTTCAGTCCCGGCAGCACGGTGTCGAGATCGCCGGCATTCAGGCTGAACTTGATCTGCTGATACACGACGGACGTCGCGAAGCCGCCGTTGCTGTAGGAAACCTGACCGGTCCACTTGTTCTGGCCGAGATGACCCGGATCGTTGCCGAACGAATACATCGCGCGACCGACAAAACCGCCGATCGCCGGTGTCGAGTAGTACACCGAGTTCCACCACTCGCCTGCGTTGCCGAACACGCCCTGCCCGTTCACGCCGACATAGCTGTGCAGCACCATCGGGGAGAACACGAAGGAGTTGAAGAACGGATTGAAGGTGATCGTCGAAAACCACAGCAGCGGGGGAATCAGGCCCGCCGTCGCGGTGCCGTAGCGCCCGGTCGCGCCGACCCACGCATTGCGCGAGAACAGGCCGTCCTGCGGAAAGCCGGTGCGGCCCATCGCGCCGTTCTGAACGTTGAAATAGCCTTCGAGATCGAAGATGACTTTCGTGCCGCCGCCGATGTCCTCGGCGCCGCGCATCCCGAAGTACGATGCGGTCAGGCCGCCGTTGCCCGCCAGCACGGTCGATTGTCCGTTCAGCGGTTTCTTGTAGGCTACGAACGCGTCGATGAGCCCATAAAGCTGCACGCTCGACTGCGCATGGGCCGCTACGCTGAGCAGCGCGGCACCGAAAGCCATCGCCTGCAAGCCGCTTTTTATTATTTTCACTCCGTCTCCTTTTTAGCTGATTTGTAGTGCTAATCAGGTATTTCGAGCAACTAGCTACGTGGTCTGCGCGGCCTCAATGCTGCGTGCGGGTCGTCGCAGTCGATGGCGTTACAGACGCTTCCCGCGTCGAGCACAGCAACGCGTGCAGGACAACGAGCGTGAGCCCGCCCGAGATGACCGGTTGCTGAAGCACGAGCTGAAGCATCAGCGGCATGGCGCGCATGACGTCCGGCGAAACGAACAGGCCGCCCAGACCGATCAGAAAGGAAAGCCCCGTCGCGATGAGCCGTCGGTCGTCCCACTCGACCTGCGCCAGCATGTGCACGCCATGCATGAAGACCACGCCGAACAGCAGCGTCGCGGCAGCGGAGATCACGGGAATCGGCACCACGACGAGCAACATGTCGAATTTCACGCATCCGCCCAGCATGATCAGGAAGATGCCTGCAGTGAGTGTGACGAAGCGCGAGCCGACGCGCGTCGCACGCAGAATGCCGATATTGTCCGGATAGGCGATCGTGCTGAAGCCGCCCCACATCGCCGCGACGACCGAACCGAGCGCGACTCCGAAGAGTCCTTCGGACATTCTTCCCGGCGTCAGCGTTTCGCCGCCCCAGTCCGCGACCGTCTGATAAAGCGCCATCGATCCCATGCCGGCCGGAATCAGCACGAGCAGAAACACGGCGACGAGATCGGGACGCACGCCGAAACCGAACGGAAAAATGTGCGGCAGGACGACCAAGGGCGCGGCGGCCACCGCTGCGAACGAAATCGGCTGAAACAGCGTATAGGCGAGCGTGCCGAGCGCGAGGCCGAGCAGGATCGAGATCCGGCGAACCCAGCGGCCGCCCTTCAGCATGGCGAAGACGATGCCGGATACCGCAACCGCGCCCGCGAACAGGTTCACGCCGGGAAAGCCGGGGCTCGCGCGATTGCCGATCCACGTGGGCAGCGCGACGCTTGCGATCTGCACCATGATCAGCATCACGATCATGCCGGAGATGAGCGGCACCCGCAGGTGCCGCGCGAACAACCCGGCCACGCTGCGCCCGCGGATCGGCACCGTGAGCGCGCACCAGATCAGCGAAGCGGCGAAGAACGAACCGAACGCGGTGCCGAGTCCGCCCGCCTGCATATGCCCGACGGCCAGCAGCGCACCGAAGCTGCCCGCATAAGGACCTTGGGCAATCGGCAGCCGCAGCAGGAAGATCGACTGCAGGATCGTGATGATTCCGCACGCCATGAAAGTCATGCCGTAGAGGTACGCGATCTGCGCGTCGGGGAGTTGGAAAGCGCGGCCGAGAATGCCGGGAAATACGAACATCCCCGTCATGCCGAAGACGTTCTGCAAACCGAGCACGGCCAGTTGCGAAAGCGGCAGGCGCTCGTTGATGCCGACATCGAAGACGCGCGCGGTGGTGTCATCGGATGCGCCGTTTCGGCTCGAGGCGCCTGACTTCGACATATCTGTTCCCTTAGTCATCGAGCGGTACGCCCTTCGTTTCGGGACCGAGCCAGATCGACACCATCCCGACGATGAACAGCAGCGAGACCGCCGCCGACGCCGCCGGGAACGAGCCGAACTTCGCGACCACGACATTGCCCGCGAGCGGGCCGATGCTGGTCAGCGCGCGCGCCATGTTCCAGCAGAAACCCTGGCCGGTTGCGCGCACGCGGGTGGGAAAGAGCTCCGGCAAATAGGCGGCGAAGGTGCCGAACGCGCCGATCACGAAGTACCCGTACAAAGGCATGAGCCACAGCACGCCGCCGATGTCATGCACCGTCATGAACAGCACGAGCGAAATGGCGAGCGAGCCGACCGAGAAGATGAAGTAGGACATCCGCCGGCCGAGTGCATCGAGCATCCAGATGAGCGTCAGATAGCCGAGCGTCGCGCCGATCATCATCAGGATGAACGCGTAACTCACCGTCGAGCCGACGTCGCGGTGATCCGAGGCGATGACCGACAACTGATGAATCCAGCTCGGAAGAAAAGTGAGCCCGCCCCAGCAGCCGAGCATGGCCGCCGACGCGACGAGCACGCCAACGATCGTCTTGCGGCGCAGCCCCGGCGCGAAGATCGCGGCGAAAGTTCGCATCGCCGGTTCGGCGTCGACGCTCGCGCGCACTTTCACCCAGCGCTGCGGTTCGGGCACGAAGAAGCGGATGAGAATCGTGACGAGCGCGGGCGCGGCGCCCATGCCGAGCACCCAGCGCCAGCCGAGACTGCCGAGCAGCAGGTTATCCAGCGCGGCGGCAAGAAATCCGAACGCGAACGCCATCTGCATGATCTGCATCGCACGGGCGCGATACCGCTCCGGCCAGGATTCCGCGACGAGCGCGGCGCCCGCCGCCCATTCGCCGCCGATGCCGAAGCCGGCCATCGCCTGCGCGACCGCGAGCTGAGTCCAGGTTTGCGAAAACGCGCTCAGCAGCGTGAAAGTGGCATAGATCAGGATCGTCCAGGCCATGACGCGCGAACGGCCGAGCCGGTCGGCGGCCACGCCGAACAGCACGCCGCCGATGCCCCACGTGAGCAGCTTGCCCGCGATGATGTAACTGCCGATCTTGCTGATCTCTGCCGCGTCGGTGGTGTGCATCAACTGGCTCACGCTCGGCACGAGCACGAGCGTGAAGAGATTCAGGTCCATCGAATCGAACATCCAGCCGAGGAACGCGGAAATCAGCGTGAGCCACTGATAGCGCGACAGCCTGAACTTCGGCGCCGCTGCCGATGCCGCCACCCCCTCGCCTATCTCCTGCGAAGTGTCCATTCCTGCTGTCTCCTGGTCTTCTGCCGTTTTTTACGACCGGACGCGCCAATGCAGCTTTATCGGCGTACGCCGATCCGTTGGCGGGAGTATATGCCGTAATACAATGTTATTGCAATACAGAATATTGCCAGTTTGGTCGATGCGAAGACGAAGCGAAGGACGCCCGGGGTGGACCGGAAAAGGAAATATGGAGTGAGCAGGAAGTGCTGCCGCCCCGATTTGCGACGAAGGTCGCAGATCGGGGCGGCGGGAGAACAGGCAGAGTCAGTTGATGTCTGCGAGGACTTCGACGGCGAGCCGCTCCGCTTGCTGAACATGCCGCTTGCAGGCGGCCGCGGCCTGATCGGCATCATTTCGCATGACCGCGTCGACAATCGCTGAAATTTCGCTGTAGCTCTCGTCGAGACGCCCTTCCTGCGAAAGCGTCGTGGCGCGCAGCATCATCACGCGCGTGTGTACGAGACGAAGCATTTCGGTCAGCACCGGGTTGCCGGCGCCTTCCAGAATCACATCGTAAAACTTGGCTTTCTGCTTCAAAAACAACAAGATGGAATCATCTGCGCGCATGTCGCGGATCGCGGCTAGTTCCTTCAGCGCCTGCATCAGCGCGACACGCTGGTCGTTCGACGCCCGTTCGGTGAACTGATGCCCGGCCAGCGCCTCCAGCGCCGCGCGCACCTCGTACAGGCCCTTCGCCTCGTTTTTCGTGATGACTGCGACGATCGGACCCTTGTGCGGAATCGTTTGCACGAGCCCCTCGGCGACGAGCTGACTGAGCGCCTCGCGAATCAGCGTGCGGCTCACGCCCAGCATCTCGCACAGCTCGCGCTCGATGAGCCGATCGCCCGGCTTGAAAGTCAGGTCGCTGATGCATGAGCGCAGCCCCTCGATCACCTGCTGCCGCAACGTCGCCGCCGGCCGCACTACTTGTCTGTTCGTGTTCATTCCTTCCTTGACCGACGTTTGCGTATCTGACATTCGAACCCCTCTCTCATCAAAGGTCGTAATACAATCATATTGACACGGCTTTAGCGCGTCTTCATACTGTGTGTGATTATACAATCGTACAACCGTCCAAACCACTGCACCCAAGAGGTTTTCATGCAAGACATCACGTCATCTGAACGCAGGGCTATCGGGGCAACGATCCGCAAGGAAGTGCTCGGCACGGCGCACACGCAGCGCAACGCCGAGCCTCATCTGTTCGACGCCGTCTTTCTCGAGTTCACCGAGGACTTCTGCTGGGGCAACGTCTGGAACCGACCCGGCCTCACGCGTTCGACGCGCAGCATGCTGAACCTTGCGATGCTCGCCTCGCTCGGGCGCTGGCACGAGTTCGAAGTGCATACGCGCGGTGCGGTGAACAACGGCGTGACCGAAGAGGAAATCGCCGAAGTGCTGCTGCAGGCGGGCGTGTACGCGGGCATTCCGGTCGCGGCGGAAGCGCTGCGGCGCGCCAAGGCCGTGATTCTGGAACTCAAGGCCAAGGCCGCCTGAGCCGACTCGCGCGTCCAATGTATGGCGCGCGTGACTTCCCCGCTTTCCCCGCAAACGTCATGTCACTGTTAACACAGCCAAGTTACTGCGAAATTCCTAACGGCCGTATCGCCTACTCGCGCTGCGGGACGGGTCGGCCGCTGGTGCTGCTTCATCCGATTGGCGTCGACCGAAGCTGGTGGGACGAATATGTCGACTCCTGGGCTTCGTCTTACGACGTGATAGCAATCGACATGCGCGGTCATGGCGAATCGAGCACGCTCAAGTCAGGCATCACGCTCGCCGACCACGCCGCCGATGTCGCCGCGGTGCTGCACAAGGAGCGCGTCGCCGGCGCCGCGCTGATCGGCGTGTCGATGGGCGGAATGGTCGCCCAGCGCGTGGCGATCCAGTTTCCCGAACTCGTCGGCGCGATGATCCTCTGCGCGACCGCCGGCGGTTTCCCCGACGACGTGCGTCCGCGCATTCGCGCTCGCGGCGATACGAGCCGTCAGGGCGCGATGCCGGAAGTCATCGACGAAACCATCGCGCGCTGGTTCGCGACGGATACGCCGCGCCCGGATCTCGTCGCGAAGTGCCGCGCGCGCCTCGCCGCCGATGACTGGTACAGCTGGAGCGCCAACTGGGAGGCGATTTCCCGGCTCGACAACCTCGCTGAATTGCGCGCCGTGCCCCAGCCGGCGCTCGTCGTGGCGGGCGACGCCGACGCGAGCATTCCTCCGGCGGTATCGCAAAAAATCGCCGACGCGCTGCCGGCAGGCCGTTTCGTCACGATTCCGGGCGCGGCGCATTTCGGCGCGTTCGACATGCGCGAGACCATCGCACCGGTGTTCAACGCGTTCCTGACGAGCCTCGCGCAGTAAGACCCGAGTTCGCGCGCGGCGCGGCTCAGAATCAACCAAATAAGTGGAGCGGACGCCCGCATGCGTCGATCGCTCCGAGGAGGCAGTATGGCAATCACCATCCGTTCGTCGTTCACCGTCGATGCGCAGCCCGCCGACGTCTGGAAGACCATGACCGACATCGAGCGCTCCGCGCCGTGTTTTCCAGGCGCGGAACTGAAAGAGCAGCAGCCCGATGGCAGCTACAAGGGCGGCTTCACCGTCAAGCTTGGCCCGCTGACGCTCAAGTTCGCAGGCAAATTCAAGATCGCCGATCAGAACGACGCCAACCGCACGGTCGTCGTCTCGGCAAGCGGCACCGATACCAAAGGCCGTGGCGGCGCCGATGCGCAAATCAACGCGGCCGTCGCCGAAGCCGGCGGCAAGACGAAAGTCGATGTCGTCTCGGAGGTGAATCTGTCGGGCACGGTCGCGCAGTACGGTCGAGGCGCGGGGATGATCGAAGCGCTCTCGCAGCAGTTGCTGAACCAGTTCGCGAAGAATCTGACCGCGCTCATCGAGGCGGACGTGGCACACGATGCGCAAACGACGCACACGCTCGTCAGCGCCGACGTCCCGAACGACGCCGCGACCTCCGCTACGCCGCAAAACGCGCAATCCGCGCGTGAAACCGCCGCGCCGGTGCCGCCCGCCGAACCGCGCCGCGCGCCGCCCGCCCCTGCGCCGGTCGCGCCGCTCGACGCGGGCGCGCTGATGCGCAAGGCGATGTGGCAGTCGATCCGAAACTTCTTCGCCCGGCTTTTCAGACCCGGGCAACAGCATTGACGAAGCGGCCGACGCACCCGTGGAGCACCCATGAAACCCAGTGAATTCCAGTATCACGCGCCGACCACCGTCGACGAGGCCGCGCATCTGCTCGGCACGCTCGAGGACGCCCGCGTGCTCGCCGGCGGCCAGTCATTGATGCCGATGATGAACTTCCGGTATCTGATGACGAGTCATCTGATCGATCTGAACGGCGTCGAGGCGCTAACGCGCATCGAGGAACGCGATGGCCGCCTGCACATCGGCGCGATGGCGCGGCAGCGCGACATCGAACTGTCGCCGCTCGTCACGAAGCGCGCGCCGCTGATCCGCGAGGCGTATCAACTCGTCAGCCACAAGCAGATCCGCAATCGCGGCACGCTCGGCGGCAGCCTGTGCCAGCTCGATCCATCGTCGGAACAGCCGTGCTTCACCGCCGCGCTCGACGGCGTGCTGAGCATCGCGCGCTACGAAGACGGCGCGGTCACGCACCGCGAACTGCCGATGTCCGACTGGGCGCTGATGTACATGACGCCCGCGCTCGAAGAAGGCGAACTGCTCGCCGACATCTCGCTCGAGATCTGGCCCGAGGGCCACGGCTATGCATTCGAGGAGTTCGCGCGGCGCCATGGCGATTACGCCATCGTCGGCGTCGCCGCGCTCTGCACCGCCGATGCAAAGGGATACATCGACCGCGTATCGCTGACGATCTGCGGCGTGGCGCCCGGCCCGGTGCGCATGCACGACGTCGAAACCGCGCTGCACGGCCGTCCGATGGACGAAGACGCGCTGCGCATCGCGAGCGACGCCGCGCGCGCGCTCGACGTGATGACCGACGCGCACGTGAGCACCGACTACCGCCAGCATCTCGCCGGCGTCCTGAGCGAAAGAGCGCTGAAGCGGGCGTTCTCGCGCGTTGCAAGACAAAACGTACAGTGAGCAAGGAGATGGACATGGAGACTCGTACTGTCAGAGTCGTCGTCAACGGCACCGCTTATGAGCGCGACGTCGAACCGCGCCGCATGCTCGGTGACTTCCTGCGTCACGACCTCGAACTCACCGGCACGCACTACGGCTGCGAGCACGGTGTATGCGGCGCCTGCACCGTGCTGATCGAAGGCCGCACCGCGCGCGCCTGCCTGACGCTCGCGGCGCAAGTAAACGGCCGGACGCTTACCACCGTCGAAGGGCTCGCTCACGCGGACGGCACGCTCAACGAGCTGCAAAAAGCCTTCACCGAAACACACGCGCTGCAATGCGGTTTCTGCACGCCCGGCATGCTGATGACGCTGACCGAACTGCTGAACGAAACCGATTCGCCGACCGAAGCCGAAATCCGCGAAGCGATCACGGGCAATTTGTGCCGCTGCACGGGCTATCAGCCGATCGTGGCCGCGGCCCTGCTCGCCGCGCAGCGCATCCGCGATCAGCGTGCCGCCGCACCGGCGGCCTACGCGACGGAGTAACACACGATGGAAATTTCCGATCTGAAGGGCGCGCCCACCGACCAGCGTTACATCGGCAAGCGCATCACGCGCACCGAGGACAAGAAGCTGCTGCAAGGCCAGGGCTCCTACGTGGACGACCTGCATCTGCCGAACATGCTGCAGGCCGCCGTGCTGCGCAGCCCGCACGCGCACGCGAAAATCGTGTCGATCGACTGCACCGCTGCCCGCGAACTCAAGGGCGTGCATGCCGTCTACACGCACGCGGACCTGAGCGGCCGCGCACGCGGCCGCGCGCCGTCGATGCTGCCGAATCCGGCGATCCGCTTCGAGCGCACACAGGAACTGCTCGCCTCGACCGAAGTCACGTTCGCGGGCGAAGCGGTGGCATTCGTCGTCGCGGACAACCGCTATATCGCCGAAGACGCGTGCGGTCTCATCGAAGTCGAATACGACACGCTGCCCGCCGTCGCCGACTGCCGCGACGGACTGCGCGCCGAATCGCCGCTTTGCCACACCGACGCGAAAGACAACGTCGTCGCGCATATCGAAATGGGTTTTGGCGACATCGACGCCGCCTTCGAGAATGCGCCGCATGTGGTCGAGGAAACGTACTGGCAGAACCGCGGTTCCGCGCATCCGATGGAAACGCGCGGCTATCTCGCCGAGTATCACGCGACCAACGGCGAGCTGACCGTCTGGTCGTCGGGTCAGGCGCCGCATCACGAGAAGAAGAATCTCGTCGAATTGCTCGAATGGGATGCCGAGAAGCTGCGCGTGCTGATGAACGACGTCGGCGGCGGCTTCGGCCCGAAGCTGCCGTTCTATCCGGAAGAGGCGCTCGTCTCGATCGCGGCGGTCGCGCTCAAGCGTCCCGTGAAATGGATCGAAGACCGGCGCGAGCACTTCCTCGCGGTCACGCAGGAACGCGACCAGTGGTGGACCGTACGCATTGCGCTGGAAAACGACGGCAAGATTCGCGGCGTGAAGCTGGAGATGGTGCATGACAACGGCGCGTTCCTGCCGTGGGGCATCATCACGCCGTACATCTCGATCACGACGACGCCCGGCCCGTACGTGATCCCCGCGATGGGCGCGAAGCTCGACGTCGTCTACACCAACAAGTGCGCGACCTCGCCGGTGCGCGGCGCGGGCCGCCCGCAAGCCGTATTCGCAATGGAGCGGATTCTCGACAAGGCCGCGCGCGCGCTCGGCATCGACCGCGCGGAGCTGCGCTGGCGCAATCTGATCCAGCCGGAGCAGATGCCGTATGACGCGGGCTTCATCTATCGCGACGGCAGTCCGCTGCGCTACGACAGCGGCGACTATCCGGCCTGCCAGAAAGCGGCGCTCGAACGCGCCAACTACGCGAGCTTCGCCGCACGCAAGGCCGAGGCGCGCAGTCAGGGCCGCTTCATCGGCATCGGCATGGCGAGCTTCGTCGAAGGCACCGGCATGGGGCCGTTCGAGGGCGCGACGGTGCGCGTGCAGGCGAATGGCCGCATCGTCGTGATCACCGGCGCATCGCCGCAAGGTCAGGGCCACAAGACGACCTTCGCGCAGATCTGCGCCGAACAACTGAACGTGCCGCTCGAAACGATCGACGTCGTGACCGGCGATACCGGCGGCATCTCGATGGGCGTCGGCACCTTCGCGAGCCGCGTGACGGTGAATGCCGGCAACTCGGTCTATATCGCCGCGCAGGCCGTGGGCGAGAAGATGCTCACGCTCGCCGCGCATCTGTGGCAGTGCGAGCCCGAAGAACTCGTGCTCGTCGAGGGGCACGTGGCGCGCCGCGCGGGCATCGAACAGCGCATGAGCTACGGCCAGCTCGCGAAGATCTCGCAAGGCATGCCGGGCTTCACGATGCCCAAGGGCCTCACCGCCGGCCTCGAAGAAACGAAGTACTTCTCGCCCGCGCAGTCGACGTATTGCAACGGCACTGCTGTCGTGGAACTGGAAGTCGATCGCGAGACCGGCCACATCACGATCCTCAACTACGTGATGGCGCACGACTCCGGCAAGCTCATCAATCCGATGATCGTCGATGGCCAGGTGATCGGCTCGGTCGCGCACGGCATCGGCAACGCGACGCTCGAATGGATGCAGTACGACGAGAACGCGCAACCCACCACGACGAACTTCGGCGAATACCTGCTGCCGATGGCGACCGACGTACCGAACGTCGACATCGTGCATCTCGAAACGCCGTCGCCGCTGAACCCGCTCGGCGTCAAGGGCGCGGGCGAAGGCGGAACGATTCCGGCCGCGGCGGCGATCGTCGCGGCGATCGAGGACGCGCTCTCGGAATACGGCGTCGAGTTCACCGAAGCGCCGCTCGTTCCGCAACGCGTATTTCAGAAGCTCAAGGAGGCCGGCGCCTACGCTCGCTGACTGGTGCGCGCCGGCTCATCAGAAATGTGGATTTCCCGTTTTCATTGACTTTACTTGCCCGCCATGACGACTGAATTCAACGCCGCGCTCCACGATTCGGAATACCGGATCACCCTCTCCCAGCCAGACCTCGGCAACACGCTGACGCTCGAAGCGATGCGCGCGCTCGCCGCCGAGATCCGCAAGGCCGGCCGCGATCCGGAGGTGAAAATCATCCGCATCCGCGCGTCCGGCCCCGCGTTCTGCCGTGGCCGCGCGGTCAGCGCGCCGCCCGCCACGCCGCCGACGTCCGCGCAGTTCCGCCGCAACGTCGCCGATCCGATTCTCGACGTCTATCGCGCGATGCACGAAAGCGAAGTGCCGCTCATCGCCGAAGTGCAAGGCGATGCCGAAGGTTTCGGCTGCGCGCTCGTCACCGCGTGCGACATGGCCATCGCGGCGGACAATGCGCGCTTCAGCCTGCCCGAACTGCAGAAAAACCTGCCGCCGACGCTCGTGCTTTCCGTGCTGCGCCACAAGGTGCCGCCGAAGGCATCCGCGCATCTGGTCTACCTGACCGAGACGATCGATGCCGCGAACGCGCGCGAATGGGGCATCGTCGCCGAAGTCGTGCCGGCCGCGAGCCTGGCCGCGCGCGCCGACGCCATGGTCGCGTCGATCTGCACGCGCGAGCGCATCGCCATCGCCACGCTGAAGACGTATTTCCGCGAGATCACGATTCCCGACTTCTCGCTTGCAAGCGAAGTGGCCGGTGCGTCGCTCGCCAACGCAATGACGTCGATGCGCCGCTGAAACATCGACGCACACGCACTACCCTGCCCGCCGGGCAGCAATCAAAGCAAAGGGCGCCGCGCAACGCGGCGCTTCAAGGGACTTCCAGTCATGGCTGATCAAGACACCTCTTCCACGTCCGCCGCGAACACGGGTTACGCGGACCTGCACGAACACATCGCGCGGCTCGACGCGGCTGGCCTGCTGTATCGAATCGACGAGCCGGTCAATAAAGACACCGAAATGCATCCGCTCGTGCGATGGCAGTTTCGCGGCGGCATTCCCGAAGCCGAACGCCGTGCGTTTCTCTTCACGAACATCGTCGACAGCAAGGGGCGCAAGTACGACATTCCGGTCATCGTCGGCGGCATCGCGGCGAATCCGGAGATTTACCGCATCGGCATGAACGTGCCCTCGCTCGACGATATCGGCGACGCCTGGAATCGCGCGATCGACAATCCGATTCCACCGGTCGTGGTTGAAAGCGGCCCGGTGCACGACATCGTGATCGAAGGAAAAGACCTCGAAGGTTCGGGCAACGGCCTCGAATCGCTGCCGCTGCCGATCTCGACGCCGGGCTTCGATGCCGCGCCCTACATGACGATGACCGGCGTGATTTCGCGCGATCCGGAAACCGGCGTGCAGAACATGGGCACCTATCGCGGGCATCTGAAATCGGCGACGCGTCTCGGCATGATGATGCTCGTGAATCTGCGCGCGGGCGGTCTCGACCACTGGCGCAAGTACGCGGCCAAGGGCGAGAAGATGCCGGTCGCCATCGTGCTCGGCGCGCCGCCCGTCGTCGCGTTCCAGGGGCCGCAGAAGCTGCGTCCGAATGTCGATGAACTGAGCGTCGCCGGTGGTCTTGCCGGCACGCCGGTGCGTGTCGTGAAAGGCCGCACCGTCGATCTGCTGGTGCCCGCCGAAGCGGAAGTGGTCGTCGAAGGTTATGTCGATCCGCAGTATCTCGAACCCGAAGGTCCGTTCGGCGAAAGTCACGGCTATGTCGCGCTGGAGGACTTCAACCTCGTCATCGAGGTCACGGCGATCACGCGGCGCAAGGACGCGGTGCTGACGTCGATCATCTCGCAGGTCACGCCGTCCGAATCGAGCGTCATCAAGCGGCTCGCCTACGAACCGATGTTCCTGCGCCATCTGCGCGACCATCTCGGCATTCGCGGCATCAAGAAGGTATCGCTGCACGAGCCGCTCACGAACCTGCGCCGCTTCGTGTTTCTGCAATTCGAGCGCGGCGCGAAGCGTACGGAAGTCTGGCGCGCGCTGTACGGCACGATGTCGCTGCAGGCTGCGATCGGCAAGTTCGTGATCGCCATTGATGACGACATCGATCCCGACAACGCCGACGCGGTGTTCTGGGCGATGGGCTATCGCTGCAATCCGGTCGAGGACGTGAAGATGATTCCGTACCGCGAGCCGGGCCACGGTCCGCGCTCGGACCACGCGACCGGCCTCGATTCCGCGATGCTGATCGACGCGACCATGAAGGCGCCGATGCCGCCGCTCGCGTTGCCGAAGAAGGAATATATGGAGAACGCGAAGCTGCTGTGGGAGCGCCTCGGCTTGCCGGCGCTCAAGCCCGAGTCGCCGTGGTACGGCTATTCGCTCGGCGACTGGACGGAGGAATGGGACCGCAACGCCGAGCAGGCTACGCGCGGTGAATGGATGCAGCGCGACGCGTCCTACCAGGCGCGGCGTCGCAGCGGCGTCGAACCGAACTCGCCGGCACGCGGCTATGAGGACGATCGTGGCGACCAATAACGGCTCTCCTGAACGGATCATCGTCGGCATCACGGGCGCGTCTGGCGTGATCTACGGGATTCGCGCGCTCGAACTGCTCGCCGAGGCGGGCGTCGAGACGCATCTCGTGATCAGCAAGGCCGCCGAGCTGACGATGACCTACGAAACCGACTTCCGCGCCGCCGATCTGCGCGCGCGCGCGTCGCGATGGTATTCGCCCGGCGACATCGGCGCGGCCATTTCGTCGGGCTCGTTCAAGACGAAAGGCATGCTGATCGTGCCGTGCTCGGTGCGCTCGATGAGCGAGATCGCCACCGGCATCACGAGTTCGCTGGTCAGCCGCGCGGCCGACGTCGTCCTGAAAGAGCGCAGGCGTCTCGTGCTCGGCGTGCGCGAGACGCCGCTGCATGGCGGTCATCTGCGCACGCTCGTGCAGCTCTCCGACATGGGCGCGGTGATCGCGCCGATCGTGCCGGCTTTCTATTCGAAGCCGAAGACGATCGACGACATCGTGAATCACACGATCGGCCGCATGCTCGATCTGTTCGATATCGAAACCGGCGTGGTCAAGCGCTGGAAAGAGCAGCAGGACGAGTAGCGATGCGCCGCTGACGCGCCTTCATCCCCATCACAGGCCCGCCGCGTGCGTCGGCGGCCGCCCTTTTGCGATGACCATGACTGAATCCAATCCGCTTTCCCGGCTCGCCGATCCGAGCCTGTTGCGCACGCTCGCCTATATCGACGGCGCGTGGTGCGGCGCCGACGACGCCCGCACCTTCGCCGTCGACGATCCCGCCACCGGCGCGACGATCGCCGACGTCCCGCTGATGACCGGCGTCGAGACGCGCCGCGCGATCGAGGCGGGCGAACGCGCGCAGCGCGGCTGGCGCGCGCTCACTGGCGCGCAGCGCGCGGCGGTCCTGAAGCGCTGGCACGCGCTGATGATCGCCAATACCGACGACCTCGCGATCATCATGTCGGCCGAGCAAGGCAAGCCGCTCGCGGAAGCGAAGGGCGAAATCGGCTATGCGGCATCGTTCATCGAATGGTTCGCCGAACAGGCCAAACGGGTCGATGGCGACGTGCTCGCCTCGCCTTCCAGCGACAAGCGCATGCTCGTGACGAAAGAGCCGATCGGCGTGTGCGCCGCGATCACGCCGTGGAATTTTCCGGCCGCGATGATCACCCGCAAGGTTGCGCCCGCGCTCGCCGCAGGCTGCGCCATGATCGTGAAGCCCGCCGAAGCCACGCCGCTCTCGGCGCTCGCGCTGGCCGAACTCGCGCATCGCGCAGGCGTTCCGGCGGGCGTGTTCAGTGTGGTCGTCGGCGATCCGCGCGAGATCGGCGCGGAGATGACGGCCAACCCGATCGTGCGCAAGCTCTCATTCACCGGCTCGACGCCGGTGGGCCGGCTGCTGATGAGCCAGTGTGCGCCGACCGTCAAGAAGCTCTCGCTCGAACTGGGCGGCAACGCGCCGTTCATCGTATTCGACGACGCCGATCTCGACGCGGCCGTCGAAGGCGCGCTCGCTTCGAAGTATCGGAACGCCGGACAAACCTGCGTCTGCACGAACCGCTTCTATGTGCAGGACAGCGTGTACGACGCATTCGCCGACAAGTTCGCGGCGGCAGTCGGCCGCATCAAGGTCGGCAACGGCTTCGAGGGCGGCGTCACGCAAGGACCGCTCATCAACGAGGCGGCGATCGGGAAGGTCGAAGCGCATATCGCCGACGCGGTGGCGCACGGCGCGCGCGTGATCACCGGCGGCAAGCGTCATGCTGCGGGCACGCTCTTCTTCGAACCGACCGTGGTGGACGGCGTCACCGCATCGATGCGCTTCGCGACCGAGGAAACCTTCGGCCCGGTCGCCCCGCTCTTTCGCTTTCACGACGAGCGTGAGGCGATCGAAGCGGCGAACGCCACCGAGTTCGGGCTGGCCGCGTACTTCTACAGCCGCGACATCGGCCGGATCTGGCGCGTGTCCGAGGCGCTCGAATACGGGATGGTCGGCATCAACACCGGTCTGATCTCGAACGAAGTCGCGCCGTTCGGCGGCGTCAAGCAGTCGGGCCTCGGTCGCGAAGGCTCGAAGTACGGCATCGAGGAATACCTCGAAATCAAATATCTGTGCATGGGCGGCGTCTGAAGCCTGTCGTGCAAACAAACAATGACCGTGATGAACCCCTCCGCCGGGTCTCACATGAAGGAGAAAGCATGTCGACGTCGCCTCACGATCTTTCGCCTGCGGCAACCGCCGAAGGCGCCCCGCGCGACCTGCAGGAACATATCGCGCGGCTGGAAGCCAAGGGGCTCCTGACCCGCATCGAGCGGCCCATCAACAAGGACACGGAACTGCATCCGCTCGCGCGCTGGCAGTTTCAGGGCGGACTGGACGAAGACCAGCGCCGCGCTTTCCTGTTCACCAACGTGGTCGACGGCGAAGGCCAGACCTATGACATCCCGGTGCTGATCGGCGGTCTCGCGGCCTCGCCGGAGATCTACGCGACCGGGCTGGGCCTGCCGGTCGATCAGATCGGCAAGGTCTGGATGGAGGCGATCGCCGAGCCCATCGCGCCGGTCATGGCGGATGACGCGCCCTGTCAGGAAGTCGTGATCACGGGCGAAGAACTGAAACGCCGCGGGCTGTCGCGGCTGCCGGTGCCGGTGTCCACGCCCGGGTTCGACGCCGCGCCCTATCTCACCGCGACGCTGTGCGTGACCAAGGACCCCGAGAGCGGCGTCCAGAACATGGGCACGTACCGCGCCGCGTTGAAGTCGGAAGACCGGCTGGGCGTACGCATGGCGAGCCGGCTGTCGGGTGCGGGCGGCTATCTGCACTGGGAGAAATATCGCGCAATGGGTCAGCAGATGCCCTGCGCGATCGTGCTGGGCTGCGCGCCGGCCGTGTTGTTCACCGGGCCGCAAAAGCTGCAGATCGATCAGGACGAGATGGCGGTAGCCGGCGGCCTGATGCGCTCGCCGGTCGAGGTGGTGCGCTGCAGGACCATCGACCTCGTCGTCCCGGCCGATGCCGAAATCGTGATCGAAGGCCTGATCGACACCGATGCTCTGGAGCCCGAAGGTCCGTTCGGCGAGAGCCACGGTCATATCGCGCTCGAAGACTACAACATGTCGATGCACGTCACCGCGATCACGATGAAGAAGAAGCCCGTGTTCGTCTCGATCATCAGTCAGGTGACGCCGAGCGAAAGCTCGGTGCTGAAGAAGGTGGCCTATGAGCCGCTGTTCCTCGAGCATCTGCAAAAAGTGATGGGCGTGCGCGGCGTCAAACGGGTGGTGATGCACGAGCCGCTCACCAACCTGCGCAAGGTGATCTTCGTGCAGTTTGCGCGCGGCACGCCGCAGGCGGAGGTCTGGCGCGGCATGCAGGGCGCCGCGACCCTTCAGGCACAGTGCGGCAAGCTGGTCATCGCAGTCTCCGAGGACATCGACCCGGAAAACGCCGATGCCGTCTTCTGGTCGCTGGCGTATCGCTCCGACTTCACGCACGACGTGCATGTGACGCCTTATCGCACGAGCGGCCATGGTCCGAAGTCCGGCCGTGCGCCGCTCGAAAGCACGCTTCTGATCGACGCCACGCTGAAGCACGACATGCCGCCGCTGGCTCTGCCGGCGGAGCGGTACATGACGGCCGCACGCAAGATCTGGGAAGAGCTGAACCTCCCTCATCTGACGCCGCGCCCGCCCTGGCACGGCTACCACCTGGGCGACTGGGACAAGCGCTGGGATGAGTATGCAGATGCGGCGACCTCCGGCGGCTGGCGCGAGACCGGCGAGCGTACGTGGGCCAACCGGCGCGGCGGCGTGAAGCCGGAAACACCGGTTCGCGAAGCCTCGGGCGGCCACGGCGAATAAGCCCTTAGAGCTGGGACATCCGGAGACATCCATGACTCAAAAGATTACCGTCGATATCGCCCAGGTCGTCGAGACGCAGGAGCGGAGCTGGTTCACCGTGACCCTCTTCGTCCTGTGCGCCCTCGTCATGCTGGCGGACGGCTTCGACAATCAGGCCCTGAACTACGCCGCGCCCGGCATCATCAAGGAGTGGGGCATCAACCGAGCCCTGATGACGCCCGTGTTCAACGTCAGCATCGTCGGCTGGATGGCGGGGTCGGTCGTCTTCGCGATGCTGGCGGACCGCATCGGCCGGCGACGCGCGATCCTGCTGGCGACCGTGGTGTTCGGCGGCTTTACCTTCGCCGTGCCCTTCGCGCACGATCTGGTCACACTGTCGATCATGCGTTTCTGCGCCGCGCTCGGCATCGGCGGCGGCATGCCGATGGCGGTCTCGCTGATCACGGACTATGCCCGCTCGGCCAATCGGGGTCTCGTCATCACCCTCCTCTATCTCGGCTATACGGCCGGCTCGTCCGGCGGCGGCCTGCTTGCGGCGGAGATTATTCCCGCCTATGGCTGGCGCTCGGTCTTCTATCTGGGTGGCGCCGGCGCGGTGGTGGTGGGCATCATTCTTCTGATCGGACTGCCTGAATCGATTCGCTATCTGGCCCTGCGCAATCCCGGCAGCGAGCGCATCCTGGCTTATGCCCGCAAGCTCAAGCCCAGCGCGCGGTTTGCCGATGACACGCGCTTCACCATTCAGGAACAGGTACGCACCGGCGTGCCGGTGAGGCACCTCTTCACCGAAGGCCGCTCGGCGATGACCGCCTTTCTGTGGCTGGCGCTCGGCTTTTCGTTCGTCACGCACTTCTTTCTGTCGCAGTGGATGACGACACTGCTCACCGACGAAATCGGCTTTGCCAATGCGGCCCGCAGTCAGGCTCTGTTCCAGCTCGGCGCCGGCTTCAGTTGCTTCTTCGGCTGGATGATCGACAAGAAGGGCATCTCGGTGATGACACTGACGATGATTCTCGGCGCCATTCCGGTGGCGGCGCTCGGCGTGGCCGTAGGTACGGGCGCCGGTCCCACCATGGCGATGGCGCTCGCCTCGGGTCTGCTGGTGCTGGGCGGCAATATCGGTCTCAATGCCATTTCGAGCATGATCTATCCGACCTTCATTCGCTCGACCGCGACCGGCGCTTCGTTCGCGGTGGCGCGCATTGGCGCGATTGTCGGGCCGCTGCTTGCGGGTGTGCTGATCGCTATCGGTACGCCCATCGGGACGATCTTCTTCCTCGGTTCGTTGCCGTTGCTAGCGGCTGGGGTTGCCTGCTTCATGCTCAACAGAGCGATCACGCCCGAAGTGGCGCGGGAGATGTCCTCGCGGTCGGCGCTGTCGCGGCATTAGAGTGAGTGTCGGGGCATCGCTGGATCCCGTATTCGCGTCGGTCTATTGGCGTTGCCCCTGTGCTAATAGATCGACACGATCACGGGATCCCGCGACGACCCTGCCGCGTCCTAAGCGCGCTCCACCCGCAACGCCTCATGACATGCCTGCAGATCCGCCATAAACACCTTCAGTATCGAAGCCATCGAAGCCCCGCGCCGCGTGATTGCACAGAACGGCCAGTTCCCGCCGAATCGTCCGGCGCAGACCCTGCGCATGTCGCCGCTCTCGACCCAGCCGGCAGCATAGTGATTGGGCAGAAACCCCACATACGCCCCTGACAGAATGAGAATGGCCTGCGCCTCGACGTTGTCGACGGTGGCCGCCGCCTTGCTCGCGCTCAGCATCCGCAGATCGTGCTGCTGAAAGTAACCCCGCGCGACGATCCGGCTTTCGGCGATCATCTCGCTGGACACCTCAGCATCGAACGCGCTCGCGTAAAGCGGATTGCCCCTGCCGCAGTAAAGGCCGTCCGCTTCCACATATAGCTCGTCGTAGCTCAGCCCCGGCACGTGAATCGGAAAGTGGCCGATCGCAACGTGCAGCCGCCCGTCGAGCACGCGTTCCTCGAGTTCGGCCGGTGAGCCGACATAGATATCGACGTGCACATCGTGTCCACGCGATACGAACTTCTGCAACGCATGCGGCAGCGGCGAGGTTTTGTCGGAAACCGTATTGTCGATGGTTCCGAGGTAGAGCCTGCCCGAGATGTGCTTCTTCAGCGCATCGGTATCCATACAAAATGCTTCCACCGCGATCTGCAGCCGTTGCGCCGCCTCAAAGGTCGCGATGCCATGCTCGGTCAGCCGGAAGCCGCCCCGCCCCCGTTCGCAGAGCTTGAGCCCGAGACGGGTCTCGAGCGTCGTCATCTGTTCGCTGATCGTCGACTGGCTCACGTTCAGGCTCGCCTGCGCGGCCGAAAAGCCGCCGCATCGCACCACGGCCATGAAGACGCGCAGCAGCTTGAGATCAACGTCCTGCAATTGGGTCATCGGGTGCCGCCTCCCCTCGTCGTTGCTTCGGATTATCCGATGTGAACATCCGATACTCGTGATTTTTACGCCCGTCATTCCTGTTCATAGTTTCTCAAAACAACGCGCAGGCTCAAACCTGCGGTCCAACTTGACAGAACAGGAGATGCTGAAATGCAGGGCAACAGCTATGAATCCGGGCGACTCAACCTGCCGTTCGTCGGCCATTGCACGTTCGCGAAGTCGCCGGTGTGCCTCGACTGGAACCGGATCGACGCCGATGTGGCGATCCTCGGCGCGCCGAACGACATGGGCACGCAATGGCGCTCCGGCGCCCGCTTCGGGCCGCGCAGCATCCGCGAAGCGTCGACGCTGTTCTCGTTCGGCCATGCGGGCGCTTACGACCACGAAGACGACGTGCTGTATCTGAGCCGCGACCAGTTGCGCATGGTCGACGTCGGCGACGCCGATATCGTGCACACCGACATGGCGAGCAGCAACGCGAACATCGAACTCGCGGTGCGCAAGATACTCGAATGCGGCGCGATGCCCATCACGCTGGGCGGCGACCATTCGATCCACGCGCCGGTCATCAAGGCGTTCGAGGGAAAAGGACCGATTCACATCATCCATTTCGATGCGCATCTGGACTTCGTCGACGAGCGCCACGGCGTGCGCTACGGGCACGGCAATCCGCTGCGCCGTGCATCCGAGATGGCGCATATCGTCGGCATGACGCAACTCGGCATTCGCAACGTGTCGTCGTCGAACCGCGAAGACTATGACGCGGCGCGCCGTGCCGGCTCGGAAATCCTGTCGGTGCGCGACGTGCGCAAGCTCGGCACGGAAGGCGTGCTCGCCCGGGTTCCGGAAGGCGCGGCCTACTATATAACCATCGACATCGACGGCTTCGATCCGTCCATCGCGCCTGGCACGGGCACGCCGAGCCACGGCGGCTTCCAGTACTACGAGGTGCTCGAGATCATCCAGGCGCTCGCCCGGCGCAGCCGCGGAAACATCGTAGGAATGGATCTCGTGGAAGTCGCGCCCGCCTACGACCCCGCCGGCGTCACGCCGATTCTCGCCGCTCAACTGCTGATGAATTCGATCGGCTTCATCTTTCACGAGCGCAGCAAGGCCAAGCGCTGACGACGCGCCAGCACATCCACGGTTCACATCGACACTCACGGGGCTCGACATCATGAAGCCCCGGACCAACAGGAGACGAGTTTTGGATACCAATGTCCGCGACTATCTGAATCGGTTCGGCGTTCAGGAAGCCACCACGCGCTTTTTGAACAAGCCGCAGAAAATGTTCATTGGCGGCGAGTGGGTGCCGGGCGGCGCGGGAGAGACGCTCGATGTGATCGAGCCGTCGACCACCGGCGTCATCACGCAGATTCCGCTCGCCACCGTCGACGATCTCGACCGCGCGGTGCGCGCCGCGCGCGCCCAGTTCGATGGCGGTCCGTGGCGCAAGCTCAAGCCGCTCGAACGGGAGCGCCTGCTGCACCGGCTCGCCGATCTGATCGAAGCCAACGCGGCCGAACTCGCGGAAATCGAATCGATCGACATGGGCAAGTCCGCCGCGCAGGCGCGTGACGTCGACGTGCAGGGCACCATCGATACGTTCCGCTACTTCGCGGGCTGGGCGTCGAAGCTGCACGGACGCACCGTCGAGCCTTCGCTGCCGGGCGACTACGTCGCCTATACGCGCAAGGAGCCGGTCGGCGTGGTCGGCATCATCGTGCCGTGGAATTTTCCGCTGCAAACCATGGCGTGGAAGCTCGCGGCCGCGCTCGCCGTGGGCTGCACGGCGGTCATCAAGCCCGCCGAACTCACCTCGCTGTCGACGCTGCGCTTCGCCGAGCTCGTGCAGGAGGCCGGCATTCCGCCAGGCGTCGTCAATGTCGTGACGGGACGCGGCGGCGTGATCGGTGCGGCGCTCGCGCGTCATCCCGGCATCGACAAGCTCACCTTCACCGGCTCGACCGACGTCGGCCGCAACGTGGGACAGGCGGCCGTGCACGATATCCGTCGCGTGACGCTGGAACTCGGCGGCAAGTCGCCGGTGCTCGTGCTCGACGACGCGGACGTCGACGCCGCCGCGCACGCCGTGGCGAACGGCATGTTCTTCAACTCCGGCCAGGTCTGCGACGCTGGCACGCGCGTGTATGTCCAGCGCAAGATTCACGAACGCTTTCTCGCTGCGCTCATCGATTACACGCGCACCCTGAAGATCGCTCCGGGCCTCGATCCCGATTGCTTCATCGGTCCTTTGGTGTCGGCGCTGCAAAAGGAACGCGTGAGCGCATACATCGACGCGGGTCGACGCGAAGGAGCCGAACTCGTCTACGGCGGGCGCAGACGGGAAGAAACCGGTTATTTCGTCGAGCCCGCGATCTTCGCCCATTGCCGCAACTCGATGAAGATCGTCCGTGAAGAGATCTTCGGCCCCGTTCTCGTGACCTCGCCATTCGACGACATCGGCGAAGCCGTGCGGCTCGCGAACGACTCGCCCTATGGTCTCGCCGCGGCCATCTATTCGAACGACGTGAATCGCATCCACGCGCTGGTGCCGCAACTGCGCGCGGGCAGCGTCTACGTGAACGCGCACAGCACGATCGACCCGGCGATGCCGTTCGGCGGATTCAAGGAATCGGGCTTCGGCAAGGACCTCGGGATGGAGCAGCTCGACCATCTGACGGAGACCAAGGCCGTCTGGATCACGCTGCACTGAGCCGCTTTGCCCTCCGCTTTTTCCTCTGCTTTTTCCTCTGCTTTTTCCTCTCATGGCATCAGCTTACTGATCGAGGTATGCGATGGAATCATATGAAAGCGCCGCGAACGCAAGCGCGGCGGCAAGCGAACACGGAGCAATAGAAGGTCATTCGATCGACTTCATTCCCGAGCACGAGCGAACCGACCGGTTATCGAGGCAAGGTCCCTTCTGGTTTCTCGGCAACTTCACATTCTTCACGATGACGATCGGCTTCGTCGGCCCGAGCGTCGGACTGACTTCGTGGTGGACGACGGTCGCCGGTACGCTCGGCATCATGTTCGGCACGCTGTTCATGGCGTTTCACGGCTCGCAGGGTCCTCATCTCGGCTTGCCGCAGATGATCCAGTCGCGCGCGCAGTTCGGCTATCGCGGCGTGATTCTGGTGCTGTTCGCCACCCTGTTCGTGTTCGCGGGCTTCAACATCGTCAATCTCGTGTTGATGATGCAGGGCCTGAAAACACTGTTCGGATGGGACCCGTTCAGGATCGCGCTGGCCGTCACCGTGCCCGCGTCGATACTCGCCGTGCTCGGCCACGACTGGATGCACCGCAGCTTCAAGTGGGCGCTTTACCTGTCGCTCCCGCTGTATGGTCTCGTCACGCTTGCGGTGCTGATGCACTGGGTTCACGACATCCCGCTTCCCGCAGCAGCCGCAGGCGCAACACCGCCCGCGCCGCTCGGCTTCAACTGGACGGGATTCATCGCCCAGTTCGCGGCGGCCGCGAGCTACAACATCGCCTACGCGCCCTATGTGTCCGACTACTCGCGCTATCTGCCGAAGAACACGCCGGGCGGCAAGCTGATCGCGGCGGTGTTCGTGGGCGCGTCGCTGTCGGGTGCGTGGATGATCGCCGTGGGCGGCTGGCTCGCCGATCACCTGCATGCGAGCGATGTGCTCGTCGCGCTCAATCAGGTCGGCAGCGATCTCGCGCCGGGACTCGGCAGCGTGGTGGTCGCCGTCACGATCATCGCGTTCCTGCCGGTCATTGCGATGAACATCTACAGCGCGAAGCTCACGGCCATCACGGGTGTCGATTCGTTCAGGAAGTTGCGGCCGACGGCCCGCACGCGCATCGTCGCGGTGCTCTTCGTCGTGTGTCTGCAACTCGGCGTCGCGTTGAGCATCTACACGTCGGGCAAGGGACTGTCGGTGCTGAACATCTATCTCGTCGTGATGCTGTACTTCCTCGTGCCGTGGACGGCGGTCAATCTCACCGACTACTTCTTCGTGCGCAAGGGCCGCTATGCGATTCCGCATTTCTTCATGCCGCACGGCAGCGTGTACGGCGCGTGGGGCGCGCGTGGCCTGATTTCATACGTGATCGGCTTCGCCGCGATGATCCCCTTCTTCTGCATCTTCGACGGTCAGGACGAAGTCTACGTCGGTCCGCTCGCACGGGCGATCGGCAGTGTCGATCTCGCGTGGCTGGTCGGCCTGATCGTTTCGGGCGTCGCGTACTTCCTGCTCGCGCGCTCGCTCGACATGAGAAACGAAGAAGTGATCATCCACCACATCGAAAAGACGCAGCCGCAGTACACGACAGGCGACAAGCGCTTCTGAACAGTCAAGGATCAGGAAAAAGTCATGTCAACCGATCAATACGATTACATCATCGTCGGCGCGGGTTCGGCCGGATGCGTGCTGGCCAACCGCCTCACCGAAGACCCGTCCGTGCGCGTGCTGGTGCTGGAATACGGCGGCAGCGACCGCAGCATCATCATCCAGATGCCGAGCGCCTTCTCGATGCCGATGAACACGAAGAAGTACAACTGGAAATACCAGACCGCGCCGGAACCGTATCTCGACGGACGCCAGTTGCACTGTCCGCGCGGCAAGGTGCTCGGCGGGTCGTCGTCGATCAACGGCCTCGTCTACATTCGCGGCCATGCATACGACTTCGACGAATGGGAATCGCTCGGCGCGCGCGGCTGGGGCTATGCGAACTGCCTGCCGTATTTCCGGCGCGCGGAGAGCTACAAGTTCGGCGGCGACGAGTATCGCGGCGCGAGCGGCCCCTTGTCGACGAACAACGGCAACAACATGCGCAATCCGCTGTACGGCGCTTGGGTCGAAGCGGGCGCGCAGGCGGGCTACATCAAGACGGACGATTGCAACGGTCACATGCAGGAAGGCTTCGGCGCGATGCACATGACCGTCAAGGACGGCGTGCGCTGGTCCACCGCGAATGCCTACTTGCGTCCGGCGATGACCCGGCCCAATCTGCATGTCGTGACCAACGCGATGACGCATCGCGTGCTGATCGAGGGCAAGCGCGCGGTCGGCGTGGTCTACGAACAGGGCGGCACGACGCGTACCGCGCGCTGCCGCGCCGAAGTGCTGATCTCGTCGGGACCGATCGGCTCGCCTCATCTGCTGCAGCGCTCGGGCATCGGACCGTCGCAGGTGCTGCGTGGCGCGGGCGTCGAAGTCCGGCACGATCTGCCGGGCGTCGGCGAGAGTCTGCAGGATCACGCGGAAATCTATATCCAGTACGCCTGCAAGCAGCCGGTCACGCTCAACAGCAGAATGGACCCGTTCAGCAAGTTCATGATCGGGCTGCGCTGGCTGCTCTTCAAGGACGGACTCGGCGCCAGCAATCATTTCGAAGCAGGCGGCTTCATTCGCTCAGAAGCGGGACTGCGCTGGCCGGACATCCAGTTCCACTTCCTGCCCGCCGCGATGCGCTATGACGGCGACAAACCGCTCAAGGGGCATGGGTTCATGGTGCTCACCGGACCCAACAAGCCGAAGAGCCGGGGCTACGTGCGCCTGAACGCGGCCGATCCGTACGTGCATCCCGAGATCCGCTTCAACTACCTCGAACGCGAGGAAGACCGCGAGGGCTTCCGGCGTTGCGTGCGCCTCACGCGGGAAATCATCGCGCAGCCTGCGATGGATGCGTTTCGCGATGTCGAACTTGCGCCGGGGCCGGACGTCCGCACGGACGCGGAGATCGACGCCTTCGTCCGGAAGAACCTGGAAAGCACGATGCACCCCTGCGGTTCGTGCCGGATGGGCGAAGACGAGATGGCCGTGGTGGATTCCGAACTGCGCGTGCGTGGCATGGACGGCCTGCGCGTGATCGACTCGTCCGTGTTTCCGACCGAGCCGAACGGCAATTTGAACGCGCCCACGATCATGCTGGCGGAACGCGCCGCCGACCTGGTTAAGGGCATCCCGACGCTCGAACCTTCGCACGCGGAAGTGGGACTCGCGCAAGGCTGGGAAACGCGGCAACGCACGCATCAGCCCGAACGCAAGTTGCATCACGTGTGAGTGTCGGGCGGCGGCTTGTTCGTCTCATCATGAATGCGGGGCTTCGGCCTCGATGCTTGCAGGCTCGGGCATCGAGGCCGAGTGAATCGCGTCGCGATCCTCAGACGGCGGCGGGATTGACCGTTAGTTGCGGGTCGTCCTGTTTGCGCAACGGTTGCATAATCTATGGGAGTGCGCGTCAAGCCAGACATCCCTTCATCGAAATCGCCGCGTCGCGTCATGGTTCGATCTACGTCTTCCCCCAAACCCGTGCCCATCAAGCGCAGTGGGCTTTTGCACGGCCTGTTCGCGCTGCGTCACTCGCGCAACGGCATCGTCGCCACCTGGCGCGAGGAAAGCGCGTTTCGCCAGGAGGTCTGCGTCGCGGCCGTGCTGCTTCCGATCGTGCCCTTCGTGCCGGTGAGCGCCGCCGAGCACGTGCTGCTCGCGGCTTCGGTGTTGCTCGTGCTGCTCGTCGAACTGATCAATTCGAGCATCGAAGCGGCCATCGACCGCATTTCGCTCGAACGTCACGAACTCTCCGGGCGCGCGAAAGACTGCGGCAGCGCGGCGGTTACAGTGTCCATCGTCATCGGAGCGTTGGCGTGGGGCGTGATCTGCGGGCCGCTCGCGTGGCGCTGGCTGAGCGCGCATTTCTGAGGTTGCCGGGGCGAATGAGCGATGACGGGCACAAGCGTATCCAACGGGCGAATCGATGACTGGCTCGCCGCGCGGCGCGATCCCGAGACGGGTATCGAAGCGCTGCGCGCGCATTTCCGCGGTCAGGCCTATGATCCGCACGATCATGACGACATGCTGATCGGCTACACCGAGCAGGGCGTGCAACGCTTTCAATGCCATCGGTCCCTGCACACGAGCGTTCCGGGCCGCGCGATCCTGATCGAGCCCGGCGCGCTGCACGACGGGCATGCGCCGGAAGCGAGCGGCTTCACCTACGCCATGCTGTATCTGCCGCAAGGCTGGGTCGAGCACGCGGCGCGCCAGTTGAATCTGCCCGGATTGCGCGGCGTCGAGGCCGCCTTTCGCCAAACGCTGGTGGATGATCGCCGTCTCGTCGACGCGATCCAGGCGGCGTTCTTCGCCACGTTCCATGACGAAGGCAGGCTGGCCCGCGACCAGGCACTCGATCATCTGCTGACGCAACTCGGCGGCCAGTTGCGCGACGCGCCGGCGATGACTACCCTAGCAGCGCCGCTTGCCGCCCTTCGCGCGCGCGATCTCCTGCACGAACAGATGGACGGCAACATCGGACTCGATGAACTGGCTACGGTTACCGGAATCGACCGGTTTCAGTTGACGCGCCTTTTCAAGCGCACGTTCGGCACGTCGCCGCACGCGTACCTCGTGCGCTTGCGCCTGCGCGCCGCCCGTCGATTGCTGGCGAGCGGTCATCGGCCCGCGCAGGTTGCCGCGATGGTCGGATTCTCCGATCAGAGTCACCTTGGCCGCTGGTTCAACCGCGCCTATCGGATGACGCCTGCGGCCTATCGGCAGATGTGCACAAACGTTCCAGACTGATCGCGGCGGATCGCGGACCATGAGCGTTCCAAGGAGGAACATTCATGTTCAATACCAAAGTGGCGCTGATCGTGCGCGATGATCTGGCTGTCTGGCAAAAGCTCAACGTGGTCGCATTTCTCGCGACCGGCGTGGCGGCCGCGATTCCCGAAGCGTTGGGCGAACCCTACGAGGACGCGGCCGGAAATCGGTATGGCCGCATGCTGGGCCAACCGATGCTCGTGTTCGCCGCCGATCTGTCCGGACTGCAGGCCGCGCATCGGCAGGCGCTCGCGAGCGAACTCGAGATCGTGCCGTACGTGCACGCGATGTTTTCCACCGGACACGATGCGGCCAATCGCGAGGTATTTCGCGCGCAGGACGCAACCAGTCTCGATTTCGTAGGCCTCGCGCTGCATGGATCGAGGAAAGCCGTGGACAAGGCGGTGAAGGGGCTGGTTCTGCACGCGTGACGCGCTATTGCGGCGTGGGCGCGTCCTGACGAATCAGCTCGCGGCGTTTCAGTTCGGCCCAGAATTCCAACGGTATGTCGGTCCGGAAGGTTTGAAGGTTGTCTTCGAGCTGCGCAACCGTGCGTACGCCAGGAATGTTCGTCGGAATCGCGGGATGTCCGAGGACGAACTGCAAAGCGGCGGCCTTGAGCGGAACCGCGTATTCCCGGCAGACCTGCTCCATCTCGCGAACGCGCGCCAGAATGGCCTCGGGCGCGCTCGCGTAGTTGTATTTCGCGCCGGGCACCGCGCCTGTCGCGAGAATGCCGCTGTTGTAGCCGCCCCCGAGGATGACCGACACCTGTTGCGCTTCGCACAGCGGCAGAAAGCCGTCGAGCGCGTCCTGTTCGAGCAGTGTGTAGCGGCCGGCCAGGAGCAGGCAATCGAAATCCTGCCGGCGGATGGCTTCGTGCGCGACCTGCCATTCGTTGACGCCGACCCCGACCGCCTTCACGACACCTTCATCGCGGAGTTTCAGCAGCGCTTTCGACGCGCCGGCCATTGCTGCCTCGAACATCTCGGGCTGACGCTCGCCGTGGGTAAAGACATCGATATCGTGAATCAGCGCGATATCGATGTGCTCCAGCGCGAGACGCTGCAGACTGTCCTCGATCGAGCGCATGGCGCCGTCGTAGCTGTAGTCGAAAACGGTTTCGAACGGCAAGCCATCGACCCACGGCGCGAAGTCGATTTCGGCGCGCCTGCGCGGCTTGAGGAGCCGTCCGACCTTCGTCGACAGCACGTACTGATCGCGCGGATACCATCGCAGCCCCTGCCCGCAGCGCGCTTCGCTCAAACCATGACCGTACATCGGAGCGGTGTCGAAGTAGCGCACGCCGGCATCCCAGGCTGCCTTGATCAGGGCGGCGGAATCCGCTTCGTTGATCGGCCTGAAGATGTTGCCGATCGGCGCGGCGCCGAATCCCATCAACGTTGTCTCGAGCCCGGAACGGGGCCATTTTTCCTTGGCGATCGGGTCCATGTCTTATTTGACCTTTGCGGCAGCGGCGAGCTTGCGCACGCCTTCTTTCGCGTCTTCGTTCGAGTTCATGAAATTCGTCACGACGTCGGTGATGGCGCCGGCGGTGACGGGAGACTGAAGTTCGCCAAACGCCAGCGAGGGAAGAAAGCCGCCCGATTTGATCGTCGCCTGCTCGTCCGCGCGTGACTTTTTCGCGCAACTGTCGAACTTGTCCATCGGCACGTCCAGTCTGACGGGAATCGAACCCTTGTTGAGACTGAACTGCTCCTGAAACGCGGGGGACATGATCGTTTTGGCCATCGCGAGTTGTCCGGGCGTCGCGTCCTTCTTGCCGTTCTGCTGGAAGAACACGAATGCATCCGCGGTGTACGTGTAGGCATTCGACGTGCCGGGCGCGGGTGCGCAAACGAAGTCGACGTCCGCCTTCTTGTTCGCGTTCGCGAACTCCCCCTTGGCCCAGTCGCCCATGAACTGCATGCCGCCCGAACCGGAGATCACCATCGCGGTGGCGAGATTCCAGTCGCGGCCGTGGTAGGCCTTGTCGAAGTAAGTGCGGATCTTCTGGACCGTCTCGAAGACCTGCACCATCTGCGGCGACGTCAGCGTTTTCTGATCGAGATCGATGAGCGCCTTACGGTAGAAGTCCGTGCCCTGCGACAACACGACCGTCTCCCAGATGGTCATGTCCTGCCACGGCTGACCGCCGTGCGCGACAGCCGTGATGCCCGCCGCGCGAAACTTGTCGGCGAGCGCGAAGAACTCCGGCCACGTCGTCGGCGGTGTGCCGCCCACTTTGTCGAGATCCGCCTTGTTGATCCACAGCCAGTTGATCCGGTGCACGGAAAAAGGCGCTGCCACATAATGACCGCCCGACTTCATCGCGCTGTCGATCTGCGCGGGAGTGTGGCTCTTCCAGTCGGTCGCGGCCTGATCGATCGTGACCACCACGCCCTGATCGGCCCAGTCCTGAATCAACGGGCCCTTGATCTGCGCGGCCGACGGCGCATTGCCCGAGATCACCTGCGTCTTGAGCGCGGTCATCGCGGCCGTGCCCGAACCACCGGCGACCGCGAAGTCCTTCCACTCATAGCCTTGTTTGCTCATGTCGTCCTTGAGCACGCGGATGGCCTTCGATTCGCCGCCCGAGGTCCACCAGTGCAGAACCGAGAGCTGTTCGGCGGCCAGCACCGCATGCGTACCGGCGATGAACAGCGCGACGGCCGCCGCGGCCGACGTCAGTGATGTCTTCATTGCAGTCTCCGATGTTTTCTTATGGATGAAGCAGTGCGTGCGACTACACGTCGAGCCCGAGTTGCGCACGGCCCAGCGGCGTCAGATCGTCGACGGTCGCGCGGCCGGCGAAATCGGTTTCGAAATGATCGGCCGGGAAATCAGGCGGGCTTTCGCCCTTCAGAAAGCTCGGCAACTGACGCTTCAGATAGGCGTCGTTCTTGGCGCAGGCGGGCGCCGAGGCGATGTACATCACATTGCTGAACCCCGCGCCCTTGTGCTCGTCCTCGACCGCATGGATGACGTCGCTGTGCCAGAACACCGTGTCGCCCGCTTCCATCTTTGGAATCGACGACAACGCTTCGAACAGCGGCGCATGAAATTCCTGCTTGATCGAGAGCGCGCGTCCGGGCATGGCGCCGCACAGGTCGTCGTCGGCGACATCGTCCTGAAGGGCGCGCAGGAGGATGTACACCATCGAATTGGCGATGGGCACGAGTTGCAGCGTGCCGTCGCCCGGGCCTTGCGGCGTCAGTGCGGTCCAGCCCTGGAACGTGCGGAACATCGAACACACGGCTGGCGACGCGATCTCTTCCACATCGGGGCGAAAGGCGGCGTCGAACGCGTCGTAGCTGCGCCATTCGCCGGAGAAAACGTGGCGATACACCTTGCGGAAATTGCCTTCGATCCAGCGCTCGACCGAGCCGCCGTCGCAATGCGCCGACAGACCGAGCGATGCCGAGCCGGGCGGCCGCCGACGCAGACGGTCGGCATAGACAGGCACGTGTTCCGGATCGAAGTGGACGCGCCCTTCGCTCTCGTTGCGCCAGAGCTTGTTGAGAAAGACGCGCGCCGCCGTCAGCGACTCCGACTGACGCGCCAGCACTTGCGGCTTCGACCAGTACACGCCGTAGATCTGCGGTTTGCTCGAAGCCAGTTGTCCGAAGTATTTGTCCTCCGCGCGGTTTTCGAGGCGCTTGTCGAGATGGTTTCGCTCGACGTAGTGCGCGATATCGTCGTCCCACGCTTGCACCTGCGCGCGAGGGAAGACTTTGCGAATCACGCACGCACCGCGCGATCTGACGAGCGCGATCTGCTCGTCGGTTACACGTCGTTCAGCGATGTCGGCGAACTGGATCTCGGGAATGACGTCTTCCCCTCGATCGCGCTGCGCGGCGATGCGTTTCGCTTCGGCGACGATCGCCTGTTCGACTTCGGCGAATACCTCCCGGTAGTTCGGCAGCGCTGCCCGCAGCTCTTTTTTCGCCTGCCGGATCGCGCCGGGCAAGTCATCGATTTTCAGCGCCATGATCGTCTCCATGTCAATTTCTGTGCGCACAGCATATGACGCGGAGCTATGCGCTGGTGATACTATTCAGGCAATTCATTTGCGTTTTCGGCCATGAAACCAGCCTACGAACATGTCGAGTTCGGCGAGGACTGTTCGGTGCGGGTTTACCATCGGCGGCTTGCGCGCATTCCGTTCGAATGGCACCACCATCCGGAATACGAACTGACGCTGACGATGAACAGTCACGGCAAGCGCTACATCGGCGACTCGGTCAGCGACTATGAAGCCGAGGACCTGGTTCTCGTGCCGCCGGATTTGCCGCATACCTGGTCATCGAACCGCTCGATCGAGCCGTCCTTGCCGCAAGTCGCCATCGTCATCTGGTTCGACGGCGCGTGGGCGAGACGCATGGCGGATTGCTGCCGCGAATACGAGCCGCTTCGCAAGCTCTTGCGCCGCGCCGCGTGCGGGCTGGCGTTCGAGCCGCCTGCCGGGGAACGGATGCGCGGCCGTCTGGATCAGTTGCTCTCGAACGTGCCACGCGAGCGCCTGAGCGCGGCGCTCGATATTCTGTGCATGCTCGCCGACGCGCACGGCCATCCGCTCGCTTCGCCGAGCGCCTTCAATCAGACGAACACCGGCCCCTCCGGTCATGAGCCCGAGCGGATCAACCGCGTCCTCGCCATGATCGATGCGCGCTTCGCCGAACCGCTGCGGCTCTCGGAACTCTGTGCGGCGGCCAGCCTGTCGGAGCGCACGCTCACGCGGTACTTCGTGCAGCATATCGGCGAGAGCGTCGGCCGATATATCGCGCGCGTTCGCATCGGGCACGCGTGCCGGATGCTGGGCGATACGTCGCTGCCCGTCTCGGTCATCGCGGCCCGCTCGGGTTTCGCGAACGTCGCCAATTTCAATCGGCAGTTCAAGGCGGCGAAGCAGGCGACGCCGGCCGAGTATCGACGCCAGTTCATCGCTGCGGGTTCGACGGACGAGGACACCGCAAGCAGCCTGACCGAACGGCCTCCTTCGCTTCGGCAGAAGCGCAACGCATCCTGAGTGCTGATCCTCCCTTGCCTCCCATCCACACCCATGCAATACTGAACCAAATGGCTCAGTATTCTCGACAAACTCGATTCGATGCTTCGTTCGCCGCGCTATCGGACCCCACCCGACGCGGCGTGCTGGAGCAGTTGATGCGCGCCGACGCGTCCGTCACGGATCTCGCCGCGCGGTTCCACATGACCCTGACGGGCATGCGGAAGCACATCGGCATACTGGAGCAGGCGGAACTCGTCACCACGGAAAAGGTGGGACGCGTGCGGACCTGCAGGCTGGGCACGCGCCGTCTCGAAGAAGAGCTGGCCTGGATCGAGAATTATCGGCAGATGTGGGCCGCGCGCTTCGACGCGCTGGATACGGTCATCGAGGAACTCAAACGCAAGGAGAAACGTGATGGTCGCAAGCAGAGAGAATGAGCCGGCGCGCACGGGCAACCGGACGACGTCGGAACGCACGTCCGAGCGCGAGATGGTCATCACGCGAATCTTCGACGCCCCGCCGCGGCTCGTGTTCGAAGCGTGGACCACGCCCGAACTGTTCAGGCAGTGGTGGGTGCCGAAGTCGAGCGGCGCGACCCTGCTTTCCTGCGAACAGGATGTCCGCGTCGGCGGTGGATATCGCCTGGAGTTCGCTCATCCCAAGGCTGCCGCGCCGCTGACGTTCTTCGGCAAGTACCTCGAAGTCGTGCCGAATGCGCGCCTCGTCTGGACTAACGAGGAAAGCGAAGACGGCGCGGTGACCACGGTGACCTTCGAGGAGAAGGATGGCAAGACGCTGCTGGTGATGCGCGAGCTTTATCCGTCCAGGGAAGCGCTCGATGTCGCCATCGAAGGCATGGACGAAGCGATGCCCGAAACGTTCGAGCAACTGGACGAATTCCTCATTGCCCGCGGCGCTGGCGCGCAACGGAGCTGATCTCGTCGTCTTTCCGTTCAATCGCCGCGGCCAGCGAAGGGCCGCGCAGCGCTGTTTGCGGCGCTCAGCGAATCCGGCGCGAACGTCGGTGTAACCGCCGTCGACGGGTCGGGGCCCGCCGCGCCGACGAGACATCCAGCCGATACGAGGAAGATCACGGCTGACACCAGAATTCCCATGGCATTTTCCTCGCAGCCACCAGGCCGTGCACGACACTACTAGCCTATCTGTGCGCCCCGCCGCTCGATTGACGCACGTCAAATCGGCCTATTTCTCGGCAGTGGACGACGGGCATCGCATGTCTGCCGCTTTGCCGCCATCGACATTCTTCAGCGAAACAAGCAGCCTGCTTCCGGTAGTCGCCGTGATGATATGCCCGTAACTGACGGTCGGGATGAACTTGATATCGGGCGCGACGGCGACGGGCGGGTTTTGCGCGCCGTCGACGGTCAGATCGAGTTCCACGGTGATCGAATCGATGGCGACGCCGTAGTCCCGCTTGTGCTCGGCCTGCGCCTTCTTGAAGTTGCACAGCCCGTCCAGGACATTCTGGAGCGCCGTGGGTATATCCACTGGCTTGCCTGGCGGGATAGGCGGCGTATTGCACGCCGCGAGGAGGAGAGCTGACGCAAGAACAGGCAGCGAGACGTGGACGCGCATCGGAATCTCCGGTTCCTGGAGTGGGCTCAGTATAGGGCAACAACACCTTCGGGATCGTTCAGGCTATTCCCTGAGCACGCGCAACTCAGGCTGAGCCGGCGCGCCGCGTTCCTGCGCAGGCGAGTGAATCTGCATCTGCGGCAGCATCATCTCGATGCCGGCATCGTCCATCCTGAGCTTCAGCCTCGCGTTGAAGGCGCGCGCCACGCTCCATTGCTGCAGCGGCCTGGTCTTGATCTGCCCTTTCACCACGACGCAGTTCGCTTCGAAGCGATCGAGGCCCCACACTTCGACCGGCGCCAGTATCTCGCTGCGAAAGCGAAAGTCGGCGCTCAGATCGTCGGCGACTTCCGTGATCATGCGCGTGATGTCGTCCAGTTTCGCGGAGAACGGAACGCGCACTTCGAACACCGCGTTGGAAAAATCGCGCGACAGATTCTTCACGATCTTGATCTGCGAGAACGGAATGGTGTGAACCGCGCCCTGCGCATCGCGCAGCCGGACGGTGCGGATCGTTAGGTCCATCACGGTGCCGGCATGTCCGCCGTCGAGATCGATCCAGTCGCCGACCGAAATCGTGTCCTCGACGATGATGAACAGGCCCGTGATCAGATCGGTGACGAGCGACTTCGCGCCGAACCCGACCGCGAGACCGATCACGCCCGCGCCGGCGAGCAGCGGCGTCAGATTGATGCCGAGACTCGCGGCGGCGACGAACACCGCGAGGCTCGCGACCGTCACGAAGATCGCGTTGCGCACGATCGGCAGCATCGTGCGGGCGCGCGTGCCCGGACTAAGCGCCTTGTTGCGCGAGTTGTTCGGGCCGAGCGCTTCGAGAATGACAGTGTCGATGAGAATCCACAGAAACCACGCGCCGAATACCGTCGCGACGACCGCGATCAGCGCGTGCCTGAAGCCGGGCGTCATCGCGCTGTGCTTGATGACGCGCGCAATCGGTCCGCTCCAGAGTTCCAGCTCGAAACGCAGGTAGGCCAGCCAGATCAGGAACACGACCAGCGTGCACACGAAACGCAACAGCCGCGTCATGTGCGGCGCGCGGCGTTGCGCACGGGTGTCGCGCCGGCGCGTCAGATGCAGCAGCAACGCGGACACGAAAATCGTGAGCACGAGCAGTACCGCGCTGAGGACCGACGGCCGCAGCACGTCCCTTTCGGTGCCACGCCCGTCGATGATCGCGACGACCGACGCCGCCGCGATCAGCAATACCGGGATATGCCATAGCGACGCGAGGATATCGAGTGTTTCCGTCGCGAACTGGTGATCGCGCCGTCGCACATACGGGCGATTGCGGATCAGATGCGTGACCGGCCGCCGAAATACGAGCGCGAAATAGGCGAAGAGCAACGCCGCAGCGAGATTGGCGAAGGTCGATATGATGCCCGCGAGATTCGGGCCGAGCTGGCGCGTGACATCGACATTGGCGGTCCCGTCGCCGAGCGCGCCGCACGCGCCGACCGCAAAGAGCGGCCAAAGCGTTCGTGCCAGCAGGTGCTGCACGGCGGCGCGACGATGCGCCGTACTGAACATCGAGAACACGATCATGCAGATCGCCGAAAAGATGGCCCCGCCCAGGATCGCATACGCGATGACGAGCCCGAGCGTGCGGCCGAGCGCGTCGGGCATCGCGCGCACGAAGAACAGCACGGCCAGGAATGCGACGATCCAGGGTCCGGTCTGCCGCAGGGCGAAGCTCAGCATCTCGACCGATGTCGGATTCGGCGCGAGCGCGACGTCCTTGCCATAGCGCGCGAACACGCGTCGCTGAACGCGGATCAGCACGTACGCGCACAGTCCCCAGAGCGCGAGCGTCGCGCCCATGCCGGTGACGATCCTGCCGAACGATTCGCCATTCGCGCCCGTGACGACGGCGCGCAGCTCGCTTGCAGCGGCGCTCGAACGCGCGCTCCAGAATCGCAACGGCGAGATTCCCTGGCTGAGATTCGTTTCGACCGATGCGATGCCCGATGCAATCGCGCCGAGCAAGTCGCCGTTGACGGCCACGGGCACGGGCGCGGCCGGCGCGGCCTTTTCCGTGGCGTCGCGCAACACCTTCAGTTGCGCGACGAAGGCACTGCGTTGCGCGTCGTTGTCGAGCGTGCCGATCAGGCCGTTCAGCGAACGCACCATCTCGGCCTGACTCGCGGGTGACGGCGGCGAGGCTGCCTGCGATCCCGAAGCTGTCCAGGTCGAGATGATGCCCTGCATCGCCGCGGGAAGGGGCGCGGCCAAGGCGCAACGCATGAACATCGCGCATCCGATGAAGATGCCGAGCGCAATCATCCACGCGCGGGCATGGATCAGGACATGGCCCGCTTCGATACGCCGCGTGAATGCGCTCATGGAGACTCCCCCGGGACGTCATCCCGGTCAAAGCGGCACTATCCGCGAGATTGTCAAAGGACTCGAATCGCCGAATGCGCCGGGATTGCGGTTCTTGGAGATTAGCCTATCGCCGTGAGCATGGCGAACCGCCGCGCGTCATCTCAGTGAACGTTTAAGTCACCCGCACCTGCGCCCCTCCCGTTGCGGGAGGCGCGCAACCGGCCGGCACCGCTCTAAGATCGGCGCAACGCACTGTGGGATATGGCACGCGCGCATCCGCGAGCTTCACGGCCGCTGCCGCTGCGCTCACACGCATTCATCCGGAGAGACAAATTGACGTACACCGCGCCACTGAAAGACATGTTGTTCGTGATCGAAGAACTCGCCGATGTCGCGAGCATTTCGGCGCTGCCGGGCTTCGAGGACGCCTCGCTCGACATCGCGCAGGCGGTGCTCGACGAAGCCGCGAAGTTCAACAGCGAAATTCTCGCCCCGCTCAACGCCGAAGGCGACAAAAATCCGAGCGCGTGGCATGACGGCGAAGTCACGACGACGCCCGGTTTCAAGGAAGCGTTCCGCCAGTATGGCGAAGGCGGCTGGCAAGGCGTGGTGCATCCGGCCGAATTCGGCGGACAGGGATTGCCGAAGCTGATCGCGACGCCCTGCATCGAGATGCTGAACGCCGCGAACCTGTCGTTCGCGCTCTGCCCGCTTCTCACCGACGGCGCGATCGAAGCGCTGCTCACCGCCGGTTCCGACGAACTGAAACAGCGTTACCTGCCCAAGCTCATTTCGGGTGAATGGACCGGCACGATGAACCTGACGGAACCGCAAGCCGGCTCCGATCTCGCGCTAGTCCGCTCGCGCGCGCAAGCTCAGGGCGACGGCACCTACAAGCTGTTCGGCACGAAAATCTTCATCACGTACGGCGAGCACGACATGGCGGAGAACATCGTGCATCTCGTGCTCGCGCGCACGCCGGACGCGCCCGAGGGCGTCAAGGGCATCTCGCTCTTCCTCGTGCCGAAGTTCCTGGTGAACGACGACGGCTCGCCCGGCGCGCGCAACGACGTGCATTGCGTGTCGATCGAGCACAAGCTCGGCATCAAGGCGAGCCCGACGGCCGTGTTGCAATACGGCGATCACGGCGGCGCGCTCGGCTATCTGATCGGCGAGGAAAATCGCGGTGTCGAATACATGTTCATCATGATGAACGCGGCGCGTTTCGCGGTCGGCGTCCAGGGCATCGCGGTGTCCGATCGCGCCTACCAGCAGGCGGCCGCCTATGCGAAGGATCGCGTGCAGAGCCGTCCGGTCGACGGTTCCGCGAAACAGTCCGTCGCCATCATTCAGCACCCGGACGTGCGCCGCATGCTCGCGACGATGCGCGCGCTGACCGAAGGCGCCCGCGCACTCGCCTATGTCGCAGCCGCGCATTCCGACATCGCGCATCACGCCGCCGACGCCGACACGCGCGCGCGGCACGCCGCCATCTACGAATACCTCGTGCCGATCGTGAAGGGCTGGAGCACGGAGATGTCGATCGACGTCACGAGCCTCGGCGTGCAGGTGCACGGCGGCATGGGCTTCATCGAAGAGACGGGCGCGGCGCAGCACTATCGCGACGCCCGCATCCTGACGATCTACGAAGGCACGACCGCGATCCAGGCCAACGACCTGATCGGCCGCAAGACGATTCGCGACGGCGGCGCGGCCGCCCGCGCGATCCTCGCGCAGATCGACGAGACGCTCGCCGCGCTCGAACAGCACGACGGCGCCGCATTCGGTGCGATGCATCGACGGCTCATGGCCGGACGCGCCGCGCTTGCGAACACCGTCGAGTTCATGCTGCACAACGCGAAGAGCGACACGAAAGCCGTTTTCGCGGGCGGCGTGGCCTATCTGAAGCTCGCCGGCATCGTGCTGTCGGGCTGGCAGATGGCGCGCGCGCTGATCGCGGCGCACACGAAACGCGCCGAAGATCCGGCGTTCTACGACGCCAAGATCGCGACCGCGCATTTCTTCGCCGATCATCTGCTGCCGCAGGCGGTTGCGCTGGAAGCGTCGATCGTCAGCGCGAAGGGCGATCAGGGCGTGCTCGCGCTCGACGCAGACCAGTTCTGAGCGAGGGGACCACCTCATGCCAATATCGACCAGACAGGCGAATCCATCGGACCGATGGATCGAAGCGTACGGCCCGCGCGAATCGATGGAATACGACGTGGTGATCGTGGGCGGCGGTCCGGCGGGGCTGTCGGCGGCCATCCGCATCAAGCAACTTGCGCAGCAGGAAGGCGCCGACGTATCGGTCTGCGTGCTCGAAAAGGGCTCGGAGATCGGCGCGCACATTCTCTCGGGCGCGGTCATGGACCCGCGCGCGATCACCGAACTGATCCCCGACTGGAAAGCGCTCGGCGCGCCGCTGAATGTCGAAGTGACGGAAGACCGGTTCCTGTTCCTGTCGGAGAAGGGGGCGGTCAAGACGCCAAACTGGGCGTTGCCCGCGAGCTTCAGGAATCACGGCAACTACGTGATCAGCCTCGGCAACGTGACGCGCTGGCTGGCTCAGCAGGCCGAAGCGCTCGGCGTCGAAATCTTCCCGGGCTTTCCGGCAGCCGAAGTGCTGTATCGCGACGACGGCTCGGTCAAGGGTGTCGCCACCGGCAACATGGGCGTCGGCAAGGATGGCGAGCCGACCGCCGGCTTTCAGCTCGGCATGGAACTGCACGCGAAGTACACGCTGTTCGCGGAAGGCGCGCGCGGTCATCTCGGCCGCCGTTTGAGCGATGAGTTCGGGTTGCGGGCGAACGCGGGTCATCAGGTCTACGGGCTCGGCATCAAGGAACTGTGGGAAGTCGACCCGGCTCAGCACAAGCCGGGCCTCGTCGTTCACACAGCCGGCTGGCCGCTCGACACGGATACCTATGGCGGATCGTTCCTCTATCACCTCGACGGGAATCAGGTGGCGGTCGGCTTCGTCGTCGGACTGGGGTACCGGAATCCGTTCCTGTCGCCTTTCGAGGAATTTCAGCGCTACAAGACACACCCCGCGATCCGGCCGTTTCTCGAAGGAGGCAAGCGCCTGTCGTATGGCGCGCGCGTCATCACGGCGGGCGGTCTCACCGCGCTGCCGAAGCTGACGTTTCCGGGCGGCGCGCTGATCGGCGACAACGCGGGCTTTCTAAACGCGTCGAGGATCAAGGGCAGCCACGGCGCGATCAAGTCCGGCATGCTCGCCGCCGAAGCCGCCTTCGATGCGATCCGTTGCGGCCGTCAGCATGACGAACTGGGCGATTATCCGCAATCGTTCAGGCGTTCGTGGCTGCACGAGGAACTGCACAAGGCGCGCAACTTCAAGCAGTGGATGAGCAAGGGGCTGGTTGTCGGCTCGTTGATGGTGGGCGTCGAACAGAAGCTCTTTGGCGGCAAGGTGCCGTGGACGCTGCGGCATCGTCATGCGGATCACGAAACGCTGCAGTCCGCCGCGAACGCCACGCCTATCGTCTATCCGAAACCCGACGGCAAGCTGACGTTCGACCGGCTCTCCTCGGTGTTCATTTCGAACACGAATCACGAGGAGAACCAGCCGGCGCATCTGACGCTCAAGGATGCGACCGCGCCCGTCGCGATCAATCTCGCGAAGTACGCGGGACCGGAAAGCCGCTATTGTCCGGCGGGCGTTTACGAGTTCGTGAAGGACGATGACGGCGCCGAGCAACTCGTCATCAACGCGCAGAATTGCCTGCACTGCAAGACCTGCGACATCAAGGACCCGGGACAGAATATCGTATGGGTTACGCCCGAAGGCAGCGGCGGGCCGGGTTATCCGAACATGTGAATCGAGAGGGCCGCTTGCGCGGCCCTCGTCACGTCGGCACTACGCTTCCAGCAGAAACTCGCGCACCAGCGGTCCCACTTCATCGGTTTGCGTGATGAGAAAAAGATGCCCGTCCTCGATGACGCGCAACGTCGCCTGACGGATGCGGCTGGCAATGATCTTCGCGTTGACGAGAGGAACGATCGGATCGTCGTCGCCATGCATGACGAGTGTCGGCTGGCGCAAGGAACCGAGCCACAGCAGGCTGCTCCATCCGCATGTGGCGAGCAACTGGTACATGTATCCGCGCCCGCCGGGCGCCTGAATATGACGCCCGTGTTCCGCCAGCAACTCGGGATCGCGCCTGTATACGCCGCCATAAATTTCCGCGCCGATCTCCCGCAGATAATCGGGGTCCCGATAGCGGCGCGCCCCGACCAGCCTCGAAAGCACCGAAAGCCGGCCCGGCACCATGATGACGCCCGGTGAAGTCGCGGCCAGCACCAGCCGCCTGCAACGCGACGGATACAGATACGCGAACTGCTGCGCAAGCGCCCCGCCCCATGACACGCCGAGCACATCGACCGGTCCGTCATAGCCGAGCTGCGCGAGCAGCCGGTCGGCCAGCACCGCGAGCGTCGAGAAGCGATACGGCATGAGCGGCGCGGGCGATCCGCCCACGCCGGGAATATCGAACATCACGACTTCCACGTCGCCGAGTGCATCGACGAACGGCTGGATCAGTTCGAGATTCGCGCCGATGCCATTGAAGATGAGGAGCGGCGGCGACGCATCGCCGCCTCGCCAGATGCCGACGCGAAGCAGTTGTGCGCCGAGCGCGACGGTCTGTATATCCACTGTACGCACACTTTTCATCGTTCTTGTCCATGTGAATGTCGACGAAACGCCGGGCAAGCGCGCGGCATTCCCCGGTGCGCCTTCCGACGTTTGAAGTTTTGAGGCGGATTACGCCTCGTGAACATACGTTCCCGGCGCATCCCCGATACGTCGATGACGCTTGTTGCCGAGCGCTTTGGGCGCGGCGCGCAGTTCGCCCGAGCGTTCGGCGAGCCATGTGCGCCAGTCGTTCCACCAGGAATCCGCTTCGGACGTCGCCCCGCCGAGCCATGCATCGGCATCTTCGGGCAGCGCCGCGTTGTGGAAGAACTTCGCCTTGGGATTGCCCGGCGGATTGATCAGGCTCTGAATGTGACCGCTCGAACTCAGCACATAGCGCGTCTTGCCGCCGAATGCGCGCGCCGTGTTGTAGACGCCTTTCCACGGCGTGATGTGATCGGTCGCGCCCGCCATGACATAGGTGTCGCACGTGACCTCGGAGAGATCGACCGGCGTGCCGAGCACAGTCAACGCCTTCGGCGTGCTGAGCAGATTGCGCGAGAAGATGTCGAGCAACTGGCCGTGGAATTTCGCGGGCAGGCGCGTGGTGTCGTTGTTCCAGTAGAGAATGTCGAACGCCGGCGGCGCTTCGCCCAGCAGATAGTTGTTGACCCAGAAGTTCCACACCAGATCGTTGGGTCGCATCCAGGCGAACATGCGGCCCATTTCGTCGCCTGCCAGCACGCCCTTGGCCATACTGTTGCGCTTGGCGATCTCGATGGCCTCCGGCGTGGTGAAGAGCCCGAGCTGTGATTCCGATGTATTGTCGAGCACCGCCACCATCAACGTGGCCGCATTGACGCTCTTCTCGCCGCGGCTTGCCAGATGGCCGAGCAGCGCCGAGATCGTCATCGCGCCGGAACACGCGCCGTGCAGGTTCACGGCCTCATGGCCGGTGATATCGCGCACCGCGTCGATCGCCTCGATCAGCGCGGCGACGTAGGTGTCCATGTCCCAGTCGCGATGTTCCACGGTGGGATTGCGCCAGCTCACGGCGAACACCTGAAACTCGCTCTTGACGAGATATTCGACGATGCTCTTGTTCGCGGCCAGATCGAAGATGTAGTACTTGTTGACCTGCGGCGGCACGATCAAGTGCGGGCACGCATGGACGTTCGGCGTAGCCGGCGCGTACTGAATCAGTTCGAGCACTTCGTTGCGAAACACCACCGCGCCGGGCGTTGCGGCGAGATTGCCGCCAACCTTGAACTTGCTCTTGTCGACCTGCGACGGCATGCCCTTGTTGCAGAGCGTATCCGTAAGCATGTTTCGCAGACCGGCGACGACGCTCGCGCCGCCCGATTCGACGAGCTTTCTGAGCGCCGCGGGATTGCCCGCCAGCGTGTTGGTCGGCGCGAGCGCGTCCGTCACGAGCGACGTGACGAACTGCGCGCGCTCCTTGCTTTTGCCGTCGAGCGCCGAGTGTTCGACGAAGCCAGCAAGCGCGTTGCACCACGCCCGATAGCCATGCAGCGTGGCGCGATACAGCGGCTGATCGCGCCATGCGGGATCGGCGAAGCGCTTGTCGCTCTGCTGCGGCAAGGCCGAGGTCAGATCACGCGCGAGCGCCGCCGTCTGCGTCAGCAGCAGCGCAGGATGCAGCACCGCCTGCGCGCCGATCTGCTGCACGGCGGCGAGCATATCGACGGCGCGCAGCCCGACGAACGGATTGGGCCCGGACATGCCATCGGTCGCGCCGGCCGTGATGTCGTCGTGTTCGCTGCTCTTGTTTACTGCCATCTCCATCTCCATACTTTCATCACGCGATGATCATCACGAGTGTCTGCGCGATCAGCGCGGGCTTGTCCTCGCCTTCTATCTGCAATTCGTTGTCCGTCCTGACGAGCATGCGGCCGTCACTCTTCCTTTCGACCGAGGTCAAAACCACTCGGCTTCGCACCCGGGAACCGGATCTGACCGGCGTCATGAAGCGCACCTTGTCGAGTCCGTAGTTCAGCGCGGCCGACGCATCCGGAGGGATCAGACCCACATCGATTGCGAGCGTCGCCAGCAGCGAAAGCGTCAGATAGCCGTGTGCGATGGTGCCGCCGAACGGGCTCTCGCGTTTCGCGCGCTCCTCGTTCAGGTGGATCCACTGCGTGTCGCCCGTGCATTGCGCGAAGGCGTCGATGCGCGCCTGATCGACGACGATCCATTCCGACACACCCAGCTCCGTGCCGACGAATTCGTCGATGGTCGCGATGCCGTATCCTGCGATGCTCATGATGTTGCTTTTCCTTCCGGTGTAACCGCGAACTGTTCGCGCAGCCGCTTCTTGTTCAATTTCCCGACGCTGGTCTTGTCGAGTTGCTCGACGATCTTCACGATCTGCGGCACCGCGTACTTCGAAATCCGTCCTGTCTCGCTGAACGCGAGCACGTGATTCCTGATGTCGTCCGCCGATGCAGGCGCTGCCGACTGCGGCTTCAGCACCACCAGCGCCACGGGGCGTTCGCCCCACTTCTCGTCCTTGATGCCGATCACCGCCACTTCGGAAACGGCCGGGTGCAGCGAGATCAGACTCTCGATTTCAAGCGACGAAACCCACTCGCCGCCCGACTTGATCACGTCCTTGATGCGGTCGGTGATCTGCAGATATCCGTTCGGATCGATGTTCGCGACGTCCTGCGTGTGCAGATAGCCGCCCTCCCAAAGCTGCGTCGATGCGTCGGCATCCTTGAGATAGCCTTGCGTGAGCCACGGCGTACGCACGACGACTTCTCCGCTCGCACGGCCGTCATGCGCCACGTCGTCTCCCTCTTCATCCACGATGCGCAGCTCGACGAGCGGAAGCGGCAGGCCCGTCTTGCAACGCAGCTCGACCTGCTCGTCGACGCCGAGCGTCTCGCTGCCCGGCTTGAGTTGCGCGAGCGTCAGGAGCGGACACGTCTCCGACATGCCGTAGCCCGCGAAGATATCGATGCCGCGTTCGAGCGCCGCGCGCGCGAGTCCGTGCGGCAGCGCGCCCCCGCCGATGACCACTTTCCATCCGCTCAGATCGATGCTCTTCGCGTCGCCGCAGCCGAGCAGCATGTGCATGATGGTGCCGACGCAATGCGAGAACGTGACGCCTTCATCGCGCACGAGCGCAAGAAGGCGCTCCGGCAGGTAGCGGCCGGGGTAGACCTGTTTCACGCCCAGCACGGTGGCGATGTAGGGCATGCCCCACGCGTGCACATGGAACATCGGCGTGATGGGCATGTACACGTCGCCGCGATGAAAGCGCTGCCCGGACACCGGGCTTGCGAGCGCCGCCATCCCCGTGATGGTGTGCAGCACGAGCTGACGGTGCGAGAAATAGACGCCCTTCGGCAGACCGGTCGTGCCGGTCGTGTAGAAGGTCGTGGCGCGCGTGTTCTCGTCGAAATCCGGGAAGTCGTAGGCGGGCTCGCCGGCGGCCAGCATGAGCTCGTATTCGTCCGCGAACGGAATCGTGTGCGCGACCGCTTCGCTGCCTGCGTCGTCGATCCAGATGAAGGTGCGCACCGATTCGAGCTGGTCCCTGATCGATTCGATCACCGGCAGAAAGTCGGTATGGAGCAGCAGGATCTGCGCGCCGGCATGGTTGATCGTATAGGCGATCTCCGCGGGCGAAAGCCGCACGTTGACCGTCTGCAACACGGCGCCCATCATCGGAATGGCGAAGTAGCACTCGAGGTAACGATGGCTATCCCAGTCCATCACGGCCACTGTCGTGCCCATGCGCGCGCCGTGACGCGAAAGGCCATTGGCGAGGCGCGCGATGCGCTCCTGCATGGCGCGGTAGGTCAGGCGCGTCTCGCCGCGATACACGATCTCCTGATCGGCCGCATGCGCGAGCGGCGTATGCAGCAGATGCTTGATGAGCAACGGATACGCGTATGCCGCGGGGGAAGATTCGAACATGTCGTGGTTCATTTGATTACTGCCCGAAATTGCGCTGGACGGTCAATTTGTTGGTCACCGACGTGACGCCGGGAACCCCTTTCGCCAGCGCGCCTGCCTTGTCTATGTGGGCGGTGTCGGTCACGGTGCCGGTCAGCGTCACGGCGCCATTCGTCGCGCGCACGCCGATGTTTCCGGCATCGATACTCTTGTCTTTGGCGAACGCGGCGTACACGCCGTTGCGCAGCGCGCGGTTCTCCTTCTTCGTCGCGACAGGCGCGCTCGCGGCCGACGCCATCGCGGGCTCGCCCGCTGCCGCCATCGTTTCGCCGGCCTGAAGGCTCGCGCCGATCGACGCCAGTACGATCAATGCTGCACTGATTCTCTTCATGGGTTGGTCCGTTCTTAGAAGTTATGGCGGATGCCGATCATCGCGGCCGTGGTCGACTCGCCCGGCGCAACCGGTTGTCCATAGACGATCGTCTGGTTCATGGTGCCGTGATTGTCGACATAACCGACTTGCGCATAGGCGAGCGTGCGCTTGGACAGGCTGTATTCCGTGCCCACCGCGAATTCGCTCGAATGATTCGTCGAGTTGTTCTTGTCCTTCAGGTAATAGAAGCCGGACGTCACCTTCAGAACCGGATTGAACCTGTACCCGAGCCCGACCGAATAGAGGTCGTAGTCCGCTCGACCCGCGTTGGCCGGATTCTTGCCGTGGCTGTACGAGCCCGATACCGAGAAATCGCGGAACGTGTACATCGCGCCGAAGTACGTGAAGCGATTGTTGTTGAGTCCCGTCGGCGCGACGCCGGGCAAGGGGCTCGCGTCGTGTCCGTTGTAGTAGACCGCCGCCAGGTTCAGGCCGTAGTTCGAATACTTAAGCACGGCGGATTCCCGCGTGCCGCCCTGGAATTCGCCGGGAACACCGCCCGGCGCGTATTCCAGCGCGAGCGACGCGCCGTAGAATTTCGGCGACTCATAGACGAGCGCGTTGCTGTCGTACAGTGCGCCGATCGCGCCGTTCGTGCTGGTGCCGGTCCAGCCGGCCGCCTGGTTCATGCCGAGCCACGCGGTGAGAATGCTGCCGAAGTACTGCGCGCCGCGCACGTCGGTGTCGAACATCGCGTACACCATCGGCACGATCTGCCGGCCCGCGTTGAAGGTGCCGAACGGCCCGGACAGGCCGACCGTCGCGAACTGATTGAACTGCGCGGACACGCCCGGCGTGTCGGAGAGGCCGAACTTGCCGGTGCCCGTATCGAACGAGCCCTGCAATCTGAAGTTGACGCGGTATCCGCCGCCCAGTTCTTCGCTGCCCTTGAGGCCCCAGAAACTGGCGTAGATGCCGCCGTCCTTCAATCGATACACCTTGCCGAGATTGGGCGCGTTCGGTGCGAAGGACGCCGCCGACGTGCTCTGATAGAGCAGGCCGGAGTCGACCACGCCGTAGAGCGTCACCGAGCCTTGCGCGGCGGCGGCGCCTGAGAAGGTCATCAATGCGGCAAGGCAAGAGCGTCTGAGTTTCATGAGGTCTCCATATTTTTTATCGGCTTGAGCGTTTGCATCGGGCAAACGTAGCCAGGGCCGGTCAGTCGGGCAATCGCCGGATTGGTTGCTTCACGCGCTCGCGGCGCGTGAAGTCATGGAGCAAGAATACGGAAGGGGGGCGATTCGAGCCCCTCTCGCGACGGGAGGGGGCGACAAGCGCGAACATCAGCCGCACGCGGGCGGCCGATTGCGCTTCGGTCTTACTGGGTGCCTTCGAGCAGGCCGAGCACGACGGCGCGGCGCACCGCGTGCTTGCGCGAACTCGCGTCGAGCTTGCCGAAGAGATTCTTCAGATGCCACTTGACGGTGCCCTCCCCGATCATCCCCGCGCGCGCGATTTCCTTGTTCGTCAGGTTGCGCGCAAGCAGTTCGAGAATCTCCCGCTCCTTGGGTGTCAGGACGACGCACGGCACCGCGCGCGGCCCGCCCGTCTCGCGCGGGTGCGGCCGCACGTTCGGCAATGCCGCCGGCGTTCTGCCGGTGTTTTCAGCGTCCGCTGCATCGCGCGTGCGCCGCGCCCAGTCGGCGAGCGAGGGATGGGCGTCGATCAGCGTGCGCACCAGCCTGAAGGTCTGCGCGAGATTCATCGCTTCGAGCAGCAGCGCGGTGGCATCCACGCCCGTCTGCTGCTTCGCGAATGCGCGCAAAGCCAGGATTTCGATGCGGTAACGGCCCATCTTCAGCGCGTCGGCCTGCGTGCCCGCCGCGTCCAGCGCGTCGAGCGCCTGCGGCCAGCTGCGCGCGGCGATGGCCGCGTCGGCGTGCGCGAGCAATTGCATCAGCACGACCGACTCGCGCCAGAGCGCGCCGCGACCGGCCTCGCGCAGCAGAATCTCGTCGATGCGGCGCACCAGCGCCTGGCAGGTCTCGTTGCGGTAGCGGCCGGCGTGCATGCGGACCTGCTCGGCGAGACTCGCGACGCACAGGCGCGGCTGACAGCGGCTCACGCCCAGCGCGTGCAGCGCTTCGAGCATGTCGAGCGCGCGATGTTCGCCGCCGCGCGCCGCTGCGATGCGCGCTGCCGTGCGATACGCGAGCATGACGGTCTCGGGCGGCGCGGCCCGTTCGAGCACGTCCAGGCGGTTCGACAACAGCGCCGCGGCTTCGTCCAGCCGATCGTCTTCGTAGGCGATCGCCGCGCACGCCACCGCGAACATGCAGCTCAGCGGATGGCGGCGGCTCAGGTCCGCCTCGGCGCTCGCGAGGGCGGGCTTCAGCACCTCTTCGGCAAGCGACATCTGGCCTTCCCACAAATAGCTGGCCCCGGTGATGTGCTCGCCCCAGCGCACCAGATAATCGAGCGTGCCGGAGCCGTCGCCGGAACGCACGCGCTGCTGCGCGCGGCGCGCCTGCGCAGGCTCGCCGAGCAGCATCGCGCGGGCGGCGAGACGGTTCGCATGCACTTGCGCGAGCCACGAACCGCCATCGGGCGGCGCTTCGGCCCACGGCTCGAAGAGCGCCACGAAGCGGTCGGGTTCATCGGCGAAATACGCGGCCGCGCTCAGGATCAGCGCGCACTCGTAGCGCAGGGTCGTATCGACGGCCGGGCCCGCGAGAATGCGCTCGATCTGGCGCTGCGCCTCCGCGTGGCGTTGCCCGACCGCGAGCGCCCATGCGGCGGCGAGGCGCAGCCGGGGGCGCTGTTCGAGTTCCGGCTCGGGAATCAGATCGAGCCAGTCGAGTACGAGGCTGAGATGCCCGTGACGCACCGCATCGAGCAGGCTGCGCTCCGCCAGTTCGAAGGCGGTCCTATGTTCGCCGGCCGCATGTGCGTGCCGCGCGGCCTCCTCGATCATGTCGCGGGCGACGAACCATCGCATGGCGCGCGCGTGCAGTTCCTCGCGCTCGGCGGCGGGCAGGTCGGCCAGGCGCACGCGCAGGGCATCGCGCACGAGCGTGTGCAGCCGGCACCACGCGCTGTCTTCCACGGCGATGAATACAGGCGTCTCGCGCACCAGCCGCGCGAGCCGTTCGGGCGTCTCTGCGCGGCCCGTCAGCGCCTCGCATAGTTCCGGATGCAGCATGTCCACCGCGCTGACGCGGGTGAGAAAGGCGTCGTCTTCCGGCGAAAGATTGGCGACCAGCGCGCCGACGAGATGTTCGCGCAGACCACCCGGCCCCGACGCGATCGTTTCGACCGCCTTGCGCGGGTCCGCCGCGTGCGCCATCGCGGCGAGCGCGAGCTGGATGCCGAGCGGCCAGCCGTCGGTCACTTCGAACAGGCGCGCGCACGCGTCGGCGTCCACGCGCTCGCCAAAACGGTTGCCAATCAGCGCGATCGTTTCGTCGAGCCGAAAGCGCAACGCATCCGGCCCGACGAGCGTGCCGTGGCCGTACGCGAGCAGATCGGCCATCGGCGCTTCGAGACCGCCTCGTCCCGCCACCACGACGCGCAGGTTCTGCGGGGCGTTGTGAAGCAGATAGGCGAGCAGTCCGGCGCCGGCGGCGGGCAGCCGCTCGGATTCGTCGATGATGAGCACGACCTCCAGCGACAGCAGCGCGATCTCGGCGAGCCAGCCCGTGGCGCCATCCAGATTGCCCACCGCCGCGAGCGCGCCGTCGGGCAGCATCGAGCCGAAGCCGGCGCGCGCGCAGCCTGTGCGAACCGCCTGAACCAGCCCGCGCAGGAGCCGCTCGGGGTCGTCGCGCTCGTCGGCCTGCAGCCAGGCCACGGCGATCCCGCGCGCCAGATATTCGCGCCGCCACTGCGCGAGCAGCGAGGTTTTCCCGTAGCCTGCCGGCGCCTGCACGAGCGTGATCTGCCGGTCGCGGTAATGCGCGGCTTCCGCGCTGAGCCGCAGCCGCGCGAGCAGGTTGAGGGGGGCGCGTGGCGCAATGGTCTTGAGGACCAGTTCGGTCGTCGAGGGTGCCGCGGCGCTTGTGGTGGGGGGCATCGGGAACAGGTTGGACTGAAGGATCGAGCGGCCCGCGCGGGCCGCATCTGGCTTGGATCGCGCCCACAGCATCGTTCGAATGACCGGGGGGCGTCAACCCCTCCCTTCGCGAGAGGGTCGCACGAAGAGTCCCTGCACTACGATGCAGATGAGTTCAGGCACACACCCAATCCAGCGCACAACGCCATGTATCAGCATCTACTCGTTCCTGTCGAGGACACCGACGCCAGCGTCGAAGCAATCGGCCATGCGACCGAATTCGCGTGGGCCATCGGCGCGCGCATCACTTTCCTGCACGTGTCGTCAGCCGACGCGCACGCCGACGAATGGCTGGCGCGGGCCGAAGCCGGCGCACGCGCTCAGGGCGTGGCCTGCACGACGGTCGTCGCCGGCGGCGATGATTCGTTCGACACGCTGATCGCGCAGGCCCGCCGCCACGGTTGCGATCTCATCTGCACGAGCGCAAGCCCGGCGGGAACGATCGCCACGGACGGGGTGTGGCCCGGCGTGCTGTCGTGCGGCACGGACCGGCGGCCCGCGGTGGCGGCGTCGATCGGTGCGCTTCTGAACGCGCATCGCAGGCTCGCCGACACGCTCAACGAATGGCTCGACACGCTGCGCGCCGCGCGCGAACGAGACGCCGTGCCGAGCGCGGCGGCGCTCTGCGAGAAAGTCCGCAGCCTGCAGGAGTTGCCTGCGCGCGGCGTCGGGGCGAGAGCCAAAACCGCTCTGTTCCGCTGCCTTCGCAAGCGCACATCGGCGGTCAACGCCGAGCTCGCCGAACTCGAGCGCCTGCATCAACGCGACGAGGAACTGCTTCATGAACTCGCCCGCATGGTCAGTCAGGACGCACCGATGCCGGACGTTCTCGAACAGGCCGTGAGCGCCTATGCGCGCTTCGCCTGGGACTGGATGGGCCGCGAACAGGGCGTGATTCTGCCGGCGGCGCGGCGTTATCTGAGCTACGCCGACTGGACGGAAATAGACGGCGAATTCAATTCCGCGGCGCTGCTCGGCCGGGCCGCGAAACAACACTGAACACGTCGCGAGCCAGACGGCTCGCGCGCATGAATGGAGAGACACATGGCACATGCAATCCGCTTTCACGAAACCGGCGGTCCCGAAGTATTGCGATGGGAAGAGGTCGCGGTCGGCACGCCCGGTCCCGGACAGGTTCGTCTGCGTCACGAGGCCGTAGGCCTGAATTTCGCCGATACGTACTTCCGCTCCGGCCTCTATCCCGTTCCCCTGCCCGCCGGCATGGGCGTGGAAGCGGCAGGGGTGGTCGAAGCCATCGGTGAGGGCGTCGATCAGGTGTGCGTGGGCGACCGCGTGACCTACACTGGCTTCATCAATACGCTCGGCGCGTACAGCACCGAGCGCCTCGCGCCGGCGGCCGCGCTCGTCCGGCTGCCGGCCGGGATCGAATGCGCCACCGCCGCCGCGATGACCATGCGAGGCCTGACCGCGTCCTATCTGATGCGCCGCATTCATGCGTTCAAGGCGGGCGACTCGATCCTCCTGCATGCGGCGGCCGGCGGTGTCGGCCTGATCGTGTCGCAGTGGGCGCGCCTCCTGGGGGTGACGGTGATCGGCACGGTGTCGAGCGAGGCCAAGGCCGAGGTTGCGCGTGCTCACGGCTGCGACCATGTCATCAACTACAGCCACGAAGACGTCGCGAAACGCGTGCGGGAACTGACGGATGGCGCCGGCGTGAACGTCGTGTTCGATAGCGTCGGCAAGGACACGTTCGAAGCGTCGCTCGATTCGCTGCGCCGCCGCGGCCTGATGGTCTGCGTCGGCACCGCGTCCGGTCCGATTCCGCCGTTCAATCCGCAGTTGCTCGCGATGAAAGGCTCGCTCTATCTGACGCGCCCGGCGCTGGCCGACTACATCGCCGATCCGGCCGAGAAGAAGGCGCTGGCGGACGAGCTGTTCGGGCATGTCGCGAGCGGCCGCATCCGCATCGAGATCAACCAGCGTTATGCGCTGCAGGATGCCGCCCAGGCGCATCGCGATCTCGAATCGCGCAAGACCACCGGTTCATCCATTTTCGTCGTGTGAGGAGACACATCATGCGAGTCGAACAACTTACCTGCTCCATCGGAGCCGAACTCAGCGGCGTGAGCCTCGCGGACGCGGTCCACGACGACGGCCTGTTCGCGGAAATCCGCGCCACGCTGCTCAAGCATCGCGTGCTGTTCCTGCGCGATCAGGACATCACGCGCGCCGAGCATGTCGCGTTCGCCCGCCGCTTCGGCGAGCTGGAAGATCATCCGGTCGCCGGCAGTGATCCCGAGCATCCGGGCCTGGTGCGTATCTACAAGAATCCCGACCAGCCCAACGACCGTTACGAGAACGCATGGCACACCGACGCCACCTGGCGCGCCGCGCCGCCTTTCGGCTGCGTGCTGCGTTGCGTCGAATGTCCGCCGGTCGGCGGCGACACGATCTGGGCGAACATGGTGCTCGCTTATGAGAACCTGCCCGAGCACATCAAGACGCAGATCGCCGATCTGCGCGCCCGCCACAGCATCGAGGCCAGCTTCGGGGCCGCCATGCCGATCGAGAAGCGGCTCGCGCTGAAAGCGCAGTTTCCCGACGCCGAACACCCGGTCGTGCGCACGCACCCCGAGACGGGCGAGAAGACGCTCTTCGTGAACGCGTTCACTACGCATTTCACGAACTATCACACGCCCGAGCGCGTGCGTTTCGGCCAGGACGCCAATCCGGGCGCGGGTCAATTGCTCGCCTACCTGATCAGCCAGGCGTACATCCCGGAATACCAGGTTCGCTGGCGCTGGAAAAAGAACAGCATCGCGATCTGGGACAACCGCAGCACGCAGCATTACGCGGTCATGGACTACCCGCCGTGCCATCGCAAGATGGAACGCGCCGGGATCATCGGCGACGCGCCTTACTGATCCTCGCGCTTTAAATACATCGATCTCAATTACGCTGGAGCACCACATGCAATTCCTCGACGATTCGCTGCACCCCGAAAACCAGGACAAGGTGGTCATCACGGTGGCGCCGTACGGCCCCGAATGGATGCCCGCCGATTTCCCTGAAGACATTCCGGTCACCATGGAAGAACAGGTCCAGAAGGCCGTCGACTGCTACGAGGCGGGCGCCACCGTGCTGCATCTGCACGTGCGCGAACTGGACGGCAAGGGTTCCAAGCGCCTGTCGAAGTTCAACGAACTGATCGCCGGCGTGCGCGCGGCGGTGCCGGACATGATCATCCAGGTGGGCGGCTCGATCTCGTTCGCGCCGGAGAACGACGGTCAGGCCGCCAAGTGGCTGTCCGACGATACCCGTCACATGCTCGCCGATCTCGATCCGAAGCCCGACCAGGTGACCGTCGCGATCAACACGACGCAGATGAACATCATGGAGTTGCTGTATCCGGAGTATCTGGAAGGCACCTCGCTCTCGAATCCGGCGTTCATGGCCGCGTACAGCGAAATGACGGTTCCCGCTGGTCCCGCGTGGGTCGAGGAGCATCTCAGGCGCCTGCAGGCGGCCAACATCCAGCCGCATTTCCAGCTCACCGGCATCCATGCGCTGGAAACGCTCGAACGCCTCGTGCGCAAGGGCGTCTACACGGGTCCGCTGAATCTGACGTGGATCGGCATCGGCGGCGGTTTCGACGGCCCGAACCCGTTCAACTTCTTCAACTTCGTCCACCGCGCGCCGGATGGCTGCACGCTGACGGCCGAGTCGCTGCTGAAGAACGTACTGCCGTTCAACATGATGGCGATGTCGATGGGCCTGCATCCGCGCTGCGGCATCGAGGACACGATCATCGACCAGCACGGCAACCGCATGACGTCGGTGCAGCAGATCGAGCAGTGCGTGCGCGTCGCCCGCGAACTGGGCCGCGAGATCGCGAGCGGCAAGGAAGCGCGCGAGATCTACAAGATCGGCGTGCAATACAAGGACGCCGACGAGACGCTCGCGCAAATGGGTATGGCGCCGAACCGCAAGGCGGGTCAGGTCAACCTCCCGCTGCGCGCAGCCTGAGGCACGGGTATTACTTTCCGGCGCGAACGGCTCGCAGAAGCCAGCGCCGGACATCGGAGGAGACAATGTTGGAAATCGATTGCACAGGGCCGCACGCGCGCGACATCGCCGCGCCCACGCCCACATCACGCAAATACGCGTGGATCATATTCGCACTGACCTTCGGACTGCTCTTGTCCGATTACATGTCGCGACAGGTTCTGAATGCGGTGTTTCCGCTGCTGAAACAGGCCTGGGGTCTGTCCGACACACAACTGGGTTCGCTCAGCGGCGTGGTGGCGCTGATGGTCGGCGTGCTGACCTTCCCGCTCTCCGTGCTGGCGGACCGCTGGGGCCGCGTGCGCAGCCTCATCATCATGGCGACGCTCTGGAGCGTAGCCACGCTCGGCTGCGCGATCGCCACCAACTACGGCGAAATGCTGCTGGCGCGCGCCTTCGTGGGTCTCGGTGAAGCGGCGTACGGAAGCGTGGGCATCGCGCTCATCCTCAGCATTTTTCCGCCGCACCTGCGCTCGACGCTCACCGGCGCGTTCATGGCCGGCGGCGCGTTCGGCTCGGTGCTCGGCATGGCGCTGGGCGGCTTTGTCGCCGTGCATCTCGGATGGCGCGCGTCTTTCGCGGCGATGGCGTGCTTCGGCATCGTGCTGGTGATCGTCTACCGGCTGGTGGTGTCGGATGCGCGCATTGCGGCACGCTTTCCCGATCGCCAGGCGGCCAGAGAGGACGCCGCAGGCATGCGGACCAGCCTGCGCACGCTGATAGCGGGCCTCTTCTCGACGGTCTCGGTGGTCTGCGCCTATGTCGGCAGCGGACTGCAGCTTTTCATCATGGGCGCGGTGATCGCGTGGATGCCGAGCTTTCTGAATCGCTATTACGGCATGCCCGCGGACAAGGCCGCCGCGGGAGCCGCGGTCTTCGTGCTGCTGGGCGGCCTCGGCATGGTCACGTGCGGCGTCATCACCGACCGCATCTGCAGGCATGTGCCCTCGCGCAAGTGGCTCACGGCACTGGCCTATTGCCTGCTTTCGCTCGTCCTGCTCTCCGTCGGCTTCAGGCTCGACGCCGGCCCGCTGCAACTCGTGCTGCTCGGGGCGGGAATCCTGGTCGTGGCGGGCACGTCCGGACCGGCGGGCGCGATGGTGGCGAATCTCACGCCATCGGCGATCCATGCGTCCGCCTTCGCGACGCTGACGCTGGCGAACAACCTGCTCGGCCTCGCGCCCGGTCCGCTCGTCACCGGCATGATCGCCGACCGCATCGGCCTGCTGGGCGCGCTGCAGGTGATTCCGTGCGTGAGCATTGCCGCGATGCTCGCGTTCGCCATCGGCCGCGCGAGGTATGTGCGTGATCTGAGCCGTATCGACGCATTGCGCGGACAGGCCGCGAACGACAAGCCTCCTTTACACGTATGAGCAACATGCAATCCACCTCTACTCCCACGATCCTGATCGTTCCGGGACTGCGCGATCATGTCGAAGATCACTGGCAGACCCTGCTGGAACGCAGGCTTGCCCATGCACGCTCGGTGACGCCGCTCGAGCACGACAGGCTGAGCTGCGCGGCCCGCGTCGCCGCGCTCGATGCGGCGCTGGCGCAAATCGATGGACCGGTCGTGCTCGTCGCGCACAGCGCGGGCGTCATGATCACCGTGCACTGGGCGCAGCGTCACACGCGGCAGATTCACGGCGCCCTGCTCGCGACGCCGCCCGATTTCGATTCGCCGCTGCCGCCGGGTTACCCGTCGCCGGACATCCTGCAGCGAGAAGGATGGCTGCCCGCACCGCGCACGCGTCTGCCGTTTCCGAGCATCGTCGCCGCCAGCACCAACGATCCGCTGGCGCGCATCGAACGCGTCGAGGAACTCGCACGCGCGTGGGGCAGCCGTTTCGTCGATATCGGCGCGGCCGGCCATTTGAATCCCGCGTCGGGGCACGGCGAGTGGCCGCTCGCCGATGAACTGATCGCCGAACTCTGCGGCGAGCGCCCGCGCCAATACGCTTCCCTTTGATGGAGAACCATGCAAATGTCAGATCACGTACGGACCGCATCGTCAACGCAAACCGCAGTTACCGTCGAGCAGAAGGATTCCAACACGAACAAGCGCGCGAGGGAAACATCGGCGACACGAACCTGGGCATGGGGACGAACCCGCGAACCCTATGACTGGATGGACGCGCACACACCGTCAGGAGACCTGAAATCGTGGCGATGAGCATAGCGCTTGCCCGCGCCGACGATCTGAAACCCGGCTCGCGCAAGATCGCATTCATCGACGGGCGCACCGTCGTGCTGTTCAATATCGACGGCGTCATTCACGCGATCGACAATTCGTGCCCGCACAACGGCGCATCGCTCGCGAATGGCCGGCTGGACGGCCACGTGCTGCAATGCCCGGCGCATGGCCTGCGCTTCGACCTCGCGTCGGGGTGTGCCGTCGGCGCGCCGGGTTTGTGCCTGACGAAGCTGCCCGTCGAAGCGATCGACGGCGAACTCGTGACCCAACGCGTCGATTGATTCTGAAGGCCTCGGCGACGCACGTCTCCTTTACGCCTGCTCGCCGATTACCTTCCGTATCGCTTCCTCGAACGCCTCGGAGGGCTGACCGCCGCTCACGAGGAACTTGCGGTCCAGGATGATGGCGGGCACGGACTGAATCCCCAATTGCTGAAACTCGCGCTCTTCGGCGCGAACTTCATCGGCATACGCGGCGCTCTCCAGAATTTCGCGCGCCTTGTCGCCGTCGAGTCCGACACTTCGTGCCGCTTCGATCAGGACGTCCCGATCGCTCGGGTCCTTGCCGTCGCCGTGATACGCGGCGAGCAGCGCCATCTTGAGCGGTAATTGCCTGCCTTCGATGCGCGCCCAGTGCAGCAGCCGATGTGCATCGAACGTGTTGTAGACCCGGTTGCGTTCGCCGAACACGAAGCCTTCACGCGCGCCGCGCTCGCGGATCACCGCCTGCGTCTCCCTGATCTGCTCGGGCGTGCGGCCGTACTTGCGGCCGACATAATCGACGATGCCCTCGCCCTGCGGACCCATGTCCGGATTCAGCTCGAACGGATGCAGCGTGATGCGCGCATCGACTTCATCGCCGAGGCGCGCCAGTGCGCGTTGGAGGGAAGCCAGGCCCACGGCGCACCACGGGCAGGCGATGTCGGACACGAAGTCGATTTGAAGCGGTCGGGACATGGCGTTGTCAGAAAGTCGATAAGGATTCGACACGCTAGCTCAATTCGCGGTGGTCTGCAGTCTTCAACTCTCGAGCAGCACGAGCGTGCCATTCAGCGCGCGCCGAATATTTCCTACGTGTTCACTAAATATTGCAAAAAATTTGCCGTCATTGACCCGGAGAACGGGCACGACAGCGCGCCTGCCCGACGACGTCAATCAAAACAACTGAACAGGCAGCTCATGAGTGTGCAGCATCAGGTATTCCGCATCGTCAAGATTTGCGGCAAGACCGTTTCCGCGGGTGTCGGTTTTCTGTGTTGCGCATTGCCGGTCAATGCCCATGCCTCGACCTTCCTCGATTTCTCGAACGGCCTGACGGGCTGGACGCAATCCGGCTCCGTCGCCGTGCTCAGCACGACGAACGCCTTCACCGTGGGCGGCCAGCCTTACTCGCTCACGCCGGCGGTCGGCGACCAGATGGCGAAGATCACGCCGGGCGGCGGATACAACCAGGTCGGGACCGTGGAATCGAGCTTCGGGCTGACGCCGGGCAGCATCAGCAATCTCGTCAGCGGCACGACGAACTACGGCTACATCTACAAGCAGTTCACGCTGGCCGCGGGCACGTATTCCTTCGCGTGGGCGTATGCCGCGAACGACTACCAGCCCTTCAACGACGGCGTCATGTTCTCCGTCGCGGGCCAGGGCACCCAGCAGGTCGGCATTCTGGCGCTCAACGGCGCGTCGCCGACGTACGTGCCCGCGCAGGCGAGCACGCTGGTGCTCGGCAGCTACGGCACGACCCAGTGGATCATCACCAGTTTCACGATTAGCGCCACGGGTACCTATACGATCGGCTTCGCGGATTTCAATTACAACGACACCTCGGTCAGTCCGGTGTTCTACGTTGCGTCGAAGCCCGGCACGTTCACCGGCAACGCGGTCGCGACGACGGGCGGCGTGCCCCCTTCCGACATCGACACCAGCACGCCGTACTTTTCGTCGAGCAACCTCGGCACGAGCGTGAATCCCGTGTTCAGCGGCGGCAAGCTGCGCGTGGACAGCGCGACGGTCGCGAGCGCGCTCTCGATCGGCGCGGCCGGCGGCACCATCGACCAGAACGGCCAGACTTCGACATTTACCGGCGTGATCGCCGATGCCGCGAGCGGTACGCCCGGCGCGCTCAGCATCGTCAACAACGCGAGCGGCGGCAGCGTGACCTTCACCGGCGTGAACACCTACACGGGCGCGACGCATATCGGCGCGGGCGCGACGCTCGCGCTGGCGGGCGCGGGCAGCATCGCGGCGTCCTCGGGCGTGTCGAACGATGGCGTATTCGACATCTCGGGCCTCGCGGCTGATACGGCCGTCACGTCGCTTTCCGGTAGCGGCCAGGTCGCGCTGGGCGCGCGCACGCTGTCGCTCTCGAACGCGGCGGGCACCTTCGACGGGACGATCTCCGGCACGGGCGGGCTGCGGGTGCAAGGCGGCACCGAAGTGCTCGCCGGCAACAACACCTACAGCGGCGGCACGACGCTCGCCGGCGGCTCGCTGCATGTCGCCTCGGATACGAATCTCGGCGCGGCGGCGGGCGCTCTCACGTTCCACGGCGGCGATCTCACGATCACGCAGTCGATGGACACCGCGCGCGCCATCGTCATCGGCGCCGAGGGCGCCTCGCTGACGACGCTCGCCGGCGTCACGCTCGATGCGAGCGGCCCGATCAGCGGTACGGGAAGTCTCGTGAAGAACGGCGCGGGCACGCTCGCGGTGAGCGGCGCGAACACCTTCACGGGCGGCACGCTCATCAATGGCGGCACGGTACAGATCGGCAGCGGCTCGTCGCTCGGCAGCGGCGCGATCGTGCTGAACGGCGCCACGCTCGGCACGACCGCCTCGCTCACCGCCGCCCAGCAACTCATCGTGACCGGCGCGTCAACGGTCGATGTCGCCGCCGGCACGAGCGCCGTGCTGTCGGGCGCGATCGCGTCCGCCGCGGGCACTGCCTGCCTGAGCAAGTCCGGCGGCGGCGCGCTCACCATCGCAGGCTCCGCGTCGCTCGCGAGCGGCGCATGCGTCGCGGCCGGCACGCTGCGCGCAAACGGCTCGATCACCGGCGCGGTCGATGTGCTCGCCGCGGGCACGCTGCGCGGCGTCGGCGCGATCGACGGCGCGCTCTCGGTGAGCGGCCGTCTCGCGCCCGGCAACTCGCCGGGCACGCTCGCGGTCAACGGCACGGTGACGATGAACCCCGGCAGCACCTTCGAGGTGGACATCGACGGCACGGGCACCGGCACGGGCGCTGGCAACTATTCGCGACTGCTGGTGTTCGGCGCGAATCATCCGTTCGTCGCCGCGGGCACGCTCGCGCCGCTCCTGCGCGGCATCACCGGCGACGCGACCAACACCTTCGTGCCGAATCTCGGCGATACCTACCGCATCGTCACAGCCGAAGGCGGCATCAGCGGGCGCTTCGACACCCTCGCGCAGCCTTCGGACGGGCTGCAGGCGGGCACGCGCCTGCAGGCGTTCTACGACATGAACGGCAGCAACAGCATCGACTTGCGCGTGACGCCGGTTTCGTACGCGACGACGCTCGCGGCGGAAAACGACAACGCGCGCGCGGCGGCCGCGCTGCTCGACACGATCATGGGCGCGCAGGACAAGGGCAGCGCGTCCGCGCTGCAAAGCCAGCTGATCTATGCGGTGGCCAGTGCGCAGGCGGCGCAGATCGGCCCCGTCACGAAGACGCTCTCCGGCGAGATCCACGCGGACATGGCCGCGGCCGCGCCGCGCGCGGCGCTCGGCGTGCAGGGACAGGTCGCGGCGCATCTGTCGGATATCGCGACGGGGAGCATCGACCATGGTCAGACGCTCTGGGCGAACGTCACGCACGGCAACAACACCTCGGCAAGCGACAGTCACGCCTCCGGCTTCACCTCGCGCGACAACCAGGTGGCGACCGGCGCGGATATCGTGCGCAACGCCACGACGAAGGTGGGCGTCGGCTTCGCCTATACGCAGACCAACGTGTCGGCGGATTCGGGCAACGGCGCGATCGAGGAAAGCATGGGCTTCGTGTACGGGCAGCATGCGCTCGGCCGCGTGCTGATCGACGGCACGCTCGGCTATGGCGCGCAGAGCTGGGACACGCATCATGCCGACGCGCTGGGCACCACGTCCGGCCTCACCAGCGGCACCCACGGCCGCGACGTGCTCGCCGCCACGGGCGTGCGCCTGCCGGTGGACATCGGCACGCAGCGGCTCGAGCCGTTCGCCCGGGCGATCTACCAGCACGTATCGCGCGATGCGAGCTCGGAAGGCGCGGTCTCGCCTGCGGCGCTCTCGCTCGACAGCTACTCGGGCAACGGCGTGCGCATGATGACGGGGCTTGCCGGCGGCTCGCGCGTGCAGGACCCGCTCGCCCAGCGTGTGACCTACCGCTTCACGGCGGCCGTGGGCGTCGATGCCGGCAGTCTCACGCGACCGAGCGTCGACGCAAGCCTTGCGGGACTCGGCCTCACGACGACCTCGCCGCATTCGGGCCGCGTGTTCGGGCAGCTCGGCCTCGACGGCACGCTGCGGGTGTCGAAGAACGGCCATCTGTTCGCGCATGTCGAGGGCGAAGCGGCGGCTCGCCGGACGGCGTATGGTCTGACCGCCGGCGCGCGCGTCGCATTCTGAGGACGAGGTCGAAGCAGAGCGGATCGCGACTCACGCGGTCCGCTCGATCAGAACGTATGGCGAATGCCCGCCATCACGCCGAGTTGACCGACGCCCGCATTCGGCGTCGTGCCCGGACCGCCCTGGCTCAGCGTGTAGCGCGCCTTCGCGCTGTTGAAGACATACCCGCTTTGCAGATAGACGCCGGTGCGCTTGGACAGCAGATAGGTGCCGCGCAGCGCGGCTAGCGTCGCGCGCGTGTCCTGCGCCGTGTCGACAGTGCGATACACGCCCCCATCGACGAACATCGCGGGTGTCACGAAGTACGTGCCCGTGAGATAGAAGATGTCGGTATGCACATCGGCGAGCGTCGGCGACACCGTTTGCACGCGGCGTCCGAGCCAGCCGCCGCCTACTTTCAACTGGCCGAGCTTGATATAGCCGTTCAATTGCGTGCGAGCATCCTTGTCGCCGCTGTTGGTCAGCGCAATCGGCGCGGTTCCGTTGAAGAGATTCGCGGCGGCGCCCGGACCGCCGCGCTGCTCGTCGTAGGACGCGGCGACGCCGAACGCATTCGCGTCATAGCGCAGGAGTACCGACCACTGCCGGCACGCGTTGTAGTTGCCGGGAATCGCACCCGCACAGGTTCCCTGTCCGGGCGAGTTGCCCGTTCCCGCCGAATCGCGGCCGAGCGCATACGTGCCGCCTATCGTGACGCCGCTGAACGTGCCTTTATAGGCGACCGTATTGTCGCTGCGCGCATTGGGCATGTATGAATCGAGCGAGCCGACGCCACCGTAGATGTCCGGCCCGAGCTGATCGGCATCGACGATGGCCCAGTAAGACATGGTGTATTGCCGCCCGAAACTGAGCGTGCCGAAACGGTTCGACACGCCGACCCACGCCTGCCGTCCGAACAGGCGGCCGCCCTGATTGACGTCGCCCGAGCGCACGTTGAAACCGTTCTCCAGCGTGAAAATAGCCGAGTAGCCGCCGCCCAGGTCCTCGACGCCGCGCATTCCCCAGCGCGAGGGCAGCGAGCCGGTGATGCCCGGCATCCGCACGACCTTGTCGTCCGTCGGTCCCGCGTGCGTGACGAGTTCGATGCCCGTATCGAGAATTCCGTACAGCGTCACGCTGCTTTGCGCGTGCGCGCCGCAGCACAGCGTAAGCGCGGCAGCGCCCGCCATCATCTTGCGTTTCATGTCTCCGTCCTTTTATGTTTTTAGCGATGCCTATGCTTCGGTGTTGTGTATGAAGTTCTCCGGCACGGGCGGTCCCCATAGATAGAGCGAGTCCTCCGGAGCGAAATCGCCCGCGGGCCATGCCTGTCCCGCCGACACGAAATCGATATCCGCCGAGTACTCGCAGAAGGATCCCCACGGGTCTTCCACGTAATGGAAGTAGTTCGAGCCGAGCACATGACGCCCCGTGCCCCAGCCTTTCGTGTAGCCGGCGGCCGCCATCTGCGCCGCGCCTTCGCCCACGCGGTTCACGTCGTCGACGTCCCATGCCGCGTGATGCCAGCCGCGCGCGCTGCTCTTCGCGAACGCGACGAGGTGATGATCGCTGCCGTGCGGCGCATGCGTGAACGCGATGATGTCGCGCGACTGATCGGAGAGGCGCAGGCCCAGCGCCGCGCCGCAGAAGTCGATCGCGCGCAGCACGTCCGGCGAAAACAGCAACACGTGCGACAGGCGATTCGGCCTGACCTCTTTCACTTCGGAACGCGTGCAGTTGCCGCGCTCGTCCGCTGCGGCGCCCATGACCGCATGCGACGTCTTCGATGACGGACTCGTCTTCGGTCCCGCCTTGACCTGAATGAGATTGCCATCCGGATCGCGGAACCAGAGGCCCTCGTCGCCATCGACGAATCGCGCGCCTGCGCCTTGCGCTTGCGCGCGAATCGTTGCGAGATCGTGCTCGAAACAGTTGAAGCTCAGATACGCCAGCGACTTGTCCGCCGCGGGCAGCACGCGCGCCCAGCGCCAGCCGTCGGCGGCGCGCAGTTCGAGTTCGTTCCGATGCGCGCCCGCACGCGCCACATCGAGCCCGAATGCCTTGAAAAAGCGCTCGGCTTCATCGACTGAAGGCACGTTGAGCGCGAAGTGATCGATCGAATGAACGGCAGCCATGATCGCCTCCCGAGTTTCAGCGCGCCGGTTCGTCCGCGATGACATTGCGCAGCACGCCCATGCCTTCGACGCTCACTTCGCACACGTCGCCCGCCTTCATCAGCAACTTCGGCGTGCGCGCCCAGCCGATGCCCGAGGGCGTCCCCGACACGATCACATCGCCCGCTTCGAGCGTGATCGCCTCGCTGATGATGCTGATGAGCGAAGCCACGTCGAACACCATCTCGTCGGTATTCGCGGACTGCACCACGTTGCCGTTCACGCGCGTTTCCAGCCGCAGGCCCTTGACGCCCGGCGGCAGTTCGTCGGCGGTGATGAGATCGGGGCCGAACGCGCCGGTCGCATCGAAGTTCTTGCCCACGGTCCATTGCGGCGTCTTGAACTGATACTCGCGCACGGAGCCGTCGTTGAAGAGCGAATAACCCGCCACGCAATCGAGCGCATCTTCCTTTGCGATATGACGGCCGCCCTTGCCGATCACGACCGCGATCTCGCCTTCGTAGTCGAGTCCTTCGGAGTCCGTCACGCCGGGACGGATCATCGGCTGATCGTGCGCGACGAGGCTCGTGTTCACGCGCAGAAACAGCGTCGGATACGCGGGCTGCTCGTAGTTGCTCTCCTTCGTGTGATCGGCGAAATTGAGTCCCACGCAGATGATCTTCGGCGGGCGCTGCAAGGGCGGCAGCAAGCGAAGGCCCGCCATCGGCAGCTTCTCTTCGCTGGCGCTTGCACGAGCCCATTCGTTCAGATCGACGCCGCGCGCCAGCACCGCTTCCATCGGCTCGGTGCCGAGCACGCGTACATCGTCGCCATCGCGCACGCCGAGCGTCGCTTGTCCTTCCTTGATGAAATTCACGAACCGCATGTCTTGATCCTTTATCGAAATGGAAAAATTGCAGAGGTCAGGCGCGCGACCGATACACCCAGCCGTTCGCGAGCATCGCCAGTCCGGCGATGACAACCGGCGCCGCGAACAGCGCGAAGGCGGCCGGCAGCGAATGGAAGGTCGCGAGCAGCACGCCGCCCGTCATCGAACCGATGATCGAGCCGATGCGTCCCACCCCGAGCGCCCAGCTCACGCCAGTCGCGCGCGCCGCCGTCGTATAGAAGCCGGCGACCAGCACGTTTGCGCCGGTCTGCGCACCGGACAGCCCGAAGCCCGCCATGAACACCGTGACGTACACGAGGAACGGCTCGCCGATCGCCACGCCGATCAGCGCGATCGATACCGCCGCGATCGCATACGAGCCGGACAGCACGAAGAACGGATTCATCCGGTCCATCAGCCGCGCGTTGACGAGCGATCCGAGCGTGCCGCCGAGCGGCAGCATCGCGCCGACACGCGCCGCATGCGAGGCATCGATGCCCGCGCTGGTGATCACCGTCGGCAGCCAGCTGCTGACCTGGTAATAGACCCACAGCGTGCAGAAGAACGCGATCCACAACAGCAGCGTGCCCGTGCGATAGCGCGTGGAAAACAGCGTGCCGATTACGCTCCGTTGCGCGTGCTCGCGCCGCGCGTCTTCGGGCGCGAAGGTGTCGATGGGCGTATTCGCGTCGCCGGTCAGGCGTTCGATGGTGCGGCGCGCTTCCTTTCCATAGCGCGGCTTGCCGGCCATGAAGCGGATCGATTCCGGCAGCCACAGCCAGATCACCGGCGCGAGCAGCAGCGGAAACACGCCGCCGAACACGAACACGCCTTGCCATCCGAACGTGGGCAACAGCAGCGACGCGACCGCGCCGCCGCCCGCTAGACCGAGCGTGAAGCCGCAAAACATCAGCGTGACGCGCATCGCGCGGCCGCGCGGGGGACTGAATTCGGACGACAGCGTGATCGAGTTGGGCATCGCGCCGCCGAGTCCCGCGCCGGTCAGAAAGCGCAGCGCGATGAGCCATCCCGCCGACGGCGCAAAGGCGCAGGCGAGACTGCCGAGGCCGAACAGAATCAGCGAGATCGCGATGACCCGCTTGCGGCCGATGCGATCCGCGAGCGGCCCGAAGAGAAAGCTGCCGACGGTGAGGCCGAAGAGCCCCGCGCCGAAAATCGGCCCGAGTTGCGCGGGCGTCAGCGACCAAGCCGATTTCAGGAGCGGCGCGACATAGCCGACCGAGGCGACATCGAAGCCATCGGCGGCAACGACGAGAAAGCAGAGAACCAGCGTCAGAACCTGCAGCGGCGAAGTCTTCGCTTCATCGGCGATGCCTTGCGGTGCAACGGATTGCGCATGCATGTTGGTGTGTCTCCGATCGATGTTTTTATTGAGTGACCAGCGCGGCTTCGTTCGCGCACAGCCCGACAGTGCGTCGCGCGGCCGCTTCGAACCCAACGTCCAGCGCATCGCCACGCCAGGCGACATGCTGGTCGGGACGAATCAGCACATAGCCCGCGCCGTAGGCCTGCGCGACTTCCGCTTCGTCGATGTGCACGACCGCGAGTCGAGGCAGCGCACGCGCGGCGCGTTGCACCGCATCGGCATCGAAAGCGGCGCTCGCGGTCTTCGTGCATAGCAGCGTGAAGCCCGGACCGAAACTATCGAACAGCGATGCGCCGTCGGCAAGCCAGACATGCGGCGCGCGATGCCCCGCGCGCGCGGTCGGCAGATAGAGATTCGCGGCATCGGGCGGCGGCGACCCCGCTTCCGCTTCCACGAGCGGCGATGCTTCGTAACGCGTGCCGAGATGCACACCGGGAATCACGAATTCGCCGGTGGCATGAAACGCCAGATAATCGCCGATGGCTTCGCGCGCGGCATCGCCCGATGCGCCTGCTTCGAATGCCGCGTCGGGCAGTCGCACGTGACCGATGCCGTCCGCGAAGCCGCGCGCGAACGCGGTGTTGCGCAAGGCCGCGGGCCGGCGCTCCGCTTCGTAGCTCGCGCCGAGCGCATCGCCCGCGAAGCCCTTGATCATCGCTTCGAGCTTCCATGCGAGATTGGCTGCATCGTCGATGCCGGTGTTGTAGCCGAGACCGCCCGTCGGCGTGAACAGATGCGCGGCGTCGCCCGCGAGGAACACGCGGCCCGCGCCGAAGCGTTCGGCGACCAGCGCGAAGCCCGCCGTCCATGTCGATGTGCTCTTCACTTCGAAGGGAATGTCCGCGCCGATCGCTTCCGCGATGCGACGGCGCACGCTGTCCTCATCCGCGACTTCGCCCTCGCGCAACTGCACGTTCATGATGAAGTGGCCCGCGCCATCGACCGCGATGATGAGCGCGCGCTGACGCGGGCTGAAGGTCCAGTATTGCCACGCCGGCGCACGCTTGCTCACGCGATAGATATCGGGCGCGTAAAAGTACACGGCGTCCATCTGCCCGCCCATGAATTCGCGTTTTTCCCCGGCCATGCCCGCGAGCCGGATATCGAGCGCCTTGCGCACGAAACTGCGCGGACCGTCGCAGCCGATCAGATAGCGCGCCGTGACGGTGCGTGTGTCGCCGGCATCGGATTCGATCGTCGCCGTGACCGATGTCTCGTTCTGCGTGAAGTCCACCACGCGCGATGAGAAATGCACGTGGCAATCGGGATAGCTGCGGGCGGCGTCGAGCAAAACGGGCTCGACATAAAGCTGCGAGCAGCGATGCGGCGGCTCCGGCGTCGGCCAGGTGAACGCGTGTCCCTTCGCCCATTCGACCGCGTCGCGCGATGCGGGCTGATGCAGCCGCGCCAGTTCGTGACCCGCGATCGACGTGAAATACGCCACGTCCGGTGCGTAGTCCGCAGGCAAACCCAGCGAGCGCACTTTCGACGCAATGCCGATGCGCCGGAAGTGCTCCATGGTCCGCGCGCTGTTGGCATTGGCGGCGGGATGACGGCTGGTGCCGCTCTTGGCATCGAACAATTCGACGCTCACGCCGCGCTGCCCGAGTTCGGCGGCGAGAAACAGCCCGACCGGGCCTCCGCCCACGATGATGACTTCGCAATCCAGCACATCCGTCTCCTGTTTTTTCTGAAGCTGGATGCGAAGTTAAACGCGTCGGCGCTATAAATCTATACAATGACTTTCATACCCGGAATGAATCTGATTCATACATGCCGACCCCCGACCTGAACTTTCTGTATGTGTTGCAGGCGCTCGACGAGGAGCGGAGCGTGTCTCGCGCCGCCGAACGCCTCGGGCTGACTCAGCCTGCCGTGAGCCATGCACTAGGGAAACTCCGTACGCTGTTTCAGGACGATTTGTTCGTGCGCGCGGGTTCGGTGATGGCGCCGACGCCGGTGGGCGAGCGGCTCGCGCAAGGCGTGGCGCATGTGCTCGCGGTGGTGCAGGAAGAAATCTGGAGCGCAAAGGCCTTCGATGCCGCGAGCACCACGCGCACGTTCTCGGTGTGTCTGAGCGACATGGGCGTGATCGTGCTGTTGCCGCGTCTGCTCGCGGCTTTGCGCGAACGCGCGCCGAACGCGACGCTCAAGCCGATTCAGCTTCCGTCGCTGGAGCTGGCGAGCGCGCTTCAGGACGGCGCGCTCGATCTCGCTATCGGCTATCTCGGCAAGATGGGCGAGAACCTGCATCAGCAGCCGCTGTTCAGGCGCTCGCTGGTCGGCATCGTGAAGGGCGGCAAGACGCGCAGGAAGATTCGCATGACGCTCGATGAGTTCATCGCGCGCAAGCATGTCGTCGCGGGCACGCTGGCGCTGACGAACCAGTTGCTCGAAAAGGAATTGCGTCGGCTCGGTTCGAAGCTGAAAGTGGGTATCGACGTGCCGTATCTGCTCGCGGTCCCGAGCCTCGTCGCGACATCGGATTTCATTGCGGCGGTGCCGGATGAACTCGCGGAACTGTTCTCGCGCCTCGCGGATGTCGATGTGTTCCCCTTGCCTGTCGAACTGCCCGATCTCACGGTGCAGCAGTTCTGGCACGCGCGGCATCACAACGATGCGGGGCATCGGTGGTTCAGAGGTCTGGTGGCGACGACGCTCGGGTCAGCCGGCCGAAAACCGGTGCGCGTGTAGACTCGCACGATAACGAATGACCCGACTCACCGATTCCGGAGACAGACATGCTGGAACTTCGACCCGGTTGTGAATGCTGCGACAAGGACTTGCCTCCGGATTCGACCGATGCGCTCATCTGCTCGTTCGAATGCACTTTCTGTCGCGATTGCGCAGCGAACGTGCTGGGCGGCGCCTGCCCCAACTGCGGAGGCGAACTGCTGGCGCGCCCGCGCCGCGCGGCGGACAAACTCGTCAAACATCCCGCCTCCACCCAGCGCGTGTTCGATCCGACATGCCGGGACAAGGCGCGGCGCACGCCTTGACTCATCGGATCGTGGCGCCCAGCAAATCCGTCACGTCGATGCCGTTTTTCGCCGCGTCGAGTTGCTCGTCCGGCACCGGTCCTTCGCGTTCGAGATCGACCAGCGCCTGATTCAGATCGACGTACGGCCTCATTCGTACTTCATAGGCGGCGAACGCATCCGCAAGATCGTCCGGGCGGCGCACGAGTTCATGCGCGAGCACGAACGCGCCGACAAGCCCGAGGCTCGTGCCCTGCCCCGAAAACGGCGATGCGCAATGCGCCGCATCGCCAGCCAGCACGACACGGCCTTGCGACCACGCGGGCATGTGTATTTGCGCCAGCTCGTTGTAGTAGAACTGGTCCGTGCGCTTCATCGCGTCGAGAAACCTGGGGAAATCGCCTTTCAGATTCGCGCAGCTTTCTGCTACGACGCGCTTCTGTGCATCGACATCGCTTCGGGACAATGCTGGATCGGGCGCTGCAAAGCCCACCCCGATGCGCAACTCGCGCTGGTCCCGGCTCGGGTATATGACATAGCCGAGTTCGTTCATCCGGTGCCCGATCTGCCAGCCATCGAGGCCGATGAGATTGGGCGTCGAAAACAGCGCGAGCACGACGCCCAGCGGAAAAACAACCGCTGCTTCATCGTCGAACACCTGCTTCCGGACGTTCGAGTAGATTCCATCCGTACCGATCAGGATATCGAAGGATCTGTCCGAACCGCTTTCGAACTGGACCTCGACGCCGTCCGCGTGTTGGTCGATCGCGCGAATGCTATCGGCATACATGAACTCGACGTTCCCGCTCAGTGCGTTCATCAGCAACTCGCACAGGTCGTCGCGGAAGATCTCGATGTCGTCGCTATCGAGACGGCCCGCACTGTACGTGCGCTCTTCCGTTCGATGTATCTCCTTGCCGTCGGCATCGAGCATCGACATGCCCTTGAGCCGTGTACGCAACGCGCGTGCGTCATCGAGCAGGCCCATCGCCTGCACGACATGCAGCGCGACGCCACGGATATCGACGGCCTGACCGCCACGCCGGAAACCATCGGAACGTTCCACGAGCGTGACGGCAATTCCCGCGCGATCCAGCCAGAAGGCCAGCGCGAGACCCGTGACGCCGGCGCCGGAAATCAGAGCGTTTCGAAGCATCGTAATTCTCCTTGAGGTTTATCGGCCGAGCACTGTCACGGCAGGAAATCGCATCAGATACGGAACGTCTGCGCTGTTTCCCAGATAACGAATTTCGAGCAGCTTGTCCGGACGAACGGAATCGGCCGCCATGCCGCCCGCCATCAAGCGCCGCAGGACGTCATGACGCAGCCAGAGAAGCGTCCCGTCGTGAACCGCGGGCAGATAGTTCGTCCTGAATTCGGCGACGGAGTATATGTCGCTGACGCTGCTCCACAAGCCATGCGTTTCGATGACTTCGGGGCGCTCCTTGCTCAGATAGTCCGCGAGCCCTGCGTACCCGCTGCGCGCCAGCGACGGGTTGGTCAACAGCCCCGAATCCAGAATGTCCAGATGCTGGCAGCACAATGCGGCCCCGCCAACGTCCGGCGTCATGAACTTGAGCGTCGGTTGCCCGAGATGCTTGCGCAGGCGATCGACCGAAGCGCCCGTCATCGCGTAGTTCGCTGGCGTAATACCCCGCCAGTCACCGGGGAAATCGTGCCACACTCTTTCTCGCACCGTGCCGCCCGTGGAGTTCAGTGAGGCCGGCAAAGCGCCACGCATCGCCGCACCGAGGATGACGGTTTCGACGTTGTCGCGCAGCACTGCAAGGTTGAACAGGAAGGTTCCGGCAAGGCACAGCAAAAGACCGTGCAACACACGTGGTCGACGCGTATCGGCAAAACGTTCAGCGAGAGTCAATACGAAAAGGGGTGGCACCGCCAGGAACATTCGCCCGGTATAGCCCCAGTTTCTTCCCGATACGAGTGCGAATACGCCGAAGGCCAATATCAGAAGTACAGGCATCGGATCGAGACGACGCCCCTCGCCGCCCTTCCGGCTCATGTACATTCCAGCCAGCAACGCGGCATTCACGAAGAGGAAATCCTTGAGTCCGCGAAGCTTTTCCAACACGCCGCTCCAGCCTTCTTTACTGTAGGGCGCCTGAAGCTTGGCGAGGATGGTGTTCGGCAAAAGAGACCCGAAGAACCAAAATCTCGATATTGTAAGGATGACAAAGCAAAACACGAGCCAGACGCACATTCGAACCGCGCGCCGTCGATCCTGCTTGCAAAACACGACCATCCAGCCAAGCGCGAAGCCCAGATAAAACACCGCCTCGTAGCGAGTCAGCAGCAGAAGCGGCAACATCGCATAGGCGAGCGTCGATTGCGCGCGCCAGGAGAGCACGAACGCAAACAGCAGCAGTGCGAAGATCGTCATTTCCATGCCATTGACGATCTCGGCCTGGCAGGTCGGCAGCAGCCCGAGCAGGCACACCACGACGAGACGATGCGTCGGGTTCGGCAGGGACGGTTGAAGCTCGCGCCACACGAGCACCAAGGTGGCGCTCAGCGCGATGAAGGACAGCAGCTGCGCTGCTCTGATCGCCTCAAGAAAGTCTGGATGCAGCAGCCATTGGCCCAGCGCCAGCAGCGCTGTCATGAGCAGACTCGACGTACCTTCGGCCGATACCGAAGCCGGTGTCAACGCAAAGATCCCGTGCCGCCCCAATGTATGCGCGTAGGCGACGGTGATGGCGCCGTCGTCCCAGCCATAGGGACCGACCAGCAGGATCGCTGTGAGCGAAAGCGCGGCATACGCGACAACGAAGAGCAACCCGGTGGCTCCCGCGCTCGACTCGATCCTGTGTGTGAGGTGTTCGGGCATCGTCAGTCAGTTGGCTAAAGTGACATGACGGATAGTACATCGGTCAGAGGCACGCGTCGGACCTCACGAAGAGATCAAGTTCTCCCCTAACGCACGCGTCGTTCCAGCCGGAAAACGCCCGGCGGCACGAAGTACGTGCCGAAGCGCACCAGCCCCGACTTCTTCAGGTGACACGTCATCTCGAAGCTCACCTGAAGCCCGGGCTCGGCCGAGTCGATCATCGCCACGTCGATGGCGCGGATGCGCGGCTCGTACTTCAGGAGCGTCACCTCCATCTGTTCCTTGAGTGCTTGCGATGACGCCGGTAACGCCTTGTAGATGTTCGTCAGATCCGGCAAGCCATAGTCGGGCAGGTGCTTGAGTGCTCCCGCACGCGTGTTCAGGATGCGCCGCACGTTGTGCTGGACGCTCAGCGCCTCGAGCGTGCTGTCGTCGAAATTGCCGATCGGCACGCCATCGATCTGGCCGAGCAGCATGTCGTAAAGAGAAGGACCCGTTGGCATCGGTGCTCACCTCAGGCCAACAAAGAATGATGAACGCGATCTCATGAACGCAACACCGCGTAGAGTTCAAGCGAGACATCCGGCAGCGAACTCGGCAAATAAATCTGACAGGCGCGCGCCGCGAGCATGCGCGCGTGTGCGGGGCTCGTGGCGTCGAGCGCGAAATACTGGTTGTCCAGCCTGACAGGAATGGCCGCCGGCACGCGCTGCACGGCCTTGAGCGCAATGCCCGCCAGCGCCGCATTGACGATGCGATCGACCTCATCGGGCGCGCCGATCTTGCACAGATGCGGAATCCGCTCGATGAGCTCGAACGCTGGCAGCGTCGAGTTGACCGAGAGATACCAGTCGGCCGCGCCCTCGGCGATACGATCGTCGAGAATCTGGCCAGTCCACGTCGTCGTGCTGGGATGGGTCAGCCCGATCGACACCACGCGCGACGGAATGATGGCATCGAGCAGGTTGCGAATCATCGACTCCAGTTGCGCGAACACTTCATCCGCGCGCCCGTGATCGTAGAGCGGAATGTCGGTGAGTTGCTTGCCCGTCGAGAACGTCATCAACGCACTCGCCAGTTCCGAGAGCACGCCGTACAGCCGCTCGGGCGGCTGATTCAGGCTCGATGCTAGATATCGCAACTTCGGCCACGCCGCATGAATGCAGTGCAGGAGCCAGAACAGTTGCACGTCGGCGACGCCGTACTCCGCCACCTGCTCGATGCGCTCGCTGCGGCGCGTGCTCAGGGTCAAGCTCCTGGCCAGCAGAATATCGGCGATACGGCTGATGCGTTCGGCGTGCAGTGCGTGCGCCGCGAGCGTAAAGCATGGTGGCACGAAGCGCGGGTCGAGCTGAAACTGACCGTTCGTCGAACGCGTCAGACGCGCGACGGCGCACACCGTGTCGTCCGCGTGCGGCTCGAAGTCGAACAGCAGGCGCACGGCATGCCGCTCGGCGGCGATTTCCACCTCATCCGTACCGTTCAGGTCGGTGACCTTGACGAACTCGCGAAACGAGCGGCGAGGACGCGTCAGCACCGTCTCGTCCATGCGGCAATTGTTGCCGTTGGCATCCGGCAGCGCGAGCGCGGCGAGCACGGTCACGCTCTGCCGCTCGGAGCTCACGCCCTGTGTGAGATCGCGTGCGGGCGGCAGCGCGTCGGCCACAGTGCTGTCGACCGGCGTGCCATCGGGAAAGCGCAGCTTCAGGCGCGAGAGTTTGACGCGTCCGGCGGCAAGCGCATCTTCATCGACGGCGACATCGAGCGTGCCCCACGGATACGCCAGCGCGGCCGTGGCGAATTGGCGAAGCGCGAACTCGGTCCATCGCTCCTGTTGCTGGAAATGCTGTTGCGTGAGTATCAGGCCTTCGTGCCAGAGCGGTTTATCGATTCTCATTGAGTTTGCTTCGTTTTGCTTATGGTTTTTGATTGAAGTGGGAATTCCATGCGCCTGGTAGGAGGTAGTCAGCGCTTGCCTGCCTTCGTGTCCTCGTTCGCCAGTTCCAGCTTTCCATCGGCGAGCGTCAGCTTGAGCGGCACATCGTCCGGCAACTTCCTGGCTGCAATCACCTGCTTCCACGCGCCCGCTTTGTTCGGCGTTTCATAGAAGGCTGCGATCGCGATGAACGCGGTCTCTTTTTGCATTGGCTGTGAGACGCTCGCCGATGCGCCGGGGTTCACGACGGTCGCCATGCTCGTCTGCAGGTCCGGTGCGAGCAGGGTCTGGTCGCGGCGGATGAGATCGTTGAACGATGCGCTATCGAAGCGCTTGCGGTCCTTCAACTGGTAGACGCGCACCGCGACCGAGCCCGGATGGCCCGAGGCGTCCGGGTTCAGGTCCGCGTGCGCGCTCATGTCGACATCGACCACCTTCACGCGCCAGTCGGTCATTACGTGCCAGGCGTTCGCCGTGCCATCGGAGGCCGCCTGCCAGACGCCGCATCCGCCCAACAAGACGGGCAGAAATGCGCTGGTCACTGCGCCACGTTTGAACATCGTTCGTCCTCTCATTCGTTGGGTTCGAGATATGGGTTGGGCCGCGGCGCAGGAAACGATTCGCAAACGCCCAGTTCGACCGTGATCAGGCGCTCTTCCTGAGCGGGCAGCACGACGGTCCAGCCCAGACGCGGCGCAACGGCTGTGCGTGACTTGCCCACTGACGGCTGCGGCGCGAAGCGCGAGGACATCTGCATGCGCAAATGCACATCCGCCTTCGTGCCGATATAGAGCCGCACCAGCGCCAGCAGATCGCGATGCAGCCACACGCCGGGCAACAGGTCCTGCGCCTGCTGCGCGTTCGTCGGCCTGAGCGTCACGCGCACCGCGCGGCTGCGATAATGCAGGCGCTTGCCGAGCACGTAGCCGCCGCCCAGACCGCTGGACCTGGCCGGCGGCGCAGCTTTCGCGCTCAGCGGTTGCCCTGGTGCTGCGCGTCGGGCCACCGGCCAGAATTCATCGACGCGCACATCGACGCCCGGCGCGCCCAGGGCCACCACACCGGCCAGTCCTTCGCGCGTGCGTGTGCGCTGGATCAGCAGTCCCAGAAGCGCGAGCATGCGCGAGTCGGGCAGGCCCGCGCGCGCGGGCTTGTTCCCCCATCCGAAGCCCACCAGACACAGCAGGCTCTTCGAGTACGCGTCCGATCCGCCGGGTCGAAAGGTCTCCGGGTAGCGATACTTCTTCCACGCCCGATACAGCAGTGTCACGAATCGATGATTGAACTGGTCCAGAAACGCTTCGACCGCCTCGTGCCCTTCCTCGCGCATGACGATGTCGTCGAGGTAGTGCGTAGGCATCACCGCGTCGACGCCATAGAGGCCCAGGAAAGTCGTGCGGATCGTCGGCGGCCTCGGCGCGCCATATCCGCCCTCATCGATGTCATCGAGTTCGACGGCGGCGATCTCGCCCGCCGGGAAGCCCATGCGCGGGCGCGGCCGGAACCGCACCGGCTCATGTTCGGGCGTGTCGCGCTCGCCGAAACCAGCACGCTGCGGCGCGCTCGCTTCGAACAAGCGGCACAACTGCATGAAGTTCATGCGCGGCGCACGCGCGAGCAGTGCGGCGACCAGCGGTTCGACATTCGGGAAACCGGCCGGCGTCATAGCGGCGCCCGATGCGTCTTGCTGCGCGGCCACTCGATGCGAATCTTCGACGGCAGCGTCACCAGCGCGAGCTTCGTGAAAAGATTCACCTCGGCGTACAGCTCGAAGAAGCGATGCAGCAGTTCTCCGAAGAGCATCACGTCGCCCTCGCCCGAGAATGCTTGCGAATCGAGCGTCACTTCGATCAACACGCCCCGCTCCACCGCGCCGCCTGTGATCTCTTCGAGCAGTTCCTCCGATACGTGCAGGATGCCCGCCAAGCGCCTGCGGTTCAGTTCGTCGTTGGTCCAGTCGTAGAGCGCCAGCGCCCCGCGCAGCACCTCCGCGTTCATCATCGACAGGAAGTTCGGCGCGAGATGCGACAGCACCCGCCACTGGAAGCGATCGCCGGTTGGCGGATAGAGCGGCAGCGTGGGCGCGATCAGATTGCGCACGCCACCGACGTTCGGCGTGCTCTCGGCGAGTTCATCCAGACGCGCTTCACGCAAGCCCTTGCGCGGCAACAGACCGTTGGTGCCGGTCACCCGCAGCGACAGGCTTTCCTCCGGCAGTTCGGCCATCGACTCCCACGCGTTGCCGCCCAGGATCAGCCAGGTTTCGTGCAGGCCATCCAGTCCTGCACGCACGCGCGTGTGGAAATATCGCTCGGGGAACTCGTGCCGCAGCATGCCGCCGCGATGACGGAAAGTGGCGAACGGCACGTATTCGTAGCGCTCGGAAGTAAGGTGATCGAATGACTCGACCGCATCGACCGAATAGGTCTCGACGTGACCGCCCTGATATCCCGCCGGCACCACGCGGTATTCCGTTTCGTGATGGTCGATCGTGACCGGTTCCGCATCGAGCTGAAACAGGTTGATGACCGGTGAGCAGAACAGGCGCACATTGTCCCTGGTGAAGCGCTGGTCGGACGGATAGGCCTTCTTCAGCGCGACCTCCAGCTCGAAGCGGGTCGATTCCTCAGGAAGCCGGTTCAGGTCGAAACCGCAGATGTCGACGAAGAGGAATTTCTCACGGAAGGTGAAATATTCGAGCAGCAGTTGATAGCCCGAGAAGGCGGCATCGGCCTTGGGCCACAGGCGTTCGTCCGTCGAGAAGCCGGCTGGTTCGATGGTCACGCCCGCGAGTGGCCGCGCCTCGCCATCGCGCACTTCCGGCACGCGCCATTCGATCGACTCGACGTGACGCGTCAGCGCCAGATGCATCGCGAAAGCCGTGGGCTGCTCCGCACTCAGGTGCAGGCGGATGCGCGACAGGTCCGTCTCCGCGCGACGCGTGGAGTGATCGAGCTCGAACGCGATGCGGATGACGGATTTGCCGTCATGACGCACGGCGGGTCCGGCTCGGGTGATCTGGATCGGCTGGAGCGTCACGGCTTGCGTCGTGCGATAGAGACATTGCACCGTCTCTGGCGTCACGCCTTCGGCGCTTTCCCTGGGAACCGGAATGGGCGCGGAGCGCACGGGCACGCCCGCCGGCACGGCAATCGTGCTCTGCATCTTCTCGCCGAGCGGAATCAACTCCACCACCGACAGCGACGGAATCATGCGCAGATAGTGCGGCCATAGAAGGCTCACGAGGCCTTCGGTCAGTTCCGGAAGTTCGTCATCGAGCTTCTGTAGCAAGCGGCCGGTCAGGAACGCGAAGCCCTCATAGAGCCGCTCGACATACGGATCACGATCGCCGACGCGGTCCAGGTTGAGCATGCGCGCCCGATCCGGATGCGCGCGTGCGAACTCACGTCCGGACTCTCGCAGATAGCGCATCTCGGCTTCGTAATAGCCCAGCACCGGATCGTCGTGACGGGTGTCAGATTCGAGGTTCGGATCGCTGTCGATTTGGTAGGGGTTCTTCATGGCTAGTCTTATGAAAGCGTCAGCGCGGGCTCGTCGGCATCATCACTTCGCCTCCGGCAGCGGCACGCCGACTTTCTGCGCGGCGGCGAGCGCGCCCGCGGGCAGCGGTGGCGGGTTCGGTCCCGTCGACTTTTCGGCGGCGGTCCTCGTCACGAAGATGCGCGAGGGCAGCGTGAAGTGCCGCAACGCCAGCGCGTCGAGCGGGCCGGCACCACTTTCGGCACGCAGTTGCACCGAGAGCGCCGGGCCCGCGCCCTGCTCGGGCATCCACGACAGTACGTAGCGCGCGCTGTCCTGCTGCGAGATCTTCGCGCGCTCCATCAGTCGAATGAGCGCGAAGCGTCCCTGCGAGTACATCGTCGAGCGCAGGCCGCCTTCCTCCGTTTCCCACTGAAGCTGCGCGTTGTTGTCCAGCGCCTGGCCTGGCCATTCGAACGGCACCCACTGTTCCATCTGGTTGAAATAGTGCAGTTGCTGGCCCGATGAGACGAGCTTCATGTCCGTGATGCCCGGCGTCGGCACACCGCGCAACTCGAAGCGCACGCGGGCGTCGCCTGAGGGGAACAGGACGGCTGACACGCGCGTGAGCTTGTTGAGGGCCGCGAGGAACGCCGGATCGAGCGTGAGGCCGCCGTGGTCCGCGCCTTGCGCCGCCACCCACTGATTCCCCTGCCGTTCGATGACGCCTGCCAGTTGCGAAGTCACGAACTGCGCGATTACGCCGTTGTTCATGCGCATGAAGTTGGCCATGTCGGGCAGCGACGCGTCGTTGTCCGAGTCCGCGAACGGATAACGGCCGTCGAACGTACGATTCCAGTCTGCCAGAATCGACGTGCGCCAGATTTCGTTCAGGCTCGATGAAGCCGGCTGCACGACCACCTGCCAGGTCTGCTCGAGCGGCGCTTCAAAAAGCCGACCGAAACCCGACCATTGCTCGCCGAGGCTCGCGGCCAGGCGGCTCGCGTAGTCGCGGCTGTCGGCGATGTCCGAGGTTTTGCCCTGTAGTACCGCTTGCGCGGCCGCGCGCGACATCGCGTCGGGATCGGCGCTGGCCATCATCTGCTGGGTTTTGAGGCGCATGGCGGTGACGCGTTCCAGATAGCGCGGCAGGCTCAGTTCGCCGAGTGCGGCGGCCTTTGGATTGGCCGGAGCGGCGAAGGAGAGATCCGTGCCCGTCAGACGCAGGATCGGGCCGAACGCCGTGGCGAGCGGGGCGAGTTGCGGCTGCGCTTGCTTCGACGGATCCTTCTCGTCTCTGCCCGCCCACTGCTGCGCCTTGGCGATCAGGTTGTCCGAGAGCGATTGCGTCGATGCGCCCGCGCTCGCCTGGAAGACGATCGCGTTCATCAGCGCGACAATCGGTGAGCGCTGCGGATCGCCCAGCAGCGTCAACTGATCGACTGTGCCCGATAGCGACGACGCGTTCTGCCAGCGAATGCTGTTGAGGAATTGCGCCCAGGCACGCGCGTAGTCGTCGAAGTAGCGTTGGCGCAGTTCGGCTTTGAGCGTCGAGGGCGCGGTGTTGTCGGTCTTTGCGTCCGACAGCACCCAGTCCCCGGTGACCGTGCGTTGCTCGCTCGCTTCATCGATCGCTTTGGGGATGCGCTCGTCCCATGCGGCGCGGGTGAACACGCCGGGGACGGTGGCCGTGGTGTTGAAAAGGCCGCGGCTCGGATGATCCCCCAGAAGTGTGGCGAGGGTCAGTGGCGGGTACTTCGGCTTCGCCTCATCGATGATCTGCTGGTAGATCGCATCGGTCGAATTTTGCAAACCCCGCACGCCGATGATCGTCTGACGCGCAGACGCGACGAGTGCGGCGTCCGGCGATATTGCTGCCGTCGCACTGCGCTTCAGATGACTCGCGTAGAACGCGATCGCGTGTTCGCGCACGTCTTCCCAGGTGCCCTGCGTGACCGATGCGTTTCGGGGGCGTGCTGGCGCGTTGGTGGCCAACAGTTGCGCATTCAGGAACGCGACGTCGGCATGCTCGGGGTGGGCCAGCATCAGATACGTTTTGAGTGTGTCATAGGCCGCCTGCACCTGGGTGTTGCCGCCGCTGGCGATTTCGGCGTCGGAGAGCGAGGCGAGTTGCTGGAGCCGCGCTTCGAGCTTGGCTTTGATCGGCTCGATCAGCGTGCGTGAGGCGGCTTTTTGATAGGCCGGCCAGAGTGCGTCGTAAAGCCCAGCGTCGTGATTCAGGCCGAAGCGCGTGTGTAACGGCGCGCCTTCCTTGCGGTGAACTTCGAGCGTGTCGAGTTGTTTGTCGAGTGCGTCGAGGGCGAGCAAGGCTTGCGTCGGGTCTTGCGTGGATGCGGCCGTGCTGAGCATGGAAGACGCGTCGTGCATTGCCGTGCGGTTGGCCGCGCCCGAGATCATTGATCCGAGTAGCCAGATTGCAGCAGCGGCTATCGTTGCCCATGCCGCCGTGGTCGACCACGAGAAACCCACGCGGCGGCCGTAAACCTTGTGGCTGTGTGCGGCGATGGTGTTCCAGAGCGCATGATTGGACACCACGGCGCGTGGCGGATCCGAGCGCGCCTCGTCGCTCTTCTCGTCATCCTCCGTTTGTTGCGCGTAGGGAATCGCCGCAAACAGCAAACCATGAACGGCGGTCCGCCATATCCGCGAGCTTCCGACTCGCACGATGAGATCAGACAAGGCCGCGCGCAACTGCTCGATCTGTTGAGCCAGTTCCGCAGCGATTCGATCATACGGATCAAAAGAAATACGCGCGACACCGATGTCGGACAGATCACCGGCGAGTCGTGCGAGTGTGCTATCGATGTGCTTCTTGTCGGAAGGTACGCTCGACCACAGATGCCCGACAGTTTCGTCGTGCCTTGATAGAGCACCTGTACATTCCTTCACATTCACGAAGTACGCAGGCGCGGCCCACCGCAAGACGCGTGCGTGTCGCGCAATTCGTTGGCCGACGGTCTCGGCATCGAATGGCTTATTTGATGAATCCTCGGCATGCGTGACCACCACGATCGCATCGATTGCGCGGCGACGTCGCAGCTTGCGCAGCTCATTGAGCCAGTTAGCGCCAGGCTGTCCGTCGCTCTGGCTTCCACTTATCAACAGTACGTCGTTCACGAGCTGCCAGCCGGATGCGGAAAGACCAGGCACCAGCCTCTCGATCGGCGAATGCTCGCCGCTCACGAGAAGCCAACGCGCTCGATATCTCCAGCGCAGGCCATACCGTTCGCGCAGCGCATCGCGTAGGGATTGCGTGCGTTCGAGAAGCGCGTATGACTCGCTTCCGCCTGGTCGAGCGCGCAGTTGACTCGGATTGTTCTCGTCGTAGCGACGAAACCATCGTGTCGCCTTCAGAGAAGCAATCCAAAGCACCGCTCCCTCGATGAACTTCACAAAAAGGAGAAGAACGAGGCACAGCGATAGCAACGAGAGTTCGGCGATGATCAGCCAGGAGCCCGACAGGCCGACGCTCGGCCCCTTCACCGCCACACTCAGCGCAAGCGTCACATAGATGATGACGATAGCGATGCCAATGAACAGCCAGAGGGGGGCTTGTTCCGTTTGATTTTCTTTGACTGCCTTCACGTTTCCCTCCTGCATACCAACGCGATCAATTCATGACCTTGCGCGCACAAGATCAACTGAGGCTTTGAGGTCGAATTGGCATTGGCCGCGGCCAGCGCTGCGGCGAGCCATACACCGGCCTCCGAGCAGTCGCCGACGGATGCCTCGATCTGCCGCCACGATATCTCCGCATCAATATTTGCGGCACGACGTATTTGGCCTAGACCATCAACTGACGTCCCTTGAGTCCACACCGAATCCAGATCCGTTGCATCTACGCATCCCCAACGACTGGCAAGTCCGATCAGCTTTGCCACCTCCTCCATCTCGCCTCGCGCCGGACGGTGCAGACACAGCGCCGGAGCGCCCGCGTCTTTGGACCATCTCAGATCGCCGAGCAACAGCGCTGTCCCAGCCTCCGCTACCCCGCCATCGAGGAGTTTGCTGATCGCATCGCGGAGCTGTATCGCGATGACCAAATGGACCGTCTTCTCAATCTCTTGATCCAGCCAGGCGTCCGTCGCGAAGATCGACAACGCTTCCTCGTGATTGATTGTCGAATTAAGCGACGGATATCGGATTTTCAACGTTCGGCGTAACTGCTCGACAACCGGTTCCGGCTTAAGTCCGGACTGCAGACAAAGATGCACATGCAACCCCGTATGCGCCGGCAACTTCCTCAATGATTCAGCGAGGTCATCCAGAACGCTCGAAATAAGCCAATCGCACACGGCCAAATGACGTGCGTGTTCGCCAAGCTCATTGCCTGGATAAAACGGTTCGTCCGGCACGTCGATCCATCGGGCATTCACGTCTTTGCCAGGAAACGCCGCACTCGCGCGTAGTTCCGATTGGACTTTCCCATCCACCAGGCTCTGAAGACTATTCAAGTCCTTGTCAGAAGAAAAACGCCACCCGTATCCGTGAACTGCCAGAGGCCGGCTGGCCGCGGTATGACACGTCTGTTCAGTCTGTTCGCTGACCCGATTCTGGGCGAGTGCCGACTGCCGTGCTGTATGCCTGTAAGCCAAACTTGCGACAAGCAGAAAACCGCATCCGAGAACCGGATAGCCCACCGCGCATAGCCAGAACCAGGCGTTACTCGTGGGACTTCCGTCGGTCCAGGACAAAACTGTTACCGTCACGCCGATGCAAAGCGCCAGGCACAACAACGCCGCCCAGAGAAGAGCGGACGGACGCGGTGCCGGGGGCACGTCGACCCGCGGTGGAATACGCTCGAAATCGATGGGCATCAGGCTAACGGACGGAGGCACCGCTTGTGGACGCAATCAGATACGCGCCGCATTGCGCGTGATCGCCATCACGCGAGAGCGGAATCGTACCGTCTTTGATTCGTTGGCTTCCTTCGACAAGCGGGTTATCGCCATGCATTGGGCATGAAACCATGTCTCCGATGCGAGCAGCCCGACGCCCCTTGACCTTGATTCGATTTGAGCCGGTCAGGACTTTGCCGCCATGGCTGGTGGCATCACCTTCGTAGATTAGATTTTTCATTGAAATATTTTTGTTATACGCGTACAGGCCAGCTCTTTAATCCAACGCTACTCCTTTTTGAGCGAAACCCCAAACTCCGCTTGCTACTCCGCTCCGATATCTCTGAAATCTTCTCGCGGCAGAATGTCGTAACCTCTTTGTCGTACCGATGCGTCATTTGAACATGCGCGATTAAGTATTATCCGACCATTTTTTAATGCAATCACTCCGGCGTTGGAGTCGGTTCCGTCGTTTGTCACCATCATCCTATCGAACATATAGTAGGTGTATCCGCCATGATCGAACCTCACATGCGTCTCACCGCCGCCAACCAGTGACTAGACGAAAGATTAAATAATTTGACCCGCTCTCTTTTGTCCGATACTTCCAGGCGAATTTATCTCGCAAACCCGATCTCTATACTATATGACCGTCGTCCGATTCACAGAGAGAGATCTTCAACCGAGGCAATTCACAATTAAAAATTTCTTTCTCGTTGCTTAAACACAATCCTTCCGCGCACGTGACGCCGAAACATAGGAATTGAATCATCAATGCAAAAAATAACGGACATTTCCTCATTTATACTCCTCATCGTCCTCCGTTGGTAAATTTAAATTCCGCGCGACGTCATCGATAGGACGAAGAAGGGATCACTGATCAATTCCACTTTCTGGAGCGACGGTTTCTATACCTCGGTAGGCCCGCTGGCTCAGCCTCTGGTATTCATCTAGCTGACAAATTTTATTAAAAACAGTTTTCCCACGTTTTTTTACATACACTCCGCTTGGAAAGCCTTGATATAAGACATAGTTAAATCCATTTAGCTGAAACTTCAGGTGCGTGTACTGTATATTTTCCTCGAAATCTCACTAATTTTCAGACGGCCCTTCGGAGGAAATGGCTGATTAGGATACCGCAGTTCGAGTCGATCTCTTATTCCATATTGATACTGGACATAACCGTTCTCCGGAGAAATATTCCCTGATGCACAAACCGATACAATCTTCTTATCGACTTTGCAGCTGAAATATACCTCCTCGAAATCATGACAAAGTGATACATTATCGCCGACTGTAGAAAATGCCTTACTTGACCAGACAAGCATTAGTAATAGACAGCACAGATCTCTTTGTTTCTACATTACCTAAATATCGTCTAAATACCTATTTTTGAGGCGACAGCGTCTAATCGCTCGCATTGATTTGATCAAGCATTCTTTGTCAGAGACGCTATGCGTGCATCATGAGCCAGTTATTCAATTCAATGCTTTAGAAGGAATCCATTTGGTTAAGATTTTTCCTTTTGCAGTTGTATATTCAATCAAGGCCCAATCATCACCCTTTCCACCTACAATTTTGACATGATCGCCTTTTAAGAGATAAGATTTTGTTATGAACTTAAAATCTGGCTCGTCAAACAGGGATGTTTTTTGATTCACGGTCATTGAAACGTGGCCATCATTCATCTTCCCGTCAAATTTGCTAATAGCATTAGACAAAATAGCTGCTTCAGCTACCGCTCCTTCAATGTTCAATTCTTTAGCGATCGCTCGGTATACATCGACATTTCCTGTATTCAGAGACTCGCAGGCTAGCATATTACCGACACCAAGATTATCTTTCACGGCATCTTTTAAGGAATTTCGATGAGAGTTCGTATTGGCCGACAAAAAGCCTTTCCAGATTTCCTTCGCATTTGAAAGCTGATAAACAATCATCGACTGCGTCGAATTGTTATCTGCTTTCGATACGGTCCATTCGTCACGCACCGAATCCCAGACTCCTCCGCATATATCACCAGTGTTATTACTCAAGATGCAACCTGAAGTTGTATCTACAACAGGACAGTATTGCCGACTGTCAGTAAAAGGCTTGCCGCTCGGGCCCGGATCTACGATACCAACACGAAGGACACTAAGAACAGCGTATCTCCCAGTCGCAGACACTTGAATTTTCGAGTTATCGAACACTATCCCAGTTCCACGATTAAGACTCTCAAGAGGGAAGAGTGCTCTCGATTGCCCAGTTAAACCAAAGAAAGTCGCACTTTTCCATCCACTACCGAACAGACGTAAATCTCTACCAGACATAGAATCTTTGAAAATAATGCTGCTTCCGGAAGAAAAATGAGCCGTATAGGTAGCACCGTGCACCGCGATACTACAGAGGGACAATGCAGCCACAAGAAAAAACCGTTTCATTGATCGCTCTTCTTAGTTGAGTTGACTTCTCAAATGCGTGTAACGAGCCGGAGCAACACTTACCCCATTAATCCGCGCCATTCGACGGTGATTCCCATAATCCTCAACGATCTCAGTTTCATACTGGGCGTGGTTGCCCCCCCAACCACTTGGGTCCCTTGAGATAGTCGGATGCCTTGCAAAAAACCTGTCCAATGCAGCACCAACATCCGGTGCAACATACGCTGGACGATTTACGCTTTGATCGAGTGCCACGGCTCTCCCAAGATCCGATAAGAAATAAGCGCTGATTGGGTGAGAGTAATTACTTGGATTCCTTGGCAAGACCTCGTCCCGAAGACGGTCAATAAAATCCATAAGCTGCCTCTTTTCGAATGCTTTCGAGTTAATTGCATTAACGATCGGGGCAAGCGGAATACTCTCGATCTCCTTATTATATTTATCAGCATTACAATCTTGTCGTATGAGAGCTTTAAGTCGGGCACCAGTGATTTTTTCGTTCTGGGTCAAGGACGGATGAATGTAGTACATGCTCGCCCCATTACCTGTCCCTTCAACCGACCAACCGCATTGCTCAAAAAGCTCTAAATATTCGCTCGGGTTGGTCGATTTGAATAGCGCGACTTGTGTCGGAAATTCGCCCTTACCTTGTGGATTGATCGTCTTTTGCATGGCTCCTGAAGTTAGAATCTCGCTATCATAGGACTGAACTGAGTCTAACTTCCCCTCATTTTCCGACATGGCAATCAAGATTCTCTTTTCCCCGAGAGTAATCTCGCCGCTGGCGACCATTTCTTCGAACACAGACGCACTGTTTAATGGCCGATTTCCCCAGTAAACAGGACCGTAGGTATTTCCCATGCGCGTAACTTTGAACTTGTTTAAATAACAGCATCCGCAAGTACAACTGCTAGCCCGAGCAAAATTTCCCACCAATCCTATCGGATGAATATGAAACACATCTGACCCAGGAAACCCCGGCACCTTCGCCTTCACCTCATCCCACCACACCAGCTTCTCAATGCGCTTTTGCTCCTCCTCATACTGAGGATTCGTCGCACCCTTCTCCATTTCCGTATAGAGCTGTCGCCACTTCTGCGGATTGGACCACTCGCTTTCATGTTTCACGATCAGTCGCGAAGCCGCCTGCATCAGCCACGGATAATGTCCAGACTCACCCGCGTAACTCAGGCACAAGTCATCCACTGCGTGGGCTCCATCGCCTTGCGGGAACAAAGTCCGATGAACCGATTGCATCATCGGGCTGAGTTTGGCACGCGACTTGGCACCCGGGACATTGGCATCGCTGGCAAAATCCACCCACGACCTGGTCGTCGCAAATATCGTATGAGCAGGATCATGTGCGCCATCGAGACAAGCGAAGTCCACCCATTTCTGCGCAAGCTCCCGCGTTACTGTTCCCCCCGCGAAGTTTTCTTCACGAACCCAGCCATCGATCGCCTGTCCGCGCTGGTCCGCACTGCCAACGCGCCACCAGTTCGACTTGCGCCCGCTGCGATCTGCGGTCGCTTCAAGGTGCTTCCTGTTCGGGTCACGCGCCAGCTCAGCCAATGACCACCGCTGCGCCACACCCGTCACTGGCGGCGCGGCACCCTCCTGCTCTGCGTTGCGATACAGCTTCGTTCCCTCCGCGATACGCAACAGCGTCGGCTCGGAAGAAAGTCCCAACGGCTTCCAGTCGTCCGGGTGCGCGCCGTGCGAGGCGACCCAGCTTCTGCCCTGCTCGATGAACGACTTGATGCTTTCATCACAGAACACTTCGATGTGCACCATGCGCGTCGCTGAACGCGGACTCGCACTCAATGAGTCGAAACGCCCAAGATGCCCTATCAGATCACCCGCCTTCACGGGAATGCCTTGAGCGTTCGCGTCGCTCCCACTGCTGGACGATGAGAGGGTGACAGTCACACGATCGAAGGCATCATCAGGCATGAATCCCTGTACTACCGGACCACCATGCTCGTTACCCAGGAAAATCCAGCCGCCCACAACGGAAGTAGGCGGCACTTCGCCGACCTTGGGTGCGTACAGTTGCGCTCCATGCACATCCGTGATCTTGCCCCAGCCCTTCTGTTGCTCGCCGATGCTCACACATGCGCCCTGCGGCAGAATGCCAAGTGGATGTGCGCCCCTGTGACCGCCCCTCGGACCGCTACGCACCCTCAAGCCTTGCTGACCCGCTTCCGGTAACTGGCCGACCCTACTCGGATCAGGCTTGTCTTGCGCATGCTCCGTGACCTTGTACTGCGTCGGCCAATACGTCGGCTTTTTCGTCGTCGCGTCTTGTTCATACTCTTCGTACGCCAGAAGATGCATGTACAGGCTATAGAACGTCAGCTTTGTGCCTTTTGGAAACTCCATCGTATGGCGTACCAAGGCAAATCCCGTGCTGTAAGGCGCTTGCACGCCTCCGAGCTGACTTACGGGATAAGTCCGATTCACGCGGTACGCAATGACGTGGCCATCTGCAATACACCGGATACCTTGTTTCAAGTCGAGCTTGCTGCCCGCGCCATTCTCAGTGATGTGAATGCCGCCGTGCCAAAACCCGTTCTTACTCACCAGAAAACTGCCACCAGGCTCCCTGTCCGCCAACAGTTGGTAGATCTCGTGCTCGTCAGTGAACTTGACTGCAGCATCCGCGTCCCGCTGCCCTTTCTTCAGGAACGGGAATGCGAACGACAACTGCTTGACCTTAGTGTCTGCAGGCGTTGCTCGCGGTGCGCTACTGGGCGTTGCGGGGGTACTGCGTTGGCTACCCGAGGCTGGCTGCGGCGTCGACACGGATTGTTGTGTAGGGCGTGCGGAAGTTGCCATTTCGATGCTTATTCAGAAAATCCAAAGGAAATCGGGGCCTTGATGTCTTGCACTGGCGCGTTGGACCAGGACGGGAACGTGAAACTTCCGCCGTCGGCGTCACCGACTGTCAGATTCCCCTTCGACTCAATCTCACCCGCAGGACTACCAAGCGTGATCTTTCCACCCGATAGCTTGATATAGGCACCCGAGCCATCGCCGATCGTCACGCCCTTGCGTCCAGTAATCGTCACCTCACCGTCCGAGGAACTTACGACCATTCCCTGCATGGCCAACAGTTCCATCGCGTCGCTCTGGGCCTGGATCTGCACCTTCCCTTTCGCCGCAAAAAGACGGATTCCCAACGTTGCCGCGAAGAAGGATATCGCTTCGCCGGCAGCCACCGTGATTCGCCTGAATGCGCCAATGTCGACGCCCTCGCCCGAAGTTACGAACATCTGCTTGCGAGACGCCACCTGCAACTGCCGTCCGCTCGCAATGCCAAGTCCGTCGGGCGCGGTTGCGACCAGCACTGGCCTGCCCAGTTTCGTTAGCTTCTCCTCGATGAGTGATCGTTGCTGATCCACCTCGGCGAGCCATGCTTTAGCGGCGTTAGCCGAATCGTTAAGTGAACGCAACAGATCCCTGGCCTGGTTAAACGTCACGTCGGCGTCTTGCATTGCAAGTTGCTCGCCGGTCGCATTTGACTGAGCTTCCGCAGACAGCAGAACGCCCTTTCCGCCTCTGACGGCCACATGCTCATCGCTTCTCAGCTCCGCTCCGCGACCGCGTTCCTTGCGCTCCCCATCGACCATATGCCCCAGATTCAGTTCACTGGTCTGATAAGGCGTAGTCAGGTGGATATGCTCTATCCCCTCCTTATCCTCCATGCGCAACTCATTCTGCGCAGCGGACCTCATGATGTTCCGCGTATTGTTGAGATTGGTGACGAGGTCCGGGTTCAGGCTGTCATGAAGCGATCCCACTATGACGGGCCTATTCGGATCTTGCGCTGTGAATATCAGCGCCAGCTCCGTCCCGTGAATCAGCGGAAAATGATGTCCGTAGTCCGCGCCCGCGTACGGTCTGGCCATGCGGATCGGACGGCTCGCGCCACCCGGGCTCCACTCGTCCAGATCGAACGGCATCTTCACGACATAGCGGCCTTTTTCGTCCAGATATCCGTATTTGTACGACCCCGGTGAATCGACTCTCGCCGGCCAGATGCCTTCAGCCTTCGGGCGTTCAACGGAATCAATGCTCGTGCGCCACTTGCGATCCGCCGGAATCGCCCGAAAGTTGTTCCAGTACGACACGCCCCGGCCGCCGCCGCAACACATCGACGCGATGAACAGCCCATTGGGCGCATCCTTGGGATTGACATCGAGCCGGATCACCTCGCCCACTTCGATCGAGAACGGATTACCCCGACCGCGATAGCTGATCTGCGTGGCGATGTACGCCTCATGGCGCAGACGCGCGATCTGGCGCCCTTCCTCCAGCGTTTCGTAGTGCTCGCCCCACGTACCGTCCACCGCGTCGGTCGTCTTGTCCGCGCGCGCGGCATTTTCTTCGACCAGCAGCGCCACGTCCGCCTGACGATGGTTGTAGTCGTTCAGTTGCACCGCTTCCGGCACACGTTGCGTGATCGTTCTGAGCGAACGAATCGACTCCGCACCGGCGCTGTCGAGTCCCGAGTGGCTGCGATACGGCACCACCCGCTGCTTGCGCGCATAGGCATCCAGATCATCCCCGAAAATGATGACCGTGCGATCGCTCTTCTGTTCAAAGCGGAACCAGATGCCCGCCTCGGCGCAGATGCGCTGAATGAAGGCGAACGTAGTCTCGTAAAACTGCGTCTCGTATTCGATCCGCTTATACGTTCCACGCAAGCCCTTGAAATCGAAATCGACGCCCAGGCGATAGCCGTAGTGGCGCAACGTGTCCGTAACGATCTCGACGACGGATTGCTTCTGGAACAACCGGCATTTGCGTCCTCGTGCCAGTTCCGCGATCTTGGGCACCAGCGTGACGCGATAGCGCGTTTCATCGGCTGACGTGCCGAGCGTCTCGAATCTTTCGATGACGCCATGCGTGACGCTGGGCTGCGGGGCCTTGCTGAAGTCCTTCCAGCGCTCGCCGAACATCTGGCGCAAGTAGGCTTCCTGCGGATCGATGGGATCGATGGTAAAGACCGCGGGGCGCCCGACGACCTGATCCATCGGAATGTCGGCAACCGCGCTCGTGAACTCGATATTGAATTCGTAGAGCTCACTGATTTTCGCCTCTCCGTTAAACCTCAATATCGAGATAAGCGCAGGCTGCGGTTTGAGCTGTAACGAATAGGCTTGCGACGGCAACACCATGGACATGCACGGAACTCCCTGAACTCAGGCCGCTTGCTCAACGGCAACATCGAGACGACCCTGTTCAGAGACACTGCTCGGCGTGGACGAGCGCCGGCATATTCGGAACGGGGGCCAATACAGGTTATTTTGGCGTACAAAATTCCCGTCCGAAAGCGACAATTCCTCTTGCCTCGGCTTTATTTGATTAAATTCAGTTAGTTAGGCAAATTAAATTACCTTATCTTTCGGATTTCTCCTATAACCTCATTCGCTGATTTAGCCGATGCGGCTACCCATCAAGCAGCGACTCCGCATCGACATATTGATAACCGCGATCGCGCGCCACCGCCTTGTAAGTGACGTTCCCGTCACACACGTTGAGTCCGCGGCGAAGATGCACGTCTTCCTTCATTGCGCGCTTCCAGCCCTTGTCCGCCAGCATGAGCGCGGGGCCGATCGTTGCATGGTTCAGTGCGAACGTCGACGTGCGCGCCACGCCTCCCGGCATGTTCGCGACGCAATAGTGCACGACCCCATCGATGAAAAAGACGGGATCGGCATGCGTGGTCGGATGCGACGTCTCGAAGCAGCCACCCTGATCGATGGCGACATCGACCATCACCGCGCCCTTCCTCATGCCGGCGACGTGCTCCCGGGCGACGAGCTTGGGCGCGGACGCACCCGGTATCAGCACGCCGCCGATCACGACATCCGCATCGAGCACGGCCTCTTCGATGCTCTGCGCGTTGGAAAACGCGGTCGTGATCCGATTGCCGTAAACCAGATCGAGCTGACGCAGGCGATCGACGTTCTTGTCCAGCACGGTGACGCGCGCGCCGAGTCCGACCGCCATCTGCAACGCATTCGTGCCAACCACGCCCGCGCCGATCACGGCGACGTGGCCAGGCGTCACGCCAGGCACGCCCCCGAGCAGGACGCCGCGCCCGCCCTGGGCGATCTCCAGAAAGTGCGCGCCGGCCTGCACCGCCATGCGTCCGGCGACCTCGCTCATCGGCGCCAGCAGCGGCAGTCCGCCGCCCGACCCGGTGATGGTCTCGTACGCAATGCAGATCGCCCCGGACTCTACGAGCGCCTTCGTCTGGACCGGGTCCGGCGCGAGATGCAGATACGCATAGAGGATCTGTCCGGGCCGCAGCATCTGACACTCGGCGGGCTGCGGCTCCTTGACCTTGACGATCATGTCGGCGGAAGCGAACACTTCCGCAGCCTCCGCGACGATCTCCGCGCCCGCCAGCCGGTACTGTTCGTCGGTCAGGCCGATTGCGTCGCCGGCTTGCGCCTGCACCACGACCGGATGTCCACGCGCGGTGAGTTCGCGCACGCTGGCCGGCGTCAGTCCGACGCGATATTCATGGATCTTCACTTCCTTGGGTACGCCGATACGCATGGCAGTCTCCTGTGAGCGCGTCACGCTTCGCCAGCGACGATTTTCTTCATACCTGAAACCATGTCGGCGACAGCCGCGAGGTCGTGTCGTCGTCTCGTGCGGCGACGATCGTTTCCAATCTTATCGGTTTCGCAGGGGTGTTCCGTCTGAATCGCTACAATGGCGCGGACACATTTCCATCGAAAGCATCGCATGCGAGACATGCTGACTTCCTATTTCTGGAGCGGCGACGCGATCCGCAGTCGAAGCGTCAGTGACGTGGTTCTCTCAGGCACGCTCGACGTGCCCGCACCCTCCGCACGACTACTCGCGGATTGGCAAAGAGAGACATCGTCGCGGCTCGTTCTCGAACCCGGCGATGTCGAGCCAATGCCTCTGGCGCGAACGCAAATGCGCTGGCCGGACTACAAGCGCTGCGTGCAGACCATGTCGGACTGGACACGCGCGCTTGGACTGCGCGCCGTGCTCGCCGACAGCGACGTCGCGCTCATGGCGTGTCGTGGCGCGCGCTATCACCATGACGCCGCGCAATATGGCGGCAAGGCCTTCTGCAATCTCTTCCTGAGCGAGGACCGTGGCCTGGACGTGCATTTTCCCGCCACGGGACTTCGTATTCCGCTGACCCGCGGAACAGCCCTCATATTCGATACCGGTCAGCCTCATGGCGTGATTCAGCGCCACCGCGACAATTTCAATGAGGCCGACTTCGCGCCGGATCAGGACTGGATCCAGATATTCCTGAGCTGGGAGCTTCCCATCGAGGACGCCAAGGTTGCGCAAGTCCTCGAGGTGGACTTCGACGTCGCCCGTCCGACGTCGCCGCTACCGGATGAAGAACAAGTGTGGTTGAACGGCTCACCAGTTGCCGTGTGCCCGGAATCGGGTCGCTGGTACCGCGCCGACTGACTTCAACCGTGAGCGCCCGGCGCAAGTTGCGCGATGTCGACGGGCTTGCTCGACGAGCGAATGACGCGCATCACGACCCATGCGATGAGATACGCCGAACCGCAGACGACGAACAGCACGTTGTAGCCGGCGTCGATGTGACCGAGCAACTTGAAATGGTCCAGCACCGCGCCGACGACGAGCGGGAACAGCGTCGCACCCAGCGCACCGGCCAGGCCGCCGATCCCGACGACCGAACCGACTGCCGCTTTCGGGAACATGTCGGAAGCGGTCGTAAAGAGGTTTGCCGACCATGCCTGATGCGAAGCCGCCGCGAGGCTCAGAAGGCCGACCATCGCCCACATGTTCTCGATGAACGGCGAGAACGCAATCGGCATCACGAGGAACGCAAAGACCAGCATGGTGGTTTGTCGCGCCTTCGTCACGGACCAGCCGCGCTGAATCAGCCTGGACGAGATGAAACCACCGCCGATGCTGCCGATCGAGGTCGAGACGTACACGATCACCAGCGGCAGGCCGAGGTTCTTCAGATCGAGGTGGAAGCGCGAATTGAAGTACGAAGGCAGCCAGAAGAGCATGAACCACCAGATCGGGTCGGTCAGAAGCTTGCCTGCGAAGAATGCCCACGTCGGGCGCAGCTTGAGCAAGGTGAACCAGCTCACCTTTTGCGTCGCGGGAGCGGGCGCTGAATCCTCGCTGATGTAGCCGAGCTCCGCCTCGTTGACCTTCGCGTGTTTCGCCGGCACCTGATACATGAAGTACCAGAAGCCCAGCCAGACAAAGCCCGTCAGTCCGGTGACGAAGAACGCAGCCTCCCAGCCATACGTTGCGGCGAGCCATGGAACGGTCGCCGGTGCCGCCACCGCGCCGATGCTGGTACCGGAGGTGAGAATACCCACCGCCAGCGCTTTCTCCTTGCGCGGGAACCACTCCGACACGCTCTTCACCGCGCAAGGGAAACTGCCGGACTCAGAGATGCCAAGCAGGGCACGCATGACGCCGAAGCCCATCGTGCTGCGCACGAGCGCATGGCCGCATGCGGCGATGCTCCACACCAGCACGCACACGCCGTAGCCGATCTTGACGCCGAACTTGTCGACCATCTTTCCGGACAACACCATGCCGATTGCATAACACGCGGTGAACACCATGACGATGTAGCTGTACTGTGTCTCGGTCCAGTTGAACGTGACGGCAAGCTCGGGCTTGAGCAGTCCCAACACCTGACGGTCGAGGTAATTGATCGTGGTTGCGAAGAAAAGCAGCGCGCAGATGCGCCACCGGATAGCTGTACGGTCCATGAGCGACTCCTGTCTCCTGAAATGCCTGATCCGCTGATGCGGCTTGAGAGTTACCGGAAAAATGCGGGGCGTTTCTCGCGAAATGCCGCGACGCCTTCGATTGCATCGGGCGACGCCTTGCACACCGATGCGGCGAGTTCGTGAGCGTATTCGTGCTGGCCCGTCTCCATCATGCGAACGAGCCGCTTACCGACTGACAGCGAAGTCCTCGATCGCTTGATGAGCGTTTCGCAGATTGCGTCGACGTGGCCGCGCAACTGATCCGCTTCGACGGCCTCGTTGATCACGCCCCATGCAGCGGCGGTTTCGGCGGAGATCGGTTCACCGAGAAGAATCAACTCACGCGTGCGCGTCGCGCCGACGAGTTCGGAAAGCCGCGAGCAGCCCATCCATCCGGGGATGGCGCCCACCGACGCTTCAGGAAAGCCGACCTTTGCCTGTGTGCTTGCGTAGCGGAAATCGCACGTCAGCGCGAGTTCGAATCCGCCGCCGAGCGCGCTGGCGGAAAGAACAGCGATCGTCGGTTGGTCGAGTTCGGCGATGCGACGGAACACGCGGTTGCCTTCGCGAATGAAGCGCGTGCCCATCTTCTGCGGATCGATGTCGCCCCACTCGTTGATATCCGCGCCGCTGCAAAAGAAGCGCGGACTCGCGGTTTCGATTTTCAGCACGCGGATTTCATCATTGCGCTCGACGTCCGTCACGGCACGTTCGATGTCATCCAGCATCTGCAACGTCAACGCGTTATGACGCGATACGCGGTTGAGCGTAATCGTGGCGACGCCACCTTTGGCTTCGTAGAGAATGTCGGTGTCGGACATGTAAAACCTCTTTGTCAGTGAGCCGCAGCGGCTTCGAGCAGGCGCTCGTCGATGAGCGGCGTGAACTCCATGCGCGAGAGCACATCGCGGTGCATGTCGACGCCCTTCGCCACTTCGACGAGGCATACGCCGAGCGTATCGAGCCTGAACACCGCGCGCTCGGTGATATAGAAAACTTCCTTGCCGTCCAGACGCGCCTGCACGCCGCTGAACGTCACGTGCCGCACTTTTTTCACGGCCTTCGGCACGGATCCCGGCGAGAGAATGTCGAGCGCGTCGCCTTTGCGTTCCACACGCAAGCCCTTGGCCTCGAACGCGCCGCAGAACACCAGTTTTTTCGCGCCCTGCGCGATATCCATGAATCCGCCCGGCCCGACGACCGTCGAGCCGAGCTTCGACACGTTCACGTTGCCTTCTTCGTCGAATTCGCCCATGCCGAGAAAGGTCACGTCGATACCGCCGCCGCTATACCAGTCGAACTGATCGACGCTCGGCATGATGGCGTCGGCGTTGCGCGCGGTGCCGAACATCGAGCCGTCGAGCATCGAGCCGCGGTGGACGCCCTGTTCGACGGAACCCCAGTACTCGTCGCCGCGACCTTGCGAGGCGAGAACGGCCGGAATCGCGCCCGGAAAGCCGAAGCCGAAGTTCACGGATTGATCGATGCCAAGCTCCTGGGCCGCGCGCTCGGCCACGATGAGGCGCATGCCATCGGGCATCTCGACATCGGGTGTCTCGCCGAGCGCTTCGCCGCTCAACGTGGCGTCGTACTCGCTGATCTGGCACTGGCGTTGAGCCGGGGTCTCGACAGTGAAATCGACCATCACGCCAGGCACACGAACCAGACGAGCGGGCACGTGCAGACGCGGCCGCGATCTGACTTGCGCGATGACCTTGCCGCCGCTGTTGTGCGCGGCCAGCGCGACGGCATAGATGTCGAGGTCCGCCGGTTCATGACGGGTCGAGAGATTGCCCCTGTCGTCCGCGGACGACGCCATGACGATCGAGAAGTCGATCTTGAAGGGCTTGTAGCGCAGGAATTCCGTGCCGTCGATGTCGATCAGCTCGACGAGATCTTCGGTGGTGACGTCGTTCAGCTTGCCGCCGTCCAGTCGCGGATCGACGAAGGTTCTCAGGCCGACGCGCGTAATCACGCCCGGCCGGCCCGCGCCGATTTCGCGGAACAAGGTCGCAATCACACCGCCCGGGAAGCTGTAACCCTCGATCGCACCGCTTTCGGCCAGCTTCTGCATCGCCGATGACCAGACCCAGTGGCCGCCGATCACGCGCCTGACCATCCCGGCGTGAGCGAATCTGCCGAGGCCGCTGCCCAGCCCGTCGCCCACGCCCAGCGCATGAACGACCGTCAGATTGCGCGGATGGCCGGTTTCGAGAAATCGCGCTTCGATCGCAGCGAGGATCGCGTCCGGTTCGAGCAGCCCGCCGCCCGAGCCGGTGATGGCGATCGTCGCACCGTCGAAGATCGAAGCCGCAACGGCTTGCGCACTGGTCCACTTTTTCACAACGCCTCCTGATTCGAAAGTCTTTAGTACCGAACCGTATCGTTACTTGACACGAATCGTGGCACAGGCAAAAGCGACGTTCAAGGGAAAAGCGCCTGAAATCGGGTTTACGATGATGGATGCGCACAGAGCCGCTCGTACGCCACGATTGCGACGCGATGGCGTTGTCAGTTACCGTTTAACTTTGGATGTGACCCACGAATATGCAGACCCCAGTCGAACCGGGCGGCGAAGTACGCGCTGTCGAGAAGCCCGCGCGTGCCAAGCGGCTGCGCGATCCGATCCAGACGCAAGCCAAAATCCTCTCTGCCGCCAAAGCCGAGTTCGCGAAAGTTGGACTGGGCGGCGCGCGCATCGAGACGATCGCCGAGAAGGCCGGCGTCAACAAGCGGATGATCTACGAGTACTTCAAGGGGAAGGAAGAGCTGTTCCAGACCGTCCTCGAGGAAATGTGGACCGACATCCGGACCGAGGAAAGAGCGCTCGGCCTCGATAAGCTCGCGCCCGTCGAGGCGATCCGGGCCTACGTGACGTTCACCTGGAACTATTACCTGAAGAACCCGGAGTTCATGTCGCTCGTGAACAGCGAAAATCTGCACCGGGCCCGGCATGTCAAGAAGTCGAGACGGTTCAGCGAACTGCATCGCGGCTTCGTCAACATGCTGCAGCATATTCTCGAGCGAGGCGTAGCCTCCGGCGACTTCAAGGCGGGCGTCGATGCAAGCCAGTTGCACCTGACCATCGCTGCCTTGGGTTACTACTATCTGACCAATCGCTTCACCGGCGAAGTCATCTTCGGCTTCGATTTCGTCTCGAAGGAAGCGCTTCAGAAACGTCTCGACTTCAATCTCGAAACAGTCTTCAGCCTGCTGCGCCCGAGCTGATCGCGCCGCGCTCCTCTCTTCTTCGCTCCGTCGCGCAAGGGTTTTCCGCTTCATAGGGGAAAACCCTTTTTTGACAGCGCGTTTCGACAGGTATTAAATAACGAAACGGATCGTTACTTAGGAAGAGATGAAACATGGAACAACGCCAGGTCGCGCTGGTTACGGGCGCTCGTCGCGGCATCGGTCGGGCGATCGCGCTCGAACTTGCCAATGCCGGGTTCGACATCGCCATCACGGACGTCGAGACATCGGAGGAGTTGGTCGCCACGCGCGCCGATATCGAACGCGTCGGTGTGAAGTGCGTGGCGCTGACATCGAATCTCGCGGACATCGCGTATCACGACGCGCTGTTTCAGGCGGTCGACGATGCGCTCGGCCCGGTCACCTGCTTGGTCAACAACGCTGGCGTGTCCGTCATGTCGCGCGGCGATCTACTCGACGTCACGCCAGAAAGCTACGACCGATGCCTCAACGTCAACACGCGAGGCACCTTCTTCCTGATGCAGGCATTCGGCCGGCGTGTCGCGCGGGCGCGGCAGTCGGCGGTCAATCGCTCGATCATCACGATCACCTCATCCAACGCCGTGGCGGCGTCGCCACAGCGCAGCGAATATTGCGTGTCGAAGGCAGGGCTGTCGATGGCCACTACCCTGTTCGGTCTGCGGCTGGCTGAACTGGGCGTCAGCGTATTCGAAGTACAGCCGGGCCTGATCGAAACCGAAATGACCGCGCCATCGAAGGCGCGTTACGACGCGCTCATGGAGGACGGGTTGACCGCCATCAAGCGATGGGGCAAGCCGGATGAAGTCGCGCTTACGGTACGCACGCTCGCAACGGGTGGTCTGCCGTTCAGCGTGGGTCAGGCGATCCGCGTCGATGGCGGTCTTCTTGTTTCCAAATACTGATTTCGAGATTCGAACCATGCAAATCAAGCTTCCCACCCTGGACGGCGCGCTCGCCGATTACCGTCTGACCGGCACGCCCTTGCAGGTCGTCAAGCCCGTGACGGCGTTCAACCGCATCGTTTACTCGGCGGCGCACGTGGTCGCCGATCCGCTGCGTAGCGGCGAACTCGGACAAGCCTGCGCGATCGACTGGGACCGGACCATCGAATATCGCCGCTATCTTCTGGAGCAAGGTCTGGGGATCGCGGAGGCGATGGATACGGCGCAACGCGGCATGGGCCTGTCGTGGGACTCGGCGAAAGAGCTGATCGTCCGCACGCTGAATGAAACGCGCGACATTCCCGGCGCGTCGATCGCATCGGGCTGCGGCACGGATCACTTGCCGGTCAACGACGCGCGCTCGTGCGACGATGTCATCAAGGCCTACCTGACGCAAATCGAGAGCGTCCAGCGCGCGGGCGGCCAGATCATCCTGATGGCGAGCCGCGCCCTCGCGCGCGTGGCCAGGGATGCGAACGACTACATTCGTGTCTATCGCGAAGTGCTGGCTGCGTGCGACAAGCCGGTCATTCTTCACTGGCTCGGCGAGGCGTTCGATCCCGAACTGGCCGGATACTGGGGTCATGCCGACTTCGAAAACGCGGCCAGGGTCTGTCTCGAAGTCATCGTCGCGAATGAAGCGAAAGTCGATGGCATCAAGATTTCGCTGCTGGATGACGCGAAGGAAATCGCCTTCCGCCGACGTCTTCCTGCGTCCGTGAAGATGTACACCGGCGACGACTTCAACTACCCGGTGCTCATCGCCGGCGACGAGTACGGTTACTCGCACGCGCTGCTCGGCATCTTCGATGCGATCGCGCCTGCGGCGTCACAGGCGTTGTCCGCGCTCGCCGCGAACGATCTCGCTCGCTATGACGAGCTGCTCGCGCCAACGGTGCCGCTGTCGCGCCATATCTTTCGCGCGCCGACACAGTACTACAAGACCGGAGTCGTCTTCCTCGCCTATCTGAACGGATTCCAGCCGCACTTCTTCATGCTCGGTGGCCATCATGGCATGAGGCCGCCTGCCTATCTGGCGGAAGTCTTCCGGCTCGCCGATCAGGCGAATCTGCTCAAGGATCCCGAGTTGGCCGTCAGCCGCATGCGAGCGGTCATGACCACGCTCGGATGCGGGCAATGATCAAGGAACCTCTTCACCTCGCCCGTTGTTCCATCAACACCGCGACACTCGGACATCGCGAAACCATCGACGTGACGATCGACCGGATCGCCAAAGCGGGCTTCGGTGGACTGGCGCCGTGGCGTCATGAAGTGGAAGCGGCCGGCGTGAGCAGGATCGCCAGGCAGATTCGTGCGCTGGAACTCAAGGTCAGCGGGTACTGTCGGTCGACGTACTTCCCTGCCGCGACGCAGGCGCAGCGTCTGGTCAACATTCAGTCGAACGTCCGGGCGCTGAACGACGCGGCTGAACTGGGCGCCGAATGCTTCGTGATGGTCGTCGGCGGCCTGCCTGAAGGAAGCCGCGACCTGTCGGCGGCGCGCACGCAGGTACGGGACGGCATCGGCGCATTGCTCGAAGCGGCGCGCAAGCTGGGCGTCCGCCTGGCGATCGAACCGCTGCATCCGATGTATGCGGGCGAAAGGTCGGTGATCAACACGATCGATCAGGCGAACGTCATCGCGCGCGAACTCGATCCGCATAACGATGGCTTCCTCGGAATTGCTGTCGACGTGTATCACTGCTGGTGGGACCCGCGGCTGGAAGCGGCGGTCTCTTCGATCGGCAAGGACGATCGCATTTTTGCGTACCACGTCTCCGACTGGCTCGTACCGACGAACGATCTGTTGCTCGATCGCGGCATGATGGGCGATGGCGTGATCGACCTGCGGGGTTTCCGGCGAAATGTCGAAAATGCGGGCTATGCCGGCATGGTCGAAGTCGAGATCTTTTCGCGCGACAACTGGTGGAAACGCCCACCCGATCAGGTCCTGCAGACGTGCGCCGCGCGCTTGCAATCGGTCTGCTGAGGCTGATCCGTTTGCGTAGAAAGTCGAAACTCCAGATTAGTCCGCTCCGGACTAGCGCAGGAAGATCTCTTCAAGGTCCGCTTCGTCCTCTGTCGAGTCAAGATCCAATGAACCTTCGATGTGGTCGAGATGCTCGAGCATGATCTTCGCGGCCGTTTCGCCATCGCCTTGATTCAAGGCAACCACGATACGCTCATGTTCGTCGGCTCGGCAGCTCGCGACGATCGGTGCGTTGTACAGAAGAATGACCAGGCATGTCAGGGTGGAAAGCTCGCGCAAGCTGCGGGTGAATGAAGAGTTACCGGCGAGCGCTGCCGCAAGGTTATGAAACTCTCCGGACAAGCGGATGATCGCGCGCTTGTCTTCGACTTTACGAGCGTTCATCTCCTTATCCAGATGCTCCTTCAATGCTGCCCGCTTCTCGTCGGTCATGCTATTGGCCAGACGGCGCATGACAGCGGGCTCGATCAGTCTTCGGGCCTCGAATACATCCCGAGCCTGCTCCACCGAAGGCTTTGCGACGAACCAGCCTCGCTTCGGAAAAACCTCGACGATTTGCTCATAGGCCAGCTTGCTCAGCGCTTCCCGCACCCGCGCGCGACTGGCCTTGAAGATCGAAGCAAGGCGCTCCTCAGCCAGCTTCGTTCCCGGTGTCAGCCGATGCTCCAGGATTGCAAGGTAGATTCGCTCGTAGATTTCGTCGCTCGTGCTGTCCGTCGACTGCGTATCGTTGAGAAGAGGAAGAACTGAATTCTTGGGCATGTTGGAAAGCCTTTCTGGACGCTCGGGGGGCGCCTCGGAGTTGCCGGCGTGAGGGTTGTCACACACCGTGATAAGGATGCTCTTTGATCCAATGGCGAGCAATATCGATCCGCCGGGCAAACCAGACATCCTCGTGACTCTTTACATAGTCGAGGAATCGTTCGAGACCGGCGGCCCTCGCCGGATGCCCGATCAGCCTGAGATGAAGGCCGACTGACATCATCTTCGGCGTCTTCGCTCCTTCCTTGTACAGCATGTCGAATGCGTCTTTCATGAAATCGAACCACTGTTGCGACGTGCCCGTGGTACCCGCATATTGTCCGTCATTTGTCGTCAGCGAATACGGAATGACCAGGTGCGGCGTCTCGCCTACCGTGGTCCAGAACGGAAGTTCGTCGCCGTAGTAGTCAGAGTCGTACAGAAAGCCGCCGTGCTCGACGAGCAGACGCCTTGTATTCACCGATGGCGAATAGCGGCAATACCACCCTTCGGGCGGCCGGCCGGTCGTACGCGTGAGCGACTCGACGGCCATCCGGATGTGCTGCCGCTCCTCTTCCGGCGCAAGCCGATAGTGCTGTATCCACCGCCAGCCGTGACTGCAGACGTCGAAGCCCGACGCTCGAATGGCCGCCGCGGCCGACGGATTGCGCTCCAGCGCCAGGGCGCACCCGTAAATCGTCGCCGGCAAATTCCGCTCTTGAATTATACGCATGAGCCGCCAGAAGCCGACTCGGCTGCCGTACTCGAAAAGCCCTTCCGCCGCCAGGTCCCGACCGACCACGCCCGAATGCAGGCCATGCGATTCGGTGAACCAGGTCTCGCTCTGCGTTTCGCCGTGCTCGATCGATGGTTCGGAACCTTCCTCGTAGTTCAACACGAGGTTGATTGCGATACGTGCCCCGTTCGGCCAGTTGGCCGAAGGCGGGTTGGCGCCATAACCCTCGAAATTGCGTGCGGGTGTCGTGCGATCGTTGCTCATGAAATCTCCGGTTCCGTCAAATCATGACGTCGCCGCCGTTCGGCGACAACGTCTGACCCATGTAGTAAGCGCCTCCGGTTTCTGACGCCAATAGCAGCGCGGTCGGGGCGATTTCGTCGACCTGACCGAATCGTCCGGCCGGGAGTTGCGCGAACTTCATCGCGCGCCATTCGTCCGTGAAACCGGCCAGCATCGCCGTCTCGACCGGCCCAGGAGCGATGGCATTGACGGTTACGCCAAACGGCGCTCCCTCGTAGGAAAGCGCGCGCGTGAAGCCGACGAGACCCGCTTTGGAGGCGCAATAGTGCGCCGCGTCCACCGTTCCCTTATAAGCCAGCTGTGAGGCGATGTTGATGATCCGGCCGTAGCGGCGCTCTTTCATCCCATCGAAGAACTGACGCGTGACGAGGAACGCGCCGCGCAGGTTGACCGCCATCGTCAGGTCCCAATCCGAGACCGAAAGTTTGCCGAACGGAATTTCGCTGCAGACGCCCGCTCCGTTCACCAGAATGTCGACCGGTCCGAAAGAACGGCGCGTCCAGTCGCCCAGTCGCGCAACCGATTGATCGTCGGTGACATCGCACTCGACGACTTTCACGTCGGCGCCGCGTGCCTCCAGCTCCGATGCCCACGCCGCGGTGCGCTCCCGATCCTTGAAATGCGCGACGAGAAGCTTTGCTCCGTGCGCGGCAAACAATTCGACGATCGCGCGTCCGATACCGGTATTGCCGCCGGTCACGACGGCCGCTTTTCCTTCGAGGGAGAACGATTCCATGAGTGTCTTCCTTAGCTTTTATGCGTTTGTTCCAGCCAGTGCGCGTATCGGCGAATCCCTTCCGCAAGTGCGACACGCGGAACGTAGTCCAGATCACGTCTTGCCGCCGAGAGATCGAACTCGTCCTGAAACTCGTCCAGCGGATCGGGACCCTTCGCGAGTTCGATGTTGGCCGCCGGGTAGATGTCCCTCACGATATCCGCGATATCCGACAGCGTGACTCGCGTTCCTCCGGTCGCGTTGTATGTGCGTCGCGGCAACGCGGGCGCATCGAACGCCTTGAGCAGCGCGGCGGCCGCATCGTCGACGTGGATGAACTGACGATGGAAGTCAGCGCCGAAGTGAAGCGTCGTCGGAAGGCCGGCTCGCGCATTCGTGAGCATGTCCCGAATGACGCAGTCGGTCGTGCGGCGCGGCCCGTACACCCACGAAAGACGAATACTGACCCCGTCGACACCATATTGTTTTGCGTAGGCAGAGACCATCTGCTCGCTTGCGACCTTGCTCGCGCCGTAGAGGCTTTCCGGCTCCATGTGCGAATCTTCCCGCACCGGATCGCCCTTTGCGTGACCATACGCGCTGGTCGACGAACAGAACACGAAGCGCCGCGACTTGTAGATGCGTGCGAGTTCGAGGACATTCGCGGTGCCGACGATGTTCACCTGCACCATTGCGTACGGGTTGTCTCGCGCGACCATCGGACCGGAAAACGCGCCGCAATGAATCACGCCGGCAAGGCCGGGACCGGTCACGGCATGCAGTTGGTGGACGTCGTTCAGATCGCATTGCATGACGTCGACACCTTCGATCCGGCCGGCGAACCGGTCGATTGCAACGACGTGGTCGCCTCTGTCCAGCAGGGCGCGCGCAATCGCATTGCCGACCAAACCTGCCGCTCCGGTGACAAGCACCCTTTCCTTGCTCATTGTCTGGCTCCTACGACATCGAGAGCCGCGACTCTCGGTTTGCATTCGATGGGAAGTTCCGCCTGCAGAAGCTTGCGCGTGTACGCTTGCACCGGCGCAGCGAAAATCGATTCCGTCTCGCCCGTCTCCACGATCTTCCCGTACTGCATCACGGCCACGTAGTGCGCCAGTGACCGGACGGAGTTCAGATCGTGCGTGATGAAAAGCGCCGACAGCCCCATTTCCGCCTGCAGGTTGCGCACGAGATCGATGATCTGCGCACGGACGCGAATGTCGAGCGCGGTCGTGCACTCGTCGAACACGACGAAGTCCGGATTGGCAGCCAGCGCCCGCGCGATGCCGACTCGCTTCTGCTCGCCTGCGGTGAGCTCGTGCGGATAGGCGCCGACGCGCCGTGCCGACACCCCGACGAGCTGCAGCAGTTCGAGAATGCGTTTCTGACGGTCCGCGCGCGTCATCTTCGGCAGAAGCGCGAAGGGTTCCGCAATCAGGTCGCCCGTGCGCCAGCGCGGATTGAGCGATACGTAAGGCTCCTGAAACACCATCTGCATGCGGCGCCGAATGCCTCGAAACTCCGCGTTGCTCATCGCGCGCGTGCTTTGGCCATCGAAGCGTATCGTCCCGGAATCCGATTCGAGCAGACGCAGCAGGCACTGACCCGTCGTGGTCTTGCCAGAGCCACTCTCGCCGACCAGCGCCAGTGTTTCACCTCGCGCGATCCTGAACGAAACATCATCGATCGCCCTGACCACCGCATGCGTGCGGTCGGACTTGAACGTCTTGACGAGATTCTCGACCTCGAGCAGCGGCGGCTTCGGCGCAATGCCGGCAGCAGAACCCGTATTGAGCCTGAGCGTAGAGGGGCGCACCTTCGCCGCATCGAGCAGCTCGCGGCTGTACTCTCGCTCAGGCGCCTTGACGAAGTCTTCCACCTCGGCGAGCTCGATCAGCCTGCCGCCTTTGATGATCGCCACCCGATCGCAGTAATTCGCGACGATCCCCAGATCATGCGTGATGAGCACGACGCCGAGACCCAGATCCTTGCCCTTTTGCGCCATCAGGTCGAGAACCTGAAGCTGGATCGTCGCGTCGAGGCCGAGCGTCGCATCGTCTGCCAGCAGAATCTTCGGCTGCGCGATGAGCGCCATGGCGATGACCACGCGCTGGGCCATGCCGCCCGACATTTCATGCGGATAGGAATGCGCTCTCGCTTCCGGATTGACGATGCCGACCTGCCTGAAGAGTTCGATCGCTTCGGACCACGCCTGCTTCCGGCTCATGCGCTTATGGTCGCGCAGCACGCGCACGACCTGCGCGCCGACCGTCTCGACCGGATCGAGCAGCATCTTTGCGTTCGTACCGATGAGCGCGACATCGCCGCCGCGATATTTCTGCCGCTCCTGCTCGCTGAGCTTGAGGATGTCGCGCCCTTCGACCTTGATCGTGCCACCGCTCACGCGCGCGCCGTCCGGAAGCATGTCGATGATCGCGCGTGCCAGCACCGACTTGCCCGCGCCCGTCTCGCCAACGATGCCGATGATTTCGCCACGCTTGAGTGAAAAGCTGATGCCATCGAGCACTCTGGTCTGCTCGTCGCCCCAGTCGACCGACAACTCGTCGACTTCGAGCAGCAATGAATCTGCGGAAGTATTCATCTTTCACCTTTCGAGGCTGGTGCAGCAAAGCGTTTGAGCGCGTCCCCGAGGACGGCGAACGTGAGCACGGAAACCACGATCGCCAGACCAGGGAAGAGCGCCGCCCACCAGACACCCAGAATCATTTGCTGAGCGCCGTTCGCGACCATGAGGCCCCACTCGGGGGTGGGCATTCGCACGCCAGCGCCCACGAATGACAGGCCGGCGGTCAGGAGAATCGCCATGCCGATGCTGATCGAAATCTGCACGATGGCCGGCGTGATGGCATTGGGCAGGATGTGCCTGAACATGATCGTGCCATCCGTTGCGCCACTGCAGCGAGCCGCGCTGATGAACGGCCTGTCGCGCAACGAGAGAACCTCGCCCCGGATGAGCCGGGCGAACATCGGTACGAACAGCACGGCCAGGACGATCGCCACGTTCCAGATTTCCTGCCCCATCACCGAGACGAGCGCCATGCCGATCACGAACACGGGAAACGACTGGATGAAGTCGAACACCCGCATCACGAGCGTACTGACCGCGTTCCGGTAGAAGCCGATGAGCAGCCCGACCGGCACGCCGATCACGAACGCGCCGGCCACCGCCGTGATGCTGATCAGCAGATTGATCCGGGTCGCGTAGATGACCCGGGATAGGATGTCCATGCCTGATACATCGGTTCCGAACCAGTGTTGCCAGGACGGTGCCTTCAGCACGTTCAGCGGGTCTGCATCCACGGGCGAATACGGCGATATCCACGGCGCGAACGCGATGAGCACGATCTGCAGACCAAGCAGCAGACAGCCGGTCGTCAAGCCTGCGCTGAAACGCAAGTCGGAGAAGAGTCGGAGCGATTTCATATTTCGATCCTCGGGTCGGCCAGTCCGTACATCACGTCCACCGCTGTATAGACAAGAAGAATGAAACCGGCAGCCACGAGCACGAAGCCTTGAAGCGCCGGATAGTCGCTGTTGACCACGGACTGAACCGCATATTGGCCAAGCCCACCCCACGCGAAGATCGTTTCCACCAGCACCGCCGCGCCGAGCAGAAAGCTGAAGAGAAACCCGACCATGGTGATGATCGGCGGAAGACTGTTGCGCAAGGCGCTCAGGATGATGCGCCGCTCGGAAAGGCCCGATGCTCTCGCGTGCCGGATGAACTCGCTCTTGTAGATATCCTCGAACACGGATTGACTCAGTTTCATGAGCCCGCCGGCGTTGACGATGCTCAAGGTCAGCACCGGCAGGAACAGGTGCGAGACGGACGACCTCAACGCAACCCAGTTGCCAGTCAGAATGCTGTCGATCGTGTAGAAGCCGGTTATCGTCGGAGGCGGGGTGATGAACGTATCGATGCGGCCGAATGGAGCCGGCGCGATTCCGGCCATATGGAAGAGCGCATAAATCAGCAGCAGTCCGACCCAGAAATCCGGAATCGCGCCCGCGGCGAGTCCGTACACCTTGCCCATGCGATCCACGACGCCACCTTTACGCACCACAGACACCACCGCCAGCCCGACACCGATGATGATGGTGAGAAGCATCGAATACACGATCAGTTCGAACGTCGCGGGGACGCGCTGGAAGAGATCGACCGTGACGGGATTCGATGTGAACATCGAAGTGCCCAGATCGCCGTGCGTGAGCGCGTCGAGATAGGCGCCGAATTGCGACCAGATCGACGCGTTCAGATGAAGCTTCTCGCGCAGGGCTGCGATGGCTTCGGGCGTCGCCATATTCCCGAGCATCAGCAATGCCGGATCGCCCGGGAGCATACGCACGAGCAGGAACGTCGCGAACATGACCCCGAACAACTGGGGCACCAGTGTTCCGAGCCGAGCAAGGATGATGCGAAGCGGCCGTGGAATCGACCGCCAGAACGATATCAGCGCCATTGTTGCCTCACTTTCATCGAATTGAAGAGGGGCCGGCGGCCCCGGCCCATCAGTTTTTCGAGAAGTCGTACCAGGTATTCCCGTTCGTCGTGTTCCAGCTGTAGCCCTTCACGTTGTTTCGCGTCGCAAGCTGGTATCCGGGATTGATGAGAAAGACCCACGGAGCCTGCTGCATCACCAGTTGCTGCACCCGTTCCATCTGCGTCTTGCGCTTCGGCTCGTCTGTCGACGAAAGACTTTCGTTGATCAGCTGATCGACTTCCGGATTCTTGTAATGCGAATAATTGATCAGCGACGCGCTATTGAGCCAGAGATTGGCGACATATCCCGCGTCCGGGACGATCGCCATGTCGCGGAAGAAGTACATTGGGATCGTTCCTTTCGAATAGCGCTCGACGAGCGTCGAAGCAGGCAGCTTCTGCAACTCGACATCGACGCCGATCCTGGAAAAGGCGGTCTTCAACACGATTGCGAGCTCCTCTTCAGTCTGGTCGCCCGTCGGGTAACCCAGCTGAGTCTTGAAGCCCTTCTCGAAACCGGCTTCCTTCAGAAGCGCCTTCGCCTTTTCGATGTTGTTGCTGTAGTCGAAGTACTTGTCCGTATAAGCCGGGTAGATCTCCGAGATGGGGCTTTTCGTCGGGCGCGCCGTGCCATAGAAGATCGACTTGAGGATTTCATCGCGAGGCACGGCATAGTTCAGCGCCTGCCGCACCTTTTCGTTGTTGAACGGAGGCGTGTTGTTATTCATTTCCACGCGCTGCACATAGTTGCCGTACACCTTCCAGACCTTCACCGTCGGAATGCTGGAGAGCGTGTTCAGCTCCCGTGGCGGAAGCCATTCAGCAACGTCCACGGCGCCCGCCTGCAGGGCGGCCAGCCGATTGGCCGATGTCGGCATCTCGCGGAAGATCACCTTCGAAATCTTCGCCGCGCCGCGATAGTAGTTCGGGTTCGCTTCATACACGACCTCTTGTCCCGGCGAATATTTCGTCACCTGATACGGCGCGAAAGAGGCGGAATGACTCGACAGCCAGCGCGAGGCCCAGGGGTCCTCGGACGTCGTGTGCTTCCTGGCTTCCACGGAATCGAGAATGCCGAGGTCGTTGTTGACCCAGATTCGTTCGATGAGCGGCGACGGCTTCGGCAGCGTGACCTTCACGGTCTGGTCGTCGACTTTCTGGAATGCGGACTTGAAGTCCTGAATCTTCAGCACCTGGGTCATATACCAGTGGAAGTTTGCCTTCAGGTTCCATCCCCGCTCGAAGGTCCACATGAGATCGTCCGCGTTGAGCGTGTTGCCTGCCGCGCTCTTCACGCCCTTTCGCAAGTGAAACGTGATGGACGTCTTGTCCGGTGACGTCTGCCAGGACTCGGCGAGCGCGCCCTTGAGCTTGTCGAAGTTTTCGACCATGACGCCACCTTCGCCGGACTTCATCTCGTAAGTCAGAAGCCGCTCGAAGATATTGCGCCGCGCTTCGTGACTGGCTTCGGTCGGCGGGTACTCCTGATCCAGCGACTCGGGCGTACGCGGACCGGCTACCACCAGCACCGAATTGTTGTTCTGGGCGTGAGCCGGTACGGCGGCACCGAACAACGCGACAAGGGCTACGCTGGCCAGCGCGATGCCACGCGGACTTCGACTCGACCGTAAATCAGCAGATACGTTGGTGATTTCTTTCATCATATTGGCCTCACGTCCAGTTATCGGTTACGTTGATATGTATAGCTAACTATTATCGAATCTACTTGGTATTCAAATCCATTCATTGACGTCAGCGGCGCAGCGTCGGCAGTCCGCGGCGCAGAAACTTGCCCTCGCCCGCCTTGCCTGTGAAGTCCTTTCCGTCCCATACAACCCTCCCACGGCAAAGCGTGAAAGCCGGCCACGCGCGGATTCTGCGTCCTTCATAGGGCGTATAGTCGACGGCGTGATGCAACATGTCATTCGTCAACGTCCGTTCGACTTCATCCCAGATGACGAGGTCTGCATCGGCGCCGATCGCAATCGTCCCTTTCTTTGGATGCAGGCCGTAAAGCTTGGCGGGATTCGTGGCAGTCAATTCGACAAACCGGTTCAGCGAAATGCGTCCCTCCAGTACGCCTTCGGTGTACAGCAGCGGCAGCCGGGTCTCGAGCCCAGGGATGCCGTTCGGGATGTAGGGAAACGCAACCTGCTCCCCGTTGGGGTGCTTTCCCGCTTCATCATCGAAGGAAAAGGGGGCGTGGTCGGAAGAGAGAATGGTGAACGTGCCGTCCGCCAGCCCTCTCCATATGACGTTCTGATTCGCGGAGTCGCGCGGCGGCGGACTGCATACACACTTCGCGCCCTGATAGCTGTCGTCGATGCCAAGGTCTTCAGCAGTGAGGAAAAGATACTGCGGACAAGTCTCCGCCAGAATGTTCATCCCGCGATTTCGCGCCCATTGAATCTGCTCGACTGCCTCGCGGCCGGAAACATGCACGATGAGAATGGGGACATCGACGAGTTCCGCGAAGCTGATGGCACGATGCGTCGCTTCACGCTCCACCAGCATGGGTCGGGCATTCGCGTGATAGCGCGGCGCCGTGAGCCCGTTGTTCACGAGGCTTTCCGTCAGCCACCCGATGCATTCCGAATTTTCCGCGTGGACCAGCGTCATCGCGCCATGGCGACGCGCCGCCGCGAGCACGTCGAGCATCTGGCGGTCGTTCAACTTGAGGTCGTCGTAAGTCATATAAATCTTGAACGACGTGTACCCCTCTTCGATCAACTGCGGCAGTTCTTTCGCAACTACATCAGCCGTCGGATCGACCACGATCAGATGGAATCCGTAATCGACGGTCGCGCGTCCTTCGGCTCGGCGGTGATACTCCTCGACCGCGGCACGCAAGGACTGGCCTTTCTGCTGCGCGGCGAAAGGGATGACCGTGGTCGTCCCGCCGCACGCAGCGGATTTCGTGCCCGAGAAGAAGTCGTCGGCCATTCTGGCCGGAGGCGGAATGACCTGATCCAGATGGCAGTGTCCATCCACGCCGCCCGGCGTCACGACACGGTTATTGGCATCCAGCTCGCGCTCACCCTCGGGCAATGAAAACCCCAGGTTCGTGATCACGCCGTCTTTGATGCCGATGTCGGAACGAAACGTATCACTGGCCGTGGCTACGTGAGCGTTTCGAACCACCAGATCGAATGCTTTCGGCATTGCTCGTCCTTGCGTTCGGAAAGGTTGCATGGAGTATCGACTTGCAGCGAATGTACCGCGTCAAAATTCCGTCAACACCTATCGTCAACATTTGACTCGACATTTCTTGTCTACATTCTTGTTGACATGAAATGAATATTCAAATCAGCGCATTAAGTGCGCAATTGGTGCAAACCCGATGTATCGGTCTGCGGGGAAATAGTCGTGCCGGGCGAGCGCGCCGGCGCGCGCGGTCTGCGACCAGCACATGACGCGTGGGTGAGAAGCCTGCAAACGGTAATTGCAGCGCCGATTCGTTTCAGCGGTCTGATGACCTCAGATCCATTGATTCGGCTTCCTCACTGTCCAATGCGAACGAAGCGGCGGAGAACTGTCGTGAACGGAATGGTCTCTGAAAGGACAGCGTCCCGGCATCGCCGCTAGGGGCGATCCGGGACGCTTTTTACGGGCTTGACTTGGGGAGTCAATGCCTACCGTTGGCCGCTTTGACTCCGACCAGCTTCGGCAAAATATTCACTGACGAGCTTGCTTGCTGCCTCCCACAGAATCGGTGAACCACGCGCGATCACCGGTCCGTACCGTTCCATCACCTGCTGTTGCGTAACGCCATTCTCCGTCCACGTTCCACCGTTCGACAATGTATTGATCAGCAGCGGCTGCAATCGATCCAGTGCCTTGGCAAAGATGGCCTCGGGCGTTTGCGCCGCCTCGAACTCGCGCCAGAGTTCGAGCATTTCACGCCCCTGGTGTTCGGGCAATAGCCCAAAGATACGCTCGGCTGCATCCTGTTCAGCTTGCTGGACCAGCGCGTCGTTACCACTGGCCGAATGTATCGGATGATCCCCGGCGTCGATCTCGACGATATCGTGAACCAGCAAAAGCTTGACGACGCGAAGGGCATCAAGATCCTTCGCATGCGATGAGAGAACGAGCGCAAACATGCTCAGATGCCAGGAGTGCTCCGCGGAGTTCTCCTTTCTGCTCTGATCGATCAGCGGCGATTGCCGCATGATCGACTTCAGCTTGTCCAGCTCGACGAGGAAGGCAAGCTGGCGTGCGATTTCATCAGGGGACGAATGAGTCATATGGCGCATTCCTTTTCGGCTGAAAACTGTTTCCGGCGCGAAGCGAAAGCCGTCGGGAACGCGGGCAATTATATAAGCTAGCTTCAAGTGTGAACGGCCTTCGCAACCGCCGGCGGCGAAGAGCGCCGCGCGCCGATGAACAGCAGCGCCGCCAGCACGACCACACCGCTCAGCAGAATCACTCCGGCCACGCTGGATCCGAAGCTCGCGAGATTGCTCGGGATTTCGAGCAGCACATAGGCGATGAAAAAGATGCTGGCGCCAAAGGCGAACGCCGCATCGGAGATGCCGACGACATCGTGCAAGGCCTGTTTCGCGAAGCCGACGTTCGCGCGATCCAGAAACGCGAGCACGTACATCAAAAGCAGAAAGGGTATGAGGCGCCTGGCCGACTTACTCGCGGCGCGGTCGGTAGCCGTCCCGCCATCGATGGCGATATCCATGTCTTGTCTCCTCCGGTGAGATCGGTTCAGCGTTATGCCGCGTCCCACGCTGCGCGCAGAAACGCCGCGCTCTCGCGCACTGATGCGAGTGGTTCACCCTTGAAACCGCATTCGGCGCTGAGCAGGCCCTGATAGCCGCTCGCCTTGAGATGCCCGAAAAACGTCGAGTAGTCGTACGAGCCCGTGCCCGGATTCAGCCGCCCGGTGTCGGCCAGATGAATGTGCGCGAGCCATGCGCAGTGCTCGCGCACTTCATCGAGCGGCTCGGCTTCTTCGTCCATGTGATAGAAGTCCGCAAGGCCGCGCACTTCATTTCTATTCAACGTTTTGGCAAGCCGCGCGCCATCGGCAACGCTGTTCACCAGATTCGATTCCTTGCGGTTCAACGGCTCGATCACGAGCGTGGCGCCGCTGCCCTGGAGTGCATCGGCGCACCATGCGAGCGTCGTCAGAAATTCATCTTCGGCCTGAGCCTGCGTCCAGCCTTCCGGAATGTTGCGCGTCCAGCCGCTGCCGAGCACGACGACGCGCGCCCGCGCCAGCGTGAGAAGTTCCACCACGCGATCGAAGTACGCGCGATTCCGACGCTCGTCCTTCTCGGGACCTACGATGCGCGCATCGTGCGGAAAGAGATAGCTGAACGCGAGCGCGGGCAAGGGCAAATCGACGATGCGCGCTTTGGCATCGCCGAAAGACGCATCGTCTTCGAGTGTCATCGGCACGAGTTGGGCCTCGATGTAATCGAGGCCGGCCTCTTTCATCAGCGCGGCGTTCTGCAAGGGTCCACACCAGCCGAATCGTGGCATCTCGTTCATTAGATATCCTTGGTTTTTGGTGAAATCAATAGCTCAGCTTCGCGACCGAGCGCAGCACTTCCGGCGTCGTCGTCGGAAAGCCGAAGAATTCGAGGTAAGCGGGAATCTGCTCGAACAGCATGTCCGAGCCCACCTGAAAACGGCAGCCGCGCGCCTGCACGGACTTGAGAAACGCCGTCATTTCGGTCTTCATCACGACTTCGCCGACGAAGGTCTCGGGCGCGATGCGCGCTACATCGACGGGCAATGGATCACCGTCGTTCATGCCCATCGGGGTCGCATTGACGACGAGGTCGTAACCGGCCGGGTCGTTGCTGCCTGTCGTGACTTCGAGTCTCGGGTAGTGAGTCGTGAGGCGCGCCTTCAGCCCTTGCGCCGATTCGGCCCGCGCATCGAAGAGGCTGAGCCAGGCCACGCCCGCCGCAGCCAGCGATGCCGCGATCGCCGACCCCACGCCACCGCAGCCCACGACCAGCGCACGCGCGCCTTCGAGCTTGCATCCTTTGCGGCGCACGCCACGCACGAAGCCTTCGCCATCGAACATGTCACCGATGAGCCGCCCGTCGTCCGCGCGCCGCACCGCATTGCACGATCCGGCGATCTTCACGGTGGGCGTGGCGTCGTCGAGCAAGCCGACCGTGCTCACCTTGTGCGGCATCGTAATGAGCGCGCCACGCATGTTTTCCAGCGTGAAGATCGAGCGGAGGAAGGCCGCGTAATGCTCGGCCTTGCAACCCATCGGCACGACGACGGCATCCACATCGGCATGCTCGAAGTAAGGGTTGTAGATCATCGGCGACTTGAAGGCGTGCGTCGGATAGCCGATATGTGCGATGAGCCCGGTATTGCCATTGATCATGCTTGTCTCCGTTTCAAAGCATGACCGGAGGTTACTATCGCCGATTCAAACTATTATTATTCGATCCAGCACTCCATAATCACCACATCATGCTCAATGAACCGATGCTCGGCGATCTCCGTTTGTTCTGCGAAGTCGCGCGCCGGTTGAGTTTCGTGGCGGCCGCGCATGAGTTCGGCAATTCGCAAACACACGTCAGCAAGCGCATCGCCTTGCTGGAAAAGACGCTCGGCGTGAAGCTGCTGCATCGCACGACGCGCCGTGTGTCGCTCACTACCGATGGCGAAACGGTCGTTCGCTGGGCGCGCGCCATCCTGCAGGACGTCGATGCCATGCGCGACGACCTCTCCAGTCTGCGGGTAAATCCCCAGGGGTCGCTGCGCATCAGTTCGAGCCAGCGCCTCGGGCGCAGCCACATCGCGCCGATCGTCTCGCTGATGAAGAAGCGCTATCCCGAACTCGAAATCTGGCTGGAACTGGTCGACCGGCGCGTCAATCTCGTCGACGAAGGTTTCGATCTCGACATCCGCGTGGGCGCGGTGCAGGATCCCGGGCTGATCGCGCATCACATTGCCGTCAGTCCGCGCGTGCTGTGCGCGGCGCCCGCTTACCTCGACGCGCACGGCCGGCCGAAGAGCGTCGATGAACTCGCGCAACACGACTGTCTCGTCTTTCGCGAGCGCGACGAGCCGTTCGGCGTGTGGCGTCTGCTCGGGCCGGGCGGCTGGAGCACGGTGAAAGTCACCGGGCCGCTTGCGTCGAATCACAGCGACGTAGTGCTCCGCTGGGCCCGCGATGGTCACGGCATCGTGATGGTCGGGCAGTCATATGTGGCGCGGGCGCTCGCGGAAGGCTCGCTGGAGCGCGTGCTGCCCGCGTGGGAGCAGCCAGCGGACGTCTGGGCGATGTCCGCGGCACGCGCGGCGCAGTCGGCCAAGGTGCGCGTCTGCATCGATTTTCTCAAGCAGGAACTCTCGAAGGGCGAGTTCGCGCTGTGGAAGGCGTGACTCAGCGCAAGCTGCTGAACAACTGCGCCACCGTTTCGCGCAACCAGCGATTGCCCGGTTCGTGGTGATATCTGGCGTGCCAGTGCTGCCGCACGGCAAAGCCTTCCACGGGAATCGGACACGGATGGATCGACAGGTCATTGACCTTCGCGAGCGTCTGGCCGATATGCCGCGGCAGCGTGGCGATCAGGTCCGTCGTCTGGATGATTGCTCCGAGGCCGAGAAAGCCCGGCAACTCCAGCACGATGTCCCGCTGAACCTGCGCCAGCACGAGCGCCTGCTCGAGCAACTGGGCGCCCGTCCCCGCCGCGATCGCGACATGTCCCTCCGCGCGGTACTGCTTCACGCCGAGTTTCGCGCGCACACGCGGGTGATGCCGGTTCGTCAGACACACCCAGTCCTGCGTGTACAACTGCTGCTGGTAGATGCCGCCGCTCAGCCACGGCACATGGCCGATCGCAAGATCCGCCTCGCCGGATTCCAGCGCCCGTTCGGTGTTCCCGTCTATTCTCGCGGCCTCCAGACGAACGCCCGGCGCCTGCGCACGGATATGCGCCAGCATGCGCGGCAGCAGCGTGATGTGGCTCGCATCGGTCATGCAGATGCGAAACCGGCGCTTCGCGGTCGCGGGATCGAACGCGATTTCCCACGCAGCAAAGCGCCGCAGCGATTCGAGAATTTCGCGGCAGGGGCCGATCAATGCGTCTGCCTGCGGCGTCGGCGCCATGCCGCCCGGCGTGCGGATGAACAAGGGATCCTGCAGGAATTCGCGCAGACGCCCGAGCCAGATGCTGATCGTCGGCTGGCTCTGCCCGAGCTGCTCCGCCACACGCGTGACATTGCGCGTGTCGTACAGAAGGTCGAAAAGCTGCAGCAGCTTCAGGTCGGGCAGTTCGGTCGGGGTCACGGCCATTATTACGAAACGCAATGACATCATTGTAGTCATTGCATTGCCATGATGAACGGCGACTTCTATCGTTGCGTCAACACATCGGGAGACGCCAATGAAGATCGCAATTCTGGGAGCCGGCGCGCTGGGCTGCGCCATCGGTTCCACACTGACCGAGGGCGGGCACGAGACCTGGCTCATCGACCGCTCGCCGGCACACGTCGGGGCGATGTGCCGCGACGGCCTGCAAGTCGACGATGCCGATGGTTCCCGGCGCGTCAAAGTACAGGCTGCGACACGCGCCGCCGAAGTCGGCGCCGTCGATCTGGTGGTCGTGCTGGTCAAGTCCTTTCACACGGATTCGGCGATGCGCGGCGCGCTCGATCTCATCGGCCCCGACACGCTGGTGCTGTCGTTGCAGAACGGCCTCGGCCACGAAGTCGTGCTCGCCGACATCGTCGGGCGGGAGCGCGTGCTGGCTGGCAAGACGTATGTCGGAGGCGTACTGCGCGCACCGGGCCACATCCAGCGCGGCGTAAGCGGAAAACTCACCTACATCGGCGAACTCGATGGTCAGCTCACGCGCCGGGTAAAGGCCATCGCCGACGCGTTCAACGCATCGGGTCTCGCAACGCAGGTCAGCGACAACATCCTCGGCACGATGTGGGACAAGCTGCTGATCAATGTCGCGACGGGCGCGGTGACCGGCATCACGCGTCTCACGTACGGCCAGCTATATCAGGAGCCTGCCCTGAAGGCGACCGCGCTCGCCGCCGTGGCCGAAGCGATGGCGGCGGCCAAGGCAGCGGGCATCAGGCTATCGATGACCGATGCGGAACAGGCCTGGAATCTCGCAGCCGAAGGACTCGCGCCCGAGTTCAAGACCTCCATGCTGCAAAGCCTGGAAAAAGGATCGGTTACGGAGATCGACTTCATCAACGGCGCGGTCGTGCGCTGGGGTGAACGGCTCGGCGTGCCGACGCCGGTCAATTCGACCCTGGTCGCATGTATCAAGGGCATCGAGCGTGCGATGACGGACCGGCAACGCGAAGGAGCGACAGCATGAGCGGCTCAAAAGCGTATCTGGAACACGTCGCGATCTGGGTGAAGGACATCCACTGGCACATTCGCTTCTTCGAAGCAGTGCTCGGCATGTCCATGCGCGAAGTGGACGGGACTCTCGAATCACCGCGCCAGTACTGGACGCTCGGGGGCCTGCAGTTCATCCACGATCCGCGCTACGAAGGTCCCGAAGGCCGGCTCGCGCATCTCGGCGTGATGTGCGAAGACCTCGACGCCGCGCTCGCCGCCGCGCAAGCGTTCGGCGTCACCGAAATGCCGCAGGGACGCAACTGGCTGCGACTGCCGGATGGTCTCGCGGTCGAACTGATTCAGGCGAAACCCGCCGCGTGCGTCGCACGAGCGCTGGCGATCAATCCACGCGCGGAGGCGTGACCATGAACATCATCGAGAAATACTGGGACGACGCCCGCGAAGGCGACGAATGCCGCAGCCCCACCTACACGGTCACGAAAGAACGCATCCTGGCGTACGCGGACCTCACGGGCGACCACACGCCGGTGCACGTCGACGAGGACTATGCGAACGCCAGCCACTTCGGTTCGATCGTCGCGCACGGTCTGTTCGGCTTGTCGATCGCGGACGGACTCAAGACGCAAAGCGAATATCGCTTCCTGCCGGGCATGTCGCTCGGCTGGACGTGGGACTTCCTGCTGCCGATCAAGGTCAACGACGTGCTGCACGTGAAGTTCCGCGTCGGCGCGATGCGCGCGAGCAAGAGCCGTCCGGACTGGGGCATCGTCGTGCTGCCGTCCGAGCTGATCAACCAGGACGGCCAGGTCGTCCAGCGCGGCGAGCATCGACTGATGGTGCCGCGCCGTCCGGGAGCGTTCTGATGCAGGCCCGTCCACTCGAAGGTTTGCGCGTCGTCGACTACAGCCACTTTCTCGCCGGCCCTTATGTCGGACGCTGTCTCGCGGCGCTCGGCGCGGAAGTCATCAAGGTCGAGCGTCCCGGCAACGGCGACGCTGGACGCCAGCACGCCACCGTCCTCGACGACCAGCAAAGCGCCTATTTCCTGCAGCTCAACATGGGCAAGCGCGGCGTGAGCGTCGACATGAAGGATCCGCGCGGCAAGGAATTCATGCAGCGTCTGTGCGACTCGGCGGACGTGTTCATCGAAAACTACCGGCCAGGCGCGCTCGACAAGCTCGGCCTCGGCTATGAAGCGCTTTGCGCGCGCAATCCGCGCCTCGTCTATTGCTCGATCTCCGCGTACGGACACACCGGGCCGGATGCGCATCGCGCGGGCTTTGGTCTCATCGCCGAAGCGAAGAGCGGCATCATGCAGATGATCGGCGAGCCCGGTTCGCCGCCGCCGCTGATGCGCATTTCGCTCGGCGACATGTACACCGGCATCCACGCGGTCGCCGCGATCAACGCCGCGCTGCTCGGTCGCGTGACAAGCGGCCGGGGCCAGCACATCGACATGGCGCTCTATGACACGCTCGTGTCGATGCACGAATACGCAGTGCAGTGCTACACGATGCAGGGCATCCTGCCCGAACAGACGGGCCACGACATGCCCACCTCGACGCTCTACGGCGTGTTCCGCGCCGCCGACGCGGATCTCGTCATCGCCGCGCAGGTCGACGACGCGTGGAAGCGCTTCGCCGCGCTCGTCGAAACGCACGGCGGACCGGCAGGCTTCGGCGCCGACGCGCGCTTCCACACCCTCAATGGGCGCAATGCCAATCGCGTGGAAATACTGTCGGTCGTGAAGCCCTGGGTAGCGGCGCGGCCGGTCGCACAGGTGCTCGAACTGCTCGACAGCGTCGATGTGCCTTGCGCCAAGGTGCAGCGCATCGACGAAGTGCTCGCCGATCCACAGATCGTCGCGCGCGGCATGGTGGTCGAGCAACAGCATCCGCGCTTCGGAACGCTGCGCCTGCCGAACCTGCCGTTCCGCTTCTCCGACTGCGACACGACGATTCGCGACGTCGGGCCGGACCTCGGTCAGCACAACGCAGAAGTGGCGCGATCGCTGGGCTTCGGACCCGCGGAGATCGACGCCATGCAGACCGCAGGCGTGCTGTTTTCAAAGTGAGGCCATGATGACGGACCACTATGCTGTGATCGGCAATCCGATCGGACACACCAAATCTCCTCTCATTCATGGAATCTTTGCGGAGGAGACACGGCAGGACATGGCTTATACGGCCATCGAAGGACCGCTGGAACCCGAACAGGCGTTTGCTGAAACCGTGCGTGCATTCGCTGCATCGGGTGGCCGCGGGATGAACGTCACGGCGCCCTTCAAGCTCAAGGCCTTCGCCATGGCCGACGAACGCAGCGAGCGCGCGGCGCTCGCGGGCGCCGTCAACGCGATGAAGTTCGAGAACGGACGCATCATCGCGGAGAATTTCGATGGCATCGGGCTCGTGCGCGATATCGAAGTCAATCTCGGCCTGCCGATGGCCGGCAAGCGCGCTCTGATACTCGGCGCGGGCGGCGCGGTGCGGGGCGCGCTGCTGCCGTTCCTCGCCGCTCGTCCGGCCGAGGTGATCCTGGTGAATCGCGACATCGCCAAGGGCCGTGCGCTCGCGGCGCAGGTGAGCGCGCGTGGTCCGATTTCCGCTTGCGGATATGGCGATCTGGAGGCGAAAGGACGCTTCGATCTGGTAGTCAACGCGACATCGGCGAGTCTCACGGGCGATCTGCCGCCCGTGCCTCCGAGCGTCTTCAGCCCTGAAGGCGCGGCCTACGAACTTGCCTATGGGAAACGCCTGACGCCCTTTCTGCGCCTCGCGCGCAACGCGGGCGTGGGTGGCATCGCGGACGGCGTGGGGATGCTGGTGGAACAGGCGGCGGAAGCCTTCGACTGGTGGCGCGGCGTGCGGCCCGCCACGCGGGCGGTGATCGACCGACTTACGGTACCTCTCGATTGAACGTGCAAGGAAACGGCAAATGAAAAAGATCCTGATGCTTCACGGCATCAATCACGACATGTTCGGCAAGCGCGATCCCGCGCAGTATGGAACGATCACGCTGGCCGAAATCGATGCCCGTTTGCAGTCCCTCGGCGCTGAACTCGGCGTGCAGGTCGAATCGTTTCAGAGCAACAGCGAAGGGGCGATGTGCGAGCGCATTCACCGAGCCTTCGAGGAACGCCGCGACGCCGTGCTGATCAACGCCGGAGCATGGACGCACTACAGCTACGGCATCCGCGATGCGCTGGCGATTCTCACCTGCCCGGTCGTGGAAGTGCATATGTCCAACATCCACGCACGCGAACCATTCAGGCATCACTCCGTGTTCGCGGAAGTGGTCGATGGGCAGATCTGCGGCTTTGGTCTGGAGAGCTATCTGCTGGCTTTAAGGGCGGCGGTCGCTCGGGGCAAGCACACGTGAAGTATCAGCCACGGGCGCGGTAATGCGTTCGATCAAACGCTGCACGCGCAGCGCGTCATCGCCGGTGACGCCGGGTTCGCGGTCCTCGCGAATGGCATCGCAAAAATTCTTCATCAGGTCGCGATGCGCGGCGTGTGAAAAGTCCATCGGCTTCGCGCCAAATCCGGACGATGAAGGATCGCGAAACTCGTCGGTGCGTCCATCGCGGAAAAACACGCGCAAGTGCCCGCCTTCGAGCGTCGCCGTTCCGTTTTCGCCGGTCAGCTCGATGCGCTCGGGAAAGCCCGGGAACGCAGCCGTCGTCGCCAGCACGTGACCCGCAGCGCCGCTTTCGAAGGTCAGCGCGGCGCTCGCGAAGTCTTCGGCTTCCATCTTGTGCAATGCCGTTGTCGCCGTCGCCGCCACGACGGTTGACACCTCTCCCGCGAGCCACAGGAGAATGTCGAGCGAATGAATCGCCTGCGTCATCAGCACGCCACCACCATCGCGCGCATAAGTGCCGCGGCCAGGCTCGTCGTAATAGGATTGCGGCCGCCACCAGCGCAGATCGAGGCCGGCGCAGGCGATCGGACCAAGCGCGCCGCTCGCGCTCAGTTCCGCAAGCCGTCGCACGGCGGGACGAAAGCGGTTCTGAAACACTACGCCGAGCTTGACGCCCGCTGTACGGCAGACATCGACGATGCGCGTTGCGCGCGACATCGATATATCGAGCGGCTTCTCGAGCAGCACGTGCTTGCCCGCCGCAGCGGCCTGTTCGACCAGTTCGAGATGCGTGTTCGGCGGCGTGAGCACGAGTATGGCGTCGATGGTCGCGTCCTTCAATATCGCATCGAAGGACGCGCCAGCGGGAAACCCATGCGTGCCGGCAAAGTGAGCCACCCGTTCCGGCGAACGGCCGACGACGGCTGCAACCTCCACCTCGTCACGCAATTCATTTAGCGCAAGCGCGTGAGGCGTCGCCGCCAATCCAGCGCCGACGATTGCGATTCGAATCCTGTGCATCGAGATGTCCTCGAAAATTTTACGTTTCCGGCGCAACGGTCGAACGCTCCGCCTTGGCCGCTTTCGCGTCGGCCAGCGTCTGCGCGCGTATCCGATGATAATCCCCATGGCCGACAGGAACGCCACCGCGTTTGCCCAGATCGTTCAGGTGGATGCGATAAGTCTCCCGCGCAGTCAGCGCCGCCATTGCCGCGATGATCGTCGCCGCCAGCGTGATCGCGCCGATGGTGAGCGGAATGTTGGCCGTTCCGCCGGGAGGCGCCACGGCGACGAACAGGGCAGGCATCAGCGCCGCGATGGTGATTCCGGTGTTATGGCCGATCGCTACGCCCGTCACGCGATTGCGCGTGCGGAACAACTCGGGATAGAAACTCGGAAAGACAGCATTGAAGCCTTGATATGCGACGCCCCACATCAGCAGCGCCATGACGATCGCCAGCGGCGCGTGGTGGATGCTGATGGCGTAGAGATACCCGAACGAAAGCAGGCCGGAGCCGAGCGCGCCGACGATCGTCGGGAGCTTGCGGCCGAGCTTGTCCGACAGATTGCCGACATAGGGAATCAGTATCACCGCCAGAAGATTGCCGAGTACCGGAATCCAGAGATAGACGTCCGTATGGAAGCCGATGCCATAAGCGGGCTGCACGGCATATGCCGCACCGAAGATCGTCGCCACCACGGGAATAACGGTCGTCAATGACATGCAGGCGACGCGCAACATATCCGCCCAGCTATCGGTGAACGCCTGGAAGATCGGCGACCGGGCAATCTCGCCCTGCTCGCCCTCTTCGACGAAGGCCGGTGTCTCATCGACATCGCGGCGAATGTAGTAACCCGCGACGATGATGAAAAAGCTCAGGATGAACGGTATGCGCCAGCCCCAGACATTGAACGCATCCTTCGGCAGGTAGTGCGCGAGTGGCAGGAACACCGCCGCCGCCAGAATCTGGCCAGCCTGTACACCCTGCAGGGTGAAGCTCGCGAAAAATCCACGCCGGCCGAACGGAGCGTGCTCCAGAACCATTGAGCTGGCGCCCGCGATTTCGCCGGCCACCGCGAAGCCCTGAATCAGGCGCATCGCGACCAACCCTGCCGGCGCCCACAGGCCCAGCTGCGCATAGGTCGGCAGCAGGCCGACGGCCATGGTCGAGAAGCCCATCATGAACATGCACAGGATCAGCACGAACTTGCGCCCGTGGGTATCGCCGAGGTGCCCCAGCACGAGCGCGCCGATCGGACGCGCGACGTAGCCCACGCCATAGGTCGCCAGAGATGCGACGATGGCGATCTTGGGATCGTTCTGCGGAAAAAATATCTGCGGGAAGATCAGCGATGCCGCCGTCGCGTAGATGAAGAAGTCGTAGTACTCCAGCGTCGAGCCAATCCAGCCGCTGGCAGCGGCTTTCTTCGACTGGTGTCTGTGTCTCGGCTCGTTATTGTTTCGTGTGGCCATGCATGTCTCCGAAGTGGTGGATCGTTTCGCGTGATCGACGTGTCAGACGAGCGCCGTCAACGTTGGAATGGCTTCGAACAGATCCTGCGCCAGCCCATAATCCGCGACGCTGAAGATCGGCGCTTCGGGATCCTTGTTGATCGCGACGATGACCTTCGAATCCTTCATGCCCGCCAGGTGCTGGATCGCGCCCGAGATGCCGACCGCCACATACAGTTGCGGCGCGACGATCTTGCCGGTTTGACCGACTTGATAGTCGTTCGGAACGTAACCCGCATCGACCGCCGCACGCGATGCGCCCAGCGCCGCGTTGAGCTTGTCCGCGAGCGGTTCCAGCGTCTTCGTGTAGTTCTCGCCGCTGCCCAGACCGCGACCACCCGACACGATGATGTGCGCGCTCGTCAGTTCCGGACGATCGAGCTTCGTCACTTCGCGGCTCACGAACTGCGAGAGGCCCGCATCGGCGGCGGCTTCGATCTTTTCGACCGATGCGCTACCGCCTTCCGCTGCGACCGGATCGAAGCCGGTTGCGCGAACCGTGATCACCTTGATCGGATCGCTTGATTGCACGGTGGCGATCGCGTTGCCCGCATAGATCGGGCGCTCGAAGGTGTCGGCGCTGTCGACGGCGGTGATGTCGCTGATCTGCGCGACATCCAGATGCGCCGCGATACGCGGGGCGATGTTCTTACCGTAAGCCGTCGCCGGAGCGAGAATGTGCGAGTAATCCTTCGCGATAGTCAGCACCGTGGCTGCAATGTTCTCGGCCAGGCCTTCGGCGAGGTGAGGCGCATCGGCGAGCAGCACTTTGCTTACGCCTGCGATCTTCGCTGCCGCATCCGCCGCGCCTTGCGCGTTCGAGCCCGCGACCAGCACGTGCACATCGCCGCCGATCTTCGCCGCCGCTGCCACCGTGTTCAGCGTCGATGCCTTGATCGACGCGTTGCCCCCAAAGGGGGCTTCCTTCGGGGCGTCGTGTTCCGCAATAACAAGAATCGTCATCAGATTACCTTCGCTTCGTTCTTCAGTTTTTCCACCAGCATCTGCACGTCCGGCACCGTGATGCCCGCGCTGCGCTTCGGCGGCTCGACCACTTTCAACGTCTTCAGACGCGGCGCGACATCGACGCCCAGATCGGCGGGCTTCACCGTCGTCAAAGGCTTCTTCTTCGCCTTCATGATGTTCGGCAGCGTCACGTAGCGCGGCTCGTTCAGGCGCAGGTCCGTGGTGACCACGGCGGGAAGCTTGAGGGAAAGCGTCTCCGCGCCGCCATCGACTTCACGCGATACCGTCGCTTTGCCATCCGCGACCACGACCTTCGATGCGAACGTCGCCTGCGGCAGACCCGCGAGCGCCGCGAGCATCTGACCGGTCTGATTCGAATCGTCGTCGATGGCCTGCTTGCCGAGGATGACCAGTTCCGGCTTCTCCTGATCGACCAGGGCCTTCAACAACTTCGCTACGGCCAAAGGCTGCAACTCTTCCGACGATTCCACCAACACAGCGCGATCCGCGCCGATGGCCAGCGCCGTGCGCAACGTCTCCTGACACTGCGTCACGCCGCACGACACAGCGATCACTTCCGTCGCAACACCCGCTTCCTTGAGACGCACCGCTTCTTCAACAGCGATCTCGTCGAACGGGTTCATCGACATCTTCACGTTGGCGATATCGACACCCGTGTTGTCCGACTTCACTCGGACCTTCACGTTGTAGTCCACCACTCTTTTCACCGGTACCAGAATTTTCATGACCCAATCTTCCTTCGACGAAATCGACACTCACTTGATGATCAACACCTTCGAACGATCGAACGCCACCGTGACAGCGACGATCAGAATCAGCCCGAACACGATCTGCTGCGCGAACACGCTGATGCCGACGAAGGTCATCCCCACGCGCGCCACCGACACCAGCAGCGCACCGACCAGCGTCCGGCCGATGCCACCCGCGCCGCCCGTCAGCGCAGTGCCGCCGACGATCACGGCCGCAATCGCCGGCAACAGGAACTGATCGGCAAGCGTGGGCGAACCGCTTCCCAGCCGACCCGCCATCACCACGCCCGCCAGTCCCGCAAAGAACGACGAAGTGCCGAACACGAGGCACTTGGTAACAGACACGCGCACCCCCGACGCGATCGCCGCCGGCTCGCCCGCGCCGATCGCATCGGTACGCCGGCCGAACACCGTCGAGCGATGCAGGAACACGCAGAACAGAAACACCGCGACGCCGAGCAGGATTTCATGCGGCACGCCGAACGACGTGCCCGTCGTCCAGCCGAGCGACGCATTGCGCATCTCGTCGCTGATGCCGATGGAGCGCGTGCCAGAGAGCGTCAGCGCCGCCGCCGATGCAATCCCGCCGACCGCGAGCGTCGCGATGAACGAGGGGATGCGCAACACGGTCTGGATCACGCCGCTCAACAGTCCGATGCCGAACGAAGCCGCCAGCGCGACGACCGCCGCCAGCGCGCCATAGCGCGGCAGCAACATCGCGACGATCACGCTCGACAGCGACGCCACCGCCTGCAACGAAAGATCAATGCTGCCGAGCAGAACGACGAAGGTCGTGCCCGCCGCCATGATGAACAGGGTCGAGCTATCGGCGAGCAGGCCGAGTTGCGTCGATGGCGCGAAAAAGCCCGGCTGCGCGATCTCGATCAGGACATAGAGCACGATGAGTGCGAGAAACGGCGCGTTGTCGCGCAACTTCGCCGCGAGGGGTGCGTTCAGTTGTGGCATGTTGACCTCAGACCATGTGTTCGACGATTTCGACCTGCGAAGGCTTGTGCCCGACTTCGCACGGCAGGATCTTCTCGGCGCGGCCATCGCGCATCACCATCACGCGATGACTGAGGCCGAGAATCTCTTCGAGCGTGTCGCCGGTCAGGACGACGGCGACGCCTTCCGCCGTCAGTTCGCGGATCAGCTGATAGACCTCTTCTTTCGCGCCGACATCGAGTCCGCGCGTCGGATGATCGAGCACGAGAATCCGGCTGCCCGCGAAGCGCCATTTCGCCAGCACCACCTTCTGCTGATTGCCGCCCGAGAGATTGCGGCAGGAAGCATCGGCGCCCGGTGTCTTGATGTGCAGGCGTTGAATCCACTCGTTGGCGAACGCGCGCTCGTTCGCCTTCTTCACGATGCCGCCACGGCTGACCGCGCCAAGACGCGGCAAGGTGAGGTTTTGCGCGACGCTCATTTGCGTGACGAGGCCTTCGACCTTGCGTTCGCGCGGCACGTAACCGATGCCCAGCGCAACGGCATGGTTCGCCTGTGGCTTCAGACGCGTTTCGCCGACCAGCACTTCGCCTCGATCGAGCTTTTCGAGTCCGGCGATGACGCGGCACAGTTCCTCGCGCCCCGACCCGACCACACCCGCGACGCCGAAGACTTCGCCACAGTGGACATCGAAGGACACGTCGTCGAGCACATGACCGAGCGATGCGTGACGCACCGACAGCGCCACTTCCTCTCGACACGGCTTCTGGAGGTTTTCGCGGTAGTACTCGCCATGCAGCGAACGGCCCACCATCAGTTCGTGCAGTTTCGCCACCGACGCAGTGCCCGACGCCATCTCCGACACGACCTTGCCATCCTTCATCACATACACGCGATCGCTCAGTGACAGCAGTTCATCCAGCCGATGCGAGACGAACACGAACGAGGCGCGCGATCTCAGCTCACGCACCAGCCCGAAGAGAATCTCGATCTCGCCCGCTTCGAGCACGGAGGTCGGCTCGTCGAGCAGGATGATCGGCGTGCCGCCCGTGCGGCTGGCGAGCGAGAGCGCACGCGCGAGTTCGACCATCTGCCGCTGACCGAAGGACATGTCTTCGCAGAGCGTCAGCGGATCGATGTCCAGACGCACGGTTGCCAGTTCCTTTCTCGCCGCTTGCCTGAGCTTCTTCCAGTTCATGCGGCCGAAGCGAACGAACTCCTCCTCGCGGCCGAGGAAAAGGTTCTCGGCGACCGTCAGGTTCGGCAGGATCGACTGCTCCTGATACACCATCGCGATGCCTTTGGCGGTCGCATCGCGCGGATTGCGGATCGCAAGCGGCTTGCCGTTGAGCGTGATATCGCCCGCATCCTGGCGATACGCGCCCGTCAGCAGCTTCATCAACGTGGACTTGCCCGCACCGTTCTCGCCGATCAGACCGACGATCTCATAGGGCCGCACGTCGATCGATACGTCGTCCAGCGCGAGCACGCCTGGAAAGCGCTTGGTGACATTCCTGAGTGACAGCATGTTCATCTCCTCACGCTTACTTGACGATGCGGCGGCGCGAACGATTCAGCGCGAGCGTCACTGCCGCGATGATCAGCACGCCCTGAATGCCCTGCTGCACGTACGGCGGAACACCGAGCAGCACCATGCCGTTGCCGAGCACGATGACGATGAGCGTGCCGATCAGCGTGTTCATCGGGCTGCCGTTGCCGCCCGCGAGCGACGTTCCGCCGACCACGATTGCGGTGATGGCGACGAACAACTGCCCATCGGCGATGCGCGCGTGGCCCTGTCCGTACTGCGCGACGGCGAGGATGCCCGCGACGCCATAGAAAGCACCGGCCAGCGCGAACACCGCGATGCGCACGCGCGGCACGCGCACGCCGCTCAGGCGCGCGAGGTCCTCGCCGCCGCCGATCGCCAGCGTATGCCGGCCGAGCAGCGTGTGCTTATAGACAAACCACGCGAGTCCCAGCATCAGCACCGCGATCCACACCGACAGAGGCAGGCCGAAATAGCGTGTGATCGAAATCGCGCGCAGCAGCGGATCGCTGACGCGGATCGTGTTCCCGGACAGCCACGCGGTCCCGATGCCCGTCGCCACGAAGCCAATGGACAGCGTCGTGATGAACGAGGGAATCCGCAGGAACACATGCAGCGCGCCATTGGCGAAACCCAGCAGCACGCCCGCCACGATCGCCACGGCGAGCACCCATAGCCCGTAGTGGTTATCGTTGTACGAGTTCTCGACCAGCATCGACACCGCGATCGCCGCCACCGCGACGATGCCTTCCGCCGAAAGATCGATGCTGCCGAGCTGGATCACGAACGCGGCACCGAGCGCGATCGTCAGCGGAATCGCCGCGCCTACCGCGATGCGCGACAGGTTCATCGGATCGAAGAAGTCGTGGTTCAGCGCGCCGATGCAAAGACCGAGCGCCACCAGCACCAGAACGGGTGCGAATCGTCGCAGCAGAGCCTGCTTCGATACCTTCGGAGTCCCGGTTGTTGTTATGCGTACGGCCTGCCGGGTGGGCGCTACGGTCAGCTTGTTCATCGATACACCACCGGACCCGCCACGCGGGCATAGAGGTTGTTCCAGTCACCGCCGGGTGCGGCGGCGCGCTTGATGACGTCCTGCACGTTCGCCTTTGTCACGAACGTGGCCTTGCAATACGTTTCGCGCCGGTCCTTCGGCAGGGCCGCCACGTCGATCTTCTTGTCCTTCGCCTGCAGTCCCATCGACAGGCCGATGCCGCCGAGCCAGTACGGGTCCCAGTCGACCGATGCGATCAGCTCGCCCGCCTTGATCGCGGCAAGTCCGGGCGGCGTGCCGTCCATGCCCGTCACCGGCATCTGGCCGGCCAGCCCTTCCGCGCGCAACGCCTCGATCGCGCCGAGCGCCATGTCGTCGTTGGCGGCCCATACGCCCTTGATCTTCGCGTTGAAGCGCGTCATCCAGGCCTGCATGATCGGGAACGCCTTCTGCGAGTTCCAGTCGGCGACCTGGAAGTCGAGCAACTGGATGTCGGGAAACTTCTTGAGCGCGGCATCGAGACCCGCCTTGCGCTCGATCGCGGGGACATTGCTGAAGATGCCGCCGAGCGCGACGACGCCGCCCTTGCCACCCATCGCCTTGAAGAGTTGCGTCGCGGCTTCCTCGCCGTAGGCGACGCCATCGTAGGAAAGATGCGCGACGTAGTCCGGGTTGTAGTCCCACGGATGCAGATCTTTCGGCTTGTTCCAGATCGTCGTCACGAACGCGCCCGCTTTCGAGCAGGCCTCGACGATCACGCGCGCATCGGCGGAATCGTTCGGATCGACGTTGAGCACGAGATTGCCGTTGGTGCGCTGCAGGAGTGCGCGAATATCGGCGATGCCTTTCTCGGAACTGCCTTCGGTCGTGAGCGGCACATAAGGCAGGCCCACGCTCGCCGCAAAGCTCTGCGCGCCCTTGTTGAACGCGGCGTGGTACGGATTGGTCAGCGAGCGAAACGAACAGGCAAGCGTCGTCTTGTCCGCGCCGAGCGACAGGCGCGAGAGGCCGCCGCCGGCCATCGCGAACGCCGCCCCGGCGCCGAGCTTCATGAAATCCCGGCGCGAAAAGACCGCGCGTTGAGCTTGATTCGACATGATGTCTCCCACCAATATAATAAATATACGGATAGTTATTTATTGCCTGAAGAATCCGGTGATGCCGGACCCTTCGGGCGCCTACGCCACGGTCGCGCTGGCGTCGCGCATCGAGCGGCCAGCGTGCGCCGCCAGTTGACCCGTCAGCGGCATCGGCGCCGCGACGAGTCCGCGAATCAGGTCGGAGGCCTTCTCCGCGATCATCAGCGTCGGCGCATTGGTGTTGGAGCTGACGATGCGCGGCATCACCGATGAATCCGCCACCCGCAAGCCTTCGATCCCACGCACGCGCAATTGCGGATCGACCACCGACATCTCGTCGATCCCCATCTTGCAGGTGCCGACCGGGTGATAACCCGTGCGCCCGTACTGCTTCGCGTATTCCTCGTATTGCGCCTGCGTGCGCACCGAGCCGCCCGGAAAGTGCTCGCTCCTGATGTACTTGCTGAACGCCTTCTGGCTCATGATCTCGCGACTCTGACGGATGCCTTCGACCGCCACCTTGAGATCGTAAGGATCGCGAATGTAGGCGGGATCGATGACCGGTGCGTCGGCGGGATCGGCGCTGTTGAGCGTCACGCTGCCGCGGCTTCTCGGGCGCAGGAAGTACGAGTTGAGCGTGCAGCCCGAACCGGAAGGCACCGGCGGCACGCCCGCTTCGACGCCAGCGCCGGGCAGGAAGTGGAACTGCAGATCGGGCGTCGGCACATCGCTGCCGGAGTACCAGAACGCGCCGCCTTCCGCGATGTTCGACGTCACCGGCCCCTTGTTGAACATTTTGTATTCGAGGCCGGCGAGCAGCATCATGTGCTTCTTCGCGTACTTGTCGAGACTGTACGGGCCGTTGAGCTCGTACACGATATCGATGTCGAAGTGATCCTGCAGATTCGCGCCGACGCCATCGAGCGCGTGCAAGGGTTTGATGCCCGCACGCTCGAGATCCGCCGCGCGGCCGATGCCCGAGAGCATCAGCATCTTCGGCGAGCCGATCGCACCGGCCGTCACGATCACCTCGCGCTCGGCGCGCGCCACGATCACATTCGAGCGCGCGTTCTGATCGGCATATTCGACGCCCACCGCGCGCCCGTTCTCGATCACGATGCGCGATACGAGACAGTTCGTCTTCACGGTGAGATTGCTGCGCGAGCGCGCCTGTTGCAGATAGCCGACCGCCGCGCTGCAGCGCCGTCCGCCGCGTTGCGTGACCTGATACACGCCGACGCCTTCCTGCTGCGCGCCATTGAAATCGCTGTTGTACGGCAGGCCCGCTTCCTGACCGGCGAGCACGAAGGCCTTGGTCAGTTCGTTGACGCTGATGAGATCGGATACACCGAGCGGTCCGCCTACCCCGTGATATTCGTTGCACAGGCGCTCGTTGTCTTCCATGCGGCGCAGATAAGGCAGGACGCCGTCGCGAAAGCCCCAGCCGGTGCAGCCTTCGCGTTCCCAGGCGTCGTAGTCGGCGGGCTGACCGCGCGTATAGACCATCGCGTTGATGGAACCGCCGCCGCCGAGCACACGCCCCTGCGCGAACGGAATCTCGCGCCGTTGCGTTTCCGCCGCCGCCACCGTGCGATAGCCCCAGGTCAGCGGGCCGCCGGTCATCTTGAAGAAGCCGACCGGCATATGGATGTACGGGTCGGTATCGGCGGGACCGGCTTCGAGCAGCAGCACACGGCTGCTCGCGTCTTCGCTCAGACGGGCCGCGAGCGCACAGCCCGCCGCGCCACCGCCCACGATCACATAGTCATACATTGCTGTCTCCGATTCCTTGTTCGCCACGAGTCGCGCGTGGCCTTTGCGCGTCGCTCTCTCCGGAACGTGCCCTACGCGATCCAGCGCGCCCGCTTGCCGAGTTGGACATGCACGGATTTGATCTCCGTGTATTCCTCGACGCCATAGCGCCCCGTCTCGCGACCGATACCCGATTGCTTGAATCCACCGATGGGCATTTCCGGACCGCCGGTGATCGTGCAATTGACCCAGATGCGGCCCGCCTGCACGTCGCGCAAACTCCTGAACGCACCTTGCAGATCGCGCGTCCAGATGCTTGCAGCGAGACCGTATGGCACGCCGTTCGCGAGTTCGATGGCTTCCTCGAAGCTGTCGAACGGCGTAACCGACAGAACCGGCCCGAAAATCTCGTCCTGCGCGAGCGAGCTGCCGGGTTGCACGTTGCGAAACACCGTCGGCTGGATGAAGAAGCGTTCACCTTCGCTCCTCGCGTCGCCGCCGCACACGAGTTGCGCGCCGTCGCGCGTGCCCGCATCGATGAAGCCGCGAATCTTGTCGAACTGACGTGCCTCGACGATCGCGCCGACATGATTGGACGCATCGAGCGGATCGCCCGTGTGCACGCGGGCGAGCACCGCGCGGATACGCTCGACGAGTTCGGCTTCCACCGACCGGTGCACGACGAGCCGGCTGCCCGACACACAGCACTGTCCCGCGTTGAACGCGATGCCGAACGCGATGGCGTCGGCGGCGTCGTCGAGGTCGGCGTCGGCGAACACGATCTGCGGATTCTTGCCGCCGAGTTCGAGGCCGACCTTCTTCATGTTGCCGCCCGCTGCCGCGAGTACCGCACGGCCCACTTGCGTCGAACCGGTGAACGAGATCATGTCGACGTCCATGTGTTCGGCGAGCGCCTGACCGACCACCGAACCGAGACCCGTGACCACGTTCACCACGCCATCGGGCAGACCGGCTTCGGTGAGCAGCGCGGCGAGTTTGAGCGTCGTGGTCGAGGTCAGCTCGGCAGGCTTCACGACGACCGTGCATCCCGCGGCAAGCGCGAACGGCAGACGTTCGGAAAGAATGAAGAACGGAAAATTCCATGGCGTGACGATGCCCACGACACCCACCGGCTGCCGCAGTACCAGCCCGAGCATGTCGGGGCCGAGCGTGTCGTGCGAATCGCCGTGCACCACGCGCGCGAGCCCCGCCGCGTATTCCCAGATGCCCGCGGCCGCCGTGACTTCACCGCGCGACTGGCCGATCGGCTTGCCGCTTTCGAGCGTTTCCAGATACGCCAGCGTCTCCACGTTGTCGCGGATCAGGCGCGCCGCTTTCAGCAGGACCGTCGCGCGCTGTTCGCCGGAAAGCCGTGACCAGCGACCGTCGTCGAACGCGCGGCGGGCGGCGGCCACCGCAGCGTCGAGATCGCCGGACGATGCGCGTAGCGTCGCCGTAACGCCCACGCCGTGGCCCGGACTCTTGCGCGTCACCCATTCGGCGGATGAACCCGCATAGTCCTTTCCGTCGATGAACATCGGCGTGCGCAACGGTTCGTCGGGCAGATGCAGCGAGGCTGCCAGTTCGCTCAAATCACTCATATCCGTCTCCATTCAACATTCTCATGGTGCGTCCGGCGTCCACGCCGCCCCGCGTCATCGAAACGCATTCTGCACCATCCGGTTACTTCCTTACAAGCCGATTTTTGGTTTATAGTCGCTAACATCCTGAACGCCTGCCGGCATTCCAACTCTCATTTCGACGACGCACATGACCCTCGCCACCACCACGCAGAAACGCGCATCCAAGACGGCCGAGGCCGAAGTCACGCGTCAGCCCAGACAACGGGACCCGGAGGTGACGAAGGCCCGCATCCTCGAAGCCGCGAAAAAGGAGTTCGCCAAACTCGGCATGGCGGGCGCGCGGGTCGAAGCCATCGCGACACGCGCGAAGGCCAACAAGCGGATGATCTATCACTACTTCGGCAGCAAGGAGGAGTTGTTCGTCGCGGTCCTCGAAGATGTCTACGCCGACATCCGCTCCGCCGAGCAGAAGCTCGATCTCGACCATCTCTCCCCCGAGGACGCGATCGTCGCGCTCACCACGCACACCTGGAACTACTACCTCAAGAACCCCGAGTTCATGACGCTCGTGAACAGCGAGAACCTGCATCGCGCGCGGCACGTCAAGAAGTCCGCGCGCTTCAAGGAACTGCATCAGGGTTTCATTTCGATGCTCCAGCGCATCCTCGACCGCGGCGTCGCAGCAGGCGTGTTCCGCAGCGGCGTCGATGCGCGGCAACTGCATATCACCATGGCCGCGATCGGCTACTACTACCTCACGAACCGCTTCACGAGCGGCGTGATCTTCGACATCGACTTCATGGACAAGGCGGCGCTCAAGAGCCGCCTCGACTTCAATATCGATACCATCCTGCGGCTCGTACGGCCGTGAAGCTTGCGCGCGGAGCGGTGTCATCTCACGCCACCTTCTCTTGCGATGCCGACATCCGCGCGAGCAACGCTTCATCGACGAGCGGCCTGAACGCCATGCGCGCCAGCACGTCACGCTCGATATCGACGCCATCCGCGACTTCGATCAGACGCACGCCTTCGGCCTCCAGTCGAAACACCGCGCGCTCGGTCACGTAAAGCACTTCCTGAGCGCTGCGTAACGCCTGCTCGCCGCTGAACGTGATGTGCTGCACGCGTTCGACGAGCTTCGGCACGCTGCCCGGCGAAACGATATTCAAACGCGTCCCCGCCTGCTCGACTTGCAGGCCCTTCGCCTCGAAACTGCCGCAGAAAACGATCTTGCGCGCGCCCTGCGTGATGTCGATGAAACCGCCCGGCCCCACCACCGTCGAACCGAGCTTCGACACGTTGATGTTGCCCGCGCCATCCATCTCGCCCATGCCGAGGAAGGAGACATCGACGCCGCCGCCGCTGTAGAAATCGAACTGATCGACGCTCGACAGGATCGCGTGCGCGTTGCGCGCCGTGCCGAACATGGGGCCATCGAGCATGGCGCCGTTGTGGATGCCCTGCTCCACCGATCCCCAGAACGTGCCCATGCGCCCCTGCTGCGCGAGCAACGCGGGAATGCCGCCCGGAATGCCGAAGCCGAAATTCGCCGACTGCCCCTCACGCAGTTCGAGCGCGGCGCGCGCGGCGATGATGCGGCGGATGCCCGTCGGCACTTCGTAGAATCCGTCGCCGATGGCGCACTGCGCTTCGCCGCTCAGCGCCGGATCGTAGTCCGACACCACGCATTGCACCTGCCCTGGCGTTTCGACGAGCGTATCGACCAGAATGCCCGGAATGCGCACGAGCCGCGCCGGCACATAGCCTTCAGGCTCGCGCTCCTTCACCTGCACGATGACGCGGCCCGCGCTGTTGTGCGCGGCCAGCGCGGCGGCGTAGACATCGAGGTCGGCGGGTTCGCGGCGCAGCGTGACATTGCCGCTCTCATCGGCGGATGAGCCGCGCACGATCGCGAAATCGACCTTGAACGGCTTGTAGCGCAGATACTCGCGGCCATCGAGCTCGATCAGTTCCACGAGATCTTCGCTGGCGCGTTCGTTGATCTTGCCGCCATCGATACGCGGATCGACAAAGGTTCGCAGTCCAACATGCGTGACGAGTCCCGGCCGGCCCGCGCCGATCTCGCGCAGCAGCGTGGAGATGGCGCCCGCCGGAAAGCTGTACGCCTCGAACGCATTCTCGCGGGCGAGCTTCTGCATCGCGGGCGCCCAGCTCCAGTGGCCGCCGATCACGCGCCTGACCATGCCCGCATGCGCGAACCGGCCCAGCCCGCTGCCCTTGGCATCGCCGATACCGAGCGCGTGGACGATGGTCAGATCGCGCGGATGCCCGGTTTCGAGAAAGCGCCGTTCGAGCTGCGCGAGCACGGCGTCCGCTTCGAGCAGCCCGCCGCCGGAACCCGCGAGCGCGATCGTCGCGCCATCGAAAATCTGCCCGACCGCAGCGGCAGCGTCCATCCACTTGTTCACTGAAAGCTCCTTTGAGAATCCGCCGCGAAAGCCATTGACAGCGGCCATTCGTTGGTCTTAAATAACCCACCAGATGGTTACTTGTTGCGAATGTTGGCACACGAAACCTCTGAATTCAAGCGGTATTTAGACGGTCTTCGGGTATACCTTCAAGACAAGTCCTGCCGCAAATATCTGGTCTGACGAATGGCATGGAGACAGCATGAGACTCTCGGAAACACACGAGCAAATCCGCGACACCACGCGGCGTTTTGCGCAGGAAGTCATCCGGCCCCTGGCCGAGGAACTGGATCGCGAAGAGCGCTTTCCGGCGGAGATCTACAAGCAGATGGGCGAGCTCGGGTTATTCGGCATCACCGTGCCGGAGGAATTCGGCGGCGCCGGGATGGATGTCACGGCGTATGCGCTCGTGATGGAAGAGTTGTCGCGCGGTTACGCGTCGGTGGCGGATCAGTGCGGCCTGCTCGAACTCGTCGGCACCTTGCTGAGCGCGCATGGCAGCGATGCGCAGCGCGCAAGGTATCTCGAGTCGCTGCTGCGCGCGGAGCTGCGCCCGGCTTACTGCATCACCGAATCCGACGCGGGCACGGACGTCTCCGGCATCCGGACCACCGCCACGCGCACAGCCGATGGCTGGGAACTCAGCGGCGCGAAGCTGTGGATTCATAACGCGCCGGTCGCGGACCTCGCGTTCGTGCTGGCGCGCACGGACCTCGCTGCGGGCAAGCGCGGCATGAGCATCTTCATCGTCGACTGTCATTTGCCGGGCGTATCGAAGGGGCCGAAGGAACACAAGATGGGGCAGCGTGCGTCGCAGGTCGGCGAGCTTCATTTCGACCGCGTGAAGCTTGCCGAAGACGCGCTGCTCGGGCAGGAAGGACGCGGCTTTCACATGATGATGAGCGCGCTCGACAAAGGCCGCGTGGGCATTGCCGCGCTGGCGGTCGGCATTGCGCAGGCGGGTCTCGAAGCAGCGCTCGAATACGCGCAGACCCGCAAGCAGTTCGGCACGCATATCGCCGAGTTTCAGGGCGTGCAGTGGATGCTCGCCGACATGGCGAAAGATATCCAGGCCGCGCGCCTGCTGGTGCACGATGCCGCCGCGCGTCTCGAAGCCGGTGAGCGCGCGAGCATCGCGTGTTCGATGGCGAAATGCTTCGCGGGCGACACGGCGGTCAAGCACAGCGCGAACGCCGTGCAGATCTTCGGCGGCAGTGGCTACATTCGCGGCTATGAAGTGGAACGCCTCTATCGCGATGCGAAGATCACGCAGATCTACGAAGGCACGAATCAGATTCAGCGCACGATCATCGCGCGCGATCTGATCGCCAACGGAGCATCGTTATGAGCGCGCGCCCCGTTGCGCTCGTCACGGGCAGCCGGCGTGGCATCGGGCGGGCGATTGCAATCGAACTCGGCCGCGCGGGATTCGATGTCGCGCTCACCGACGCCGTGGCCTCCGATGAACTCGATCAGGCCGTCGCCGAAGTCGAGAAGACCGGCGCGCGCGCGATCGCCGTCGTCTCCGATCTCGCCGATATCGCCGCGCATCACGCCACGCTGCTCGACATCGAAACGCGTCTCGGCGGCCCGATCGATTGTCTCGTGAACAACGCGGGCGTGTCGGTGATGTCGCGCGGCGATCTGCTCGACGTGACGCCCGAAAGCTTCGACCGCTGCATCGCGATCAATACACGCGGGACCTTCTTTCTGACGCAGGCGTTCGCGCGGCACTTTCTGTCGCGCACGCGCAAGAGCGTGGCGGCGCATCCGAGCGTCATCACGATCACCTCGTCGAATGCGGTCGCCGCTTCGCCGTTGCGCAGCGAGTATTGCGTGTCGAAGGCGGGGTCATCGATGGCCACGACGCTGTTTTCGCTGCGCCTCGCCGAGCACGGCATCGGCGTCTATGAAGTGCAGCCTGGTCTGATCGAGACCGAGATGACCGCGCCTTCCCGCGCGCGCTATGACGCGCAGATGGAGCAAGGTCTCACCGCCATCAGGCGCTGGGGCACGCCGCTGGAAGTCGCGACGGCCGTGCGAACGCTCGCGACCGGCGGCTTGCCGTACAGCGCAGGACAGGCGATCCGCGTCGATGGCGGCTTACTCGTCAACAAATACTGAGATGCACATGAACTCAACGCTCAAGTTGCCGACTGCCCTCGGCACGATGGAAAGTTATCGCCTGCAAGGCACCCCCCTCGATGCGCGAACGCCCGCTCGCACATTCAACCGCATCGCCTATTCGGCCGCGCACGTCGTGGCCGATCCGCTGCGCGCCGCTGAACTCGGCGCGCCGCCCGCCATCGACTGGGAGCGCACGCTCGAATATCGGCGCTATCTGCTCCGGCAAGGTCTCGGCATCGCCGAGGCGATGGACACCGCGCAACGCGGCATGGGTCTGCCGTGGCATAGCGCGCTGGAACTCATCACGCGCACCATCGAAGGCACGCGCGATATTCCCGGCGCATTGATTGCCTCGGGCTGCGGCACGGATCACGTCGCGCTGCCATCGATCACGAACTGCGATCAGGTGATCCGCGCCTACGCCGAACAACTCGAAGCCGTGCAGCGCGTGGGCGGACGCGTCATCCTGATGGCGAGCCGGGCGCTTGCGCGGGTCGCGCTCTCGCCGGACGACTATCGGCGCGTCTATCGTGAAGTCCTCGCAATGTGCGATCGACCGGTGATCCTGCACTGGCTCGGCGAGATGTTCGATCCCGAGCTGGCCGGTTACTGGGGCGAGGCGGCTTATGAGCGCGCCGCGCAAGTGTGTCTCGACGTGATCGGCGACAGCGTCGATCGTGTCGACGGCATCAAGATATCCCTGCTCGATGACGCCAAGGAAATTGCGTTCCGCCGTCGGCTGCCGCACACGGTGAAGATGTATACCGGCGACGATTTCAACTATCCGGACCTGATAGCGGGCGACGACGTCGGCTATTCGCATGCGCTGCTCGGCATCTTCGATGCGATTGCGCCGGCCGCTTCGCAGGCACTCGACGCGCTCGCCGGCGATGACCCCGATACGTTCCACGCGCTGCTTGCGCCGACGGTCCCGCTGTCGCGTCACATCTTTCGCGCGCCTACGCAGTACTACAAGACGGGCGTCGTGTTCCTCGCCTATCTGAACGGCTTTCAGGATCACTTCTTCATGCTCGGCGGCCATCACGGCATGCGCCCGCCCGCCTATCTCGCCGATGTTTTCCGTCTTGCCGATCAGGCAGGTCTGCTGCGCGATCCCGACGATGCCATCGGCCGCGTTCGCAAGGTCATGACGGCGCTTGGTTGCGGCGAGCGATCATGAGAAACCTGCAGGGAAGACTCGATCTGTGCGCCGTCAACACCGCGACGCTCGGCCATCGCGAGCCGCTGAGCGTGACGATCGACCGCGTTGCGGCGGCGGGATTCGGCGGCATCGCGCCGTGGCGTCACGAAGTGGAGAACGCGAACGTAGACGAACTCGCGAGGCAGATCCGCGATGTCGGCCTGAGCGTCACGGGCTATTGCCGTTCGACGTATCTGCCAGCGACCAGCCGTGAGCAATTCGCCGCGAACATCGACGCGAACAAGGCGGCCCTGCGCGACGCCGCGACCCTCGGCGCGCGCTGCTTCGTCATGGTGGTCGGTGGCTTGCCCGAGGGCAGCCGCGATCTGCACGGCGCGCGCGCCCAGGTTATCGAGGGGATCGGCGAACTGGTCGAGACGGCGCGCGATTGTGGCGTGCCGCTCGCGCTCGAACCGCTTCATCCGATGTACGCAGCGGACCGCGCCGTCATCAACACGCTTGCGCAGGCGCTGGATATTTGCGCCGAACTCGATCCTGACCACGCCGGCAATCTCGGCGTCGCGCTCGATATCTATCACTGCTGGTGGGACCCGGCGCTGCGCGCATCGATCGCGCGAGCGGGACAGGACGATCGACTGCTCGCGTTTCATGTGTGCGACTGGCTGCGCGAAACACGTGATCTCTTGCTGGATCGCGGCATGATGGGCGACGGTGTCGTCGATCTCTCCGACATTCGCAAAAGTGTCGAGCACGCCGGGTATGACGGTCTGGTCGAAGTCGAGATTTTTTCGAAAGAAAACTGGTGGCGCCGCGATCCGGATGAAGTGCTGCGCATCTGCGCGGAACGCCTGCAGAGTGTGTGCTGAAACGATGAGAGGAACATCATGACGCGTGACAAGGTTCGCTGGGGCGTGCTTGGCGCCGCCCGCATCGCCGACAATTTCGTGGTGCCCGCCATCCAGCGATCGGTCAACGGTCGCGTGGTGTGCGTCGCCGCACGCGATCGCGACCGCGCCGCCGCGTTCGCCGCGCGGCACGGCATCGCAGCCACACATGCGAGTTACGACGAAGTCATCGCAAGCGATCAGGTCGATGCCGTCTACATCCCTCTGCCGACGGCCAGTCACTTCGAGTGGTGCAAAAAGGCGCTGCTCGCGGGCAAACATGTCCTGTGCGAGAAGCCCATCGCGATGACGGCCTCGCAGGTTCGTGAGTTGATTGCGCTGCGGGACGCGACGGGTCTGATCTGCGGCGAGGCGTTCATGGTGGCGCACCATCCGCAGTGGGCATTCGTCAGGGAGCGCATCGCAAACGGGTCACTTGGTGAACTGAAGCGCGTGGAAGGGTCCTTCACTTACTTCAACGATGATCCTCGCGCACTCAAAAATGATCTGGCGCTGGGCGGTGGCGGCGTGCGTGACATCGGCGTCTATCCGGTCGTCACGACGCGCATCGCGACGGGCCTTGAGCCTGTCGAGGTCAACGCGAGCATTACCATCGATCCGCGCTACGGCACGGACAAGCTGGCGGTCTGCGATCTGAAATTTCCCGGTTTCGACCTTCACTTCTACTGCGGCACGCAACTCGCGCGCCGCCAGCAAATGATCTTCCACGGCTCGAAAGGCTGGCTTTCACTGGATGCGCCGTTCAACCCCGGCGTGTACGCCGGTGCGTGCGTTCACATTCGTCCGGATGACACGGGAAAGGTCGAAACGGTCGAATTTGGAAACATCGATCAGTATCAGTCGATGATTGAAGATTTCAGTGCAGCGGTGCTCGGGCCCGACAAATCGATTGTATTTACGCTCGAGAATTCGCTGGGCAACCAGCTTGTCATCGACGAGGTCCTGTCTCATGCCGACCGTTAGCACGGCGTCGATGACCGACGTGCAGCAACTCCGGGAAACCCGCGCGCTGGCGGCCGCGCGCGCCAACGCGGATGACGCATCCCTATGGCGATGGTTTTCGGCCCTGATGGACGGTGGAGAGATTCGCTGGTGCCGCGCCGCCGAAGGCTGGCTCGTGAGCGTCAATCATCGGCATGTGGCGACCGCCGCGTCCTTCGACGAGGCCATTCGCACCGCCAAGGCGCATGTTCATTCCGCGATGCGCTTGAAACTGGCGTAGTAATCCTCGGTGTAGTAGCAATCGCCCGTCTGCCGGCGCGGTCCGCCGCACACGATGCGGCGCTGCCCGCGATCCGTCGAACCGGGCGTGCGAACCGTATATGCGTGGTAATAGCCGCGCGGATGCTGCGGCAGCAGTGTCGAGCTGTTGCGGAACAGGACGCCGTCCTCGCCGAACGGGTACGGGCCGCCCGCTTTGATCAGACGCAGCGTTTCAGTTGCCTCTGCCGGCAATTTCGCCCGGGTGACCGTGGCGAGCACGCCCGATGCGGCGGGTGGCTCGCTCGCGGCCTGGCTCAGTTGGCCCGCCGCCTGACTCGCGGCGGATGCGCCCGTGTCTTGAGCTGCAGTAGGCGATTTGTTCTTGTCGCATCCGCCGAGGAGTGCGCTCAAGACGAAGATGCAGGTGAAAACGCGTGCCGGTTTCACGAGATGGTTGTCTCCACGTTGACCTGCATCCGACGATCACGAACGATTCAGGGTATCGCTAATGGCAAGGCGAATCAACGTTTCGACGCCGACAAAAAAATGGCGCCGCAGGCATTCAGCTTGCGGCGCCACTGCATGACGATGTTGAGAACCGACTGCGTCCTTACATCTTCACGGTATCGGCCACTTCCTTGAAGTCTTCGATCCGGTCGAAGTTCATGTACTGGTAAATCTTGTCGCTGTTGGCGTCGAGCACGCCGATGTCGGCCATGTACTCGGCCTTGCTCGGAATCTTGCCCAGACGCGAGCAGATCGCCGCCAGTTCCGCCGAGCCGAGATACACATTCGTGTTCTTGCCCAGGCGGTTCGGGAAGTTGCGGGTCGAGGTCGACATGACCGTCGCGCCTTCGCGCACCTGTGCCTGGTTACCCATGCACAGCGAGCAGCCCGGCATTTCGGTACGCGCGCCGGCCGTGCCGAACACGCCGTAGTGACCTTCCTCGGTCAGCTGCTTCTGGTCCATCTTCGTCGGCGGCGCGACCCACAGCTTGACGGGGATGTCGCGCTTGCCTTCCAGCAGCTTCGACGCGGCACGGAAGTGCCCGATGTTGGTCATGCACGAGCCGATGAACACTTCGTCGATCTTGGCGCCAGCCACGTCGGAGAGCGTCTTCACGTCGTCCGGATCGTTCGGGCAGGCCACGATCGGCTCGTGAATATCGGCGAGGTCAATCTCGATGACCGCGGCATATTCGGCGTCGGCATCCGGCGACAGCAGTTGCGGGTCGGCCAGCCACTGCTCCATCGCCTCGATGCGGCGCTGCAGGCTGCGCGGGTCCTGATAGCCCTGGGCGATCATCCACTTCAGCAGCGTGACGTTGCTGTTGAGATACTCGATGATCGGTTCCTTGTTCAGGTGGACCGTGCATCCGGCGGCCGAGCGCTCGGCCGAAGCATCCGACAATTCGAACGCTTGCTCGACCTTCAGGTCGGGCAGGCCTTCGATTTCGAGCACGCGGCCCGAGAAAATGTTCTTCTTGCCTTGCTTGGCAACCGTCAGCATGCCCTGCTTGATCGCGTACAGCGGGATTGCGTTGACCAGATCGCGCAGGGTCACGCCCGGCTGCATCTTGCCCTTGAAGCGGACCAGCACGGATTCCGGCATGTCCAGCGGCATGGTGCCCGTCGCGGCCGCGAAGGCGACCAGGCCCGAACCCGCCGGGAAGCTGATGCCGATCGGGAAGCGCGTGTGCGAATCGCCGCCGGTGCCGACGGTGTCGGGCAGCAGCATGCGGTTCAGCCACGAGTGGATCACGCCGTCGCCCGGGCGCAGCGCGATGCCGCCACGGGTGCTGATGAAGTTCGGCAGGGTCTGGTGGGTCTTCACGTCCACCGGCTTCGGATAAGCGGCCGTGTGGCAGAACGACTGCATGACGAGGTCGGCCGAGAAGCCCAGGCACGCCAGGTCCTTCAGTTCGTCGCGGGTCATCGGGCCGGTGGTGTCCTGCGAGCCAACCGAGGTCATCTTCGGTTCGCAGTACGTGCCCGGACGCACGCCCTGGCCTTCCGGCAGGCCGCAGGCACGGCCGACCATCTTCTGGGCCAGCGAGAAGCCACGGCCGTTGTCGGCGGGCTGCTGCGGCAGGCGGAACAGGGTCGATGCCGGCAGGCCCAGCGCTTCGCGCGCCTTCGCGGTCAGCCCGCGGCCGATGATCAACGGAATGCGGCCGCCGGCGCGCACTTCATCGAACAACACGTCGGACTTGACCTGGAATTCGGCGATCACTTCGCCGTTCTTCAGCGCACGGCCTTCGTACGGGCGCAGTTCGACCACGTCGCCCATTTCCATCTTCGAGACATCGAGTTCGATCGGCAGCGCGCCGGCGTCCTCCATGGTGTTGTAGAAGATCGGGGCGATCTTGCCGCCCAGGCACACGCCGCCGAAGCGCTTGTTCGGGATGAACGGAATGTCCTCGCCCGTGAACCACAGCACCGAGTTGGTGGCCGACTTGCGCGAGGAGCCAGTGCCGACCACATCGCCTACGTACGCGACCAGGTGACCCTTTTCCTTCAGCGACTCGATGAACGCGACAGGCCCACGCTTGCCGTCTTCTTCCGGTGTGATGCCGGGGCGGGCGTTCTTCAGCATCGCCAGCGCGTGCAGCGGAATGTCCGGGCGGGTGGTGGCGTCCGGGGCCGGCGACAGGTCGTCGGTGTTGGTCTCGCCCGTCACCTTGAAGACGGTGATGGTCAGGCTTTGCGGCACTTCCGGACGGCTCGTGAACCATTCGGCGTCCGCCCAGCTTTGCAGTACGGCGCGCGCGTGGGCGTTGCCCGCGTCGGCCAGTTCCTTGACATCGTGGAACTGGTCGAACATCAGGAGGGTCTTCTTGAGCGCTTCTGCGGCCACGGCGCCGACTTCCGCGTCGGACAGCAGCTCGATCAGCGGCTCGATGTTGTAACCACCGAGCATGGTGCCGAGCAGTTCGGTGGCGCGGGCGCGCGTGATCAGCGCGCAGGCCGTCTGACCCTTGGCCACGGCGGCGAGGAAGCCGGCCTTGACGCGGGCGGCTTCGTCCACGCCCGCGGGCACGCGGTTGGTGATCAGGTCGAGCAGCGTCTGTTCTTCACCGGCGGGCGGATTCGTCAGCAGTTCCACCAGCTCGGCGGTTTGCTGAGCCGACAGCGGCAGGGGAGGAATACCGAGCGCGGCGCGTGCGGCTGTGTGGGCGCGAAAGTTTTCGAGCATGGGGACCGTTCGTATTGCGTTTCAGGGGCTTTCCAAACGTGCCAAGGGTGTTCTGGCACTGCTTCGGCCGCCATTTTAATCGCAATACTGCACCGCGTCAAATGTCTTATGTCTTATGTCTTATATAAGAGTTGAGGGTGTGAGGTTTCCCCAGTGATGATGGTTGGTCGTATCGCTCGTGCGCCGCCCCTCAGGGCGGCGCACGTCTTTCAGGCCGTTTCGGCTACGGGTGTCGATTTTTCCGATGGCCGGGGCGCGTGCTCCGCAACCTGTCCTCGCAGTTTGATCAGCGCCAGCACCGTATCGATCGTGGGCGTGGGCTGGCCGACGAGACGCCCCATTTCCTGGATGACGGTGAGGAGCGGATCGATCTCCATCGGCCGGTTGGCTTCGAGATCCTGGAGCATCGATGTCTTGTGCGCGCCGACCGCGCCCGCGCCGTCGATACGCCTTTCGACATCGACCCGGAAATGCACGCCGAACTGATCGGCGATCGTCTTGGCCTCCAGCATCATGGCTTTGGACACCGCGCGCGTAGCCGGATTGCTCGTGATGACATCGAGGGTTGCATGCGTCAATGCGCTGATCGGGTTGAAGCAGAGATTGCCCCAGAGCTTCAGCCAGATTTCATCGCGGATACGTTCCCGGATGGGCGCATCCAGACCCGCTGCGCTCATGATTTCATGCAGCCTCTGAATGCGCTCGCTGCGCTCCCCGCTGGGTTCGCCGATGGGAAATTTCTTTCCATACACATGGCGGATCACACCCGGCGCGACGACTTCCGCCGCCGGGTACACCACGCATCCGATCGCGCGCTCCGGTCCGAGCGCGCTCCATTGCGTTCCGCCGGGATCGACGCTGTCGAGCGTGGTGCCTTCCAGATTCCCGCCATGCCTGTGAAAGTACCAATAGGGAATCCCGTTGACGGCCGTGACGATCGCCGTGTCCGGCCCGAGCAAGGTTCGTATCTGGCCGACGACACCCGGCACCGAATGCGCCTTCAACGCCACGATCACGTAATCCTGCTGACCCAGCTCGCGCGGGTCCGATGCACATCGGACCTTGACCACACGTTCCTCGCCGTCGATTTGCAGCCGTACGCCCTTTTCCTGCATGGCGGCGAGGTGCGGACCGCGCGCAACGAAGCTCACGTCAGCACCCGCGAGCGCCAGCTGCGCGCCGAGATATGCGCCGATTGCACCGGCGCCATAGACACAGATCTTCATGGTCACTCACGCTCCAAGATGATTGAGCAGCGCATCGACACTGCCTTTCGCATCGCCGAACAACATGCGGGTGTTTTCCTTGTAGAAGAGCGGGTTGTCGACACCCGCATAGCCCGCCGCCATGCTTCGTTTGGACACGACCACGGTGCGCGCCTTCCACACTTCGAGCACCGGCATGCCGGCAATCGGACTGCCGGGGTCTTCGAGCGCGCCCGGATTCACGATGTCGTTTGCGCCGATCACCAGCACGACATCCGTGCTGGAAAAGTCTTCGTTGATTTCATCCATTTCGAGAACGATGTCATATGGCACCTTCGCCTCCGCAAGCAATACGTTCATGTGCCCCGGCAAGCGGCCCGCCACCGGATGAATGCCGAAGCGCACCTTCACGCCCTTGCTGCGCAGGTTTTTCGTGATCTCGCTGATGGTCGCCTGAGCCTGCGCGACGGCCATGCCGTAGCCCGGCACGATGACGACTTCCGATGCATCGCGCAACAGCGCGCCGACTTCATCGACCGTGACCGGTGCGACTTCTCCCTCGATCGCCTTTCCTGCGGAAGACGTCACCGTGCCGAAGCCGCCCAGAATCACGGAGAGAAATTTGCGGTTCATCGCGCGGCACATGATGTAACTCAGAATCGCTCCGCTCGAGCCGACCAGCGCGCCGGTCACGATCAACAGATCGTTGCTGAGCATGAAGCCGGTCGCGGCTGCCGCCCAGCCCGAGTAGCTGTTCAGCATCGACACGACCACCGGCATGTCCGCGCCGCCGATCGCCATCACCAGATGCACGCCGAGCAGTGCGGCGATCGCGGTCATCGTGAGCAGCGCGCTGATGCCGACATCCGCATCGGGCGCAGTGAGGAACACATAGCCGAGCGCGAGGCACGCGAACACGCCGACGAGATTCAGCGTGTGCCGCATCGGCAGCAGCAAGGGCTTGCCGCCCACGATGCCCTGCAGCTTGAGGAATGCGGCGATGGATCCGGTGAACGTCACCGCGCCGATGAACACGCCGAGATAGATCTCGACTTCGTGCACCGATTGCGCCACGCTGTCCGGCTCCGCGCCTGACCCCGGCGACAGATAGCTCGCGATGGCGACCAGCACCGCCGCCAGCCCCACGAAACTATGCAATGCCGCGACGAGTTGCGGCATCTGCGTCATCTCGACGCGTCGGGCGAGCAGCGCGCCGCCCGCCACGCCGATCGCCATCAGCACGACGACGACCGGCAGCGCCGCTCCGCCGTTGAGCCATAGCGTCGTGACGATCGCGATGGCCATGCCGGCGACGCCGCAGAGGTTGCCGCGCCGCGCCGTCGCCGGATGACTGAGCCCGCGCAGGCTCAGGATGAACAGCACGCTCGCCACCAGATAGGCGATGCTTCCGATTCCAGTTTGCATGTCGATCTCCTTAGCGCTGGAACATGTTCAACATGCGTTGAGTGACGAGAAAGCCGCCAGCGATATTGATGGTCGCGATCAGAATCGCCAGGCCGGAAAGAATCGCGACCAGGTTATTCGGCGTGCCGACCTGCAACAGCGCGCCCGTCACGATGATGCCGCTGACCGCGTTGGTCACGCTCATCAGCGGTGTGTGCAGTGCGGGCGTCACGTTCCATACGACCTGATAGCCGACGAAGATCGCAAGCACGAACACGGTGAAGTGTGCGACGAACTCAGGCGGAGCAACGGCGCCCAATGCCGCGAGCAATACGGCTGCGACAGCGAGCCCGGCCACGCCGATCCATCCCGCGCGGCGCTTCTGTTCGACCGTCGCGGCAATCGTCGTGGCGGGTTTCGCGGCGGCGGGAGGAGCGACCGCGGGCGCGGGCTTCCTGGGCATCGGCCATCTCACGTGGCCGCGCAGCACCACGGCCACGCCGCCGATCACTTCGTCATCGGTATCGACCACGATTTCGCCGTTCTTCTGCGGCGTCAGATCAGTCAGAAGATGCCGCAGATTCGTGCCGTACAACTGGCTCGATTGCGTCGCCATGCGCGATGGCAGATCCGTATAAGCGACGATCGTGACGCCCTCCACGAATGCCGCCTCGCCCGGCTGCGTCAGCTCGCAATTGCCGCCCTGCTCCGCCGCCATGTCGACGATCACGCTGCCCTGGCGCATGCTGCGCACCATGTCGGCGGTGATCAGTCTGGGCGCGGGCTTGCCCGGAATCAGCGCGGTCGTCACGATGATGTCGACCTCCTTCGCCTGCGCGGCGAACAGCGCCATTTCCGCGGCGATGAATTCCGCGCTCATCTCTTTCGCGTAGCCGCCGCTGCCGCTGCCGTCTTCCACATAATCGAGTTCGAGAAACTCCGCGCCCATGCTCTCGACCTGCTGCCGCACTTCGGGCCGCGTATCGAATGCACGGACGATCGCGCCGAGACTGCGCGCCGCGCCGATCGCCGCGAGTCCCGCCACGCCCGCGCCGATCACCATCACTTTGGCCGGGGCGATCTTGCCTGCCGCCGTGATCTGTCCCATGAAGCCACGGCCGAACTGGTGCGCGGCTTCGATGACCGCGCGATAGCCCGCCATATTGGCCATCGAACTCAGTGCATCGAGTTTTTGCGCGCGCGAGATGCGCGGCACGCAGTCCATCGCGAGCGCGGTGACGTTGCGCGCGGCGAGGCGCGTCAACAGCGTTTCGTTCTGCGCCGGCCAGATAAAACTGATCAGCGTCGATCCTTCACGCAACCACACGACTTCATCGGCCGCAGGTTCGATGGAAGGCGCCCTCACTTTCACGACGATATCCGCGCCCGCATAGAGCGACGGCGCGTCCTGCGCGATATGCGCCCCCGCCGCGCGATAGGCGTCATCGGTAAATGCGGCAAGTTCACCCGCACCGGTCTCGACGGTCACTTCGAAACCGAGCTTCAGCAGATGTCCGACTACTTCGGGCGTCAAGGCGACGCGACGTTCCCCGGGATAGCGCTCCCGTGGCACTGCAATCATCATTGGCATGACTAAATTCCCAATCGACGGTTTGAAATTCTGAGTGGCGCGCGCCTGAGAGAAGCCTTAGCGTGCTTCAACCGTCGCGAGTACTTCGGACACGTGGTTCGTCAATGTGCCGATGCCTTCGATCGAAACCTCGACCGTCGCGCCATCGCGCATCGAACCCACGCCCAGCGAAGTGCCGCACGCGATCACGTCGCCTGGCAGCAAGGTCATGTCGCGGGAAATGCGGCTCACCTGTTCCAGCGGTGAAAACGCCATGTCGGCCAGCGGATAGTTTTGCCGCTCGACGCCGTCGAGCGTGGTCACGACGTGGGTGTTTTCCCAGTCGAGTTCGGTCGTGATCGCAGGTCCGATGCAACCGAACGTGTCATAGCCTTTCGCGCGACACCATTGTGCAAAGTTCGCATCTTCGAACAGCAGGTCGGCGGCCGTGACGTCGTTGACGCATGTATAGCCGAACACATAACCGGCGGCTTCCTCGACGCTCACATTGCTGCACCGTTTGCCGATCACGATCCCGAGCTCGCCTTCGTAGACGATCTTGCCGTCGTATGCGGCGGGACGCTGAATCGTGTCGCCGGGTCCGGCGAGCGACGTCGACGGTTTGATCAGAAACAGCGGATGTTTGGGCAGCGGCTTGCCGAGCTTCGCGGATAGCGCATGAAAGTTGTTCCATAACGCGACGATCCGGCTCGGCACGCACGGACTCGTCAGCGAAACGTCGTCGAGGCCGAACGTCCGTCCTGTCGGACGCGGCGAGGCGAACATGTCGCCTTCGTATTCGATCACGCGCCCGTCGTCGAGCAGGCCAAAACCAGCGCGGCCGTTTTCCTTGCCCGTCGCGTGCGTATAGCGGATCCACAAGCTCATATTGTCTCCTCCCGATGTCGCAAGACCTTTCGCGCTGCGCGCGCAGCCGCCTGCGCCTCGCGTCAGCGAAGCTGGCGCAAGGTACGAATAGTTGTCGATTTCTGGTCGGTCAGCCGCGAACGCGGGCGTCGTTGAAGCGGCCGGTGGGATGGGTGGCCGCTTCCTCCTCTACAGCTTCGTCCGGGCGCTTCGTGGTGCGCAGACGCAAGCCGCTGTCTTATGTTCTTTGAATCGCTGAAGCTCAGGCGGGGGTCTTTGCCTCCAGCTCGGCGATCCTCTTGCGTAGCGCACGATCTTCCTGAAAGCGCGCCGTTTCATCGCGAATGATCGCGACAATGCCGGTCACTTCGCCTTGCGGCGAGCGCAATAGCGCGACCGTGAACGCGATCGACATCGCGCGTCCGGCTTTATCGACGGCAGGCACCTTGAGCAGATCGTGCCCATAACGCGTCTCGCCGGTCGCCATCGTCTTCTGGTAGCCGTCCCAATGACGGCCGCGCAGACGTTCCGGAATGATCAGATCCAGCGACTGTCCCATTGCTTCGCTCTCGGTAAAGCCGAACATGCGTTCCGCAGCCGGATTCCATAGCGTGATCGCACCGTTCGCATCCGAAATGATCACGGCATCGCCAATTGCATTGACGAGCTGTTCGTAGTCGATGGTGTGGGCCATGGTGTCGTCCGGATCGTGGGGTAACGATGCAGCTTACGCTTGAAAGCGATCTAGTAATTATCGAGGGGGCGCTGCCGTCCTGCCGTCTTCCTGTCAAGACGGCAGAAGGCAGCGATCACCCTTTACCTGCCAATGTGACCGCGTCAGACGGCCCGGATTTCCTGCATGCGCGCAACCTGCTCCGCGCTGTAGCCAAGCTCGAGCAAGACTTCCTCGGTGTGCTCGCCCAAGAGCGGCGAGCCCGTGATTTCCGGCTTCAGATCCGAGAACTTGATCGGGCTGCCGACCGTGAGGTACTTGCCGCGCACCTTGTGATCCACTTCGACGATCGAGCCGCTCGCGCGCAGCGATTCATCGTTCGCGAGTTCTTTCATCGTCAGCACCGGCGCGCACGGAATATCGAACTTGCGCAGAATGTCGACGGCTTCGAACTTGGTCTTGTCGGCGAGCCACGTTTCGATCGTATTGAAGATATCGAAGATGTGCGGCTGGCGCGCTTCGGCCGTCATGTAGTTCGGGTCCTGAATCCATTCCGGCTTGCCGATCGCGCGGCAGATCGGCGCCCACGCGTGACCCTGAATCGTGAAGTAGATGTACGCGTTCGGGTCGGTTTCCCAGCCCTTGCACTTGAGCACCCAGCCCGGCTGTCCGCCGCCGCCCGCGTTGCCGCCGCGCGGCACCACGTCGCTGAACGTGCCGTGCGGATATTGCGGATACTCTTCCAGGTAGCCCACGCGATCCAGACGCTGCTGGTCGCGCAGCTTCACGCGGCACAGGTTGAGCACGCTGTCCTGCATCGACACGGCGACTTTCTGCCCCTTGCCCGTTTGCTGACGGCCGATGATAGCCGTGAGAATGCCGATCGCCAGATGCATGCCGGTGTTGCTGTCGCCGAGCGCGGCTGCGCTGATGGTCGGCGGGCCGTCCCAGAAGCCCGTCGTCGATGCCGCGCCACCCGCGCATTGCGCGACGTTTTCATAAACCTTCAGATCGTCGTAATGGTGACCGTCGCTGAAACCCTTGACGGATGCCACGATCAGCTTCTTGTTCAGTTCGTGGATGTTTTCCCACGAGAAGCCCATGCGGTCCAGCGCGCCCGGACCGAAGTTCTCGACCAGCACGTCCGATTCGCGGATCAGCTTGGTGAGCACTTCCTTGCCTTCTTCCGTTTTCGTATCGAGCGTCAACGAGCGCTTGTTGCTGTTGAGCATCGTGAAATACAGCGCGTCGGCGTCCGGAATGTCGCGCAACTGGTTGCGCGTGACGTCGCCCGACCCGGGACGTTCGACCTTGATCACATCCGCACCGAACCAGGCCAGCATCTGGGTGCATGCGGGACCGGCTTGCACGTGCGTGAAGTCGATGATCTTGATGCCTTTGAGTGGTTTTTCGCTCACTTGAAATCTCCTGGGTGGCTGGTCTTGATTACTTTTTCATCGCCGCGGTTTGCGGGTTCAGATTCGTCAGGCGACCGCTCTCCGTGCCGGCCGTTTCATCGATCACTGCGTTGATCAGCGTCGGCTTGCCCGACTTGATCGCTTCTTCGAGTGCATGTGTGAGCTCGTCAGGCGTCGTCGCGTGGAAACCGATGCCGCCGAATGCCTCGATCATCTTGTCGTAGCGCGCGTTCTTCACGAACACGGTCGGCGCGACGTCCTTGCCGCCGGTCGGATTCACATCGGTGCCGCGATACACGCCGTTGTTGTTGAAGACGATGGTGCAGACCGGCAAGTCGTATCGGCAGATGGTTTCGAGCTCCATGCCGCTGAAGCCGAACGCGCTGTCGCCTTCGATCGCGACGACCTGCTTGCCGCTCGTCACCGCCGCGCCGATCGCGAAGCCCATGCCGATGCCCATGATTCCCCACGTGCCGGAATCGAAGCGCTTGCGCGGCTCGTACATGTCGATGATGCTGCGCGCATAGTCGAGCGTGTTCGCCCCTTCGTTGACGACGTTGATGTCCGGGCGCGTCTTCAGCACGTCGCGAATGGCGCGCAGCGCGCTGTGGAAATTCATCGGCGACGGATTCTTCGCGAGCGTGGCCGCCATCTTTTCGAGGTTCTTGTTCTTGCGCTCGTTGATCGCGCCCGTCCATTCGCCCGACGGCTTCGGGAAACCCGCATCGATGCCCGCGACGAGCGCCGACACGCACGAACCGATGTCGCCGATCACCGGCGCCGCGATCGCGACGTTGCTGTCGATCTCGGTCGGCGAGATGTCGATCTGCACGAACTGCTTGGGCGCCGCGCCCCAGGTCTTGCCCTTGCCGTGCGCCAGCAGCCAGTTCAGACGCGCGCCGATCAGCACGACGCAGTCCGCTTCCTGCAGCACGAACGAACGCGCCGCCGACGCCGATTGCGCATGCGTATCGGGCAGCAGGCCCTTGGCCATCGACATCGGCAGATACGGAATGCCGCTCTTCTCGACCAGTTCGCGAATCTGCGCATCGGCCTGCGCGTAGGCCGCGCCCTTGCCGAGCAGGATCAGCGGACGCTTCGCGCTCTTGATCACGTCGAGTGCGCGCTTCACCGAATCCGGCGACGGCAACTGACGCGGCGCGGCATCGACCACCTTGATGAGCGATTGCTGGCCTTTGAGCGCGTCCATCGTCTGTGCGAGCAGCTTGGCGGGCAGATCGAGATACACGCCGCCCGGACGGCCCGACACGGCTGCGCGGATCGCCCGCGCCACGCCGATGCCGATGTCTTCCGCATGCAGCACGCGATAGGCCGCCTTCGCATACGGCTTGGCCGCGTTCAGCTGGTCCATCTCTTCGTAGTCGCCCTGCTGCAGATCGACGATTTCGCGCTCGCTGGAGCCGCTGATCAGGATCATCGGGAAGCAGTTGGTGGTCGCGTTGGCCAGCGCGGTCAGGCCGTTCAGGAAGCCCGGCGCCGACACGGTCAGGCAGATGCCCGGCTTCTGGGTCATGTAGCCGGCGATCGCGGCCGCATTGCCCGCATGCTGCTCATGACGAAAGCCGATGAAGCGCATGCCTTCCGCCTGCGCGAGGCGCGCCAGGTCGGTGATCGGAATGCCGACGAGGCCGAAGATCGTGTCGATGTCGTTGAGTTTCAGCGCATCGATGACCAGGTGGAAACCGTCAGTCGTCTGCTGCACTTGTTCTTCAGCGACTGCCTGCGCGCTTTCCTCGAGTACGTCTGCCATTTTGTCTCCTCCTGATGGATGGTTATCGTGGTGATATACTAGATATCAGATACTGAATTTGTCAAAGCCTATTTTTGGTTTTTTTGAGCTGGCTGTTTTAGAAACCGAGGCCGCGGACGTCCGTCACGCGGCCTTTTGCATTTGTGGGTCAACGCGTCTTCATCGCGCCGACGATTTGCTCGGCGCTTCCGTCCAGTCAGACGGGAAGGACATGCCGATCGGCGGCGGCGATGCGGTCTGCGTGATCGTGTTTTCTATCCAGCGGCGGCGCATGGGCGCGAGTACGAACTTGGCGCATATGCCCGCCGCTATCGACGTGATCGCGGTCGCGATGAACACGGTGTTCCACGAGCCGAGCGACGCCAGCACGGACGCAATCGGCACCATCATCGAGGCCGTTCCCTTGGCCGTGTACAAGGTGCCCGCGTTGGCGGCGGCGTACTTGCTGCCGAACGTGTCGGCGCAGGTCGCCGGGAAGATCGAAAAGATCTCGCCCCAGCACAGGAACGTCAGCGCCGCGAACACCATGAACATGTAGGGGTTCTGGCCGAACTGCATCAGCCCGAGCAGCGCGACGCCCTCGCCCAGAAAGATGATGAACATGGTGTTTTCCCGGCCGATCTTGTCCGAGATGAAGCCGCATAGCGGTCGCGTGAAGCCGTTGCACAGGTTGTCGATGGACAGCGTCATCGCGAGCAGCGGCAGGGTCGCGCCGAACAGGCTCACCGGCATGCTGGCGAAGCCGTATTCCTTGGCAATCGGCCCGAACTGCGCGGTGGCGATCACGCCGCCCGCCGCCACCGCGACGAACATCGCATACAGCACCCAGAAGATCGGCGCGCGCACCATCTGCCCGGTCGTGTAGTCGATCTTGGTCGACACGATGCGTTTGGCCGGCACCAGGTTCGCAGGCGGCTTCGGCCGCACGAGCAACAGCGCCAGCACGAAGATCACCGCGCCTTGCAGGCTGCCGAAGAACATGAACGCGCTTTCGTAGCCCGTGCTCTGGATCATGTTGGAGATCGGGATCACGGTCACGGCCGCGCCCGCGCCGAAGCCTGCCGCCGTCAGACCGGCCGCGAGGCCGCGCTTGTCCGGAAACCACTTCAGCGCGGTGCCGACGCACGTGCCGTACACGCAACCCGCACCGATACCCGCGACCACGGCGGCGATGTACAGATGCATGAGCGTGGTGGCATGCGCGTCGATGATCCAGCCGATCGCCGCGCAGATCGCGCCGCCCATCACCACGGGTCGCGGCCCGAACTTGTCGACGAGCCAGCCCTCGACGGGCACGAGCCACGTCTCCGTGACGATGAAGATCGTGAACGCGGTCTGAATCGCCGCCTGACCCCAATGGTGCTTCGCGTCCATCGGCATCACGAACAACGTCCACGCGTACTGGAAGTTGGCCACGAGCCCCATGCAGACGATGCCGATCGTCAACTGCACCCACCTGTTATGACGAAGTCCGTTCGAATACCCGGTCATCGCCGTGTCTGCGCTTGCCATGTCTGTCTCCGTTATGTGTCAGTGCGCTCGTGCGGCGCCTATGTACTTCAGAAACCGACGCGGTGCGTCGGTGGCGAGTCGGTGTGTCGGATAGATGGCCGGTCGTCGCGGCAGGCGCGATCGAACGCGGAAAAGCACACGAGTGAATCGTGCTCGCGAAAAACGATAAGGAAAAGTTAGAAAAAATTTAGATATCGATTCAGGATCATGAATGAATTAGCGGCGGCATAGATTCGCGGCGAAAGGGCGGCGAATCGATTTTGTTACACCTCTTACCGCCAACTACGTGCGTCGTTACGAAAACCTTTCAGGGCTACGGGTATACTCGCGCCGTCTCAAAAACAAACATCCGAACAATGTCCAAGCGAATCATTCAGTTTGTTGCGATCGCCGCGCTCGCGGCTTCGGCGTCGATGCCGGCCCTGGCGGGCGACATGAACAATGCGCTCGGCGGCGCGCTCGGCGGCGTGGCCGGGGCGGCGCTCGGCGGCGCGGTAGGCGGCAGCACGGGCGCGGTGCTCGGCGGCGCAGTGGGCGGGGGTGCGGGCGGTGCGGTCACGTCGAACCGTCGCGAGCGCACGGGCGCGATCATCGGCGGCGCGTTGGGCGGCGGCGCGGGTACGGCGGCAGGCAATGCGATGGGCGGCCGTGGCGGCGGCCTGGTCGGCGCGGCGCTGGGCGGCGGCGCGGGTGCCGCGCTGGGCGGCAATGTCTCGCGCTCGAATTCCTACGCGGACGACTACAGCCGCGGTCATCACGGCAAGCACCACAAGCATCATCGTCACGACTGAGCACGGACCGGCCCCGGCGCGATTGCCCTCGCGCCGAGGCCGGCAGAACTCGACGTCCGGGTCCCTCAGGCCGGGTCTGGAATGAGCAGAACCTTGCTCGATTTCGCCAGGCCCGCATGCAGATCGGCAAATGCTTGCGGACCTTGCGCGAGCGACCTTTGCTCCAGCCACGCCAGCGAACCGAACGCGCCTTCGTGCAGCGCGGCGACGCTCGCGCGCAGATCGGCCATCGTGTAGGTGTAGGTGCCGAGCAGGGTGATTTCCGCGAGCGTGAGCTTGCGCATGTCGATCTCGCTCGCCCAGTCCTGCAAACCGATGTGCATGATCACGCCGCCCGGCTTCACCGCCGCGAGTGCGCTCGCGCGCGTGACCTTGGCGCCCACCGCATCGATCACGAAATCGAAGTGGTTCTGCGGCGCTTCCTGCGCCAGCGGATCGAGCGTTCTGCAACCGGCTTCGCGCTCGCATGATGCACGGCGCGCGGCGTGGGTTTCGGCCACCGTTACGTCGCGGCATCCGTACGCACGCAGCAGCAACGCGCAGAGCAGGCCAATCGCGCCGCCGCCGATCACGAGCGCGCGGCACTCGGGCAAGGGCCGCAGCAACGCGCGCATCGTGAGATTCACCGCATGCAACGCGGTCGCGGCGGGCTCGGTCGCGGCGGCGATGTGCGCGGGCATATCGCCGGGAATCTCGACGAGACTCGCGGCCGGTATCGACATGTAGTCGGCGAAGGCGCCGGGACGCGTCATGCCGACCATCGTGCGATTCGCGCACAGGTTATCGCGGCCCTGCACGCAAAACTCGCACGTCCCGCAAGTGATGAGCGGATTGCCGGTCACGCGCGTTCCTTCCCGCCACTTCGCATCGCGACTCTGCGCGATGGTGCCGGCGAATTCGTGTCCGAGTACGAGACCCGGCTTGCGACGCGGATCGTGCCCGTGATAGGCGTGCATGTCGGAGCCGCAGATGCCGACCGCGTCGATCTTCAGCACGACCTCGCCCGCTTGCGCGACCGGCTCGGGGCGATCGAGGAGCTGCATCTCGTTCGGCTGGGTGTACACAAGGGCTTTCATCGAAAGGTTTTCCCGTTGGTGTTATCGATGGCTGGCGAGTTCGCGTGCGCGCAGGCGCTCGCACGAAGGCGACTTGCGGTGCCGCGCGAGCCACGCACAACACGACGCGCTCAGGACGCCCGCAGCCAGCACGTAGAGGCACAGGTACCACGGCTTGCCGGACTGGATTCCGGTCAGCCATGTCGCCGCGACGGGCGTCAGGCCTCCCGCGAACACGCCTGCGAACTGATAGACGAACGAGATGCCGCTATAGCGCACATCCGGCTCGAACGCTTCGGAAAAGAGCGAGGACATCGTGCCGAACACGGCAGCATGAAACACGCCGAACGGTACGATGATCGCGATCCACACCGGCAGCGCCGAGCCGTTCGCGCCCGCCATCAGCATGAACGCAGGAAACGCCGAGAGTCCCGCCAGCAGCGCGCCCGTGCCGTACACGACCGGCTGCCCGACCTTGTCGGACACGCGCCCCCAGAACGGGATGAAGAACGTCATCACAAGCGCGCCGAATACCACGCCGAGCAGCGCGGTGGTGCGCGCGAAGTGCAAGGTGTCGGTGAGATAGTGAATCGAGAACACGCCGAACACATTGAAGAACACGCCATCGATCACGCGGGCGCCCATGCATGCGAGCACCGTGCGCGGATAGCGGCGGAACACGTCCATGATCGGCAGCGTGGCCTTGTGCGCTTTCTTCGCCTTCTTGAAGTCGTCAGTTTCGGCGACATGCTTGCGCATGTAGAAGGTCACGATGACGAGCACGCCGCTCGCAAGGAAAGCCAGCCGCCAGCCCCACGTCAGGAACTGCTTCTCGTCGAGCGTGAACGACAGCACCGCGATGACGCCCGAGGCGAGCACGAGGCCGAGCGACATGCCCACCTGCGGCAGGCTCGCGTAGAAGCCGCGCTTTTCGACGGGTGCGGACTCATAGGTCATCAGGACCGCGCCGCCCCACTCGCCGCCAAGCCCGATACCCTGCACGATGCGGCAGGCAAGCAGCAACAGCGGCGCCGCAATGCCGATGCTCGCATACGGCGGCACGAGGCCGATCAGAACGGTCGCGCCACCCATCAGCAGCAGCGTGAGCATCAGCATCTTCTTTCTGCCGAGCCGGTCGCCGAAGTGACCGAAGATCACGCCGCCCACCGGCCGCGCGACGAAGCCGAGCGCGAACGTGCCGTAAGCGAGCATCGTCGAGATCACCGGGTCCGTCTGCGGAAAATACAGCTTGTTCAGCACGACGCCCGCCACCACCCCATAAAGGAAGAAGTCGTACCATTCGATCACCGCGCCGAGCACGCTCGACACCGTGACCGCCCGTAGATTCTCCGAACCGCTGCGCGCGACATCTTCAGCGGACGAAGGCGCGCCCGTGCCGACGTGCCCGCGTCCCTGACTGTCCTGAATCAGCATGTTTGTCTCCACCAACGTGGATCAGCGTGCGGTATAACCGCCGTCGATCATGATTGTTTGACCGCTAATGTAAGCGGACGCGTCGCTTGCGAGAAACACGGCGAGGCCGTCGATGTCCTCCAGAGTGCCGTTGCGGCCGAGACAGGTTTGTTCCGCGTGCCGCGCGGCGAGCGCTTCGTCGGCGAATACGGATGCCGTGAGCGCCGTAGGAAAAAAGCCTGGACCGATGGCATTGCAGGTGATGCCGTGACGCCCCCATTCCTGAGCGATGGCGCGCGTGAGCTGCACCACGCCGCCCTTCGCCGCGCCGTATGGCGCGCTGTTCGCAAACGCCCGATACGACTGCAGCGAAGCGACGTTGATGATTCTTCCCCAGCGCCGTTCCTTCATGCGCGGCGCGAGCGCCTGGGTCAGAAAGAACGGCGCACCGAGATGCAGCGCGAGTTGCGTCTGCCATGCCTCGGGCGTGACCTCGGAAAACGGCTGGCGCAGATTCACGCCGGCGGCATTCACCAGTATGTCGATCCGCCCGTTCGCCGCGAGCGCCTGCCCGGCGCATTGACGCGCCGCTTCCGGACTGCCGATATCCCCGGCGATGCAATCCGCCGCGATGCCCTGCGCGGCGAGACTGGCCACCGCGTCGCGCAGCGCGCTTTCGCGCCTTGCTGCGAGCACGACGCGCGCGCCCGCGTGCCCGAGCGCGCGCGCCATCGCGAGGCCGATGCCGGCGTTGCCGCCGGTCACGAGCGCGATGCGTCCTTCGAGACTGAACAGCTTTGCATGATTCATCGATCGCTCCGTCGAGTGCGCTGTGCGTTCAAACCTGAACCGTCTCGCCCTTTTCGAACTGCTCGTCGGGAAAGTACTTCTTCAGGCGGTCGTCGGCCGTTCGCGCATGCGCCTCCATGCCTTCGAGTCGCGAGATGCGCGCCGTGACTTCGCCGATACGTCTGGCCGCATCGCGCGTCATGCGCTGCCACGTCAGCGTCTTCACGAACTTGTGCACGGAAAGCCCGCCGGAATAGCGCGCCGCGCCCTTGGTCGGCAGGACGTGGTTCGGACCGCTCGTCTTGTCGCCGAACGCGACCGTCGTTTCTTCGCCCAGGAACAGCGAGCCGTAGCAGGTGAGCGTGTCGAGCCACCAGTCGAGATCGGCGGCGTGCACTTCGAGATGCTCGGAGGCATAGCGGTCCGATATCTCGACCACTTCCTCGCGCGTGTCGCAGAGGATCACTTCGCCATAGTCGCGCCATGCGGCGGCGGCGGCGTCGCGGGCGGTCGGCGGCAGATCGTCGATCAGACGCGGCACCAGCGCCATCACTTCGGCGGCGAGCGCCTTCGAGGTCGTGAAAAGCCACGCGGGCGACTCGTGGCCGTGTTCGGCCTGGCCGACCAGATCGCTCGCGACGATCGCCGGATCGGCGGTTTCGTCGGCGATCACGGCGACTTCCGACGGACCCGCGAACACGTCGATGCCGACCTTGCCGAACAACGCGCGCTTCGCTTCCGCGACGAACTTGTTGCCCGGACCGACGACGACATCCGCCGGTTTGCCGGTGAAGAGACCATATGCCATCGAAGCGATCGCCTGGACACCGCCAAGCGTCATCACGACATCCGCGCCCGCCGCCTTGAACGCGTACAGCACGTACGGATGAATACCGCCGCCGCGAAACGGGCTGGAGCAGGCAATCACCGTTTTCACGCCGGCCGCCTTCGCCGTCGCCACGCCCATGTATGCCGACGCGATATGCGCGTAACGCCCGGCCGGCGCATAGCAGCCGACGACGTTCACCGGAACCACACGCTGACCGGCCGTCACGCCCGGATGCAGCTCGACCGAGAAATCTTCGATCGAGCGACGCTGCGCGAGCGCGAAGTCACGCACTTGCTTCACCGCGAAGTCGATGTCGTCGCGAATAGGCTGCGGCACTTCGCACGCGCGCCGCTCGATTTCCTCGCGCGACACGATGATCTCGCCATCCCAGCGATCGAGCTTCGCCGCATAGGCGCGCACGGCGGTTTCGCCGTTGGCTTCGATCTCCGCCAGCATCTCCGTGACGACCCGCTGGGCGGTGGCGGTTTCGGTTTCCGGGGTCTTGGCGGCCTTCTTGATATACAACACCGTCATGGTCTGCTCCTGAGTTCGAACACTTCGATCTGAAAATGCAAGCGCTTGCATTTTTGCCTTAAAAATAAGCCGATACTGAACTCGGCTGATATGTTCCTAACGCGCTAGATGCAAGCGCTTGCATTTATAATAAATCGACTTTTCTGCGATGACATCGGGACTGTTACCTAGAGACATGCTCTATTCGCGGCACCGTACGATCTTCATACAATGACGACTTCGACCCAGGACAAAAGCCCGTTCATGAGCAACGTCGAAAGACCAAGACTCGCCGATGTCGCGGCGCTCGCGGGCGTCTCTACGGCAACCGTGTCGCGTGCGCTGTCCAACCCCGAGGTGGTGAAAGGACCGACCCGCGAGCGCATTCTGCAAGCGGTTGCGCGGCTGGGCTATGTTCCCGACGGCGCCGCACGGGCGCTGGCTCTCGGCCGGGCGCGCATGGTCGGCGCGATCGTTCCGACACTCGACAACGCCATCTTCGCGCGCGCGGTGCAAGGCCTGCAAAGCACGCTCTCCAGCGCGGGCTACCAGTTGCTGATCTCATCGCACGAATACAGTCTTGCAGCGGAGACGGAAAGCGCACGCGCGCTGCTCGAACGCGCCGTCGATGCGCTCGTGCTCGTCGGCGCGGATCATGCCCATGAAACATGGGAACTGGTTCGCGCAAGCCGCATTCCGGTGCTCATCACCTGGACCAACGCCGTCAACGCCGGCGAATTCCTCACGGCTTCCACGCCGCTCATCGGCTTCGATAACCGCCTCGTCGGCAAGCTCGCGGCGGAGCATCTGCTGTCGCTCGGGCATCGGACGTTCGGCATGATCTCCGGCCTCACGCGCCAGAACGACCGCGCGCGGCATCGCGTCGATGGCTTTCGCACGACGCTCGCGGACGCGGGCTTGCGCCTGCCGGAAGCCAATGTCGTCGAGCAGCCGTTCGGTTTCGATGGCGGACGCGCAGGTCTCAAGCATCTGATGCAACTGCGCCCGCGCCCGAGCGCCGTCTTTTGCGGCAACGACGTCCTCGCGCTCGGCGCGCTGTTCGAGGCGCAATCGATGAAGATCGACGTGCCGCGCGAACTGTCGATCGTCGGCTGCGACAACCTGCCGATCTCCTCGCAGATCACGCCGGGTCTTTCCACTGTCTTGCTGCCTACGTATGAACTGGGCCAGCGCGCGGCCCTCACCCTGCTCGAATGGCTCGCCTCGGATCGGGTTCCCGCCGACGCGTGCCTGCCGATCGAACTCGTGGTGCGCGGCACGAGCGGGCCGCCGCCGGCCTGATCGCCGCGACGCTCATGACGGTCACGACGCGCTCGACGCCTTCGGCCGCATGCCGAGCGTCTCGCGCATGCAGACGTCATCGCGCTGACGCTCCCAATGCGCGACCGCCACCGTGGCGACCGCGTTGCCGATCATGTTGGTCGTCGCGCGCACTTCGGCGATGAACCGGTCGACACCCAGCACGAGCGCCGCGCCTTCGATCGGAATGTGCTTGAACGCCGCGAGCGTCGCCAGGAGGCAGATGAAGCTCGCGCCGGCCACGCCCGCCATGCCTTTGGACGTCAGCATCGAAATGCCGACGAGCACCGCCTGCTCGGCCACCGACAGCTGAATGCCGAAGGCCTGCGCGATGAACACCGCGCAAATGACCTGCGCCACGCACGTTCCGGCCAGATTGAAGGTATAGCCCATCGGCATGACGATACCGACCACGCCCGTCGGACATCCGAGCGCTTCGAGCTTCTTGACGAGCTGCGGAAACGCCGCTTCCGACGAAACCGTCGCGATGACGAGCAGGATCTCGCCGCGTATGTACTTGAGCAGCCGCCACAGGCTGACGTCGCACATCAGGCAGATGCCGCCCAGCACCAGCACGATATACGCGAGTGTCGCGACGTAGACCGTGATCAGCAGCATCATGAGCGAGTTCATGGTGGCGAAGCCGAACTTGCCGACGGCATAGGCCATCGCGCCGAATGCGCCGATCGGCGCGACACGCATGACGATACGCACGATGCCGAAGAGCGCGTGACTGATCGCTTCGAAGAACTTGTACGCCGGCTCGCCGGCCTTGCCCGCATGCGACAGACCGATCGCGAAGAGGGTCGAGAAGAGCACGACCTGCAGCATGTCCGAATGCGCGAAGGCCGACACCGCGCTATCGGGAATGATGTTCAGAAAAAATTCGGTGACGCCGCCCGATGCATGCATCGAGCGTTCGTATCCGCTCAGCACGCTCGCATCGATCGATGCCGGCGAGAGATTGAGGCTCGCGCCGGGCTGGATATAGTTGACGGCCCACAAGCCCATGAGCAGCGCGATGGTCGTGGTCAGTTCGAACAGGATGATCGACCGCCCGCCGATGCGCCCCAGCGCACCCGCGCCGCCCATCTCTTTCGCGCCGAGCACGATGGTCACGAAAATCAGCGGCGCGGTGACCATCTTGACCAGTTTGATGAACGCCGTGCTCAACGGTGCGACGCTCTGCCCGAAGTGGGGAAAGTAATGGCCGAGCAGCGCGCCTGCCACGATTGCGATGAGCACCTGAACGTAAATCTGACGAAAGATTTTTCGCATGCTTGTCTCCGCGGCATCGGTGCCGGTTTCTTATCGCTGGAAGAAGGTAAAGCGGGAATGTCGACTATTTCATATTGTGTCGGTTCTTTCCTTCGACAGCGCTCGAAGCTGGCTCAGCAAGGCACGGTTCATCACGATTCCCGTACGCTCGCTGCGCGCTGCAATCTCCTGCCGGCGATAACCGGGCAATCGCACGTCCGGATCGGCCAGCATCAATTCGACGAGCGTCTCGATCCTGCGCTGATACAGCGTCGTGCCGGCGAGCGCTTCGGGATCGATCAGCCAGAAGAGATGGCCCACGCCCGAGCGCGGCCCGTCTTCCGTGAGAAACGAGCCGGCTTCCGCGCCGAATTGAGCGCCCGACAACGCCGCCGCGAGCAGTTCGACGACGAGCGCGAGCATCGCGCCCTTCGCGCCGCCGAATGGCAGCATCATGCCTTCGAGCGCCGCGTGCGCGCTGGTCGTGGGTTTCCCGTCCGCCGCGGTGGCCCATCCTTCGGGAATGGGCTGGTCGTCGCGCGCCGCGACCATGATCCGGCCGCGCGCGACTTGCGACATCGACAGATCGATCATGAGCGGCGCGGCATCGGCGCGCGGGAACACGGCGGCGATCGGGTTGGTGCCGAACAGCGGACGCGTTCCGCCCCACGCGGGCATCGCGCCCGGCGAGTTGCTGAACGCGAGTCCGACGAGGCCCGCGGCGCCGGCCGCTTCCAGGTGATACGCACCCGCGCCGAAGTGATGGCTGCGCGTGACGCTGGCCGCCGCCGTGCCGAAGGTCCGCGCGCGCGCGATGCCCGTCGAGATCGCCAGTTCGCATGCGCCGAAGGCGAGTCCGTCGCAGGCGTCGACGAGAAACGCCGCGCCCTTGTCGCGCACGATGCGCGGCACCGCGCCTGCATCGACGCGGCCGTTGCGCAACTGCGCGAGATACATGGGCAACCGGCTCACGCCGTGCGATGACAGGCCGCGCGCATCCGCATACACGAGCGCCTGCGCGGCCGCCTCAGCCGTTGCGGGCGTCGCGCCCGCTTCGAGCAAGGCCGCGCGGGCGAGCGCGTGCAGATCCTTCACCGGTATGGTGATGTCGTCATGTGCGCTCATTTGTGCATGTCCTGCGCGGGTTCGATCATCAAGCGCGCTTCTTCGTCGTTCGCGGCGCGCGGGTTCGCGAGCACCGCGCGTGCCGTGTCGACATCGAACACGCCTTCCCAGCGCGCGACGACCAGTGTCGCGACCGCGTTGCCGATCATGTTCACGAGCGCGCGAATCTCGTTGAGCACGCGATCGATGCCGATGATGAGCGTGATCCCCGCGACCGGAATGATGTTGTGCGACGACAGCGTGGCCGTCAGCGCAACCAGCGCCGCGCCCGCGACGCCCGCCCCGCCTTTCGATGTCACCAGCAAGATCGCGAGCAGGCCGAGCTGCTGCATCAGCGAGAGATGCGTGTTGGTCGCCTGCGCGATGAAGAGCGAGGTCATCGTCAGATAGATGGCGGCGCCGTCGAGGTTGAACGAATAGCCGGTCGGCAGCACGAGTCCGACGACCGATTTCGGGCAGCCCAGCCGTTCGAGCTTTTCCATCAGACGCGGCAGCACGGATTCGGTCGTCGACGTGCCGAGCACGATCAGCAGTTCCTCGCGCAGATAGCGTAAGAGCGGCCACAGCCCCACGCCGGCCCAGCGGCATGCGGTGCCGAGCACGAGCGCGACGAAGATGATGCTGGTCGCGTAGAAGCACAGAATCAGCAGGCCCAGTTGCTGCAAGGTCCCGATGCCGTACTTGCCGACCGTGAACGCGATCGCGCCGAACGCGCCGAGCGGTGCGAGCCGCATGATCATTTCGACGATACGCATCAACGCGTCGCCGAGCTGCTCGATGCACTGCGAGAGAAACTTGCTGCGCTCGGACATCAGCGACAGCGCCACCCCGAACAGTACCGAGAACAGCAGCACCTGAAGCAGATCGCCGCGCGCGAACGCGCCCACGACCGAGTTCGGCACGATCTCCTCGAGCATGCTCCTGTGCTCGGCGCTATGCACTTCGGTGACGAAATGCGAGACCGCGCCGGGATCGAGCGTCTTCGGATCGATGTCCAGACCCGCGCCGGGATGCATCACGTTCGCGACGATCATGCCGATCACGAGCGCGAGGGTCGTGACCACCTCGAAATAGAGAATCGTCTTGAAGCCGACGCGCCCGACCTGCTTCAGGCTCTCCATGCGAGCGATGCCGACCGACACCGTGCAGAAGATCAAGAGCGTGATGAGCATCTTGATGAGGCGGATGAACGTATCGCCGAGCGGCTTGAACTGCACGCCCAGCGCCGGCGCGAAATAGCCGACGAGAATGCCGGCTGCCAGGCCGATCAGGACCTGGACATAGAGATGCTTGAGCACGCGCAAGATGGTGTCTCCTCCACTCGCTGCTGCCAGATGACGACCGGGGCGCGATATCGGTCCGCGCCGCTTCTGGGACGGCTTGCGAACCGGCGCGCGCCGGATGGGGATCTCTCTCTGATTGCTCTTGCTTTCGATACTTCAGCGCGCGCGGCGCGACGAAGCCGCCGCACGCGCTGCCGCACGCGGGCTTACGCGCTCTCGAACAGACGCGTCAGCACGAACTCGCGGTGACCGAGCGTTTCCGCCGAGGTCCAGCGGCCATTCGCGGTGGCGAGCATGCATTCGAGCAGCTTGTCGCCGGTTTGATCGAGGTTCTGCTCGCGTTGCAGGATGCCGGAGACGTCCACGTCGATGTGCTCGCCCATCGTGCGTACCGTGCGCGGATTCGCGCAGATCTTGATCACCGGGACGATCGCGTTGCCGATCACGTTGCCCTGGCCGGTCGGGAAGAAGTGCACCGCGAAGCCCGAAGCCGCGCACAGCGTCACCATTTCCGCCGCGGCCGACGACGAGTCCATGAACCACAGGCCCGAATGCGTCGGCTCCTCGGCCTTGTCGAGCACGCCGTCGACCATGCACTTCTTGCCGATCTTCTGGATATTGCCGAGCGCCTTTTCCTCGATGGTCGTCAGGCCGCCGGCGATGTTGCCCTTGGTCGGTTGGGATTCCGAAAGATCGTCGGTCTTCCAGCGGTTGATCATGTCCTGATAGCGGTCGAACATGAACTGGAAGCGTTCGCGCACGCCGTCGTTCGCGCAGCGCGCGGCGACGATCTGTTCGCCGCCCGTGAGTTCCGAGGTCTCGCCGAAGACGAGCGTGTTGCCGAGGCCGTAAAGCTTGTCGAACGCGTTTCCGACGGTGGGATTCGCGCCGCAGCCCGAGGTCGTGTCCGATTCGCCGCACTTGGTCGAGACCCACAGTTCGCTGATCGGGCATTCCTCGCGCTCGAGCGTGGTCGCGTACTGCACCATTTCCTTGGCCGCTTTCGATGCGCGCATGATCGTGTCGTGATCGCCGTGCAACTCGATGCCGAAGCCCATCACCGGCTTGCCGGATTTCGCGATGCCGTCGACCACGCGCTTCGTCCACCCTTCCTCGATGCCGATCACCACGACCGCCGCGACGTTCGGATTGCTGCCCGCGCCGATCAGCGTGCGGAAATGCAGATCCAGGTCCGCGCCGAACTGCAGGCGGCCATACGGATGCGGAATGGCCATGGTGCCTTTGATGGCGCTTTCGACGGCCATCGCCGCCGCGTTGGACAGGTCGTCCACCGGCAGGATGATGACGTGGTTGCGAACGCCGACGCGGCCGTTCTCACGGCGATAACCACGAAAAGTAGTGTCCAGTTGAAGCACGCTCATGATGTCTCTCTCGATGTGGGGTGGAAGTAGCCGGCTGCGATGCAGGGCTTACCAGCGCTTCGTCTTGATGTTGTGCACGTGAGCGTGCTCGCCCGCCGTGATGGGCGCGACCACCTTGCCGATATCCACGCCGTACTTGAACACCGTGTCGCCTACCGACATATCCTTGAGCGCCACCTTGTGACCGATGGGAATGTCCTGTTTTGCCGCAACCGTGACGACTTCATCCTCGTCCATGATCCAGGCGTTCAATTGCGAGCCCGCCTTGATGCCCTCGACGACCGCCACGCCCACGGTGTCCTTCGCCTCGTGCAGCACGATATGGATCGTCCTGCGTTCGCCGCTTGCCGCCTGCTTCGTTGCACTGCCTGCTCCAGCCGCCGCGTAACTCATGTGCTCCTCCGTCATGGTTGGTCAATCGGCGAGGCCAAACGCGTCGCGCCTGCCGTTGAAATGAATACTAGGCCTGCATCTCATCCATGTCAACTAACTCATCTATATGTGTTACATCTTTTCGATGAACGGGTAGAATGAGCGCCATATAAAGCAGAGCGGAGGGAGGCGTGATGAGCACAGTCACCGCCATGCCGACCAGTCCTGGCGGCACGCGTTACAAGGAAGTCAAGGAAGCCATGCTTGCTGCGCTGACGGTGCAGGAATGGAAGGGCGGCGAAGTGATTCCGTCCGAGAAAAAGCTGGCGGAACGGTTCGGCGTGTCGATCGGCACGCTGAGGAAAGCCATCGACGAGTTGTGCGCCGAAAACATCCTGATCCGTCATCAGGGGCTCGGCACCTTCGTGGCGATGCATCGTCGCGACCGCCACTTTTTCCGCTACTTTCGCGTCACGCGGCGCGACGGCGAGCGCACCTATCCCGTCGTCACGCTGATCAACTTCCGCAGAGTGAAGGCGTCGCCGGCCATTGCGGCCAGGCTCGGCATCGATGATGGCGCGCGGCTATATTCCTTCGCGAACGCGCTCGCGCTCCATGAGAAGGTAATCATGATCGACCACATCATGCTGCCCGAGACGCTCTTTCCCGGACTCACCGAAAGCACGCTGCGCAGCCGCCAGGACACGCTCTACAACTTTTATCAGGACGCGTTCGGCATCAATGTGGCCGGCACCGACGAGCGTTTGCGCGTCGGGCGCGTGAGCGAATCGGAAAGCGCGATTTTGCAGCTCGATGCCGGAGCTGCGGTGATGGAGGTCGAACGCGTGGCTTACTCGATCAATCAGAAACCGGTCGAGTACCGGCTTACGCATATCAACACGGAAGAATACGATTTCGTGGCAAGCACGATGAAGAATGGCGCGATGACGTAGGCAGCGCGGCCGCCGGTCCGACCCACAACCACGGACAGGCGGCCTACACGCGCGGTGTCGTCATCGGGATGACGCACAAGTTCTAAACGGACGCGAGTCTGCTCAGCACATCCGCAAGCACTTTCGCGCCCGCGGCCAGATCGGACGACGACGTGAACTCGGTCTCGCAATGCGTGAGTCCGAGATGCGACGGCACGAAGATCATCGCCGACGGACACACGCCATGCAGATAGCGCGCGTCGTGGCCCGCGGTCGACAGGATGTCGCGATGCGCAAGCTCCAGCCGCGCCGCCGCAGCGCGGACGAGCGCACGCATCGGTTCGGGAAAGTCGAGTGACATCGCCGTCGACAGTTCCGTCACGCGCACCGCGCACACGCCCGCGTGCGCCTCGCAGATCGCCGCGATTCTGTCGCCCAGCGCCTGCAGGACATGCGAATCCGGATGACGCAGATCGATGGAGAAATCGACCGAACTCGGCACGACGGACGGCGCGCTCGGCTTCACGTCGAAACGCCCGACCGTGAATTTCACGATGTCTTCCCGGTCGTGCAAGGCGTCGGCCAGCGCCTGCACCATCGCGATGGCGGCGAGCAGCGCGTCCTTGCGTTCGGCGCGCGTCGAGGTGCCCGCGTGCGCCGCTTCGCCGTCCACGCGCACCTTGAAGGTGCGCTTGCCCTGAATGCCGGTGACGACGCCGATCGTCAATCCTTCGCGCTCCAGATGCGGACCCTGTTCGATATGCGCCTCGACATACGCCGACGCGCGTCCGCCAAGCGCGCGCGCGGGCACATCGCGCAGGCTGTCGCGAACGCTGGCGAGCGCGTTCCTCACGCTCACGTTGTCCGTGTCGACGACGGCGAGCACGGCGTCGAGTTCGCGAGCGCCCGCGAACACGGCGGAGCCCATCATGCCCGGCGCGAAACGCGAACCTTCTTCGTTCATCCACGCGACGACATCGATCGACACGCGCGGCTTCACGCCCGACGCGACGATCGCCTCGACCGCTTCGAAGGCGGCCAGCACGCCGTACACGCCATCGAACCGGCCGCCGGTCGGCTGGCTGTCCAGATGCGAGCCGGACAGCACGGGCGGCGCGTTCGTATCCGCGCCTTCGAGCCGCAGGAACAGGTTGCCGATCGCATCGACGGACGGCTTCAATCCGAGCGCCGCGCCCCACTGCACGAGCTGGCGCTGCGCCGCCGCGTCTTCCTTCGAGAGCGCCTGTCGATTGACGCCGCCCTTGTCCGTCGCGCCGATGCGCGCCATCGCGGCGAGCCTTTCCGTGAGCCGCTTTTCGTCGACGTACGCACTCGCGCTCATGATGTCTTCATGATCTGCGCGGGCACGGCGCGCGGGTCGCGCGGCAGCCAGCGGTTCTGCTCGACCATCGCGAGAAAATCGGCGACGTGCTGATTGAAGAGCGCCGGTTCTTCGAGATTCAACGTATGGCCGGTCTTCGGCATCACGACGAGTCCGCTCGCGGGCACCGTGCGCTTCAGGTAGATGCCCGGCTGGAGACAATGATCGTCCTCGTCTCCGACGACCACGAGCGTGGGGACCGTCATCGCTTTCAGCCGCGTTTCGAGATCGTAGATGGAAGGACGTCGCGCCTGCACGCCGCGCATGGTCAGCGCCGAGCCGCGCGCCGAATGTTCGCCGAGCATCGTCGCGAATTCGAGCCAGCCGCGCGGATCCTTCACCTGAAACGCAATGCGCGATGCCGCGAGCGAATACGTCTTCGCGAATTGCTCCGCGCCTTGCGCCTCGAACTGCTTCGCGACTTCGAGCGACACTTCGCGGAAGGTGTCTTCGAACTCCTTTTCCGCGCCGTAGCCCGCGCCCGCGACCACGAGCGAACGCGCGCGATCCGCGTAGTCGAGCCCGAAATGCAGCGTCGCGAAACCGCCCATCGACAGACCGACGATATGCGCGCGATCGATGTCCAGTGCATCGAGCACGTCGCGGATATCGCGCGCGGCGATGGCCTGCGAATACTGTTCGATATCGTCGGGCACGTCCGACGGCGCGTAGCCGCGCGCCGCGAACGCGATGCATCGATAGCGTCTGCTGAAGTAGCGCATCTGCGGTTCCCAACTGCGCAGATCGCCGCCAAATTCATGCACGAACACAACCGGCGTGCCAACGCCAGCTTCCTCGTAATACAGCTTCACATCATCCGATGTCGTCAGATACGGCATGTTCCGTCCTCGTCGGTATTCAGAATTGATTCGCAGGTTCCTTGATCGAACGCGCGCGCTCGACCATGGAAGGCAGCAGTTCGCAGAAGCGATCGGCCCACGCTTCCGGCACCGTCAGGCTCACCTTGACGAAGCGATGCCCGAACTGTTTCGTGTGGTAGGCGCCCTGCCGGATCATCACGCGCTCGCTTTGAAACGCTTCGACGAGCGCTTCCGGCGTGATGCCCGCGCCGATCGTCTCGACCACGAGCAGGTTCGCCTGCGAAGGAAACACCGGCACGCTCAGGCCTTCGACATTTTTCGCCGCTTCGACGACCGCCGCCTGGTTGCGGCGCTGACGCCGGTTGATCTCCGGAAACCATTCGTTCTTGGTGCGCAATCCGGCGATGGCCGCGCGCTGCGACAACACGTTGCTGCCGAGATTGTTCGGCGGCGCGGACGCGAAACGCTCGATCAGATCCGGATGCGCGATCACCGCGCCCAGACGCATGCCCGCGAGGCCGAGCCACTTCGAAAAGCTGTACGTGACGATGGTCTTCTCGGGATAGAAACGGTACGCGGGCGTGAAGTCATCGGCGAACTGGAAGTACGTTGCATCATGGATGAAGTACGCGCCGACCGAACGCGCGATCTCCGCGAATTCGCGGATCTCGTCTTCGGTATGACAGGTGCCGAGCGGATTGTTGGGATCGACGAGATAGATGACGCCCGTGTTCTCGTTCACCGCCGCGCGCAGTTGCGCGGGCGTGAGCTTGTAGTTCTGCTCGGGCGAATAGATCGGCAATTCGATGACGCGCGAACCGGCCCGCGCGGCGAACTGCATCGGCCACGCCCAGCTCGGATTCGTCGTGACGAAATCCTTGCCCGCTTCGCAGATGTTGCGGCACACGTTGTACAGCGCTTCGACGGCGCCGTCGGTGATCATCACCGATGCATCCGGCAGGCCGATGTCCTCGCGAATCAGTTGCCGCAGCGCTTCGAAACCGAGCGGCGGCGCGTACGCGTGATATTCGCCGCCGTCGAGTGCGTCGATCACGGCCTGACGCACGGCCGGATGCGGCTCGAAGTGATTGGTGTTCTGACCGAGCCACATCAGGCCTTCGCTGTTGCAAAGGCGGTCGAAATAGGCGTTGCGTTCTTCGAATCGACGCATGTTCGTGGTCTCCTCAGATGATCGAGCGGCGCGACGCGATGCCGCCGTCGATGGTGACGATCGTGCCCGTGATGTACGCCGCGCGCTCCGACGCGAGCCACACGATCAGATCGGCGACTTCCTCGGCCTGTGCCGCGCGCTTGCCGGGATACTTGTCGAAGAGTTCTTCCCAGCGGCTTTCGTCGCTGTACCAGTCGAGCGCGCGGCGCTTCATCAGCTTGACCATGCGATCGGTCGCGACCGGCCCCGGATTCACGCCAACCACGCGAATGCCGTCGTCCAGCGCCCAGCCGCCGATGGCGCGCGTGAAGGCCATCATCGCGGCATTGCCCGTCGAACCGATGATGTAGTTCGCGTCCCAGTTCTCGCCCGAGTTACCGATGTCGTTGACGATCACGCCGCTGCCGCGCCGCTTCATCGACGCATAGAGTTCGCGCGTCAAGGTCACGTAGGAAAAGATCTTCATGTCGAGGCTCGCGCGCCAGTCGGCGTCCGTCATCTTGTCGAGCGGGCCCGGGCTGGAATCGGCGGCGTTGTTGACGAGGATGTCGGCGTTTGCGCAGGCATGCGCCAGATCGATGGCGTTCTGCGTGACCGACAGATCCGTCGCATAGACGTGCACGCGCGTGCCGTGTTTCGTCGCGATTTCGTCCTGCGCGCGATGCAGCGCATCGGCGGAGCGCGCCGCCAGATGCAGTTCTTCGATGCCTTCGGCGGCGAACGCCCACGCCGTCGCCAGCCCGATGCCCTTCGACGCGCCGGTGATCAGCGCCGATTTGCCCTTGAAGTTCAGTTCCATGTATCGCTCCGTGTATTTATAAACGACGTGTACGAATACATAGACTAGCATGTAAAAATACAAAAGACGTCGATCAGGAATAAAAAAACGGCATGCGGGGCGGCATGCCGTTCTGTCTGTAGCGGGAAAGACCGCGTCGGATCAGCGATTCACGAGCTTCGCCGGAATCAGCAGGATCAGCGCTGCGCCGACGACCAGCACGCCTGCCGATACATACATCGCGATGACCGACGTATGCGTGAGATCGCGCAGCCAGCCGATCAGATAGGGGCTCACGAAGCCCGCCAGCCCGGCGAACGCGTTGATCGCCGCGATGCCCGCCGCCGCGCCGGTTCCCGCGAGGATCGCGGACGGCAACGCCCAGAACAGCGGGCCCGGCGTGAGCACGCCGGCCGCGGCGAGAGACAGGCCGACGAGCGCGAGCGGCACGTTCGAGCCCGACGACGCCGTGATCGCGTAGCCGAGCGCGCCGATCAGCATCGGCACGATCAGATGCCAGCGCCGCTCGCCGGTGCGGTCCGAATTGCGGCCGAACGAGACCATCGCAATCGCGCCGAACACGAACGGAATGGCCGACAGCATGCCGATCATCAGCACGCCGGAGACGCCCGACGCCTTGATGAGCGTCGGCATCCAGAACGTCAGGCCGTACTGGCCCATGATCACGCAGAAGTAGATGAGCGCCATCAGCAGCATGCGCGGATCGCGGAACACCTGACCGACCGTCTCCGAGATGCGCGTATGGCGGTGGTCCGGCGTGTCGAGCGCGTCGGTGATGATTTTGGCTTCCTCCCGCGTGAGCCAGCGCGCCTCGGACGGCTTGTTGTCGAGATAGAAGAACGCCGCGATGCCGAGCGCCAGCGACGGCAGCGCCTCGATCAGAAACAGCCAGCGCCAGCCGGGATGCCCGTGCGAGCCGTTGAACGCCTCCAGAATCCAGCCCGACAGCGGCCCGCCGATGATCCCGGCGAGCGGAATGCCGACCATGAAGATCGCGAGCACGTGCGAACGGCGGCGCGCCGGATACCACTGCATCAGATACAGCACGATGCCGGGATAGAAGCCCGCCTCCGCCGAACCGAGCAGAAAGCGCAGCACGTAGAACTGCGTCGGCGTCTGCACGAAGAAGAACGCGCCCGAGATGAGCGCCCAGGTCACCATGATCCGCGCGATCCACGCCTTCGCGCCCACGCGCTGCATCATCAGGTTGCTGGGCACCTCGAACAGGAAGTAGCCGATGAAAAACACGCCCGCGCCCAGTCCGTAGATGGTTTCGCTGAATTGCAGGTCGCTCAGCATCTGCAGTTTCGCAAAGCCAATGTTCACCCGGTCCAGATACGCCGCGACGTAGCAGAGAATCAGGAACGGGATGAGCCGCAGCGTGGCCTTGCGGTACACGCGGTCTTCGGTTTTCTGCGCTTGCCCTACGTCGTTCGCGGCATGCAGCGTGTCGCTCATCACCTGCTCCTTGTCTTTGGCGTCGGTCGTCATGTCAGAGGAATCGCCGCTCAATGTATTTCAAGTCGGCGTTCTTGTATCCAGATAATACCGATTCAAAATACGTTGCAAGGAGTTTTTCAAAAAATTGAGCGTGCGGGCGCGCGCCGGCGTGTGCCGGCGGCTTTCGTCGATGTCGGGAGGGTAAAGCGTGCCCTTATTCGGGCACGTCGGCGGGTTCGGGGAACAGGGCGATGAAGTCGAGCATCTGCTCGCCGAGCAGGTTGACGTGCGCGGACATCGCCTTGGCGGCGGCGTCGCCGTCGCCGCGCTCGATGGCGGCGATCACCTGTTCATGTTCGTCGACGGTATCGAGGCGGCGCCGCACCTTTTGCGTGACCATCTTCCGATAGATCGACACGCGGTTGCGCAGGCCGCGGGTCTGGTCCGCGAGAAAGTCGTTCTGGCTCGCTTCGTAGACGATTTCGTGAAAGCGGCGATTGATTTCGTAGAAGCTGTCGACCTGCTCGGCGTCGAGCGTGCCGCGCAGTTCGACCTGCGTTTCACGCAGCCGCGCGATTTGCTGCGGCGTCGCACGGCGCGCGGCCAGGCGCGCGCACAGTCCTTCTAGTTCCGCCATGACCTGGAACATTTCCAGCAGCTTGCGCGCGGACAGCGCGGCGACCATCGCGGGCTGGCGCGGGCGCATGGTGATGAGCGCTTCGGAGGCCAGTTGACGCAACGCCTCGCGTATCGGCGTGCGCGAGCATTCGAATCGCTCCGAAAGCTCGGTTTCCTCCAGCCGCGAACCGGGCGGCAAGCGTCCCGAAAGGATTTCGCTCTCAAGCGTCGTGAGAATCTCGTCCGCTCGCGTGGTCATGTGTATCTCCAGCCCCGATGCTTGTATTTTCACAGGCCATGATTGTCGCATGAGTCGCCGGAAGTTCGATTGATAACCATAGAACATCAATCGTTCGATAGTTTGCACTTATCGTCTCAGTCGTTTGCGGCGAACATGCATGAAAGATAAATCCGCGCGCACCGCGCATTCCAGGTTTTCGGAGACATTTCGATGCACCAATCCCCCCCTGCCCATTCGCCCGGGCAATCAAAGGCTGCCGCGGTATTTCGCGTGACGGCCGGCAATTTCCTCGAGCAGTTCGACTTCTTTCTGTTCGGCTTTTACGCCACCCAGATCGCCAACGTATTCTTTCCCGCCGCGAGCGAATTCGCTTCGCTGATGATGACCTTCGCGGTGTTCGGCGCGGGCTTTCTGATGCGCCCGCTCGGCGCGATCATCCTCGGCGCCTATATCGACGACGTGGGCCGCCGCAAGGGCCTCATCGTCACTCTGTCGATCATGGCGAGCGGCACCATTCTCATCGCGTTCGTGCCGGGCTATGCCAGCATCGGTCTGCTCGCGCCGGCGCTCGTGCTGATCGGACGGCTGCTGCAAGGTTTCTCGGCGGGCGCGGAACTGGGCGGCGTGTCGGTCTATCTCTCCGAGATGGCCACGCCCGGCCGCAAGGGCTTCTTCACGAGCTGGCAGTCCGCGAGCCAGCAGGTCGCGATCGTCGTGGCGGCGGCGCTCGGCTTCGCCCTGAATCAATGGCTGGACACGTCGGCCATCGCCGCGTGGGGATGGCGCGTGCCGTTCTTCGTCGGCTGCATGATCGTGCCGTTCATCTTCATGCTGCGCCGCAATCTGGAGGAAACGCAGGAATTCAAGGCGCGCCAGCATCGTCCGTCGATGAAGGAAGTCTTCGCCACGCTGATGCGCAACTGGGGAATCGTCGTCGCCGGCATGATGCTGGTCGCGATGACCACGACGAGCTTCTACCTCATCACCGTCTATGCGCCGACCTTCGGCAAGACGGTTCTGCATCTGAGCACGGCGGACAGTCTGCTCGTGACCCTGTGCGTCGGTGTGTCGAACTTCATCTGGCTGCCCATCGGCGGCGTGATCTCCGACCGCTTCGGGCGGCGTCCGCTGCTGCTCGGCATGACCGTGCTCGCCATCGCGACGGCGTATCCGGCGCTGTCGTTCCTCGCGCATGCGCCGAGCTTCATCAACATGCTGCTCGTGCTGCTGTGGCTCTCGTTCATGTACGGCATGTACAACGGCGCGATGGTCGTCGCGCTGACGGAAGTGATGCCGGCCGACGTGCGCGTCGCGGGCTTCTCGCTCGCCTACAGCCTGGCGACGGCGATCTTCGGCGGCTTCACGCCCGCCATCTCCACGGGCCTGATCCACTTTACCGGCGACAAGGCCGCGCCCGGCATCTGGATGAGCTTCGCCGCCGCATGCGCGCTGTGCGCCACGTTCGTGCTCTACCGGCGCCGCCCGGTGACACTGTCACCGGCTCACTGACCACGCAACCGCACATGTCCTCATCCATGAAGAATCTGCTTCTCAAGGTATGCGCGGCGGGGCTCGTCGCGGCTTCCGTAGCGTCGGCGGGCGTGCAGGCGGCCGAGTTGCACGTCATGAGCTCGGGTGGTTTCACCGCCGCGTACAGGCTGCTCGGTCCGAAATTCACCGCCGCGAGCGGCAACACGCTCGACACGGCGCTCGGCCCGTCGATGGGCAAATCGCCCGAGGCCATTCCCAACCGGCTCGAACGCGGCGAGCCCGCCGACGCCGTCATCATGGTCGGCTATGCGCTCGACGAGCTGATCAAGGCCGGCAAGGTCGTGCCTGGATCGCGCGTCGAACTGGCGGATTCGCGCATCGGCGTGGTCGTGCGCGATGGCGCGGCGAAGCCCGATGTCGGCTCGGTCGAAGGGCTGAAGGAGACGCTGCTGCGGGCGAAATCGGTCGCTTACTCGGACAGCGCGAGCGGCGTGTATATCGAGCGCGAGTTGTTCAAGCGGCTCGGTATCGAGGAGCAGATGAAGCAGAAGGCGAAGATGATCCCGCGCATTCCCGTCGCGTCCGTGGTGGCGAGCGGCGACTACGAAATCGGCTTTCAGCAGGTCAGCGAACTTCTGCCGGTGAAGGGCGCGACTTTCGTCGGCAAGATTCCGGAGTCGTTGCAATCGGTCACGCGTTTTGCCGCCGGCATTCCCGTCGGCGCGCAGCATCCGAAGGAGGCGAAAGCGCTGCTCGACTATCTCGCTTCACCCGAGGTTCAGCCGGAAGTGAAGGCGACCGGCCTCGATTCCGTCACGTCGCACTGACCCGCCACGCGGTCATTCGGTGGCCGCGTCGGCATTACGCGCGACGCCGGCATGCAGCATCGACTTGAAGCGCGTGCGGTCGCACGCGCCTTCCCACATCGACACGAAGATCACCGCGCACGCGTTGCTGATGACGCTCGTCAACGCGCGCGCCTCCGACATGAAGCGGTCGATGCCCACCAGCAGCGCCACGCCGGCAACGGGCAGGTCGGGAATCACCGTCAAGGTCGCGACGAGCGCCACCAGTCCGCTTCCGGAGACGCCCGCCGCCCCTTTCGACGTGATCAGCATGACGGCGAGCATCGTCGCGATCTGCGCGGCCGAGAGCTGCACGTCGCACGCCTGCGCGATGAACACGGACGCGAGCGTCAGATAGATCGCGGTGCCGTCGAGATTGAACGAATAGCCCGCGGGCAGCACGAGCCCGACGATGCCCCTGTCGCAGCCGAGCGCCTCCAGCTTGCCGATCAGGCGCGGCAGGACCGGTTCCGTGGATGACGTCGCAAGGACGATCACGAGTTCCTCGCGCAGATAGCGCAACAGACGCCAGAGCGGGAAGCCGTGAAGCCGCGCGAGCGGCGCGAGCACCAGCATGACGAACAGGATGCATGCCACGTAGAACGACGCCATCAGCATGCCCAGCGAACCGACCGAGCGGATGCCGAAGCGCCCCACCGTAAAGGCCATCGCGCCGAATGCGCCGACCGGCGCGAGCCGCATGATCATCGCGAGGATGCGAAAGAGCGCGTGCGCGATGCCGTCGATGAACGCCAGCACCGGCTTGCCTGCGCGCGGTTGCAAGTTCAACGCGAAGCCGAAGAGCAGCGAGAGCAGGAGAACCGGTAGCACTTCGCCTTTTTCGAAGGCGCCGAGCATCGTCTCCGGGATGATGCCGAGCGCGAACTCGACGAGCCCGTGCGGCTGCGAGCGTTTGACGTACTGCGAGAGGATGCCCGTATCGAGATGACGCACGTCGATATGCATGCCCGCGCCGGGATGCAGTACGTAGGCGGTCGCGAGCCCGAGCACCAGCGCAACCGCCGTCAGGAAGTAGAAGAGCGCGAGCGCCTTCAGGATCGTTCGTCCGATGGCCGCGCCGCTCGCCAGCGACGTGATACCCGAGACGATCGTGCAGAAGACGATCGGCCCGATCATCATCCGCACCAGCGCGACGAACGCGTCGCTGACCGGCTTGAGCAGCGCGCCCGTCTGCGGCCAGATATGGCCGAGCGCCATGCCGAGCACCATCCCCAGCAGGACTTGCACGTAAAGCAGCCGGAACGGCCAGGGCAGGCTCACGATGCGTCACCGTCGCCGCTCTCGCCCTTGCCGGCGCCGCTGCGCTTCATCTCCATGATCTCGCGGTAGAACTGCTGCGCCGCAGGCGTAAGCGCTCTGCCGCGCCGCCGCACGATGCCCACGCGCCGGCGCACCACCGGATCGACCAGAGGCACGCTCGTCAGGACCGGATGATCGCGTCCGGGCATGGCCATCGACGGCACCGCCGCGACGCCGAGTCCCGCTTCGATGAGGCCGAGCATCGTCGTGACGTGGCGCGTTTCGCACACGCTCGGCGCGCGAGGCGCGACGGCCGCAAGCGCCTGATCGAGCAGGAGACGATTGCCGGACGTCTTGTCGACGGATACGTACTCGTGCTCATAAAGCTCGTTCCAGGTGACGCGCTTCTTGCGCGCGAGCGGATGGTCGCGCCGGCACGCGGCGACGAATCGTTCCTGCAACAGCACCTTGAATTCGATCTCGGATTCCTGCGTGCCGAGAAAGCTCACGCCGAAATCCGCCTCGCCGCTCATGACGGTGCTGAGCACCTCGTTGGCGCTGGAGTCCAGCAGCTTGACCCGGATGCGCGGATAGCGGCGATGGTAGCTCGCGACCACGTTGGGCAGAAAGTAATAGGCGACCGACGGCACGCACGCGATGGTCACATGACCCAGGCGGCTCGACGATACATCGCGGATGCCGAGCAGCGCGACATCGAGATCGTCGAGCAGTTGCTCGGCGCTCGGCGCGAACACGCGGCCGACGGTGGTGAGCGTCACACTGCGCGTAGTGCGGTCGAAGAGGCGCACGCCGAGCGCATCCTCCAGCTTTTCGATCCGGCGGCTCAACGCGGGCTGGGAGATGTTGACCGCATCCGCGGCCTTGCGAAAGCTCCCCAGCTCGACGACGGCCCGAAACGCCTGCAAATCATTTAGATCGAAATTAACGCCCACGAGGCGCTCCTTGCCATTACCGATTGAACCGGCGTATTTTGCATGAGTTTGCGGCTCGCTACGGAGGCACCATGAAGAACCTCTACGAAAGTTGGCAAGAGCAGATCCAGCAGGATCTGAATGCACGCGTCAAGGCGCACCAGCATGCGGTGCGGCAGGCGCAAGCGCAGCGCGCTCAGACCGGCGCACCCGCGCCGCTCATCCTGCTCGGCGATGGCGATTCCTGGTTCGACTACCCGCTGCCCGATCCGCTTCACGCCACCGACGTGCTCGAAGCCCTGCGCGCCGCGGGCACGCCCACGCCGATGATCCTCAAGCTCGCGCACTACAGCGACGCGACCACGACGCTGCTCGGCGTGACCAAGCGCAACCGTCTCATCGACCAGTTGAAGGACCCGGCCAACGGACCGATCGACGCGTTGCTGTTTTCCGGCGGCGGCAACGACGTGGTCGGCGACCAGTTCCGTTTCTGGCTCAACGACGCGAGCGCGGTCGGCAACGATCCCGCACGGGGCGTCGACGATCAGCGGCTCGCGCATATCTTCGGCGTGGTCGAAAGCGCCTATCTCGATCTGATCCGCATCCGCGATCAGTTCGCGCCCGACGCGCCGATCTTCGTGCACGCCTACGATTTCGCGCTTCCCACCGGCGTGTCGGCCTGCCATCTCGCGGGGCCGTGGCTGCGTCCCTCGCTCGTCGACCGGGGCTGGCCCGACTTTGCGCCGGGCGCGCTGATCGTCAAGACGATTCTCGTCGAATTCCGCGCGATGCTGCAGCGGCTCGCGAGCGTCCCCGCCCACGACATGGTGTTGGTCGAGACGCAGGGCACGCTCGACGCGCGCGACTGGGCCAACGAACTGCACCCGACCGGCGCTGGCTTCGCGGCCATCGCCGCCCGCTTCAGGGCCGCGCTCGCCACGCGTTTCGCGCACCGCATATGAGTGCGGCGAGCGTGCCGCATCACGCCATCGACGCCAGTGTTCTGGGCTGCGTCAGCATCGCGGGGTGAAGGATTTCGTCGAGTTGCGACTGACTCAGCAGCCCTTTCTCGATCACGATCTGCGCGACGCTCCTGCCGGACGCGAGCGCTTCCTTCGCGACTTCCGTCGAGTGCGTGTAGCCGATGTACGGATTGAGCGCCGTCACGATGCCGATCGAGCTCTCGATGATCGCGCGCAGCCGCTCGCGGTTCGCGGTGATACCGTCGACGCATTTCGAGGCGAGCGTGAGGCATCCTGCCCGCAGGTGCGCGACGCTCTTGAACAGACTATGCGCGATGATCGGCTCGAACGCGTTGAGCTGAAGCTGACCCGCTTCGGCGGCGAAACTCACGGTCACATCGTTGCCGATGACTTCGAACGCGATCTGGTTGACGACCTCCGGAATCACCGGGTTCACCTTGCCCGGCATGATGCTGGAGCCGGCCTGCACGGGCGGCAGGTTGATTTCGCCGAGACCCGCGCGCGGCCCGCTCGAAAGCAGGCGAAGATCGTTGCAGGTTTTCGAGAGTTTGATCGCGACGCGCTTCAGCACGCCCGAAAGCTGCACGAATGCGCCGACATCCTGAGTCGCTTCGACGAGATTCGGCGACGTCGTGAGCGCGATGCCGGTCACGTCGCTCAAGTGCCGGCATGCGAGGCGCGCGTAGTCCGGATGCGTGTTGATGCCTGTGCCGATCGCGGTCGCGCCCAGATTGATTTCGCAAATCAGCCCGGCCGCTTCCATGAGCCGCGCTTCGTCTTCGCCGAGCATCACCGCGAAGGTGCTGAACTCCTGGCCGAGCGTCATCGGCACCGCGTCCTGAAGCTGCGTGCGGCCCATTTTGAGGTCGCTGGCGAATTCCTGCGCCTTGCGTTCGAACGACGCGCGCAGCACGGCCATCGCCTCGACGAGTTGCACGATGCCCGCGTAGGTGGCGATCTTCAGCGCGGTCGGATAGACGTCGTTGGTGCTCTGGCCGAGATTCACGTCTTCGTTCGGGTGAAGCACGCCATATTCGCCGCGCTGATGCCCGAGATGTTCGAGCGCGAGATTGGCGATGACCTCGTTCGCGTTCATGTTGGTCGACGTGCCCGCGCCGCCCTGAATGACATCGACGACGAAATGCTCGTGCGCCGTGCCCGAGCGTACTTGTCTGCACGCCTGCACGATGGCCTGCATCTTCACTTCGCTCAGCAGCCCGAGGTCGTGATTCGCGAGCGCCGCGGCTTCCTTCACGCTCGCCAGTGCGTTGACGAGATTCGGATAGACGGAGATGGGAATGCCCGTGATCGGGAAATTCTCCAGCGCGCGCAGCGTATGCACGCCGTAGTACGCGGTGGCGGGCACGGCGAGATCGCCGAGAAGGTCGTGTTCGATACGTTCAGTTATGTTAAGCATCTGTTTCTCTCAGGTTCTGGATGATTCGATCGGGCAGATCGGCTAGTTGACTCGGTTGACTTCCAGAGGCGGCGACTCGGCCGCCGAAGTCGCATACGCGACGCACTGTTTCGCGAGCACGTCAGTGGGATCGACTGCGCGCACGCGCGCGCCGTTCGCGCCGAAGACATGCGTCTCGCGCAGCAGAAGCGGCAATTCCGTGCAGCCGAGAATGACCACCTCGACGCCCTCGGCGATGAGACCGTCGATCGCGGCGGCGATATCTTTCTGACACTGCCCGGTCGTGAAGCCGGCTTTCACGCCCTCCTTGCCGTAGATCGCGTCCATCACGCGCGCCTGCAACGCGGGACCGGGCACGACCTGCCGCAAGCCTTGCGACGCGAGCGCCTGTTCGTAGACGCCGCTTGCGATCGTGCCGGACGTCGCGAGCAAACCCACCGAGCGCAGCGACGGGAACGACTCGCGCAGATAGCGCACCGTCACCGTCAGCATGTTCACGATCGGTATGCCGAGATACGGCTGGATGCGCTCTACATACGCGTGCGCCGTATTGCATGGAATCGCGATGAGATCCGCCCCGCCCGTTTCGAGCTTCTTGCAGGTCGCATAGAGCGAGACGGTCGGATCGGGTCCGTCGCCGATCAGGTTCTCCGTGCGGTCCGGTATCTGCGGGTTCTGCTCGACGAGCAGCTTGATGTGATCCTGATCGCGTTTCGCAGGCGTGGCGCGCACGACCTTGTGAATCAAATCGACCGTGGCCGCCGGCCCGACGCCGCCCACCACGCCGACCTTGAAGATCGTTGCGGGCGAGTCGTACTGGCCGGACACGACATACTGCGCGTAAGCGAGATTCGAATCGACGAGCGGAACACGGAACCTGCCCAGCTCGTCGGCCACGAGGGCGATCTCGGTGAGTCCCGGCACGATCACATTGGCGCCCTGCGCGATGAGGTCCTCGCATGCCGCGCGCAACAGCTCGACCGGACGGCCACGCAGATTGCCGCTCTTGACGCCATCGGCGCCATAGATGGCTTCGGTGACGAGATCGACGCCGTCGCTCATGCGCGGATGGATCAGCTCGAACTCGGGCGCGGCGAAATACTTTTCGAACAACTGCCTGCGACGCGTATAGCCGGACGCGAGCACGCCTACACGGCGCACCGTCGGAAACTTTCTGCGCACGTGGCTGCGCACCGCGTCGAGCATGTCGACGATCTCCAGCGGCGAATTCGCCTTCAGTTCGTCGATGAACGTGTGGCTGAGAAAGCACGGCAGCACCACTGTCGTGACGCCACGCTTCTCGAAGTTGCCGATCAGATCGAAGATGAACAGCTTGCGCTGCGTCAGCGTCTCGCTCTCGGCACCGGCGCTGCGGAACGGCTGCTGCTCGAAGATCGCGTCGAAGTGCTCGGCATCGCGCGTGGCGGGTGTCGATTTGATCAGCTTGAAGAATACGTCCGCGCTCGCGAGCGGACCGAGTCCGCCCACCACGCCGAATTTGCGCGTGAGCGCGGTGTCCGTGCCGTTCATTTCGTCTCGCCTTCCATCTGACCGAACGAAGGCGCGCCCATCACCGCGCGGCGTTCCTGCCGTGCGGCGCGCTTGCCTTCCCACTTCGCGATGGCCGCCGTTGCGATGCTGTTGCCGATCACGTTGGTCGCAGTGCGCCCCATGTCGAGAATCTGGTCGATCGCGAGCACGAGCACGACGCCCGATGGCGGCAGATGAAACATCGGCGCCACGGCCGCGACGACCACCACCGAGCCGCGCGCCACCCCGGCCATGCCCTTGCTGCTCACCATGAGCACGAGCAGCATCACGATCTGCGTGCCGATCGGCATGTCGATGCCGAACGCCTGGGCGATGAAGATCGCCGCGAACGCCTGATACATCATCGAGCCGTCGAGATTGAACGCGTATCCGAGCGGCAGCGTGAAGCCCACCACTTTCTTGTCGACGCCGAATTCCTCCAGCTTCTCGGTCAGACGCGGATACGCGGCTTCGCTGCTGGCGGTGGAGAACGCGAGCATCGCAGGCTCGCGGATCGACTTGAGCAGGGCCCAGACCGGCTTGCCGAGGAACGCGTAACCGGCGAGGATCAGCGCGCCCCACAACAGCGCGAGTCCGACATAGAAACTCGCGACGAGCTTGCCGTAGGTGGTGAGCACATCGAGTCCGTGCACCGTGATCGCCGATGCGAGCGCGCCGAACACGCCGATGGGCGCGAGCCGCATCACGTAGTCGGTCAGCTTCAGCATCGCGGGCACGAGCCCTTCCACGCCGGCGATCAGGGGAGCCACGCGCGGGTCCGACTTGATCACGCTCAGAACGATGCCGAACATCACGGAGAACACGAGAATCTGCAGAATGTCGTTGCGCGCCATCGCATCGATCACGCTCGTGGGAAACGCGTGTGTCACGAAGTCCTTGAAGTTCAGACCGGACGTGTTGAGGCCGGTGGCGACGTCGGCGCTCGTCTGCGTCATGTGCAGGCCCGCGCCCGGTTGCAGCAGGTTCGCGAGCACGAGTCCGAGCGCAAGCGAAAAGAGCGACGCGCACACGAACCACGCGATCGAGCGCAAGCCGATGCGGCGCACATCGCTCGTGCCTTCCATGCCGGCGAGACCCGATACGAGCGTCGCGAAGACTAGCGGCGCGATGATCATCTTCACCAGCCGCAGAAAGATATCCGTGACGATGGAAAAGTATCCGGCGATGACCTTGGCCTGCGCGGCATCCGCCGCCGTGCGATGACAGACGTAACCGACAGCCACGCCGAGCACCATGCCGGCGAGGATATAGAGGGTGAGGCGATTCTTCATGTGTCTCCGTCCTGGGATGACGCACGAACGGTCGGTCGCGACCATCGTGCGTTCTGAATGGCTGGCGCGTCGAAGTTCGATACGCCGCTTTTTTGTGTCAGGACGGAATCTTAGGGAAGGCAGAAAAAACGTGAATGCCAGTGCTGCATATGGCTATGCAAGTTTCGCATAACGTCGGATGACGTTATCCGGCCGCGCCGGGCGAGGCGTGAAGATGCCGCCAGATGGTGTCGAGCAATTCGCTGCGATTGGTGAGATCGCGGTACACGCGCAACTCGAGCGCCAGTTGCCATTCGGACTGGCCGGCGGCAACGAGTTCGCCGGCATCGAGTTCGGCCGCGATCGAGCTTTTCGGCAGCCACGCCACGCCCTCGCCTTCGAGAACGAGTTTCTTCACGACTTCGGCCATATCGGATTCGTAATGCAGGCGTAATGCGGGCGATGCGTTCGCTTGCTCCATCAAAGACGCGAAGCAGCGCCCGAAATAACTCGTCTCCGTATAGGCGATGTACGGCATCGGACGATCTTTCGCGCCCGGCAGACGGTAGGTTGGCGCGAGCCGCTGATTGGGCTTGCAGACCGGCATGAACGTATCGACGCCGACGGTCACGTACTCGTACTTCTGCGGGTCGAGATGCAGCGGCAGGCGCGGATGGTGATACGCGAACATCAACTCGCAATTGCCATTGACGAGCATGAGAATCGAATCGTGCACATTCGCCGGAATCACTCGCGCGCGCACTTCGCCGGCCTGCTTCGAGAGCGTTCGGAGCCAGGCGGGCAAGAAGTTGAGCGCGATGGTATGGCCCGCTGCGATCTGCAGGCTCGTGCCCGCAATGCGCTGCTCGGTGCGAATGATGGCGCGCGTATCGAAGAGCTTGTCGAGAATGTCTTCGGCGGCGTCGCGAAACAGTTGGCCCGCTGGTGTGAGGGTCGGCGGAAAGCCGCTGCGATCGACCAGATCGGCGCCTACCCATTGTTCGAGCGACTGGATGCGCCGGCTGAATCCGGATTGCGTGACGTTGCGAAACTCGGCCGCACGCGAGAAGCTTTGATAGCGGGCGAGCGCGATGAAGTCCTCGATCCACTTGATTTCCATGAGCCATCCGTGTGCGAACGGCGGCGAATGGGCTCGCCGCCACGAGCCGGAAATTCTACGCTTGCTTGCGGCGCGCAATGTCCTTCACGCCAGCGGCTCGCAAATTGTGCCGATCGGCATATCAACAGACATTTTCTCTGGTAACCGATCCGGTCGTCGTTACCGCATTTCCGCTTCCTTCAGTGATGAGTTTCGAATTGCGAAGCCATCGGCGTGAGCGATGCCATAAAATGGGTTCGGCTGTGGCCGCGTCAAGGGTCGCCGACCAGCGCCGGGTTGTTCCGCCGCCGCTCCTCAAGAAGTGGTCAAGTAAGGAAGGGTTATGGACAGTCCAATCACCATCGCCGGCACGCCGATGGACGCCTATCACGTGTGCGCGTTTTTCAATAGCCGCGATGAGGAATACGACGCGCTCAATCCGTTCTACAAACAGGCGGTCGAGAACGGAGAGAAGAACTTCCACATCGTCGATCCCGCGAATCTTGCCGACCACGAGGCCCGGCTGGAGACCGCCGGCATCGACGTAGAAGAATGCGAGGCGTGCGGACAACTGGAAGTCATCACATGGCCCGAAGCTTATCTGGATGACGAAGGCAGGTTCAACAAGGATCGCATGCTCGCACTGGTAGACCGGCTCACCGGTTCCGGACGCGACAAGGGATTCACCCGGCTTCGCATCATGGGAAACATGGACTGGGCGTTTGGAGAAACCCCGAACGCGCCGGAACTCATCGCGTACGAAGCCGAAGTCAACGAGATCATCGAACGCAACCGTCAGCCCGCCGTGTGCGTCTACGATATGGCCAAACTTTCAGGCGCCATGCTCATGGATGTCTTGCGCACTCATCCGCTCACGCTCATCAATGGAATCGTCCAGGAGAATCCGTTCTTTATCCGGCCATCGGAGATGATCAAGGAACTGGAATCGCGCAAAAGACAGGCGGAGGCCTGATTTGCCCGCCGAACCATTTGAGCCATCGCGACAGAAGAATGGACATCGACCGATTCAGCGGTGAGAGCGCCGAACACGCGCTCAGGGACCTGATGGGCTTGCTGGCGCTTCCGGCACTCTGGGCGGGCGGCGACGGCAAAGCGATCGTCGGCCTGATGACGCAGGCGATCGAAAGGATCGTTCCGCTGGACATCTGCTATGTGGACGTTCCCTTGCTGCCGGCGGTCCCACCATTCGTGCAGATGCGAATGTACGGACGCACTGTCGCAGCGGACGCGTCGGCGGCATGGCAGGAGACGATAGCCCGATGGCACCGGCTGCCGATCGGAACCCGGGTCAGTGTGTGCGACACGCCTGCGGGCCCGATGCGGATGATCAGGCTGAGCATGGGCTTCAGCTCGGGACAAGGCAGCGTGTGGTTCGGTGCCGCGGCTCCGACTTTCCCGACACTCAACCAGATCGCCTTTCTGCGCGCGGCCACCTCTCAGGCTGCGACAGGCATTCAGGCCGCCCGCGCGGCCCATGAGCGCGAGGAAGCGAACAGGGCGAAGGATGAATTTCTCGCCATGCTCGGTCATGAATTGCGCAACCCGCTTGCGCCTATTTCAACCGCATTGGCGTTGATCCGGCGCGAGCGCGGCGATATCGCCGACCGCTACCACGAAATCATCGAGCGCCAGGTTGCACATCTGTCCCGGCTCGTCGAAGACTTGCTGGATGTCAGCCGCATCACGCGGGGAAAGATCGAGCTCAAGCGTGAAAGCCTGCGCATCAGTTCCGTCATCACACGTGCGGTCGAGGCGGCTAGCCCGCTCGTGGAACAACGCAACCAGCGGCTCACCGTTGCCCTGTCCGACGACGGAACGCAGATATTCGGCGATCTGACGCGTCTGACGCAGGCGTTCAGCAACCTGCTGAACAATGCGGCCAAATACACGGATGTCGGTGGAGAGATTCGCGTCGAGGCTCGAACGACGCCAGGTCATGTCACGGTTTTCATCCAGGACAACGGTGTGGGCATCAGCGCGGAGTTGATGCCGAAGCTCTTCAGGATTTTCGAGCAGGGACGCACGACGATCGACCGGTCGAAAGGCGGCCTGGGCATTGGCCTCGCGCTCGTGAAGAATCTGGTGGAATTGCACGGAGGCACTGTCGATGCGAGCAGTGACGGCCCCGGCACAGGCGCAACATTCACGGTGACACTGCCGCTTGCAACACGCGCCGAGATCGCCGGTTCGCAAGCTTCGCCGTTGCCCTCTGCTTCGGTGCCGTCGAGCCAGGCCGGATTGCGCGTCCTGCTGGTCGACGATAACGTCGATGGACTTCTCTCGATGGAAGCGTTCCTGACCGAACTGGGCTTCGAGGTCGCGACCGCTCTCGATCCCTTTCAGGCATTGGACATCGCGGCGCGCTTCTCACCCGCGGTCGCCGTTCTCGACATCGGCCTGCCAGGCATGGACGGTTATGAACTGGCGCTCGCCTTGCGCGCGCAACCGCAGCACGCGCGACTCCGCCTATTTGCGCTCACGGGCTATGGTCATTCCGAAGACGTGAAACGGGCGCACGCAGCCGGCTTCGAACGACATTTCGTGAAGCCCGTCGTATTGCCCGATCTGATTCGTTTCCTGAGCGACGATCAGTAAGGATCGCCAAGCTACATCGATAACGGCTATTTCTTTTTCGCGACGCTGGTGGAGCCCGAAGTCTTCGGGAGCGGAACCTTGAACGGCTCGGCGACTGGAGAGGCCAGCTTCTTCGCTTGTTTAGGTTTTTTTGCTTCGCGATTACTTCGCATTTGACCTTTTGCCATTTCATCCCCCTGTCTGCGACCACGAAATGGGTCGCTCCTCACTCATTCTGAGCGCATTTCCGGTTGCTGTCGCGATCTATTTGATGAATCGACGATTCTTCTTGCTTTGTTCGGTCATGGAGCGCACGCTCGCCCACACGCCTTCCTTCTTCGGACATCATCATGCTAAAGCGAACCTCGGCCGATTCGGCTACACACTTCAAAAAGCAAGACCTCACGGCAACGCAGAAGAGTCGCGCCGAAGCCTTGCGGCAGGCAGAATCCGACCGCGCGGAAAAGCGACTTCAGGATGATGCGCGCATCGACGTGCACGCTGCGAAGTGGCGTTACGTTTCGCCGAAGGGCTAGACGGCAAGGATGTCTAGCGCCTCAGCCTCGCGGCCTGACGCCTCGCGTGGGCTGATCCGCCTTCGTATGCCTCGTCCTCCGTCTCGAAGCGGAGATGGCTGTCGTAGCGAATCTCGCTGACGTTCGGGCCGCTCAGATCCACGTCGACGCATGCGTAGGTGAAGCCACCGGCAGCGAGCGGTTGAACCACGACATGGAATTCATGGCTTCCAACTTTCAACATGCGTGACATCGAGAACTCCGGTGGTGGCGGTTCATCGTATCACGCGAGCGCGAACCAGCAGATGGAAAGAAGCGCTGCCGGTCCCGCATGCGAGCCGGCAGAAAAGCTCTTTAGATCGGCGTGATGTTCGCCGCCTGCAGACCCTTCGGACCGCTCTTCGTTTCGTAGGTGACTTTCTGATTTTCGGCGAGCGTTTTGAATCCCTCGCTGCGAATCTCCGAAAAGTGCGCGAATAGATCATCGCCGCCGCTGTCGGGCGTGATGAATCCAAATCCCTTGCTATCGTTGAACCACTTGACGGTGCCGGTATCCATGAAACTCTCCTGAAAAGGACGAACAAACGAAACCGCCGCGATAGCGGTATCGGAATAAAGGATCAAGGAGGGAGAGGACAACGAACACCGCAGGGCTGCGGTTAATGATGAGCAGCAATCGCGCTTCTTGAAGGCTTCATCAGGAAAATTACGCTTTGACTCGAAAACCGTCAAGCTATTTCGAATGCGCAAAGAAGTGGCGAGATCAGCGGTGATATGGATGCGTGGTCACTTTCGTTTAGCATTCCTATGATAGAACCGAGATCGAGAACGATAATTGCGCGTCCGAGGCAGTTTTGCGGGTATAGTGAAGCTCCAATCAGGAGTAGACGTCATGCCAGCAATCCCGCCTCTCCTCTACAAAGGGTTCGAGCTTCATCCCCTTGTGTTCTCGCGCGCATTCGACCGCTTCGACAGGCATTCGCGCTATGCCGAAGGTTACGACGTCGCGGTTCGCATCTGTCGCCCGGTCGCATCGGGCGAGACCAGCACGAGCCGCGTGTTCAAAGTGGATCGGGAAGACGTGTTCTCGGACTTCGGCATTGCCCGGCGCGCTGCTCGTCAACGGGGTGAAGACATCATCGATGGAAAGGTAGAGGGCGCCTCGGTCATTGATATGTGAGGCTAGCGTTTCCTCGGAGTACCGCGTTTGCCTTCGAAGAGTTCACGCTGTCGGGCCAGGCCTTCTCCCACCACATCGAAGAAAGCTCGCACGCGCGCGGTTTTCCGCAGATCGGCATGCGTGACGATCCACAATTCGCCTTCCATCTCGGCGACCGGATTCGCGGCCACGCGCGTGACACCCGTATCGCTGTCGCCGAGATAGCACGGCAAGAGCGCAAGGCCGACACCGGCGCGCGCGGCGATCAATTGATTCACCAGACTGTTGGTCCGGTACACGACCGACGCCGACGCCGCATTTATCGCGAGCCACTGCGCCGCGCGAATGCCTGATGCCGCTTCGTCCCAGCCGATCAACGCGTGACCGTCGAGCTTCTGGCTGCGCGAAAGCGCGCCTTTCTCCGCGACATACGACGGCGCGGCGTACCAGCCCCACGCGACGCCCGCAAGCTTTTTACCCCACAGTTCGCCCTCTTTCGGCCGAACCGGACGCAACGCGATATCCGCTTCACGCCGCGCGAGACTGAGCACGCGATTCTCGATCGACAATTCGACGACGATGCCGGGATGCGCCCGACGAAATGCCGCGAGATGCGTGGTGAGCTGGCTATACGCGAGCGTCTCCGACGACGTGACGCGCAAGCGCCCGCTCAGCCGATGATCGCCGCCGACGACGTCGCGGCCCAGCGCCAGAAACTCATCCTCCATTCGCTCAGCGCCGGCCGCGATGCGCGCGCCTGCCTCGGTGGGCTGATACACGCCGCCCGGCAAGCGCTCGAACAGACGCGCGCCGAGCTGCGTTTCGAGCGCCTTCAGGCGGCGATAAGCCGTCGAATGGTCGATGCCCAGCGTCTCGGATGCGGCAGTGAGACTGCCGTCACGCTGAATGGCGAGCACGAGTCGAAGTTCGTTCCAGTCTTCCATGCGTCGAGGTTAATACGGCGCTTGCATCCCTGCAAGTGCGGCTTTCCCGGTGACAATGGACTTGCAGTCTCGCAAACACTACTCTGCCGTTATCCGAACGCATCAAACGGGAGAGACTCAATGAAGATCAATGAAACATCCACACTTACGCTCGTCAGTCATCCGCTTTGTCCTTACGTGCAGCGCGCCGCCATCGTGCTGGCGGAGAAAGGCACTGGTTTCGAGAAACGTTATGTCGATCTGGCGAACCGGCCCGAATGGTTCGACCCGCTTTCGCCGCTTGGAAAAGTGCCGCTATTGATGATCGCGCGTGACGGCCATGAGGACGCTGTGCTCTTCGAAAGCGCCGTCATCTGCGAATATCTCGACGAAACGCAGCCGGGCCGCACGCTGCTGCCGAGCGATGCGCTCGAACGTGCGCGGCATCGCGGATGGATCGAATTCGGTTCGTCGATTCTTGCCGAGATCTGGAAGCTGGAAATCGCCACCGATGCGCCGGCATACCACGCTCAACTCAAGGCACTGGTGGAGCGCTTCGCGGCGGTCGAGCGCGTGTTGGGCGCGGGGCCGTGGTTCGCAGGCGGCGAGTTCGGCATGGTCGACGCCGTGTTCGCGCCGATCTTCCGCTACTTCGATGTATTCGACGAACTCGCGGATCTTCACGTGTTCGCCGATACGCCAAAAGTCACCGCATGGCGAGCCGCGCTTGCGGCACGCCCGAGCGTGATCGGCGCGGTGCCTGCCGACTACGCACAGCGATTGCGCGCGTTTCTGCATGGTCGCGACGCGTACCTGCTTCGCGAAAGCACGGAGAGAACGATATGAGCCAGAGTCTGGGCTGGCTGTTGCTCATCCTGTCCGGATTGCTCGATGTCGCGTGGGCCGTCTCGATGAAGTTCACGCAAGGCTACACGCGCCCCGGATGGACAGTGCTGTCGATCGTGTTGCTCGCAGCGTTCGTCTATCTGCTCGGCAAGGTATTGACCGTGTTGCCCGTGGGCAGCGCGTACGCGGTATGGACCGGCATCGGCGCGTTGGGAACCGTGCTGCTCGGCGTCGTGCTGTTCGGCGAGGCAGTGAGCGCGCTGCGGGTCGTCGGTGTCGTATTGGTCATCGCCGGGATTGCAGCGCTGAAGCAGGCGCCCGCCTGACGCGAGAGATCAACGGCCCTCGCGGTCCTTATGCGGCGCCTTGAGATACTGCTCCAGAAACTCGACGAACACCCGCACCTTCGCCGACAGATTCAAACGCTCCGGGTAGATCGCATAGATGTCGGCAGAAGGCAGCGACCAGTCCGCGAGCACCCGTCTCAGCGACTCTGCGTCCAGATACGGCTGGACATCCCATTCGGAGCGGACCAGCACACCGTGTCCTTCGAGCGCCCAACGCAGGGTCGCTTCGCCATCGTTGCTGCTCATCGAACCATGCACCTTCACCATCTCGTGCCGCTTGCCTTTGGTGAAGTGCCATGTTCCATAGGCCGTGTCGTTCTCTCTCAGAACGATGCAGGTATGGCCGCGCAGATCACCCGGCGTTTCGGGAACGCCGTGCGCTTTCAGATACGCGGGCGATGCGCAAACGAAACGTCGATTGGAAGCCAGCTTCTTGCCGACGACGCGCATATCGGGCAATTCGCCGAAGCGGATGCCTACATCGAATGCGAACTCGGCAAGATTCATGGGCCGGTCAGTCAGATCCAGTTGCACTTCGACATCCGGATACTGCCGGCGAAACTTCGACAACGCGGGAACGATGTATCGGCGGCCAAAGCCAAAGGTCGCGTTCACTTTCAAAAGACCCTGAGGTAAATCGCGACTGCTCGACACCATCCTCTCGAGCTCTCGCACCTGTTCCAGCAGCTTTGTGCCGGTGCTCAGATACAACTCGCCTTCTTGCGTCATCGCGAGCCGACGCGTCGTTCTGTTCAGAAGCTTCACGCCGAGCCGTCGTTCCAGTTGGCTCAGGCGCAGACTGATCGATGGAGGCGTCACGCCCAGTTCGCGCGCCAGCGCTGACAGGCTTCCCTGGGTGACTAACCGGCCGAAGAACTCAAGGTCTGAAATCGCGTCCATTTATAAGCCTATCTTAAGAATAGGTTAAGTCAGGCTGTATTTTACGGAATCAACGCTGCAATTACACTCTCTTCAACGCTCGGACAAGCGAGCGCCCCCAGTACCGGAGAGAGACAAATGGCACAGACGCTTTATCAGAAGATCGTGGATAGCCACACGGTCCTGCGCGTCGATGAGCAGCACGTCGCGCTGTATGCCGACCTGCACATCATGAACGAGTACACGAGTCCGCAGGCATTCGCGGGGCTCGCCGAGAAGAACCTGCCCGTGCGCTGCCCCGAAAAGCAGATGGGCATCGTCGATCACGTCATTCCGACGCATCCCGTCGCCGTCGACAAGCGCACCATCTTCATCGACGCGGCCGCCAATCAGGCCGCCAACTTCACGCGCAACTGCCAGAAGCACGGTATCCATCTGTTCGATGTCAAAGACCGCGAACAGGGTATCGAGCACGTCGTGGCGCCCGAAATCGGCCTGATTCGTCCGGGCATGGTGGTGCTGTGCGGGGATAGCCACACGACGACTTACGGCGCGCTTGGCGCGCTCGGTTTCGGCATCGGAACGTCGGAAGTCGAACACGTGCTTGCAACGCAGACGCTGGTCTACCGCGTGGCCCGCGACATGCACATCGTCGTGGACGGTACCTTGCCGGCGGGTACGACGTCGAAAGACCTCGTGCTTTACATCATCTCGAAGATCGGCGCACAAGGCGCACGCGGATTCGCGGTCGAATACTCGGGCCCGGCGATCGCGTCGCTGTCCGCCGAGGCGCGCATGACGCTCTGCAACATGACGGTCGAAGCCGGCGCGCGCGGTGCATTGATCGCGCCCGACGCGACGACGCTTCAGTACGTAGCCGAGCGCATCAAGGACCTTTCGCAAGCCGATATCGCCGCCGCGACCAACGCGTGGCTCGAACTGAAGTCCGACGCGGATGCCGCTTTCGACATCACGCACCGGTTCGACGCGCGGGACGTTGCGCCGTTCGTCACCTGGGGCACCAGTCCCGACCAGGCCATTCCGGTTACCGCGCGCATTCCCGGCCTTCCTGAAGAGCCGGTCGAAGGCAGGAACGCAGCGAAGGCATTGGACTACATGGGTCTCGACGCCGGCCAGGCCATCGACGGACTCGCCATCGATCATGTGTTCATCGGTTCATGCACCAACGCGCGTATCGAAGACCTTCGCGCGGTCGCCGATGTCGTGCGTGGCCGCAAGGTCGCTTCGTCGGTTCGGGCCATGGTCGTACCCGGCTCCGGCATGGTGCGTGAGCAGGCCGAACGCGAAGGCATCACCGGTGTGCTGATCGAGGCAGGTTTCGAATGGCGTCAGCCGGGCTGCTCGATGTGCCTCGCCATGAACGACGACATCCTCGAACCGGGTCAGCGCTGCGCCTCGACCACCAACCGAAACTTCGAAGGGCGGCAAGGTCGCGGCGCACGCACGCATCTGATGAGCCCTGCCATGGCCGCGGCTGCCGCGCTCGCGGGCCATATCGTCGACGTACGCAAGGAGTTGGCTCATGTCTAAGAACACGTCCCTGACCGGCGTTGCCGCGCCGCTGCCGCTGAACAATCTCGACACCGACCAGATCATGCCGAAGCAGTTTCTGTTCGGTATCGATAAGTCAGGCCTCGCACGAGGCGTTCTTTACGACCTGCGTACGAACGCGGCCACAGGCACGCCCCGACCCGACTTCGTGTTGAATCGCCCCGCATACCAAGGTGCGCGCATTTTGATAACCGGCGCGAACTTCGGCTGTGGTTCCAGCCGCGAACACGCCGTCTGGGGCTTGCAACAGGCGGGCTTCGATGCAGTCATCGCGCCCAGCTTCGGCGAGATCTTCTACTTCAATGCGTTGAACAACCGGCTTCTGCTGGTGATGCTCGAACCGCACGTCATCGCGGAGCTGACCGCGCTCGCCAGCGACCCGGCGACGAACACATTGACGATCGATGTCGAGAATCAATGCGTCATCACAGCAGACGGCGCAACGAAATACGCGTTCGAATTGCCCGCCCGACAGAAGCACATGTTCATCGAAGGGCTGGACATGATCGGCATGACGCTGAGTGACAGCGATGCCATCGGCGCATTCGAATCGAAGCATTACGCCGCGCATCCGTGGATGAAGATCGACCTTCCGAAACAGCAAAAAGCAGCTCGATAAGAGACGCGCCAAGCGTCCATTCCCAAGGGCATCTCAAGGCCCGCAGAGCCCGCAATCCATCAGGAGACATTCATGGAAACCTCTTCCGTGCGCGCATGCAATGCGCCGTCGGGATTTCTCGCGAAAATCAACCACGTCAAGATCGGCGGAATGCCTGTCGTGATGTTCGCGGCGCTTGCGCTCGTGACCATACTGGCGGCCGCTACAAAGAAGCTTCCGAACGACATGATCGGCGGCTTCGCCGTTCTCATGCTTTCCGGACTTTTGCTCGGAGAGATCGGAAGCAGAATTCCTCTTTTCAGGCATATCGGCGGCCCGGCCATACTCTGCCTGTTCGTACCGTCCGCGCTGCTCGGATACAAGTTGATGGATGACGCCTCGCTCAAGGCCATCACCACGACGATGAAGACGGCGAATCTCCAGTATCTGTATATCGCGTGTCTCGTGGCTGGCAGCATTCTCGGCATGAACCGGAAGATCCTCATCGAAGGCTTTCTGAAGATGTTCGTGCCATTGCTGATTGGAACCATCACGGCAATCGCAGCGGGCGTACTCGTCGGCCTGATGTTCGGCTACGATCCGAAGCACGTGTTCTTCTACATCGTGATACCCATTCTCGGCGGCGGCATCGGCGAGGGCATTCTTCCGCTTTCCATCGGCTATTCGGAAATCACGGGTTCGGCGCAAGGCCACCTGATTGCGATGATGGTTCCCGCAGCGTTGATCGGCAACGTCGTTGCGATTCTCGGCAGCGGTATTCTGAAGCGCTTTGGCGAGAAATATCGGCAGTACAGCGGCGACGGCACGCTCGTCAGGACCGGAGAAGATCAGGCTCTGCTCAAGGCGCAGAAAACCGAAGCGGCACTGGACCTGCGGTTGATGGGCTTCGGCTTGCTGCTCGGCTGCACGCTGTTCATCCTCGGCGCGCTGCTTTCACCCATGACGGGTATCCCGGGTCCCGTGCTGATGATCATTGCGGCCGCCGTATTGAAGCTTTTCAAGGCAATTCCGGAATCGATGGAAGTCGGCGCGTATCAGATGTACAAGTTCATGTCGACGAACCTGACCTTCGCCATTCTCGTCGGACTGGGCACGCTGTTCGTGTCGTGGGACAAGTTGGTGGGCGCGTTCTCGCCGGCATACTTCGTCATTTGCGCAGCGACCGTCATCGCGATGATCATCTCCGGCTTCTTCGTCGGCGCGTGGCTGAAGATGTACCCGGTCGAATCCGCGATCATCACCGCGTGTCACAGCGGCCTTGGTGGAACCGGCGACGTGGCGATTCTGTCTTCATCGAACCGGATGGGTCTGATGCCCTTCGCGCAGATCTCCACGCGCATCGGCGGCGCAGGGATGGTCGTCTTCGCCACGCTGATGATGAAGTGGCTTTCCTAACCTACGGCACGTTGCAACGTTCGCTGACGGCCCACGTGCAGAATCATCACACTGAAGATGATGAGTACGAGCGCCGCGAACTCCAGCAGACCGAACTTCTCTCCAACCGCCCAACCGATGATCAACGCGACGGCCGGAGCCATGTAAGTGGCGCCGGACGACGCCACCGCGCCGAACTTTTCGAGAAGGTAGTAATACAGGAAGAAGGAAACGCCGGTACCGAGAATCCCGCCTCCGACCACCAGGCCGACGGTGGCCAATGGATCGTGGAGGATGTTCGTCACTCCGCTGAAATCGGTGACGGCCGCAAGAACCCCAACCGCGATGCCCATCTGCCAGGTTGCCAGTGCGAGCGGAGGCAGACCCGATGGCGACAAGAATGCGCGCACGTAGACGTAAGAAAGTCCGAGCACGAGTGAGCTGATCAGCAGCCAGCAAACACCTGCGAACTCGATCGAACCCGCCGCGCCTTCCCATGGCCGCGCGATCAAGGTGATGCCAACGAAGCCGAGCAAAACGCCCAGGGCCATCGTGCTGTTCATCTTCTCCGTTCTCAGAAAGAAGGCAGAGAAAATCGCCGTAAAGAGCGTGGCCGCATTGCCAAGCACGGCGGCTATCCCGGAAGGAAGCAGCGCCGTGCCTTGGGTAATTGCGAAATAGTAGAACGCAGTCGCGACGAACCCCATCACGATGAAATGATGAAGGTAACGCAACTGATCGAAGCGGATGACCTTCCTTCGCCAGGCAACGAAAGCCAGCGGAAGAAAGCCGAAGAATACGCGCAGGAAGGCTATCTGCATCGGGCTGATCGAGGACGACGCCCACTTCATGTAGATAAAGTTCGATCCCCAGAAGAGACCGAGCATCACGAACGCAAGCCGCGCAAGCTTCATGTCGATGCTATATCAAGTACGTCATGACGAATGGCGGCGCCGCGATGCAACGGGCCGGGACGATCCCGGCCTCGCGCATCATTCCTGAAGCCACGCCTTCACTTTCTCCGGATGCGAGTCGACAAACTTCTTCGCCGCCGCATTCCAGTCGTTCGTCGCGTTGCCGTCGAGTTCGATCGCTTCGACATCGGACAAGGTCAGCTTGTAATGCCGGATGAACGTGTTCGCGCGCGGATACTTCTGCGCGAACTGTTTCGAAGCGAATCCACGGATTTGCTCGTCACCGCCCAAAACGCCCTTCGGGTCCTTCAGATAGCGCATCTTGTACTTTTGCCACAGCCAATGCGGGCTCCATACCGTCGCGACGATCCAGCTCTTCGACTGATACGCGCGCGAGACCGCCGTCAGCATGCCCGCCTCGCTCGCCCGGATCAGGTTGTAACCTGCGAGGTCGTAGTCCTTCATCGCCTTTTCCGATGCGACCATTTCGCCGGCGCCCGGTTCGATGCCCTGAATCGTTGCGTTCAGCTTGCTCTTGACCTCGGGCTTGTTGAGATCGGCAATCGACGAGACTTCGCTCTCGGGCACATAGTCCGGCACCGCCCAGCCGATCTTCGCGCCCGTATAGATCACGCCCAGGTCATCCATCTCGTTCTTGAAGCGGGCGTAGTACGCCGCGTGCGTTACCGGCAGCCACGCGCCGAGCATCAGGTCGACGTCGCCGCGAGCGACCCCCTGAAACTGGATGCCCAGATCGGCGACGATCAGCGTCACGGGCTGCTGCAGTTTCGTTTCCAGCACGTACTTCGCCGTGTACGTGACCGCTTGCGTATCGGCCCAGTTGGCCAGAGAGATCTTGATCGGATCGGCGGCGCTGGCAGACATCGCGAAGGTAACGGTCGAAACCGCCATGCCAACGTTCAGGATGAAGCGTACGGCGGAGGAATTCTTCATGTCAGGTTCCCTGTGTTCTTATCGCGACGGTGACAACGAAACGAGCTGGATGCGTACGATCTAATCTTCCGAGGGTTGAGAAAAACGGTGCGCGAAATACACGCGGCAATTTGGCGCTTGAGTATTCGAGTGCATAAAAACGATGTCAACGTGATTTGTTTTCACCGCCGCATTACTTTAAGTTATGCGTAAGTGGGCGTCGATCATGTCTCGTTCACGTACTGCCGGCGCGCGTAGAAGCGCTGCATCTCGTGATCCTGCGGACGCACGCCGGTGAAAACCTCGACAAACTCCGGAATGCGCCGCATGCGCGTTGCAAAGTCTTCGTTCGGCCGCGTCGCCGCATAGCCGACCTGCGTGAGATAGGTCGTCCGCGCGCGCACATCGGCCACGGCGGGCTCATAACCGAAGCGCACGAACGTCGCGGTCAGCACTTCGATGCGCCTCGCATCGTCCGTCTGGATGAGTCGCGTGATGTCCGGCGATTGCTGCGCCCAGTTGCGAATCGCGGCTTCGAAGCGGGTGTCGAAGAGCGAATCGTCGAACCAGCAATCGAACACGTTCAGCATCGCTTCGCAGATGCTGTCCGCATACGCCTCGTTGCGGCTGATCCAGTTGCCAGTGTTCTTCTCTTCCCAGCGTGCGATGAGCGCATCGAGCAGTTCTTCCCGATCGCGGAAGAACCAGTAAAAGCTCGTTCGTGCGAGATTCAGCTTCTTGGCGAGCGCAAGCACCCGAACCGAATCGATGCCGCCTTCTAGCAGACTCTCGTATGCGCAATCCAGCCACATATCGGCTGAGCCGCGAACGGTCTCGACTGTCTGATCCATTCCGTTCCTTTCGTGTGATGGTTTCGCGAATCGACGACCGCGATTCCTCTTTGCTTTAACTCACTGTACACCATTGTCTCGATACTTGACACCTGTGTACATAGGACCTACTCTGAGCGCACAACACGTGATTCGATCCCCACTCGCTTCGATGAGGCGCCCATGTCCATGGACCCGTTGCTCCAGCCGTACACGCTGAAACATCTCACGTTCCGCAATCGCATCATGACGACGTCGCACGAGCCGGCGTATGCCGAGGACGGCATGCCGAAGGAGCGATATCGCGCGTATCACGTCGAAAGGGCGAAGGCGGGCATCGCGCTGACGATGACGGCGGGTTCGGCCGCGGTGTCGAAGGACAGCCCGCCGGTGTTCAACAACATCCTCGTATACAAGGACGAGGTCGTGCCCTGGATGAAGGATCTCGTCGACGAATGCCACGAGCACGGCGCGAAGGTGATGATCCAGTTGACGCATCTCGGCCGGCGCACGCGTTGGGACAAGGGCGACTGGCTGCCGGCCGTGTCGCCGTCGCACAACCGCGAGCCTTCGCATCGCGCGTTTCCGAAGAAGATCGAGGACTGGGACATCGAGCGCATCGTGCGCGACTTCGCCGATGCCGCCGAGCGCATGAAAGCGGCCGGTATGGACGGGCTCGAAATCGAATCCTACGGACATCTGATGGACCAGTTCTGGTCGCCGCTCACGAATACGCTGGATGGCCCTTACGGCGGATCGCTCGATAATCGCCTGCGCTTCACGTTCGACGTGATGCGGGCGATGCGCGAGCGCGTCGGCGATAACTTCCTGCTCGGCATTCGCTACACCGCCGATGAAATGATGGCGGGCGGCCTCACGAAGGAAGACGGCATCGAGATTTCGAAGCGGCTCAAGAGCAGCGGCCTCGTGGACTTCCTGAACGTCGTACGCGGACACCTGGATACCGATGCGGGCCTCACCGACGTCATCCCGATCATGGGCATGAAAAGCGCGCCGCATCTGGATTTCGCGGGCGAAATTCGTCAGGCGACGGACTTTCCCACCTTCCACGCCGCGCGCATCCAGGATGTCGCGACGGCGCGTTTCGCCATCGAGTCGGGCAGGATCGACATGGTCGGCATGACGCGCGCGCATATGACCGATCCGCATATCGTGCGCAAGATCATCGAGCGCAGGGAAGACGATATCCGTCCGTGCGTGGGGGCGAATTATTGTCTCGATCGCATCTATCAGGGCGGCATGGCGCTGTGCATTCACAACGCCGCGACCGGGCGCGAACTGGAGATGCCGCAATCGATCAGACCGGCCGAAAAGAAACGGAAGGTCGTGATCGTCGGCGCGGGACCGGCGGGGCTGGAAGCAGCGCGCGTCGCGGGCGAACGCGGTCACGATGTCACCGTGCTCGAAGCGATGAACGATCCCGGCGGACAGATCCGTCTGACCGCGCAGAACATCCGCCGCAAGGAGATGATGGGCATCATCGACTGGCGCATGGCGCAATGCGAAAAGCTCGGCGTGCGCTTCTCGTTCAACACATGGGCCGACACCGAAACCGTGCTTGCGCACAGCCCCGATGTGGTGATCGTGGCGACCGGCGGCATGCCGCACACGGAGGTGTGTTCGCAGGGCAACGAGCATGTCGTGTCGTCGTGGGACATCATTTCGGGCGACGTGAAGCCCGGCGCCAACGTACTGATCTTCGACGATGCCGGCGATCATGCCGCGCTTCAGGCAGCGGAGACCATCGCGCAGGCGGGCGGCCGCGTCGAAGTGATGACGCCCGACCGCACGTTCTCGCCCGAGGTCATGAGCATGAATCTCGTGCCCTACATGCGCTCGCTGCAGAAACTCGCAACGACGTTCACGGTGACGTTCCGCCTCGAATCGGTTCGCCGCGAAGGCGCCGAACTGGTCGCGACGATCGGCAGCGATTACGGCGGCGTGACGAAGGAGCAGCGTTACGACCAGATCGTCGTGAATCACGGCACCATACCGATGGACGAACTATATTTCGAGCTCAGGCCGGCATCGACGAATCTCGGCGCGATCGACTACGATGATCTCATCGACGGCAAGCCACAAATCGTCGAACGTAATCCTGAGGGACGCTTTCAGCTCTTCAGAATCGGCGATGCGGTGTCCGCGCGGAACACGCATGCCGCGATCTACGATGCGCTTCGCCTCGTAAAAGACCTTTAAGTTATCGGCGCGGACTGCGCTTTTTCCGTTCACGCGGCTCGGTCCCCGTATCGACCGGCGTGAACGGAGCCTGAAACCGGCTCACCAGAAAATCGATGAAAGCGCGCGCGCGGGCCGTCTGATTCTTTTGCCGCGGATAGTAGACGAACAGGTCGGCGGAAGGCAGAACCGTGTTCGGCAACACGAGACTCAGCCGCCCGCTCTGCACGTACTTCGCGAGATCCCATTCCGACCGGATCAGTATTCCATGCCCTTCCAGCGCCCAGCGCAACACGATATCGCCGTCGTTGCTCGATAAGGCGCCCTTCACCTTGATCGCCTCGGTGTGGTCGTTGACGATGTAACGCCATACCCCGTACGCGTCGTCGTTCTGCCGATGGATGATGCACCGGTGTTCGGCCAGATCCTCGACGCGTTCCGGCGTGCCGTACTTCTCCAGATATTTCGGCGAGGCACAGAGAAAACGGCGATTGCTCATGATGCGCCGGGCGCTCAGGCGGCTGTCGGGAAGCTCGCCGAATCTGATGGCCATATCGAAAGCGCCTTCGACCAGGTCGACCGGCCGGTCCGTCACTTCGAACTGAACCTCGACGCCAGAAAAGCGCTTCGCGAACTCCGACACGAGCGGCGCGATCGTCGTGCGGCCGAATCCAAGCGTCGCGTTGATGCGCAGCAAGCCCTGCGGGTCGCGCTTCGCTCCGGAAATCGCCTCCTCCATTTCTCGAACCTGCCCGACGATCTGCGACGCGTACCGCAGATACGTCTCGCCTTCGGGCGTGAGGCTCACGCTCCGGGTCGTCCGATTCACCAGACGCACGCCGAGCCGCTGCTCAATGACGCCAAGCCGCTTCGTCGCGGCGGGCGGCGACAGATCGAGTGCGCGCGCGGCTCCGGACAGACTCCTGAGTTTCGCGAGAAGAATGAAGAACTCGAAATCGGACGCGGTCTGGGTTTCGGTATTCACCGGATGTGAAAAATGAAGTGAATGAAAGTGCAGTGTAGCAATGTTTTTCGCGGTTAAGCTACATCCCATATTGCAGCCGATGGCTCGCCATTCCGTTCAAAACACTCAGGAGACAAAGCCATGAGAATCGTCGAAATCCGCGAAAAGACCGTTCCTATCAGCTCCCCGATCCGCAACGCCTATATCGACTTCAGCAAGATGACGCTGAGTCTCGTCGCGGTCGTGACCGACGTGATCCGCGACGGCAAGCCGGTAATCGGCTACGGCTTCAACTCGAACGGCCGCTACGGTCAGGGCAAGCTGATGCGTGAGCGTTTCATTCCCCGCATTCTGGAAGCCGACCCCGCGACGCTCGTCAACGATGCAGGCGATAACCTCGATCCGCACAAGATCTGGGCGACGATGTTCACCAACGAAAAGCCCGGCGGTCACGGCGAGCGTTCGGTTGCGATCGGCACGATCGACATGGCGGTCTGGGATGCCGTCGCGAAGATCGAAGGCAAGCCGCTGTTCCAGTTGCTCGCGGACCGCTACGGCAACGGTCAGCCGGATCGCAAGATCTTCGTGTACGCGGCGGGCGGCTATTACTACCCCGGCCAGGATCACGAGAAACTCAAGGACGAAATGCGCAGCTACATCGACCGCGGCTACACGGTCGTGAAGAAGAAGATCGGTGGTGCGTCGCTCGATGAAGATCTGCGTCGTATCGACTCGATCCTGAGCGTACTGCAGGACGGCCAGAAGCTCGCCGTCGATGCCAACGGCCGCTTCGATCTCGACACCGCCATCCAGTACGCAAAGGCGCTCTCGCAGTACGACCTGTTCTGGTACGAGGAACCGGGCGACCCGCTCGACTTCGAATTGCAGGCCACGCTGCGCAACTACTACAGCAAGCCGATGGCCACCGGTGAAGATTTGTTCTCGATGCAGGACGCGCGCAACCTGATCCGCTATGGAGGCATGCGCGCGGACCGCGACTGGCTGCAATTCGACTGCGCGCTGAGCTACGGTCTGGTCGAATATCTGCGTACGCTCGACATGCTGCGCGAGCATGGCTGGTCGCCCAGCCGCTGCATTCCGCATGGCGGTCACCAGATGTCGCTGAATATCGCGGCAGGCCTAGGACTCGGCGGCAATGAATCGTATCCGGACCTGTTTCAGCCATACGGCGGTTTCCCCGATGGCGTCAAGGTCGATAACGGCTACATCACCATGCCCGATCTTCCCGGCATCGGCTTCGAAGGAAAAGCCGACCTGTTCGCCGAGATGAAGAAGCTGTCCTCATAAGCCTCAAAGCAGGCATGCGAATGGCCCGTCACGTCAACCAGCCTGATGATGCAGCGCCTTGCGAATCTCCGCGACCAGCTGATTCTGCAAATACGGCTTGCGTATGCGGGGAATGTTGCTGTCGGCGCCCTCGGGTAGCTCGGCGTATCCGGTCGCGAGGATGACCGGCAGGTCCGGCCTGAGGGCGCGCGCCGCATGAGCCAGTTCGAGGCCTGTCATGCGCGGCATGGAATAGTCGGTGAGGATGAGATCGACGCGCTTGCCGTTCTTCAGGACCTCGAGCGCCGCCGCGCCCGAGCCGACTTCGACCACCTCATGCCCAAGATCTTCGAGCAGATAGGCGGTACTTGTCGCAATGAGCGGATCGTCGTCGACGACGAGAATGGTTGCGCGCGCCTGCACTTCATCGTCCTGTCGTTCGATGAGGGCAGGCGCATCCTTCTCAATGCTCGCGACATGTTCGCTCACAGGTAACCATAGCGACGCCCGCGTGCCGCATCCGGGGCTGCTTTCGAGCCGCAACGAGCCGTTCAACTGTTGCGCAAGCCCGTGAATCATAGATAAGCCCAGGCCCGTGCCCTTGCCGATTTCCTTGGTCGTGAAGAACGGTTCGGTCGCGCGCGCGAGCGTGGCCGCGTCCATGCCCGTGCCGGTATCGCTCACCGTGACGCGAACATAGCTTCCCGCGCGCAACTCTTTCGACCCGGACGACTGCGCCGTGTCCACGCTGATCGTGAGCGTTCCGCCATCGGGCATCGCATCGCGGGCGTTGACCACCAGATTGAGAATGGCGAGCTCGACCTGATTGGCGTCGAGCATCGTGGGCGGGGACGCGGGACCGACTTCGATGACAAGTTCGATCGCAGAGCCAATCGAGCGTTCGAGCAGATCCGACATGCCCGCGATCAGCGACGACATCAAAACCGGCTCGACCTTCAGTTCCTGCTGGCGGGCAAAGGCCAGCAGTCGCTGCGTGAGCGCCGCGCCGCGTTGCGCGCCGCCGAACGCGCCGTCGATGAGTCGCAGCATCCGCGAGTCGGTCAGCACTTCCTTGCGCGCCAGTTCCAGATTCGCGATGATCGCCATCAGCAGATTGTTGAAGTCGTGCGCGATGCCGCCCGACAGCTGACCCACCATCTCCAGCTTCTGGATGTGGCGCAGCAGCTCTTCGGTCTGTTCTCGTTGCCGGATTTCATCCAGGACCTTCTGATGGGTCTTTTGAAGTTCGGCTGTGCGCTCGGCGACTTTCGCTTCGAGCGATTCATTGAGTCGCCGGAGTCCGTCCTCGGCCGTCTTGCGCGCCGTGATGTCCGACGAGACACCGACGAGGCGGTCGGGCTTCACGGCATCGCCCGACAGGAACCTCGCCCGGATGTCGACCCAGTGAACCGTGCGATCCGGCCAGACGTTTCGATATTCGATGGTGTAGTCGCAGCGCGTTTCCAGGCTCGCCTTGACCGCAGCCTGCATTCGATCGCGGTCTTCAGGGTGAATGCTGGACAGTAGCGTCTCGTAGGTGAACGGCGCGTGCGCAGCGTGACCGAAGATGGCCTTGCAGGTTGCGGACGCAGTGAGCACCCCAGTCGACAGGTCGAGATCCCATGAACCCAGATGACCCGCGGTCAGCGCGGTCTGCAGGCGCGCTTCGCCTTCGTGCAACTGTTCGATACGCAAGCGGGCTTCGTACTGCCGGTGGCGTCCGCGAACGGCGGTGCCGACCACGCTCGCGAATGTCGTCGGATGGAACGGCCGCTCGATAAAGGTCACGTTGCCCAATGTTCTGGCGAGCCGTCCCTCGGGCGCGCGGTCCGCCACACCTGCGCGCCGCGTCAGCACGATGAATGGCAGATCCGACCAGGCCGGCTGCGCGCCGATCCACTCGGAGAGCGTCTTGAGATCAGCAGCGACGAGTACTTCTTCGGTGACGATGACACAGCACGTATCGTCTCCCACCAGCGACGACAAATGACCGACGTCGCGGCACACCTGCGATGCGACATTGACCTCCCTGAGCATCGCCGCGGCGATACTGGCATCGCGTCCCGCGGGCGCGAGTATCAAGGTCGTACACGAATCGACGTCAGACATCGCTCCCGCCGCCTTCGTTCGCAGTCAGCAAGGGACCCGCATTGCCGACGAAGGTCGGCACGCCGCGCAATACGCCTTGAAACTCGGTCAATGGTTTGCCCACCTTGAGCCCGGAATCGCAGATGCGGAACTCGCGGATGGCTTCTTCGTGACGGCCGGTGCGCTTCTTGATGACCGACACCGCGCGTCGAACCCGGCCCAATGCCTCGAAATAGCGCAGCAGGATGACGGTATCGGCAAGGTAAGTGACGTCGACCGGCGCCTTCATGTCGCCGACGAGGCCATGCTGCGCGACGGTGAGAAACGTATTGGCGCCCTGCCGGTTCAGGTACTGCAGCAACTCGTGCACATGCAGGATCAGCGCGTTTTCCTGCGGCATCGCCGCCTGATAGCCGTTGAGGCTGTCGATCACGATCGTCTTCGCCTGCGCCATATCGACTCGCGCGCGCACGCGATGCGCGAACTCGCCGGGCGACAGCTCCGCGGCATCGACCTGCTCGATCTGCAGATTGCCGGCATCGCGCAATGCTTCGAGGTCGAAGCCCATCCCGCGCACGCGGTCGAACAGAAGTCCCAGTTCTTCGTCGAACACGAACAAGGCGGCTTTCTCCCCGCGCGCCACGGCTGCGACGATGAACTGCAGCGCAAAGAGGCTCTTGCCCGTGCCCGCCGGCCCGAGGATAAGTGTGCTGGACCCTTGCTCGATGCCGCCGCCCAGCAACGCATCCAGTCCTTCGACATTGCTTTTCACCTGGCGGCGTACGAACTTGGTGTAATGCTCGCTGGAAACGAGACGCGGAAACACCGACACGCCACCTTTCTTGATGGTGAAGTCGTGAAACCCGCCACGATAGGCTTGCCCTCGATACTTGGACACCTTGAGCCTGCGCCGCTCGGCGCCGTATTCCGGCGACAACTCTTCGAGCTTAATGACGCCGTGCGCCACGCTGTGCACGGTCTTGTCCGCCGCGTCCGAGGTCAGATCGTCGAGCAGCAGAACCGTCGCACCATGCCGCGAAAAGTAGTGTTTGAACGCCAGGATCTGGCGTCGATAGCGCAGCGAGCTTTGCGCCAGCAAGCGGATTTCAGAGAGACTGTCGATCACGACGCGCTGCGGTTTGATCCGCTCGAATTCGCCGAGGATCAGCCGCGTCGTTTCACCCAACTCGAGGTCAGATGAATACAGCAGACTCTGCTGCTGATCCGCTTCCATCAGACTTTCCGGCGGAACGACTTCGAAAATGGTGATGCCATTGCCGAGCTGCCAGCCGTGCGAAGCCGCGCCGTGCCGCAGTTCCTTTTCGGTCTCCGACAAGGTGATGTACAGGCCCCGCTCGCCGGCGTCGGCACCCGCCATGAGAAAACGGATGGCGATCGTCGTCTTGCCGGTTCCCGGGTCGCCTTCGAGAAGGAACAGATTCCCTTGCGTGAGGCCGCCTACGAGGACATCGTCGAGTCCGGGTACGCCAGTCTGTGCGAAAGGAAGCGAGTCATTGCCAGCGTTCATCGAGCGCTCCGGTCGGTTCTTGATCACGCATAAAAGGGTGCGCCGCGGACGGCTCTGGCTGCGGCTTCGATTATTTCACGCCTCGGGATCGTTGGACGCTCGTCGGTAGCGCAATTCACGCTGGCTTCGAATCGCCACGACGAACACCGCGTCCAGTTCCGGCATGAAGCGGTACAGTGCCAGATAGCCGTGAGCGCCGTTCGAGATGACCAGTTCGCGCATGCCCGACTGGTTATCGACCGTGCGGCCGATCATCGGGCTCGATTGGAGAATGTCGAGCGCGGACACGATCTCTTGGATGCGCTCGACTGCACGCTCGGGCGTGTGCTCGAAAAGAAACTCGAAGATGCGATCGAAATCCTCGCGAAGCTCCGGCGCGAGGATTACGCGCGCCATCGCCTGGCCTGGGGCGCCGCCGGATTATCGCCCGCTGCGCGCTCGCGCAGGTAGTCGCGCATATCGGCCCAGTCGAGACCTTCGCCCGTTTGGAGCATCTTCGCGAGCCGTGCGTTCCCTTCGTCGAGAAACGCTTGTCGCAATTCTTCGTTCGCGACGCGCTCCGCGATCGCGTCCAGCATGAAACTGTGCGCCGTGGTGCCGGACTGCTGGGCGAGCCGGGAGACACGGTCGCGCAGATCCGGTGGCAAGCGAAGCGTGGTGGTCGACATGGCAGGCTCTCTTTGTGCTACAGATGTGCTACATCTTACGCGGACGCGCGCAGATTGCAAGCAGTAGCAGCCCGCTCATGTTCGACGTTTCGATAACTTTATGATTTTATTGAAATTTCAAGATCCGGGCGCACTCTCGCGCCCGGATCGGGTCTCCTTGCGCGTTACTGGGACATCGCGCCCGATGCCGGATGGTCCATGCCCATCGCATCGTTTTTCTTCATCTTGTCGCCTTTGCTCATCTTGTCGTGCGACATCGCGCCCTTGCTCATCTTGTCGTGGGACATGCTGTCCTTTTTCATCGAGTCGTGCGACATCGCGTCATTCGACATCGCGCCGCTCGCCTGCGCGAAGACGCTCGTCGCGCCCATCGTCAGTGCCGCCGCGAGTACTGCCGTCATCAATCGTTTCATAGCGCTTCTCCTTGGTGAGTCAGACATGGCATCCGGACGATCCGGAACCGGTGGATGGCGCGGGGCTCAGGAGCCGCCGAACCAGTTGTATCCCTGGTCGACCCAATAGCCGCCCGGATACGTGTTGGTGACAAAAATCTCGACGATATGCTTCGGGTTCTTGTAGCCGAGCTTGGTCGGCATGCGCAGCTTCATCGGATAGCCGTATTTCGCGGGCAGGCGCTCGCCGTCGTATTCGAACGTGAGCAGCGTCTGCGGATGCAGGGCCGTCGGCATGTCGATGCTTTCGTAGTAGTCGTCGGCGCAGCGAAAGCCCACGTACTTCGCCGTCGTATCCGCGCCCACGCGCCGCAGGAATTCGGAGAACGGCGTGCCGCCCCAGCGGCCGATCGCGCTCCAGCCTTCGACGCAGATATGCCGGGTGATCTGCTCCGCGTGCGGCAGCGCGTACAACTGCGGCAGCGTCCAGACGCGCTGCCCCGTGACGAGACCGCTCACCTTCAGGCGATAGTCGTCGCCATTGACTGCCGGGACATCGTCGATTCCGTAGAACGCATTGAAGGGAAACGGCCGCGTGAGCTGTGCCTCGGTGTAAATGGGCGCGAGCTGTTTCGGATCGAAGAGAAGCGCCTGCGCGCGATCGTTCAGGCGCGATACGGCGGTGAGAAACTTGTTGACCGAATCGTCATCGGTGATCGAGCAGCCCGTCAGCAGCGCGAGTCCGCCCAGCGTCAGCATGCGCTTGCCGAACAGGCGCCGCGAAGGCATCTCCAGTTCGCGGCGCGCATCCGCCAGAACGGAGGCGCGATCCACCGCGATGATTCGTTTGTCGTCGGTTTTCATGGCGTGTGTCCCGGAGTTCATCAGCGGCCGCGCAGCATCGTCAGCAGCGAGCGCGGCACGAGCGCGACCATCGCTACATGCACGACGACGAACGCCGCCATCACCGCCATCGCGCAGAAGTGCACAATGCGCGCGTTGTCGTACCCGCCCATCAGTTCGCGCAGCAACGGAAACTGCACCGACTTCCAGATCGCGAGTCCCGAGAGCACGAGCACGAAGAGATCGACGACGATCGCGAGATACGCGAGCTTCTGCACCGCGTTGTACTGGCGCAGATCGGCGTGCGAGAGCTTGCCGCTCAATGCGGCGATGAAATCGCGCAACACGGCGCGCGGCGACAGCGGGAAGAATTTCGAGGCGAAGCGCCCGCTCGCGACATTCAGCGCGACATAGACGATGCCGTTGAACACCAGCAGCCACATGGCGGCGAAGTGCCACTGCAGCGCGCCGCCGAGCCAGCCGCCGAGCGTGATCGACGGCGGAATGACGATCTGCCGGAATACGGGCGACGCGTCGTAGATGCGCCAGCCGGAGAACATCATGATCAGCGCGGCGACTGCGTTGAGCCAGTGCGTGATGCGCAGCCAGACCGGGTGAACCGGCGCATCGCGGGATGCGCGTTCGGGCGCGGCGGCAAGCGGTGCTTTCAGCGTTTTCATGTCGGTCAACTCAAGCGTTGGTTACCGGTTAATTCGTCGCGGACGCGTCGCCGGTTACAGCCGTTGCATCGAATCCGCGTCGTCATGGGTCAGTTCGCTGGCCGCCCGCGAAAAGTTACAGGTCGCGCTGTAACGTGCGACGGTGAAACGGCGAACTAACACAGGACAGGAGGCGAACGACGACCATGGATCAGAACGGCGCTATTGCGGCGCATCACGGCTTCGGCTACGCTGAAACGCTCGATCCGACGCGCGGCGGACTGCTCGCCCGTTACACCGTACCCACAGGAACCATGTCGCAAGATGCGGAAAGCCGGCTGAAAGCGCTGTTCGTCGGCGGACTCGATGGCGACCCGAACGCGTATCGCAGCTTCCTGCAGGCGCTCACGCGGCATTTGCGCGGCTATCTGCGCAAGCGCCTGGCGCGTCGTCCCGATGACGTCGAAGACCTCGTCCAGGAAATCCTTCTGGCGGTGCATAACGCGCGTCACACCTATCGTGCCGATGAGCCTCTGACGGCCTGGCTGCACGCGATCGCCCGCTACAAGCTGATGGACTTCTTCCGCGCCCATGCGCGCCGCGAGTCGCTGAACGTGCCGCTCGACGATCACGAGGAACTGCTCGCCGCCATCGACGACGAACCCGCACAGGCGCGCCACGATGTCGGCAAGCTGCTGGAGCATCTGCCGGACAAACAACGCCTGCCCATCATCCACATGAAACTCGAAGGTCTTTCGGTGACGGAGACCGCGCGGGTCACGGGTCTTTCGGAATCGGCCGTGAAAGTGGGCGTGCATCGCGGTCTCAAGGCACTCGCCGCCAAAATCCGGGGACTTCGATGAAGACCGATGATCTGATCACCCTCCTTTCGAATCAGGTGACGCGGGTCGACCGCGCGGCGGTTTCGCGTCGCTTCATGCAGGCGCTGTTGCTCGGGGCTGCGGGCTCGCTGATTCTGATGAGCATCGTGTTCGGCGTGCGGCACGATCTCGGCGTTGTCGCGCAAACGGGTCTCTTCTGGGCGAAGCTGGCGTTTCCGCTGGCCATCGCGGTGGGCGCGATGTTCACCATCGGCCGGATCGGCAGGCCGGGCGCGCGCGTGGGATATTCGTGGGCGATCGTCGCGGCCCCGTTCGCGGCGGTCTGGATCGCCGGCTGGCTAGTGCTCGACGGGACGGATTCCGCGGCGCGCTGGGCGCTCGTGCTGGGGCGGACGTGGCGCACCTGCCCGTTCAACATCCTGCTGCTTTCGGTGCCCACGTTCCCAGCGGCGATCTGGGCCATGCGGTCCCTTGCGCCGACTCGGCTGCGGCTTGCGGGCGCTATCGCCGGATTGCTCGCGAGTTCGACGGCGACGATCGTCTATTGCCTGCATTGCCCTGAAATGAGCCCGGCGTTTTGGGGCGTGTGGTATGCGATCGGCATGGCGCTGCCGGCGCTCGTCGGGGCTTGGCTGGGGCCGCGGCTGCTGCGCTGGTAGCCCGGTTTCGGCGAAAGCGCCGTGACACGGTTCTGGCTTTCGCCGGATCCCGTATTCGCGTCGGTCTATTAGCACTGCCCCTGTGCGGGGCGGCAGTCACTTTCTTTGCTGCTGCAAAGAAAGTGACCAAAGAAACAGCTATCCCCATCCAAAGTGCTTCACGCCGGCCGCGGCACAGGTGAACACTTAGGGCACAGCAGTAGCGAGTGCCCTCGTAGGCCACATCGGGCGTGGACCGCGCACGGTCTGTCGCATCGCGCCATAGAACACACTGGTTCAGCACCAAATGGCTCCGGCCCGCTGCGCGGCCGACTGGTCAATCGGGTCTGCACGTGCCTTCTTGCTAACACCTCCATCTCACTGTATTGGTGTTCCGTTGGTTTCCCTTGCACACCCCACGGCAGCGCGTAGCGCTGTGCCGGAACTCTTTCGTGCTGAACCTGCACCCCAATAGTTATGGCTCGTCAGACCGTGCGCGGTCCAAGCCCGGTTAGGCCTACGAGGGCACTCGCTACTGAGTGCCACGAACGAGGAGAAGAACACTCAAATTGCGTGTGACCGTGGGCGGCTCGAGCTGCTTTCTTTGGTTACTTTCTTTGCAGCAGCAAAGAAAGTGACTGCCGCCCCGCACAGGGGCAACGCTAATAAACCGACACGCTAACGGGATCCAGCGAAAACAAAAGCCTTCGAATCGCTGACCTATGATTGGTTAGTAGTCGGCCAAGCTCGGCACTCGTCAACATTCGGGGGACGCGTCGTCATGAAAGCAGATCGTCGATTCATCGCTGCACTCGTTTGCATCCTGATGGCGCTCGAAGGCGCGCGAGCGGCATCGCCGCAGCCCGCCTCCGGCGCCATGCCGGCCTCGGCGAGCAAGACCATGCCGCCCGCTGCAGTGCGTCAACTGAACCTGATGGTCAAGCCATGGACCGGCGACTTCGACGCTATGCTGGAGCGGCGCACGATCCGCTTTCTCGTCCCGTACAGCCGAACGCTCTATTTCAACGACAAGGGCCGCGAGCGCGGCCTGTCGGCTGAACTCGCGCGCGACTTCGAACGCTATATCAACAAGCGCTATGCCAATCGGCTCGGCAAACGGCCCGTCACGGTCTATCTGATTCCGACCACCCGCGACAAGCTTCTGACGAACCTGGTGGCCGGCCTCGGCGACATCTCCGCAGGCAATCTGACCGCGACGCCCGAACGGCAGAAGATCGTCGACTTCGTGGCGCCGAGCGACCGGCAATCCGTGCGCGAAGTGGTCGTCACGGGCCCGAAGGCGCCGCCGCTCGCCACCCTGGACGACCTTGCGGGCAAGCAGGTCGACGTACGCAAGGCAACGAGTTACTACGACAGCCTGATGTCGCTCAACGACCGGTTCCGTGCAGCGGGAAAGCCCCCGATGCAGATCACCTTGCTGCCGGATGCGCTCGAAGACGAAGACAAGCTCGAGATGCTGAACGCGGGCGTGATCGATATCGTGATCGTCGATGACTGGAAAGCGAAAATGTGGGCGCAGGTGCTGCCCCGCATCAAGGTGCGCGACGATCTCGCCGTTCGCACCGAGGGCTATGTCGGCTGGGCGTTCCGCAAGGACAGTCCGCAACTCAAGGCGGCGGTCACCGACTTCTACGTGAGCTACGTGAAGAAGCTGGGCGTGGCGGCCTATCGCCAGGCCCAGTTCATGAAGCAGATCAAGCAGATCTCCAACAACACCGACGACGCGGAACGCAAGCGCTTCGAGCAGACCCTCGCCCTGTTCGACAGGTACGGCAAACAGTACAGCTTTGATCCGCTGATGCTGGCCGCGCAGGGTTATCAGGAATCGCAACTCAACCAGACTGCGCGCAGTCATGTCGGCGCGATCGGCATCATGCAGATCATGCCCGCCACCGGCAAGCAGATGGCGGTCGGCAGCATCTCCGTCACCGAGGCCAATATTCACGCGGGTGCGAAATACATGGATCAACTGATGACCCGCTATTTCTCCGATGCACACTTCAGCGACAGCGACCGGCCGCTCTTCGCGTTTGCGAGCTACAACGCCGGGCCCGGCAATATCGCCAAGATGCGCAAGGAAGCCGCCGCCCGCGGGCTCGATCCCGACAAGTGGTTCAACAATGTGGAGATCGTCGTGGCCGAGAAGATCGGCATCGAAACCACGACTTACGTGCGCAACATCTATAAATACTACGCAGCGTACAAGCTGATCGCCGACGCTCAGACAACCAAGGCGAAGGCAATGCAGAATATGCAGTCGCCGTGAGCGCGCGGTGCGAAGCGGTGGACCGAACTTCAAAGGAGGCCAGGCATGGCGCAACTCGCGAGTCATCCGTTTACTGTCTTTGTCGTGTCGATCGTGATGATGTCGTTTGCCGCGTGGCTCGGCGCATCGGTCCTGCGTCGCGCCAAACCACTCGATGATGAAGCTCGCGACGACTTCGGCGTCGTGCAGTCCGCCGTGCTCACGCTGCTCGCGCTGGTGATCGGCTTCAGTCTGTCGATGGCGGTCGGCCGTTACGATCAGCGCAAGAACTTCGAGGAAGAAGAAGCCAACGCCATCGGCACCGAGTTCATTCGCGCCGACCTCTTGCCGGGCCCGGCCGCCGCCGATGTGCGCGCGCTCCTCGTCAAATATATCGACCAGCGCATTCAGTACTATCAGGTGCACGATGCGCAGCAACTCACGCAGATCGACGCCGCCACCACGCAGCTGGAGACCCAGCTCTGGGCGGCGGCCACGGCCGATGCCGCAGCGCTGCCGAACCCGCTCACGGCGCTCGTCGTCGCCGGCATGAACGATGTGATCAACACTCAGGGCTACACGCAGGCTGCGTGGAGGAATCGCATCCCGAGTGCCGCGTGGGCGTTGTTGATGGTCATCGGCCTGTTCGCCAACCTGCTCGTCGGCTACGGCGTACGAACTGCGACCGCGACACGCCGCTTTCTTCTGATCATGCCGATGGTGGTGTCGCTGTCGTTCATGCTGATCGCCGATATCGACAGTCCGCGCAACGGCATCATCCGCGTGGCGCCGCAAAATCTGATCAGCACGGCACAGTCGTTGCGACCCTGATCGACCGCGTCTGGTCTTCTAATCCGCCGGCGCCCGCAAAGGCGCAGCGGGAACGACCGTCTTGACGAGTCCGGTCTTGACGTCGTACACCAGCCCCGACACGATCAGACCGTCCGGCAGATTCCTGTTCGCCCTGAGCGCGGCAACGTCGAGCGCGACCGCCTCGTATGGGTTGGTGATCGCGAGATCGGCGAGTGCGTCGGTTTCGACGTCGAGATGGTTCGCCAGCAAGGCCGGCGCATGCTCATGACAGCCGATGATCCCGCAATCGGTATGCTGAAGCAGCACGAGATTGCGCGCGCCGTCCGGGCGTCCGGCCGCCTTCGCGACGACAGCCAAGATGGCCAGCGTTTCGAGCAACGGCTTGTTGAGCCGGCCACCGACATTGCGGATCACCGCCGCTTCGCCTTGCTTCAGCCCCAGCACGCTCGCCGGATCGACCCGCGGATCGACGCAGCCGATCACCACCGTTCCCGTCGACGGCATCATCTTGAGCTCGGCTGAAAACGCGCTGTTGGCGAACGCCGCGTTGCGTTCGAGCATGACATCGTTGAAGTCCATTGCACTCACTCCAGGTTCGTGGGCACGTAGCCCGGTTCAGGCGGAGACTTCCAGGTTCACGGCCGGCGCATGCAGCGTCCGTTCGATGACATGTGTCTTCGGCGCGCGATCGATCACGAGCCCGAGCACGTCCGGGCGGCTGTAGTGGCCGCGGGAATCCATCATGCGTTTGCGCTTGTCGATCTGCCAGAAGTCGAGATCCGCGATGATCTCGCCCTCTCCTTCACGCAAGGGCGCTCCGCCCATGAACTCTCCGTCCGGCGACACGATCGCAGTGAAGCAGCCACTCGAGATCGGGCCGATCTGCGTGGTGTTGGTATCCCGCAGAATCTGCTGTTGCTGCTCAGGGTTGAGCCATGCCGTTGCGTTCACGACGAACGCTCCCGCTTCGAGCGCGTGCTGACGAATGTTGACGGAGATCTGCTCCGAGAAGAGATCGCCCGCGAATGAGCCCGGATACATTGCCGAATGGATTTCCTCGCCGTCCGCCATCAACGCGTAGCGCGCGAGCGGGTTGTAGTGCTCCCAGCACGCAAGCTGACCGACCCGGCCCACGGCTGTATCGACCGCGCGCAAGCCCGAGCCGTCGCCCATTCCCCAGACCATTCGCTCGTGGTAAGTCGGCGATAGCTTGCGACGGCGCTGCACCAGCGTGCCATCCGCATCGAACAGCAACTGGGTGTTGTAGAGCGTGCGGCCATCGCGTTCGTTGACGCCGATCGACACCACCATGCCGGCCTGACGCGCGGCTTCACCGATCGCATCGGTCGTGTCCGACGGAACCGTCACGGCCTGTTCGAGGAGCTTGTAATGCTCGGCCCCCATGGCGAACGGCGATTCGATAAACGAGAAATACGGGTAGTAAGGAACGATCGTTTCGGGGAAAGTCGCGAACTGCACGCCCTGCTGTCCGAGCTCCAGAATCTTGCGGACAACTTTTTCGACGGTACCTTCGCGGCTATAAAGAACGGGCGATATCTGGACGGCTGCGGCGCGGATGATTTTCGACATGTCGTCGTTTCCTGGCGGAGAAAGAAGTGCTTGTACCTTAGCTCCGCATGCCACTAGCATGTAGGTCGTTGTTGCCACCATTTGCGCCATCGGCCGCACGGGGGAATCGACTCGCGCGCCTGGCAGGAGCAGGTATGCATCAGATCGGCTTCATCGTGCCGCAGAGATTCCAGCTCATGAGCCTCGCGGCGCTCACGGCATTCGAACTCGCGAACATGCCGCCACGAGGTCCGTGCTACGAGATTCATCTGCTGTCGCCGCAGGGCGGCCCGCTCGAATCGTCGAGCGGAATGACGCTGCAAACCAGGGCATTCGGAGAGCCGGCATTCGATACGGTCATCGTGGGCTCGATCACGGAGCTCAGGATTCCTCCATTCGACCCGGCCTTGATCGCGTTCGTGAAGGAAGCCGCGAAAGCGTCGCGACGCGTGGCTTCCATCTGCAGTGGCGCATTCGTGCTTGCCGAAGCGGGACTGCTGAATGGCCGGCGCGCGACCATGCATTGGGCGCACGCGTCCGAGTTCAGGGCACGCTTCCCGGATGTCGTAACGGAAGAAGACCGGATCTTCATCAATGACGGACCGATATGGACATCGGCAGGCATGACGGCCGGGATCGATCTCGCCCTGGCTCTGCTCGATAACGACCTCGGACCCGATGCCGCCAAACTGGTGGCCCGCCTTCTCGTCATGAACCAGCGGCGGCTGGGCGGACAAAAGCAGCACTCGGCCTTGCTCGACATGACGCCGAAGTCGGACCGGATCGAGTCGGTGCTCGGACACATACGACGCAACCTGCGCAATCCGCTCACCATCGAGGAACTCGCGGACGTGGCCAATCTCAGCCCCCGGCAGTTCAGCCGCGCGTTTCTGGCGGAAACGGGTCAGTCTCCGGCGAAGGCCGTCGAACAGCTTCGGCTGGAAGCCGCGAGATTCATGATCGAGCAAGGCCGGCATACGATCAACGTGGTCGCGCAGGAGACGGGCTTCGCGGACAGGGAGCGCATGCGTCGCGCGTTCGTACGGACGTATGGCGTGCCCGCCGATGTCCTGCGCAGGAACGCGCGGCGGGAGAGCGCGGTTTCGGTCGAATGACAAGCTCGACGGGACGATAACGATGTGTCGGAGCGTGTCAGGAACTATTTTTCAGGGATGCCAAGTTTCCACGCATCAACCCGCCAACGCACCGACTCGCTCGAAGATGGCGCCGCGTGGCGCCGGAGGCTCGGCGATCGGCGCATAGGCGAGCTTGCGCGCTTCCTTCGCGCCGATGCCAAAGGCACGCATCAGCGCGAACATCGACTGCTCGGCGTAATCGGCGGGCGCATCGGCGGATAAAAGCGTTTCGATGCCGTACATGATCGAGCCAAGCGCGATATCGCGCGCGACGACCAGATCGGTCACGTCGAAGCGGCCCGCATCCAGCGCCAGTTGCAAATCCCGCGTGAGGTACTCGTCGAGCAGGCGTCCACGCGATCCCCGCTTCGTGCCCACCCGCGTGATGAACGCGCCCCACAGCGGATAGCGCGCCGCCATCCCCATGTAAAGACGCGAACCCACGACCACGCGTTGCGCCGGATCATCGATCGCGCGCACGAGCGGGTCGAGGATCGCGAGCACTTCATCGCTGCTTTCGCCCGCCACAGCCGACAGCAGTTCCGCGGTCGTGCGGAAGTAGTTGTAGAACGTCCCGCGCGCGACCCCCGCCGCGGCAATGAAATCGTCGATCGTCGGGGCATCCGCGCCCTTTTCCGCGAACACACCCAGCGCGCTTTCGATGAGACGGATGCGCGTCTTCTCCCGCCGCTGCGCTCCCACGCGGGTTCGGTGATTTTCGGTCGATTCTGTGTCTTCCATGGGCTATCCCGTTGATCTGGCTTGATTTTAGCAGCGCGTGCCGCGTGCGGGTTTGTCCTGAGTCGATTCATATTGACGATATTGTCAATTTGCATAGAATTGGAACTGACACATTCGTCAATATGAGATTCACGCAAACCCGAGGCGCTTTGCCTTCGGGTCCAAAGGAGGCAGATATGCGTTTCGTCAGTTTCGAAAAGGATGGCAAGGCAACCCTCGGCGTACGGGATGGCGATCACGTGCGCGTCGTCGGTGACGAGACACTGGAGTCGCTTCTCGCGCGCGGCGTTCGTCTCGATGAGTACGCCGCAACTCACGCGACGGAAGACAAGGTGCCTTCCGCCGGCCTGAAATACCTTCCGCCGCTGCAGAAACCGCCCAAGATTGTTTGCGTCGGTCTGAACTACGCCGATCACACCAAGGAAAGCAACTACGAACAGCCCGACTACCCGACCCTGTTCCTGCGCGTCAACACCAGTCTGGTCGCCCACGAGCAACCGATGATCCGCCCATGCGTCGGCGATTCAGCGGGCCTCGATTACGAAGGCGAAGTCGCGGTCGTGCTGGGCAAGGGCGGCCGTCACATCGCGAAAGAAGACGCGCTCTCGCATGTCGCGGGTTATGCGCTCTTCAACGATGGCTCCGTGCGCGAGTATCAGTTCAAGACGCCGCAGTGGACCGTCGGCAAGAATTTCGATGGCACGGGCGCATTCGGTCCCGATCTCGTCACCGCCGACGAACTGCCCGCCGGAGCGAAAGGCTTGTTGCTGGAGACGCGCGTGAACGGCGAAGTGGTCCAGTCGGCGAGCACCGACGACATGGTCTTCGACGTCGCGACGCTCATCAGTGTCATCAGCGAAGCCATCACCCTCGAAGCGGGCGATGTGATCGTGTCCGGCACGCCGTCGGGCATCGGCTGGGCGCGCACGCCGCGCCTTCTGATGAAAGCGGGCGACGTATGCGAAGTGTCGGTCGAGAGAATCGGCACCCTGCGCAATGTCATCGCCGACGAAGCAGCGCGTTGATACCTCATCCACGAAGCCGGCCGCAGAGCCGGCGCTCATCGGACATGGAGACACGGTCATGAGCGACCCAGCCGTAGCATCCGCATGCGCAAGTGTTCATTCGATCGATCACTTTGCCCTCAACGTTCCCTCGCTCGCCGATGCAGAGCGATTCTTCAGCGCCTTCGGCCTCGATGTGACCGCGACAGCCGAAGCAATCGAGTTGCGCGCAACCGACGGGCATCGCTGGGCGCGCATGCTCCCCGCGTCGGCAAAGTCGCTGGCGTATCTGAGTTTCAATTGCTTCGAAAAGGATTTCGCGGCGATCCGCGAACAGGTTGAGACGACAGGCGCGGACCTGATCGCATCGCCCGATCAAGGCTTCTGGTTCCGCGATCCGGACGGCAACCTGATTCAGGTCAAGGTCGGCCCGAAGACGACGCCATCCGGGAAGCAACCGTGCGTCGTCGCATCGAGTCACGCGGACGAGCGCGGCGCGCACACGCGTTCAGCCGCGCAAACCGTGCGGCCACGGCGTCTCTCGCATGTGCTGCTGTTCTCGCCCGACGTTCTCCGCGCGCTGGCGTTCTATGGCGAGGCACTCGGCCTGCGTCTGTCGGACAAGTCGCTCGACATCATCGCATTCACGCATGCGCCGCACGGCAGCGACCACCATCTGCTCGCGTTCGCCAAAAGCAGCGCGCGCGGCTGGCATCACGCGGCGTGGGACGTCGATGACGTGAACCTCGTCGGCCAAGGCGCCTCGCAGATGGCCGCGGCCGGTTTCGCAAAGGGCTGGGGCACGGGCAGACACGTACTGGGTTCGAACTATTTCCACTACGTGCAGGACCCGTGGGGCTCGTTCTGCGAGTACTCCGCCGACATCGATTTCGTGTCTGCCGGCCAGACATGGCCCGCTGGCGACTTCGCGCCGGAAGACTCGCTCTATCTGTGGGGCCCGCCGGTCCCCGACGACTTCATCCATAACACCGAAGCCGGCGTCGTTTCACAAGACTGATCGCTTCACACCCATTGCATCGATTCGATGGCTGCCGGATTCATCCGGCGCCAGGGCACAACTCGTTCATTTTTCCGCAGGTGAACCGAAATGACAGATCAAACCATCCTCGACGTCGCGATTGTCGGATACGGACCGGTCGGGCAATCTCTTTCCATTCTGCTCGGAGAGCGCGGCTATAACGTGGCGGTCTTCGACCGCTGGCCTTCGCTGTATCCGCTTCCGCGTGCCGTCTTTCACGATCACGAGATCCGCCGCGTGTTTCATGCAATGGATCTTGGACAAGAGGTCCAGCGCATCTCGCAACCGTCCTCCAAATACCAGTGGTTCAACGCGGACTGGAAAACGCTCGTCGAGATCGACTGGTCCGCGGAATCGATCAGCGATGGACCGGTGGGTTACCTTTTCAATCAGCCCTCGCTCGAAGCGCTGCTCGACAGCAAGGCCAAATCAATACCGAATGTCTCGGTGCAACAGGGCTGGGAAGCGACCGGATTGCGGCAGTTGTCCGACTGCTGCGAACTGACCCTGCGCCGCGGCGCGATGGACGGCGCGATCTGGCAGCCGACCGGCGAGACGCAGACGGTGCGCGCGCGCTATGTCGTCGGGGCGGACGGGGCGAACAGCTTCGTTCGAAAGTCGCAAGGCATCGAGTTCGACGATCTCGGCTTTCAGGAAGACTGGCTCGTCATCGATCTTCAGCCCAACGATGGCGTGAAGCTCGACGTGCCCGACATCGGCCAGTGGTGCAATCCTGCGCGCCCGACGACGATGGTGCCGGGCGGCCCCGGCTACCGCCGCTGGGAGTTCATGCGTCTGCCGCACGAATCGATCGAAGACCTGCAAAAGCCGGAGAAGGTGTGGGAGCTGCTGTCGCCCTGGGTGACGCCGGAGAACGCGACGCTCGTGCGCCATGCCGTCTACAAGTTTCGCTCGCTGATCGCAAGAAACTGGCATAGCGGCCGCGTGGTGCTCGCTGGCGACGCTGCGCATCAAATGCCGCCGTTCATGGGGCAGGGCATGTGCTCCGGTATCCGCGACGCATGGAATCTCGCCTGGCGCTTCGACCTGATCCTGAAGGGCCTGGCTTCGGACCGGGTGCTCGAAGGCTATACGCCCGAACGTCGGCCGCAGGTGCGTGCCGTGATCGATGCGTCCATCGCGATGGGTCAGGTCGTGTGCATCTCCGACAAGGACGAAGCGGCCCGCCGCGACGAAGCGTATCTCGCAGGCGACATACCCGCGCTTGCGCCCTTCCCCGGCCTGACCGATGGCCTGATCTGCAAGGACCCCGCATTCGCCTGCGAGAGCGTGGCTGGCTTGCTGAGCGTTCACGGTCAGGTGAAGAACCTGGGCGAGGCAACCCGCTACGACGACACCATGCCCAACGGCTTTCACGTGATCGCGCTCGACGCGCATCCGAACCGGTACCTCGACGCGCAGGACAAGGCGGCGCTGGCGGCCATCGGCGGGCATTCGATCGGCATCACGACCGACGCCGACAAAGCCGTCAAGGATCGCGTGCTGTTCGATGTCAGCGGCAAATACAAGCGCTTCTTCGACGAACACGGCGTCAAGGCCATCGTCGTGCGTCCCGACTACTACATCTTCGGCGGCGTGAAGACGCTCGAACAACTGCCGGCGTTGCTGACCGATCTCGTGTCGCGGCTTTCGATCGACGAACACACGGAAGCGGCTCTTTCCTGACTCGAATAGAAACTGACTGGAGGAGAACATGAGAAAGACACTGTGCGCGCTGGCTGTTGCATGCGCGCTCACGCCGCACGCTCACGCGCAAAGCAGCGTAACGCTGTTCGGCATTCTCGACGTCGGCGTGAGCTATGTGAGCAACGAGAACGGCAGCCACAATTTCAAGGCCGACGATTCGATCTGGACGCCCAGCCTCTGGGGCATGCGCGGCGTCGAAGATCTGGGCGGTGGTTACAAGGCCGTGTTCGAACTCGCGTCGCAGTTCTCGGTGAACAGCGGCGCAGGCATCCCGGGACCGAACGCCGACTTCAACCGGCAGGCTTTCGTCGGTCTGTCGAAGGACGACGTCGGGCGCATCACGTTCGGTCAGCAATACAACCTGATGGCGGATTTCCTCTTCTTTCCGCCCGCGAAACTGGACGGAGCCTTCACCTATGGCGGCCTCTACAACATGCGCCAGGGTCCGTTCGCCGCGCTCGGCATTCCCCAGAATCCGACCGGCTCGTTCGACTTCGATCAGACCGGCGGTACGTCGCGCGTGTCGAACTCGATCAAGATCGTATCGGCCACTTTCGCGGGTTTGAGGCTCGGCGCGCTGTACGGCTTCGGCAATACGCCCGGTTCGTTTTCCGCGAACAACACGATTGGATTCGGCGTGAACTATGCGATCGGCAACTTCGGTATCGCGGCGGCTTACAACGAAACGAAATACGCAGCGCTGAACGACGGTCACGACGGGATTCGCAACTTCGGAGGCGGTCTCAGCCAGACCATCGGTGACGTGTATCTCAATGCGCTCTACACGAATACGCGCAATACGCTGACGGGAGGCGTCGTGCAGGCGGTTCAGGTCGGAGGGCTGTACACGTTCATGCCGGATATCCGCTTCGGCGCGAACTATCAGTACATGAAGGGCAACGCGCAACTGAGCCACAACAGGGCACAGCAGGTCACCAGCGTCGCGCAGTATCTCCTGTCCAAGCGCACCACGTTGTACGCCGAAGCCGTCTACCAGTGGACGGGCGGCGATGTCGAAGGCGGACATAACGCCTGGATCAACGGTGCGGGACAGTCGAGCACCACGCATCAAATCATCGGCCGCCTCGGCCTGCAGACTATTTTCTGACACGCGCTTATCAATCTGGAGATTGCAAACATGGAATACAACACCGGTTCGAGGTGGGATACCGCCTATGAGTGGAAAGCCGTGGCCTTGCTGTCGCTGGGCTTTGGACTGGTCGGCATCGACCGGTTCATGATCATGCCGCTCTTTCCCGTCATGATGACGGAACTGCATCTCGACTATCAGGACCTCGGACACATCACCGGCGCGCTCGCCGTCGCGTGGGGCGTGTCGGCGATGTTCATGGGCAACCTGTCCGACCGCGCGGGCCATCGCAAGGTCATCATTCCGGCGATCATCGTGTTCTCGCTGCTGGCGGGCCTGAGCGGACTTGCGACGGGCGTCGGCTCGCTGATCCTGATTCGCGCGGTGATGGGCTTTGCCGAGGGCGCGTACACGCCTGCCAGCATCATCGCGACGCTCGACGCATCGAAGCCGACGCGCCACGGGCGCAATATCGGCATTCAGCAGATGGCGTTGCCTCTCTTCGGTCTGGGCATCGCGCCGATCCTCGTGACACAGCTGCTCAAAGTCTTGCCGTGGCACTGGATTTTCGCGGTGGTATCGATTCCGGGTTTGCTGGTTGCTTACCTGATGTTCAAGGTGCTGCGCGACACGAAGGCTTCATCCGCTGCACAGCACACCGCCACACACGACGCCACCAGCCACAAGTGGACCGACGTCTTTCGCTACCGCAACATCTCGTTGAACATCGTCGGCATGCTGTGCTGGCTCACGTGCCTCGTCGTGCTGAGCGCGCTTTTCCCCAGCTATCTGATCGACTATCTTCATCTGAGCATGCAGCAGATGGGTTATGTGCTCTCGGCAATCGGTTTCGGCGGCACGCTCGGCACGCTCGTCATGCCCGCTCTCTCCGACAAGCTCGGGAGAAAACCGGTCATGATCTTCTCCGTAATCGGTGCGGCGCTCTTTCTGCTTCTTCTCATGTGGACCGGTGCGAATCCGACGTTGCTGTTCACTTACCTTACGCTCACACTGCTGTTCGTCTTCAGCATGATCACCCTGACGGTGGGGCCGTTGAGTGCGGAATCGGTGCCGGCGAAACTGATGTCGACGGCTTCGGGTCTGGTGGTCGGCATCGGAGAAGTGTTCGGTGGTGGACTCGCACCGGCGATCGCGGGTTATATCGCGAAGCACTTCGGCATTCAGTACATCATGCATCTCGGGCTCGCCGCGCTCGCGATCGGACTTGTCGTCGCGCTCTGCCTGAAAGAGACGGCACCGGCTCGGAAGCGCGTGCAGGCGCCGGCCGTCGCATTGGACTGATGCACGAATTTCACCGTTACGTCGTATAAAGCGTGACCAGAAAGATGGTGAATCGATAACCAAGAACGATCAGACCCGCCACCAGTGCCATTGCCACGGCCTGAACGACTCTCGCTTTACCGCGCGAGCCGAAGACGGGTTTGATCGCAAGAAAGATATAGCCTCCGCAGAAGCAGAGATTGACGACCGACAGAAGGTTGTCGATGAATGGCGAACTGAGTCCGAGTCCGCCCAGGTGAATATCGATGGCCGCGACGGCCAGCGCGAGCGAGAACACCAATAGCAGGAACGCGTAGAGATGGAGAGAAAAATAGACAAAGGTGACGAACGGCTTGCGCGAGCGTAGAAAGATCATCCGCAACGACAAAGCGAACGGAACCACCATGAGAATGATCAGCGACTTGGCATTGAGCACCGCCGCACGGTCGAACGTTGCCGTGTACTGCGCCACGTCCGTCCGCAATCTCGCGACGCGCTCCGCCACCAGCGAGCGCGCCAGCGGACTCCAGTCCTGATGATAGAGATGAGACTCCAGCGTCGAGCCGAACACCTGCGTGTCGGTCAGGGACTGCAACGCGAAAAAGAACGCATTTGCGACCAGGAACAACTGGAACGGCGGCACGAAAGGCATGCGCTTTCCATTCAGATGCGCGACCGTCAGCTCGCCTGGATGACGCAGCAGAACCCAGAACGTACGCAGCAGTCGTCCGTCGATGCTCGTCGCCGCGTGCAGTACCTTCGCGCCGATCCCGCGCAACGTCAGATCGGGAGGCCGAAGCGGGCTTTCGCCGCACATCGGGCAAAAAGGTGTGGTGACATGATGGGCACACGTCGGACATATCCAGGGTTCGGTCGCAGGCATGATGTCCTCCATTGGACCGGTCGTACACCTACCCTTCATCGCTAGAGGCGCAATCCCCGGCTCTTGAGACGGTACACCAGTTGCGGCCGTGTGATGCCGAGCGTGCGCGCCGCCGCCGACAGATTGCCGTCGGCGCGCTGCACCGCGCTCCTGAGCAACGCAGTTTCGATATCGTCGAGCGATGTGGGCTCCACATCGCCGCCGATTCCCAGCAGCAGGCTGTTGACCTTGCGCGTAACACGCTCGACCTCGTCGCCACCCGCATCGTCCGCGCGTGCCGACAACGCGTGCGACGCCATCAGCGACCCATCGTCGCCGATGCCGAACGTCTCCGTCACGATGCTCTCGCCGCTCGTGAAGAGATGGCCGATATCGATCGCACCGCCGTCGTTGGCGAGAATCACGCCCCGCTCCACGATGTTCTCCAGCTCGCGGATATTCCCCGGCCAGCCGTAGTTCAGCAGTGCATCGAGTGCGCGCGGCGTGAAGCCGGTGACATCGCGCTCGTGCCGCTCGCGATATCTGCGCAGCATGTGATTGAGCAGAACCGGCAGATCCTCGCGGCGCTCGCGCAGTGAAGGGACGCGAATCGGGAAGACGTTCAGCCGGAAGTACAGGTCCTCGCGAAAGCGCCCCGCACGGATTTCATCGCGCAGATCGAGGTTCGTCGCGGCGACCACGCGCACATCGACGCGCTTCGTCTCCGTTCCGCCGACGCGCTCGATCTCGCCCTCCTGCAGCGCACGCAGCAGCTTGCCTTGCGCGGTCATGCTGAGTATGCCGATCTCGTCGAGAAACAGCGTGCCGCCGTGCGCGCGCTCGAAGCGTCCGGGGCGGCTTTGCGTGGCATCGGTATAGCCGCCCTTGTCCACGCCGAAGAGTTCGGATTCGACCAGCGCCTCGGGAATCGCCGCGCAGTTCACCGCGACGAACGGGCCGTCTCCGCGCGCGCTGATCCGGTGCAGCGTGCGCGCGCACACTTCCTTGCCGACGCCGCTCTCGCCGAGGAACAGCACCGTCGCGCGCGTGCCCGCGACACGCTTGATCATGTGGCATACCGCGTTGAAGCCCGGCGATGCGCCGACCATGTTCACGTCGCCGAACGCGCCTTCGCTCGCCGCGCCCGATGCGGACAGTCCTTTGGTGAACGTCTGCGCCTGCATGAAGCGCAGATCGTCGGCGGCTTCCTCGCCCCATTCCTCCACCGGCTTGCCGATGATGCGGCAATGCGGCTGGCCGAGCGCGCGGCATTCCACTTCGCGATAGAGAATCGGCCTTCCCATGAACACGCTCGTGTAACCGGCCGCATAGCCGAGCTGCGTCCAGCACACCGGCTCCGCGCCGATGCCGTAGATGCGTACGTGCTCCTCATCCTCCGCACAGTTTTTCCAGATGAATTCACCGTAGTACTGCCCGCGCTCGACATCGATCTCGAGGCGCACCGGCTCGACCATGGTCATGCCTTCGAGCATGTGCAACTGTGGCCCGACCGCGAACATTTCCGTGATGGTGTTCTCGGGGCGAACACGCCGCGCGAGCTCAGCATCGCGCGCGCCGGAGTTATAGCCCATGCGCGTGAGCAGTCCGCGCGCGGCGTCGATGCCGAGACTCTCGATCAGCTCGCGGCGCATCGTGCCCATCGCGCCGGTATGCACGAGCAGCATGCGTTGTTCGTCGAGCCAGATGCGCCCGTCGCCGGGAGAGAAGTGCAGGCGCGACATCAGATCGGCGATGTCGGGATAGCGAAGACTGTCGACGGGACCGCCCTTGGGCGCCACCATCGACAGGCCTTCCTGCTCTTTCAAAGGCGCTTTCTCGCGGCGTGGCATTGCGCGTGTCTCCTGCCGTGGGGATGTTTTCATGGCACCACGATAGGCGATGTGCGCGTGCCGCGCAATGCCGTGGCGTCGTCATCGCGCGCGGTACTAGTGTGATCCCTGATGCGGATTTGATCGAATCGCCGCGCGGCGAATCACGCGCTTTTCGAGCATTTCATCAACTCGATTCCGTTCGTGGCCGCACGCCGCCGCGTGCCCGCGCAGACATGGCAATGCCCCGAGAGCCGCGCCCCATGCGGCTATCGCCGCGATCGCGTACGCCGATCCCTTCGCCTGCAACGATCGACTGGCATGCCTGTTGCCTTATAGGGAGCGCACACCGGTTCTCGATCAAATCGTTCATCGATCCGGGCCGGCGGCGAACACAAGACCCAAGGAGACAGCGATGCAATTGCCCGCCTATGCGCGGCCACCGCGCGCATTCGACATCACCCGGCGCTTCGTGCGCTTCAGGGAGCAGCGCGACGATGGCTTCGTCGAGTTCGACTTCTCCATCGGCGATCCGGCGCTGAGCGTCGAACTGGTGATGCCGCTGCGCGAATACCAGTCGTTCTGCCGCGCGAATCGCGTGATCCATCTGACGCGCGACGAAGGCGCGCAGCTCGATCTTGATCAGTCGAAGTGGCGTTACGGACAGCCCGGACTCTCTGAATGATTTCCGAACCGAAGGAGTGACGAATGCAGATCGACATCAAGACTTCAGCAGTCGAGCAGGTGCGGCAGACCTTCTCGCATGTCGCGCGCCGGCTCGGCGCGGACAAGCCCGCGTCGCGTTATCAGGAAGCGACATTCGACCTTCAGCCCGAGGTCAATTTTCATTATCGCCCGCTGTGGCAGCCGGAGTTCGAGCTGTACGACAAAGGCCGCACGGCAATCGTGATGAACGACTGGTATGCGTTCAAGGACCCGCGCCAGTACTACTACGGCGCGTACACGACCACGCGTGCGAAGCAGCAGGAGACGATGGAGAAGAACCTCGAGTTCGTCGCGAAGCGCCGTCTGCTCACCGATCTCTCCGACGAAGCAAAGGCGCATATCGCCACGCTCATGGTGCCGCTGCGTCACGTCGAATGGGCGGCGAACACCAACAACTGCTTCGTGACCGCTTACGGCTGGGGCACGGCCATCACGCAGGCGACGATGTTCCATTGCATGGACCGGCTCGGCATCGCACAGTATCTGTCGCGCATCGGGCTTGCGCTCGACGGCAATCAGGGCACGTCGCTCGTGGAAGGCAAGCAACGCTGGCTCGACGATCCGATGTGGCAGGGCCTGCGCCGCGTCGTCGAAGACACGATGGTCGTGAAGGACTGGTTCGAAACCTTCGTCGCGCAGAACGTCGTGCTCGATGGCCTGCTGTATCCGCTCGTGTACCGGCACATCGATGAGCGCATCGCGCGTCTGCACGGTCCGGGACTCGGCATGCTCAACGAGTTCGCGAGCGCATGGTTCGACGAGACGAGCCGCTGGGTCGACGCGACCATCAAGACCGCCGCCGCGCAATCGCCGGCCAACGCGGCCTTGCTCGCGCAATGGACCTCGAAGTGGCGCGGCGCGGTGCTCGACGCGTTGAAGCCGCTCGCAATCGTTGGTCTCGATGACGACGCGCATCACGCGCTCGAAGCGATCGCGCAGGCGTTCGACGCGCGCATGGCGAAACAGGGCGTGGAGGTGAGCCATGGCTGATTCCGTATTCATCGCGTTGCAGGCCAACGACGATTCGCGGCCGATCATCGAAGCGATCGAAGCGGACAACCCGCACGCTGTCGTGAGTCATTTTCCGGCAATGGTCAAGATCGACGCGGTCGGCAGGCTCGTGATCAGGCGCGAGTCGATCGAAGGGATCATCGGCCGCGACTTCGACCTGCGAGAACTGCAACTGAATCTGATCTCGCTCGGCGGCAACATCGACGAAACCGACGACGAATTCATCCTCGAATGGACAGCCTGAGCGGCGACATAAGGACTAAGGAGACAGGCAAATGAGCACACAACCGAACACGCCGAAGAAGCTGAGCATCAAGGAAAACTACGCGATGCTCACGCGCGGCCTCGGCTGGGACACCACCTATCAGCCGATGGACGAAGTTTTCCCCTACGACCGCTTCGAAGGCATCAAGGTGCACGACTGGGACAAGTGGGAAGACCCGTTCCGTCTCACGATGGACGCGTACTGGAAGTACCAGGGCGAAAAGGAGCGCAAGCTCTACGCGATCATCGACGCGTTCCAGCAGAACAACGGCCAGTTCAACGTCACCGATCCGCGCTATATCAACGCGCTCAAGCTCTTTCTGACCGGCGTGAGCCCGCTCGAATATGCGGCGCATCGCGGCTTCGCGCTCGCGGGTCGCAACTTTCGCGGCGCGGGCGCGCGCATCGCGTGCCAGATGCAGGCGATCGATGAACTGCGTCATGCGCAGACGCAGGTGCATACGATCAGCCACTACAACAAGTACTTCAACGGCTTTCACGACTTCAGGCACATGCACGACCGCGTGTGGTACCTGTCCGTGCCGAAGTCGTACTTCGAGGACGCGATGAGCGCCGGCCCGTTCGAGTTCGTGACGGCCATCTCGTTCTCGTTCGAATACGTGCTGACCAATCTGCTGTTCATGCCGTTCATGTCGGGCGCGGCGTTCAACGGCGACATGGCGACGGTCACGTTCGGCTTCTCCGCGCAGTCCGACGAATCGCGCCACATGACGCTCGGTCTCGAAGTCGTGAAGTTCCTGCTTGAGCAGGACCCGGGCAACGTGCCGATCATCCAGAAGTGGATCGACAAGTGGTTCTGGCGCGGCTATCGGCTGCTCACGCTCGTCGCGATGATGATGGACTACATGCTGCCCAAGCGGATCATGTCGTGGCAGGAAGCGTGGGAAACCTACTTCGAGAAGAATGGCGGCGCGCTCTTTCACGACCTCGAACGCTATGGCATTCGCATGCCGAAATATCACGACGTCGCGATGAAGGAGAAAGACCGCCTCTCTCACGAAGCGTGGGGCATCTTCTACAACTACACGCACGCGGCGGCGCTGCACACGTGGATTCCTTCCGACGATGAAATGCAGTGGCTCGCGCAAAAGTATCCGGTCACGTTCGACAAGCTGTATCGCCCGCGCCTCGAATACTGGCGCGATGAGCAGAAGGCCGGCCGCCGCTTCTACAACGACACGCTGCCGATGCTGTGTCAGACCTGCCAGATCCCGATGGCCTTCACCGAGCCCGACGACCCGACCAAGATCTGCTATCGCGAGAGCGATTACCTCGGCAACAAGTTCCATTTCTGTTCAGACGGCTGCAAGGACATTTTCGACAACGAGCCCGAGAAATACGTGCAGGCCTGGATGCCCGTGCAGCAGATCTATCAGGGCAACTGCTTCCCCGAAGATGCCGATCCGGCCGCGCCGGACTTCGATCCGATGCGTGAAGTGCTGCGCTATTACCACATTCACGCAGGCGAAGATGGCCACGAGTTCGAGGACTCGCCCGATCGCGCGAACTGGCTGCGCTGGACCGGCAAGCCGAGCCACGGCGGCGAGGAAGCGCCCGAAGCGAATCAGCAGGCCGCGTAACGCACAACACAGGAGACGAATCATGTCAGTCATCGCGCTGAAGGAAGGCTATAGAGGCGAGATCAGGGATCGCGTCGAGAACTATCGCGGCAAGCAGTTGCTCTTCGTCGGCTGGGAAGATCATCTGATGTTCTGCGCGCCGCATTGCATTCCGGTCGAAGCGGCCACGCCGTTCCGGGCACTCGTCGACGAGATGCTGCCGGCGATGTATGCCTCGCATCCGGACTGGCGCAAGGCCGATTTGCGCGCCGCCGAATGGTTCAGGTCGGGCCAGCCGTTCACGCCCGATTTCGATGCGACCATCGGCGAGAACGGTCTCGGCCACAAGGCGGTCATTCGTTTCCGCACGCCGGGATTGAACGGCATCGGCGGATCGTGCAGCTAGCAGGAGATGATGCGATGAGCTATCAACTGACCATCGAGCCGATCGGGCAGACCATCGAGATCGAAGACGAGCAGACCATACTCGACGCCTGCATGCGCGCGGGCGTATGGCTGCCGCATGCGTGCTGTCACGGCCTGTGCGCCACCTGCAAGGTGCAGGTGCTGGACGGCGAGATCGAGCACGGGCAGGCTTCGCCGTTCGCGCTGATGGACTTCGAGCGCGACGAGCGCAAGTGTCTCGCCTGTTGTGCGACCGCGCAATCGGATCTGACGATTGAAGCCGATATCGACGAAGACGAGGACGCTCAGCACTTTCCCGTGCGCGACTACACCGGCCGCGTGAAGGAGATGATCGATCTCACGCCGACGATCAAAGGCATCTTCGTCGAACTGGACGGCCACGGCATCGAGTTTCAGGCTGGGCAGTACGTGAACGTGCACATACCGGGCGAGGACATGCCGCGCGCGTTTTCGCTGGCTGACAAGCCCGCGTCGCGCACGGTCATCGAGCTGAACGTGCGGCGGGTGCCCGGCGGCAAGGGCACGGGCTATCTGCACGAACGGATCGGCGCCGGCGACGAGATCCGCTTCAGCGGTCCGTATGGGCGCTTCTTCGTGCGCAAGTCGGACCCGCAGCCGGTGATCCTGATCGCGGGCGGCTCGGGCCTGTCGAGTCCGAAATCGATGCTGATCGACATGCTCGAAGAGAACGACGCGCGCAAGATCACGCTCGTCTATGGCGCGCGCAATCGCGCGGAGCTTTACTACCACGAGCTGTTTCTGCAACTCGAACGCGAGCACGCGAATTTCACCTACGTGCCGGCTTTGTCCGATGAAGCGGCGGATTCGCCATGGCAAGGTTTTCGCGGCTATGTGCACGACGCGGCGAAGGCCCATTTCGACAACGTCTTTCGCGGACACAAGGCGTATCTGTGCGGGCCGCCCGTGATGATCGAAGCGGCGATCCGCACGCTGATGCAGGGTCAGCTATTCGAGCGCGACATCTATACGGAGAAGTTTCTCACCAGCGCGGACGGCGCCGAGGCGCTCGCGAAAAGTCCGCTGTTCAAATCGATCTGAATACATACGGAGACAAGCCATGAACCAGGATACGATCGACGCCCTCTTGCAAACGATCAACGACAGCGCGACGAGCGAAGGCAATCCGCGCACGAAGGCCATCGTCAACCGCGTCGTGCGGGATCTGTTTCATACGATCGAGGACCTCGATGTTACGCCGGACGAATTCTGGACCGCGCTCAATTTCCTGACCGAGACGGGCAAGCGCGGGGAATTCGGCCTGATCGCGGCGGGACTCGGCTTCGAACATTTTCTCGACCTGCGGCTCGACGAAGCGGAGCAGAAGGCGGGCATGGAAGGCGGCACGCCGCGCACGATCGAAGGACCGCTGTATGTCGCGGGCGCTCCCGAGTCGGATGGGCATGCGCGCATCGACGACGGCGCCGATCCCGGCCAGACCCTCGTGATGCGCGGCCGCGTGCTGGGCGATGACGGCAAGCCGCTCGCTCACGCGCTGGTCGAGGTATGGCACGCGAATCATCTGGGCAGCTACTCGTACTTCGACGCGTCGCAGCCCGCGTTCAATCTGCGCGGCTCGATCCGCGCCGATGCGCAAGGCCGCTACAGCTTCCGCAGCGTCGTGCCGGTGGGATACAGCGTGCCGCCGGGCGGCAAGACCGAGCAGTTGCTCGATCAGCTCGGGCGGCATGGTCACCGGCCCGCGCATATCCACTTCTTCGTGTCGTCGCCGGGTTATCGCAAGCTGACGACGCAGATCAATATCGAAGACGATCCGTATCTGTGGGACGACTTCGCGTTCGCCACGCGCGATGGTCTCGTGCCCGAGCTCAAGAAGGCCGAGGGCGCGCAGGGCGAGCCTTACGGCGTGACGGGCAATTTCGCGCTGATCGACTTCGATTTCACGCTGTCGCGCGAACGCGGCGACGTGCCGACGACGCAAGTGCAGCGCGCACGCGCCGCGGCCTGAAGGGCGACGGCGTATTCATCGAGGCCGGCGCAGAACCTGACCAAGATCGCCGAGAAAGCGTTCGATCGCGGCGTCATCCAGTTTGTAGTAGACCCAGTTCTTGATCTTCTTGGAGGTGACCAGCCCTGCGTTTGCAAGAGCCTGCATATGCGTGGTCACCGTCGGCTGGCTCAGACCGATCTTCTCCGTGATGACCCCGACGCAGACGCCGTCCTCGACGAGGTCGCCGTCCTGCTGCGGAGGGAAATGCTTCTGCGGATCGGTCAGCCAGATCAGAATCGTGAATCGGTGGCGGTTCGAAAGCGCGTTCAGGGCCTCATGCAGCCGCTTCTCATGCGCGGTGGTCGATCTCGGCATAGGTCGGCGTTTCTCCTTGACACGTTGACGCATCGAATATAGAAATAGACCTATATTGATTTCAATCGATATAGGATAACCGGCCATGGAGACGGATGCAATCGCTTGCTCCGAAGCGGGTAGCGCCACGCGTGCAATCGGTATTGCTGTCGTTTTCACGCTCTACACGGCGGTCGCGTTCGGCTTCGGTATCTATCTCTTCGGTTTGATCGTCACCGCGATGCGGGAGAGCATCGCATTCGATTATGCCGCGATGGGTATCGCAACCGGGGGAGCACAGATTGCGTATCTCGTCGCCGCCCTGCTCTGTCCGCTTCTGACGAGGCGTTTTGGCGCGGGCTGGGTCATCGTGAGCGCTGTCGCTGCGTCGGGCCTGTTGCTGCTGGTCTTCGCGAGGATTCAGAACGTTCTGCAGGGCGCGGTCGTTATGGCCGGTCTCGGCGCGACAGCGGCCTGCATGATCGTTCCGACCGTCGGCGCGATTTCGACCTCCGTCCCGTTTGCTTACCGGTCTCGCGTCAACGGGCTGGTATCGAGTGGCACGGCCTACGGCCAACTGGCCAACGCCATGCTCGTGCCGTGGCTTCTGACGGGCCACGGCTGGCGTTCGGTATGGCTCGTGACGGGCGCAGTGTCGCTCACGGTCATGCTGCTCGGATTCGTGACGCTCCGATTGCTCGCCTCTCACGTATTCGTCCGCGACGTGTCGCCGGGTTCGATCGATGATCGCGGACCCGGCGAGTCAGGCCGCATCGTCACGGCGCGCAATCTGACCGTCTGGATACTGCTGGCGCTTGGTGGAGTGGTCTGCGGGCCGTGGCAAAACTACCTGTCGAGCTTTCTGACCGAAGAGCGTGGACGTTCACTGGAGACGATCGGACAGCTCTGGTCGATCATCGGCGTGACCGGGCTTTTCAGTGGATTTCTGGCTGGCGTGCTCGCGGACAAGGTCGGCGTGCGGATCGCGCTCATCGTCTCTTATGCCACGCTCGCCTTTTCAGCCATCCTGATCGCTTTTCAGACAGAACTCTGGCAGTTGCGCGCGGCTGCCGTTTGTTTCGGATGGTCGTTCTATGCCATCTACGGCCTTATTCCCGCTTATATCAGCAAGACCATCGAGCCTCAGTCGGCGACCAGGGTTTTCGCCGTCGCCAATGTTTTCCTCGGTTTGGGTACGACGTTGGGCAATGCCATCGGGGGACGTATTCCGGGTTGGTATGGATCGCTGCAGGGCGTGTTTATCGTCGCGTCGGTGCTTGCGTGCGTGGGCGTGATCGTTACGGTGATGCTGCAGGATGAACGACGGATGAGCGCGGCAAGCGCGCGCTAACGCGTGCCGCGGGATCGCTTCGATCGCGACACACCGTGCGAACGCCCATCTCGCCGTCGACAATCTGCTCGCCGCGCTCGATATCGGGCTTCACAGATTTTCTATGGCCTTCCGACGCCCCGCACCCTGCTCATACGCGTACGCATACCCAAGCAACGCCGCCTCATCCCACAAGCGGCCAACGAAGATCAATCCGAACGGCGAACCCGATGCGTAATACCCCGCCGGCACCGCAATCCCCGGCAGCCCCGCGATATTGATCTCGCCCACCGTCGTTTCCTGAATGGTCTCCTTCCCATGAAGCGCGGGCAGTTCGCATCGCATCTGCGGAAAGACGAGCGCATCGAGTCGATGCCCGATCATGACGCTCTCGAAGATGCCTAGATAACGCGCCTTCAGTTCGACGAACTCGGGCAAGTCGGGCGGCATCGACGGATCGGCCAGCGCCGCCCTGAAGTCCGCGAGACTGTGCAGATAGCGCAGCACGCCGTCCGGGCCGAAAGGATCATCGTCCTTGGTCGCGTCGGCGAATGCCGCGAAGGTTTTCAGCGGCGCATGCTTGCCCAACCGCGCCAGATACTTCTCGAGATCGTGCGGAATCGATTCGAGACCGCGCGCATCGAAGTTGTGAAGTGGATGGGTCGGCTTGCGCAATCCGGCGAATCCGGAGCCTTCGAACGGATCGTCGATCAGGGTCGCGCCGAGCGCGCGCAGTTCGCCCTTCACGCGCTCGTACAGCGTCGCGGCTTCATCGGAAAGCGGCTGGGCGCGCCATCCCGGGCCGTACAGGCCGATCCGCTTGCCGGCGAGCGCGTTCCGGTCCAGCCCCGCCGCATAGCCGCCTTCCGGCTGCCGGCCAACGCTCGCGAGCGTCTTCGGGTCCTCGCCCGAATATCCCGCGAGGATGTCGAGACACAGCGCAGCATCCCTGACATTCCGGGCGATCGGCCCGACCACATCGCGATTGCCCGACAGCGGCACAACACCGGCGTTCGGCACCAGCCCGATGGTCGGCTTGATGCCGACGAGGTCCTGCGCCGACGCCGGATTCTGAATCGATCCGCCGGTTTCTTCGGCGAGCCCGAGCACCGCCATGCCCGACGCCACCGCCGACGCCGTCCCCGCGCTGCTGCCGCCCGGTACGCGGTCCGGCATCACGGCGTTGAGCGTCGGTCCCGCCCAGCTATCGTTCGCATGCGTGCCGGTATGGCTCAACACCGGCACGTTGGTCTTGCCGAGCATGATCGCGCCCGCGCGCCGCATGCGCGCGACGACCGGCGCGTCGCGTTCGGGCATCAGATCGATGCCGCCGGTCTTGCTGTACAGCTTCGCCCATCCCGCCGTGGTCGGAAAGCCGACCATGTCCATCGGATCCTTGATGACGACCGGCACGCCCGCGAGCGGCCCCAGCCGTTCGCCGGCAGCGCGTCGTGCGTCGATCGCGCGTGCATCGTCGATGGCCGCCGGGTTCAGGAAGATCAGCGCGTTGACCTTCGCGTTGTGGCGCGCGATCCGCTCGAAAGAGGCGCGCGCCAGTTGCTCGGCCGTGAACCTGCCGGTCCGAAAACCCTCTTGCACGGTTTCGACGGTGAGACCGTCCAGATCGATGTCCATCGCACTGCCTGTCGCCATTCGATGCTCCTGTGAAGTTGACCCGCGCCTCAGAGCTGCACGCCGCGCGTGAGCGCACCGTCGACCACGAAGTTCGCCCCGCTCACGAAACTCGCCGCCGGACTCGCGATGAACGCCACCGCGTTGGCGATTTCCTGCGGCCGGGCCATGCGTCCGGTTGGATTCAGCGCGAGCGCGCGCTCGAACAGCGCCGCATCGTTGTGCTCGATCCAGTCCCACACGCCGCCTTCGAAGTACACATTGCCGGGCGAGACCGTATTCGCGCGAATGCCCTTCGACGCAAGCTGATTCGCGAGCCCCTGCATGTAGTGCACGAGCGCGGCCTTGAACACGCCATACGGGCCCGCGGCGAAGTCGATCTCGCGACCCGAAACGCTCGATATCGCGACGATCGACGCGGCCTTGCTCGCGGTGAGAAACGGCATGGCGGCATCGACGAGATTGACGGTGCCGAGCAGATCCGTCTCGAACTCCTTGCGCCACGATTCGATGTCGTTGCCGATGGCCAGCGCGCTCACATTGGCCACGACGATATCGAGCCCGCCCCAGTCCGCGCCGACGCGCCCGACCCACGCCTTCAGCGCGGCGCCATTCGACACGTCGACGGCCTCGCCCGATGCGCGCGCGCCGCCCAGTTCCGCCAGCGCGTTCGCGGTCGACTGCACGCTCGCCGCGTCGCGCGCGCAAATGGCGACATCCGCGCCTTCGGCGGCCAGCGTTCGCGCGATCGCGAGACCGATGCCCTTGGTGCCGCCGGTCACGATCGCCTTCAAGCCCTTCAAATGCAGGTCCATGTTCGTCGCTCCTGTGTCGATGGAATAACGCTGTGACGGCGCTCACTGTGGCTCGCGCCCGTCCTCCGGTGCCATGCCGCGCGCGATCTGCAGCACTTCACCCGCCTGAATGACGGAGTGACAGATATCGTCGATGGTCACGCGCTTTTCCATTGCCTGCGCGCGCAGCATGTCGTACGCCTCGCGTTCGCTCACGCGATGCATGGTCATCAGAATGTTTTTGGCTTCCTGCAGATGCCGGCTGTCGAGCAGCTTCTGTTCGAGCTTGGCGATGCGCTGCGTATGCTGACGCAACCGCTTCGCGTGATACAGCGCCATCACCACGGTCGACAGCAGCCCCGACGCACGGATCGGCGTCGTGACGATGCCGTCCGCGCCCAGTTTGATGGCCTGATCGATGAAGGTCGGATTCTCATACGCCACCACGCAGATGACGGGCGGCGCATCCGGCCCGGACCACTCGCCCGCCGGCGCGCGTTCCTCCGGCAGCAGCGCGCGAAACACCAGATCGGTCCGGTCGGGCAGCGTGTCCTGCGGCGGCCAGCATCGCTCGACCTGAAAACCCATGCGCCGCAGATGATTCGTGAGCGTCAGGCCGTCGTCGTCGTCCGGATGGAAGACGACCACGCGCGCATTGCGCTCGAGGATGGAGCTCGTGAGACTACGCTGGCCTCTGTCCGCGCGCGCGCTCACGTCAGTAGTCCCGCGTGCTCAACTTCGTGACCCAGTCGCCGAGCGTCTGGCGCGTCATGTACGGATCGGGCCCGACGGCGAACTTCGATTCGCGCAGGATGGTGAACTGGCCATCCGCATTGGCGCGGCCGATGCGCGGATAGAGCGCCATGTGATGATTGACGGGATCGATTCGCACGCGGCCCTGCGGCGCGGCGAACTCCGAACCGAGCAGATGCGGCATGATGGTCCCGATTTCGTCCGAGCCCGCGCGCGCATACGCTTGCGCGAACATGTGCATCTGATAGTACGCGGCCTCCCAGTTCATGTCGGTGGGCGTATCCGCGCCGAAGCGCGCCTGATGACGCCGCACCGCGCGATGATTCTCCGGCGTATCGATGCTCTGGAAATACGGCGCGGCAGTGTAGTGCCCAGCCGCGATGCCGCGCTCCATCGCATGAATCTCGGTCTCGGAGGTATTCAGACTGCCGATCGGCATGCTGGCCGGATCGAAGTCCGCGTGTGCATAGGCATCGTAGAGATAAGGCACGGTCGCACCGATGACCGTGCTGAAGATCCAGTCCGGCGACTTGCGCCTGATGTCGGCGACGACCTGCGCGAACTGCTCGCGCGTGGCGTCGAGCGGCAGATAACGCTCGCCGAGAATCGCGCCTTCGGGATGTTGCAGCAGCAACTCCTGCATCGTTCGATTGCATTCGTACGGATAGACGTAGCGCGAACCGACGAAATAGACGCGCGCGCCGAACGTCTCCGTCATGAAGTCCGCGAGCTGCACGCCGTTCTGATTCGGCGACGCTCCGCTATAGATAATGTTGTCCGAATACTCGAAACCTTCGTACTGCTGGGAATAGATCAGCAGCCGGTTGTGCTTTTCGACGACGGGCAGCATTGCCTTGCGGCTGCTCGACGTATAACCGCCGAAGATGGTGTTGACGCCATCCTTCAGGATCAGGCGCTCGGCGAGCTCACGGAACGCGGCCGGGTCGGAGCCGGGGTCCAGATGAAGAGCGACGAGCTCCCGTCCGCCGATGCCGCCGCGCGCATTGATCTCCTCAATGGCGAGGCTCGCGCCGCGCCATTGAGACTGTTCGAGCAAGGCGGTCGAACCGCTCGTCGAGCAAAGCAGGCCCACTCGGATGGGATCGGACAAGGTCATTTCGTGACACGCTCTCGAATGCGCGCGGAGCGGCGCCCCGCGCTTTGATTCTTCTGACTGATGCTGACGAATCCGTACTCCAGCGCGTTACTTTAGGTACCGCTTGGCGACCATCGCGCCAACCGTATATTTTGGATCGACAAAATTACCGAGGCGCACACGGCCCACCTGGCTCAGCATCATGTACGCATCCCACTTGTCGAAGCCGTATTCCGCAGCCATCCACAGTACCAGTTCGCGATAGGCGATGCGCGTCGCGTCCTCCAGCGGCCGCGCGCTGCCGATGCTCATCAGTGCGTCCTCGTTCTCGAGCCGCGGCCAGTCGATCTTCCACTGCTTGATGAGATCGACGCGCACCGTCGTCGTGCTCTGATACTCGACGGCCGTGCCGCAGACTTCGCCGTCGCCCTGACAGGCGTGTGCATCGCCGATGAAAAGCCGTCCGCCCGGCGAGCGCACCGGCAGATACGTGATGCTGCCCGGCCCCATGTCGGGCACGTCCATGTTGCCGCCGTGATTATCGGGCGTGAGCGAGTTGATCGAATCGATCTCGGGCGAGAGACTCAACGTGCCGATATGCGGTTTGTAGGGCAGGGTGTTGCGTTTGCTCCAGTACACGTTCTCCTCGTCGATCCTGATCTTGCGCACCACTTCCGGCAGCGGCTCGTTGAGCAGCGCGGTGTAGTCGGTGCCGGTCAGCCCGCCGAAGTTCGGGATCATGCAGCAGAAGCCGTGCGGATCGTCGCCGCGCGGCGACATCTTCTCGATGTGCACCGCGATCACGTCGCCCTTCTCGGCGCCTTCGATCATGATCGGTCCGTTCTGCGGATTGAGGAACGGCACCTGCAGAACTTGCGATGGCTTGTCCGTCTCTTCCCTGATCTTGCCTTCGAACGCATCGCGCGTTTCGACCACGACGCGATCGCCCGGCTTGACGTGCAGCACGGGCTGCGAGTATGGGCCGATGGTGTAGTGATAAGTCTTCTGCATCTCCTCGGTGAGATGGTGCTCCACCGGCTCACGACCGGCGCCGACACCGCGCTTCATCATGATCGAATCTTCAAGCCATTTCATGTTCCGCTCTCCGTCACAGTGCCAGATACTGGCGAATCAGTTGTTCGTCCCCGAGCTGCGCGGGGCTCAGTGTCTCGACGATACGGCCCTTGTCCATCACGCAGCAGCGGGTCGCGATGCGCTCGACCATGCCGATGTCCTGCTCGACGAGCACCACGCCGATGCCCGTCTCGCGCGCGATCTGCTGCAGCGTCTCGCCGATCAGATCGACGATCGAAGGCTGAATGCCTTCCGACGGCTCGTCGAGCAGCAGCACCTTCGGCGAGCTGATGAGCGCACGCGCGATCGCCAGCTGCTGCTGTTCGCCGCCGCTCATGGTCCCGGCTTTCTGCTGGTAACGCTTCTCAAGAATAGGAAAATAGCCGACGACTTTCTCCTTCATCCGCGCCGCCTGCGCGCGATTCGCCTGCGCGCCGACCTGCAGGTTTTCGGCGACCGTCAACGCACCGAAGATCTCGCGGCCCTGCGGCACGTAGCCCATGCCCTTTTGCGCGCGAACGTACGGTTTCTCGTGACCGATCGCCGTGCCGTCCAGGCCGATCGAACCGGCGTCGAGCCGGATGAGACCGATCAGCGCGCGCATCAGCGTGGTCTTGCCGACGCCGTTGCGCCCGATCAGCGCGAGCACCTCGCCTGGCCCGACGCCGAACGACACGCCATTGAGCACGCGCCCGCCGCCGTACCCCGCTTCCACACCCGACACTTCGAGCAACGCGCTCATTTCCGCTTCCCCAGATAGACTTCCGCGACATCGTCGCGTGCGAGGATCTCGTCGAGCGGGCCGTCGGCGAGCAGACGCCCGCCATGCAGCACCGTGACGCGCGAGGCGATCTGCCTGACGAAGGTCATGTCGTGCTCGACCACCATCATCGTGAGACCGGCTGCCGACAGACGCTTGATGAGTTCGCCCGTCGCATGCGTCTCCTCGACCGACATGCCCGCCACGGGTTCATCGAGAAACAGCAGCTTCGGGCGCAGCGACACGGCCATCGCGATTTCGAGCCACTGTTTCTTGCCGTGCGACAGATTGCGCGCCAGCACGTGCTCCTCGTGCTCCAGCATGAAGCGCCGCAGGAGTTCGTCGAGGCTTTCGGCGCGGTCGTCCTTCGCGCGATGCAGCGACAGTTGCAGGTGCTGACGCACGCTCAGGTCCGGGAACACGCCGGGAATCTGAAACTTGATGCTCATGCCCATGCGGATGCGTTCGTGCGGCAGCACATGACTCATGTCCTGGCCGAGGAACATCACGCTGCCTTCCGACGGCCGATGCTCACCCGTGATGAGCTTGAAGAACGTGCTCTTGCCCGCGCCGTTCGGCCCGATCACGCAGCGAATCTCGCCTGCGTCGATTTTGAAGTCGATCCCGTTGATCACATGCGCGCCGCCGAAATGCTTCTTGAGCCCGCGCGTTTCCAGCAGCGTGGTCATGACTTGCCCTCCTCTCGCTTGAGACACGCGCCCGCGTGACGCGCGCCGCCGTTCGCGCGGCCTTTCACGCGGCACGCCACGCGCCGCAGTTGCCGCGTGACGAACGGCAGCAGGCCTTCGGGCGCGGCCAGCACGACGATCAGCAGAATCGCGCCGAGCAGGATCAACGCATACTGGCTGCCGTACACCGCCAGATTCTGCGAGAGCCAGACGAGCAGCGCCGTGCCGAGAATGGTCCCGCCGATGCTCTTCCTGCCCGAGGTCGCGACCCAGATGACGGGCATCGCGGCGGCGGTGAGCCCCATCGTCGATGGCGTGATGTAGGCGCCCCAGATCGTGTACAGCGCACCCGACAGTCCGCCCAGCGTGCAGCCGAGCACGAACACCAGCAACTGATGACGGCGGATATCGACGCCCAGCATCTCCGCGCGCTGCGGGTTCTCGCGTATGGCGATGAGCGTGAGCCCGAAGGTGCCGTCGAGCAGCTTGCGCATCGCGGCATAGACCGCGATCAGCAGCAGCAGCACGAGGTAATAGAAGCTCGCGTTCTCCAGCGTGAGCGGTCCGCCCGGCCAGGGAATCGTCAGTTGCGGCATGCCGCCCATGCCGTTGTAGCCGTTCAGCCGCGCTTCGCCGATCGCCCATTGCGGCCCGGCCGTCTGCGACATGAAGGTTTCGAGCACGAGCGTCACTGACAGCGTGACGATGCCGATGAACACGCCCTTGATGCGGCCATAGAAGATCATGTAGCCGATCAGCGCCGCGGCGACGAAGCTCACCGCCAGTCCCGCGCCGAGGCCGAGCCACGACTGGAACCATGTGTCGCCGTAGTTCAGCGTGAAGATGCCGTAGCTGTAGCCCGACAGCCCGAAAAACGCGGTCTGTCCGAACGACAGAATGCCGCCGTAGCCCCACATCGCGGCGAGCCCGAGCGCGCTGAACGCCCACAGCAGACAGTAAGCGAGATTGCCGCTGGTGTTCGCATCGACGACGAGGGGCAGGCACAGCGCCACGAGCCACGGCGCGTAACGCAGCGCGAGCGCCGGAGGTACCTTCGATTGCTTCACGTCTGCCTCCTAGCGCAAGCGGGTGAAGAGATTGCCGAGGCCCTGCGGCATCAGCCGGATCACGACGATGACCGTGACCAGCAGCCCGATCTGCCCGAACAACTGGCCATACGACGCCGTCAGCGCGGTCTGGATGATGGCGAGCACGCCGGCGGCCGGCGTTGTTCCCGCGATGACGTTCGCCCCGCCGACGACCACCGACACGAACGCCTGCACGATGAAGTTGCTGCCCATCGTCGGGACCGCGGTCATGGTCGGCGCGTAGAGCGCGCCGGTGAGTCCGGCCAGGCCCGCGCCCAGCGCGAAGGTCAGCGTATAGAGCCGGTCCGTGCGCAGGCCGAGACATTGCGCGATGCTCGCGTTCTGGATCGTCGCGCGCGCGCAGACGCCGTAGTTCGTCTTGAAGAACAGCAGATAGAGCCCGAACAGGATCGCCAGCGCGATGACCGGCAGCACGGCGCGATACGTCGAGAACGAGTAGTCGCCGAGCGAGAACGAACCGAACGGCGTGCCGATGCCTTCGATCGACGGACCGGCGACGAGCAGCATCGTCTGCTGCACGATGAGACTGATCGCCCACGTCGCCACGACGGAATCGAACAGGCGGTCGTACAGGTGTCGAATGACGAGCCGTTCGATGACCACGCCCGCGAGCGCCGCCGCGAACGCGCCGAGCAGCATCGCAAGCGGCAGCGGCACGCCGCGCTTGGCCGCGATGATCGTGACGTACGCACCGCACATGATGAACTCGCCATGCGCGAGATTGATGACGCCCATCATGCCGAAGATCACCGCGAGACCCAGCGCCGCGAGCACCAGATACGCGAAGTTGTCGCCGAACTGATAGATCAGCGAATAGAGAACCGATAAGGTGGCCATGCTTGCCCCACGTTCAGGAGACCGGCGCGCGCACGTGTCCGTTCGAGCGCGCGCCGGCCCGGATCAGGACTTCTTCGGCAGATTCGACGGCGTGTACTGACGGTGATCCGGCTTGTTCGGCAGATCGCAGCCGACCTTGCCGAGCCAGTACGGCTGCACGTCGTTCCAGACCTTCGGAATATCGACGGAGTGATCTTCCTTCACGTGCACGAGATAGATGGTGTGACTCGCGTGATGGCTCTTCGGATCGATGCAGACCTTGCCTTGCGCGCCTTCCGTGCAGATGTCGCCGCTCTCGAGGGCCTTGCGCACTGCATCCTGATTCGTCGACTTGGCCTTTTCGACGGCGGCCTTGTAGAGATAGATGGCGTCGTAGGCGTTCGCCGCTTCCTGATTGATATACGGCTCGTTCGGGAACTTCGCGTGGAAGCGCTTCTTGAAGTCGTTGCTCGCGGGCGAATCGACTTCCTCGACGTAATTCGCCGTCACGTACATGTCCTTGAGCGCGGGCGGTTTGAAGCGCTTGTGCTCATACGCCTGACCGACGTTGACGGAGCTCGCCATCGGCAGATTCAGATGCGCCGAAGCCTGCTGCTCGTAATACGACGCCTGATTCGCCCCGACCAGCAACGTGACCACGAAATCCGGCTTGGCCTTCTGGATGTTCTGGATCGTCTGGCCGAACTGCGATACCGAGAGCGGAATGAATTCCTCGCCGACCATGGTGCCGCCGTTTTCCTTGACGATATTGCGCACCCATTCCGCGGAGATCTGCCCGAAGTTGTAGTCGGCGGCGATGGTGTACACCTTCTTGCCGTACTTCTGCATCATCCAGGGAATGAGCGTCGAGAATTGCTGCTCCGGCACCGCGCCGGTCACGAAGGTGTTCGTGTCGCAGACGCCGCCTTCGTACTGGTTGTCGTACCAGTAGAGCTGATGCGCGCGGTCCATGATCGGGCGGATCGCTTCGCGCGACGCGCTGGAGAAAGCGCCGAAGATCACATCCGGCTTGTCCGTCTGGACGAGGCGCCGTGCAAGCTCCTGAAACTTGGTGTTGTCCGATTGCGTGTCGTAGGCGATCAGCGTCACGGGACGTCCGAGGATGCCGCCCTTCGCGTTGATCTCTTCGACCGCGAGTTGCGTGGCGTGGATCTTCGGTATGGTCGCCAGTGCGAAGTTACCCGAGGCGTCCTCCAGCAGGCCGATCTTCACGGGGTCGGCCGCGCTCGATGCGAGCGACGTCATTGCAAGTCCTGCGGTGAGGGCGAGACGCATCCAGCCCGACGGCTTCAGCAACATGCGGATTCTCCAGAGAAGTGAACGCTAGAACAGGGAAAATGCGGACAAAAAAAAGCCCCCTGACGAACCGGTGGTTCGTCAGGGGGCTTCTGTGCCGGATCCTCGGGCGGACGTCTTTGTCAGGCCTCGCGGGATGTGCAGAGTCTAAGGCGCCGTATTTTTATTTGTCAACGCCGGAAAAAAATCGCCGACGGCTTCTGGATCGTCCATTCGTCACAGCAGAAATTCGTTCGAAGTCCTGTTTTGGGCGGCTCAGCACGCGCTGAAACTAGAACTTTCAACTCGAAAGCTCTATAACTTTAAGCATTGCTCAGCCATGGGTCTGTGACCGGGTGCGATATGAAAAGGCTCACGCGTCGTGCGAGCATGCGGATTGTTGCGCTTTCTGCAACCCTGCTGACGAGCACTTTCGGATGGTCACAATCGATTCCAAAGCAGGGGCCGATAGATGTGACCTTTACGGCATTCTGGCGCGATGTAAAGGAGACGCCGGTCGGAACGGATAACGCCGTCTATCTATCCGAAGCGACCATGGGCTTCGCCGAGAACAGGAAGACACCGCTGATGCAGAACATCACCGCGCGCTGCGTCGAAGCGGGTTTCAGCGCGGGCGTTGCCAACGGATTCTGCGTCTTCACGGACAAGGACGGCGATAACTTCGTCGAGACCTTCAGTCACGCGGCGGGCACGCCTGCGGGAAAAGCGGTGCTGGGCTCGGGAACGGGCAAGTACAAGGGCATAAAGGGCGAACTCGACTGGCAGCAGGTACAGCAGCTTCCCGCCGAGAAGGGCTCGTACAACTTCGTCGGCAAGAAGACGGGCAATTATCGGATAGGCGCGGATTGATGCGCGCCTGATCACGAGCGGTTCAGTTCGAATTCTTGAGTGTCCGGTCGAAGAACCCGATCATCTTCGACCATCCGCGCTCGGCGGCCACCGGATCGTAGACGGGAAAGTCCGGTTTCATCCAGCCATGCGATACACCGGCATATGTCTCAGCGAAGTACCGTACGCCGGCCTGATCGAACGCGTTCTCGAGACGCCGCGCCATGGCTGGCGGATAGGTCTCGTCGCCTTCCGCCGCTGCGATATAGACTTCGGCTTTCAAGTGCGGCGCATGGCGATGCGGGCTTCCGGGTGCGTCGGTCGCGAGGTGTCCGCCGTGAAAGCTGGCCACAGCGGCAAAGCGATCGGGATAGGTGCCCGCGGCGGCGATCGCCATGCCGCCACCCATGCAGAAGCCGACTGCACCTATCGGCTTGCGCTCGACATCGATACGCGTGTCGAGATAACCCAGAAGCGCTGCTGTATCCTCCGCCGCCTTTTCGTTGCTCGTGGTCGCCATCAATGGGCCGAGGATCGCTCGCACGTCGCCCTTGAACACTTCCACCGGATCAAAAGAACCATAAGCGCCGTACCGATAGAACAGGTCGGGCAGCAGAACGACATATCCGGCATCGGCAAGGCGCTGGGCCATGGCGAGTGCGGCAGGCCGGATGCCGCCTGCATCCATATAGAAAATGATGGCGTGCGAAGGTGTTGCCGCGCCGGACGTGAAAACGTACACGGGGCACACGCCATCGCGAGTCGAAATATTCACGTTCTCATGGGTCATGTCTTTGTGCCTCTGGCATGGGGCCGCTTCATCGGGTCACGCAGCATCGCTTGCGGTCAGCTCGCCGAACTGAAGCGCGGCAAGCCGCGCATACAGCGGCGAGCTTCGAAGCAATTCGGCGTGACGGCCTTGCGCGACGATTCGCCCGTGCTCCATCACGACGATGCGGTCGGCCTGCTGAACAGTGGCGAGCCGATGCGCGATGACCAGGGTCGTGCGATTCTGCGCGGCATTGTCCAGCGCAGTTTGCACCAGCCGTTCGCTTGCCGCATCGAGCGCGCTGGTGGCTTCGTCGAGCAGCAGGATGGGCGGATTCCTGAGGATGGCACGTGCGATCGCGATCCGCTGACGTTGTCCGCCGGACAGCCTCACGCCGCGCTCGCCAAGAAACGTGTCGTAGCCTTGCGGAAGCTCCTCGATGAAATCGGCGGCGGCGGCCATGTCGGCGGCGTGTCGCGCCTGCGCGAGCGTCGCCTCGGGCATGCCGTAACGAATGTTGTCGAGCACGCTTCCCGAAAAGATCACCGAGTCCTGCAACACGACACCGATCGCCCGACGCAATGCGTCGAGCGACATGTGCTGCGTCGGGACACCGTTGATCGAAATGCTTCCGGACTGCGGATCGTAAAACCGCAGCAGCAACTGGAACAGCGTGGTCTTGCCCGCGCCCGACGGCCCGACGAGCGCGACGTGCTCACCCGGACGCACATCGAACGAGAATGCAGACAACGCGCTGATGCCGGGACGGGACGGATAGGAGAAGCCGACCTCGTCGAAGCGTATGCCTTCGCCTGCCGGCGGCATCGGCACGGTCGTGCGGGCCTGCGTGACGGGCGAGCGCGCCGCCAGCAGATCCATGAGCCGGTCGGTTGCGCCGGCCGCGCGCTGCAGATCGCCCCATACTTCTGCGAGCGTCCCCACGGCGCCCGCCGTGAACACCGCATACAGGATGAACTGGGACAATTGGCCCGCCGTCATGTGTCCGGCCAGGACCGCCTGCGCGCCGAGCCAGAGCACGAACACCATGGCGGCGAACACGAACACGATGACCATGGCCGTCAGCCCGGCGCGGGCGCGGATGCGCGTGAGCGCGGTCTCGAAGGCCGCTTCGACCGCCGTGCCGAAGCGCCGCGCCTCGAATGCCTCCTGCGTGTACGACTGCACCGTCGGCATCGCATTGAGCACCTCGCCGGCCAGCGCGCTCGCATTCGCGACCTTGTCCTGACTGGCGCGCGAAAGCCGGCGAACGCGCCGTCCGAAGAAGATGATCGGCACGACCACCACGATCAGCACAGCGATGATATAGCCGGACAACACCGGGCTCGTCATCACCAGCATCGCGACGCCGCCCGTCGCCAGCAGGGCATTGCGCAATCCGAGCGAGAGGCTCGTGCCGACCACGGTCTGGATCAGCGTGGTATCGGTCGTGAGGCGCGACAGGACTTCTCCGGTTTGCGTGGTCTCGAAGAATTGCGGACTCATGCCCATGATGTGATCGTAGACCGCGCGCCGCAAATCGGCCGTCACCCGTTCGCCCAGCCACGAGACCCAGTAGAAGCGCAGCGCCGTCGCACCGGCGAGGATGAGCGAGATGACAAAAAGCCCGATGAAATAGCGATCGATATGGGTCCGGTCGCCGCTCGCGAAGCCGCGGTCGATCAGGTATCTGAACGCCATCGGCAGCGCCAGTGTCGCGCCCGCCGATGTCACGAGAGCCAGGAACGCGAGCGCCCAGCGCCCGGCGTACGGCCGCAGGAAAGGGACGAGGGCGAACAGCGGGCCAACGCGTGGGGCGGAGGCGGCGGAAGTCGGCATGGAATCGCGTGATGGTAGGGATCGGTCGATAGTACCAATCGCCGAGCGGAACTGCTGCCGGGCTACGCGGCCGGTCAGCCGTCCGTGGAAACCGTGACGTCTTCCCAGTCACTGATCTCGCGCTCCAGTGCCGACAGCTTCTCTCTCACGAGCCGCAGCGCATCACTACCGAGCAGGAGATGCATGGGTGGATTAACCGCGGCGATGGCGACAAGCATCGCGCGCGCCGCCTTGCGGGGATCGCCCAGCTGCTTGCCGCTTTTTTCCTCGCGCGCCTGGCGGATGGGATCGAAGACGGAATCGTAATCCGCGATCGACCGGGGCGTGCGCGTCATCGAGCGGCCCGCCCAGTCGGTGCGAAACGAACCCGGCGCGACGGCTGTCACGGCGATGCCGAACGGCTCGACTTCCTTGCCGAGCGCTTCGGAGACACCCTCCAGTGCGAACTTGCTTCCGCAATAGTAGGTAATCCCCGGCATGGTGATATGACCGCCCATCGACGTGATGTTCAGGATGCGGCCTTGTCTGCGCTTGCGCATGAACGGAATCACGGCCTTCATCATGGCGACGGCGCCGAACACGTTCACGTCGAACTGTCTGCGCATCTCGGACAAGGGCGATTCCTCCATGATGCCCTCGTGCCCGTAGCCGGCATTGTTGACCAGCACGTCGATGGGCCCGACGGACGCCTCGATTTCCGCCACGACGCCATCGATGGCATCGAAATCGGTCACGTCGAGCACACGCGCGAATGCGGCGTTCGCAGACAGGGCCTCGAAGTCGCGCTTTGCCTGATCGCTTCTCACGGTGCCGACAACCGTGTGCCCCGCTGCCAGCGCCTCTTGTGCGAGCGCACGGCCGAAACCGCTGCTGACGCCGGTAATGAGCAGAATCTTGCTGGATGCCATGGGAGCTTTTCCTCTCGAATGTTCACTGGAGAGTGCAGAATAGTATGGCGAAGGACGCTAGCCAAGCCACGATCCGCTAACTTTATTGCCTAAACCTATGAGCATGAATCGGGCGCACTCTGCGCCGAGCCGGAACCGCATGATCGCGCTGCTTCGCGCGATGGCGTCCGAAGAAGGCTACAACCTCACAGCGCTGCCGGGCGTTCGCATCCTGCGTTCTGACCGCCCGCTGTCGCGCACGCCGGTTCTCTACGATCCCGGCATCGTGATTGTCTGTCAGGGCCGCAAACGTGGTTATTTCGGCGATCAGACATATCTATACGACGAGCATCACTATCTCGCCGTGTCGGTGCCCGTTCCGTTCAGCATGGAAACCGACGCTAGCCAGAAGCGTCCGTTGCTCGCGCTTTACCTTCACCTGGATTTCACGCTGGCCGCCGAACTGGCGGCGCAGATCGATCGTGAAGGCGTGCCGGATTACGTGCAAGCGCCTCAAAGCATGATGTCGACACCGATGGACGACGCGATGCAGACCTCCGTGTTGCGCTTCCTCGAGGCGATGAGCCGGCCGCTCGAAGCCGCGATTCTCGGCCCGGGCCTGCTGCGCGAACTCTACTTTCGCGTGCTGACCGGAGCACAGGGCGGCTCGATGCGCGAAGCCTTGGCGATGCGAGGACAGTTCGGGCGAATCGGCAAATCGCTGCGCCTCATCCACGCCGGCTATGGGCAGCCGCTGGACGTGACACAGTTGGCCGAAGAAGCCGGAATGAGCATCCCGAGCTTTCACAGCCACTTCAAGGCGATCACTCAGGTTTCGCCGATGCAGTATCTCAAGTCGACGCGCTTGCACCAGGCGCGTCTGTTGATGATCCGCCAGGACCTGACCGCCGAGGCAGCGAGCCTCGCCGTGGGTTACACGAGCGCATCGCAGTTCAACCGGGAATTCAAGAGGCTTTTTGGCTTGACGCCAGCGGCGGAGACGAGGCGGATGCGCGCAAGCTTCGCCATGCCTGCTCCGTTTGCTGATTCGGCGTATGTGTCATCTCATTGACGATACAGCGCGCGCGCAAAGCGAATCCGCATCGAGACCCAACGCCAGCGCCAGTTCGCGCGGCGAGCGCACGACCTGCGCTTCTGCGGGGAACAGCGCGGCGCCTTCGTCATCGAACGGCCAGGCGAGCACCCGCATATGCGCGGCGATGGCGGCGCGCGCGCCCGTCGGACTGTCTTCCACCGCGATCACTTCCTCGGGCGCGAGACGCAGCAGCCACGCCGCACGCTCGTACGGCTCGGGGCTCGGCTTGCCGTGGCGCACATCGTTGACGCTGATGGTGACGAGCGACGGCTCCTCGATGCCGAGCGCGCGCAGATTCGCTTCGAGCAGCATGCGCGATGCGTTCGACACGATCGCCTGCGTGATGCCCGCGGCCTTCGCGGCGCGATAGACCTCGAGCGCGCCGGGGCGCGGCACGAGCGCGGGCGCACCTTCGAGATAGGTCCTCGCGCGAAACGCGGACCAGTCGGCGTAATCGACCGACAAGCCGAAGCGCTCGCAACACAGCGCATGCGCTTCACGCCCCGTCTTGCCGAAGACGAGCGGATGCATCTCCTCGCCCGCTTCCACGCCATGACGCGCGAGCGCCGCAATCAGCGTGCGCAAATGCAGCGACTCGCTTTCCGCGAGCGTACCGTCCATATCCCACAAAATGGCCTTGATCAAAGCTTGATTCATCCTTTCCGATTATTGCGTGTCGAGAATGTCCAGATAACTTCATCGACGTGATTATCACCGTACAGCCGTCTTGTCTGAGACATACCGCGCATATCTTATCGAAAGCAAGCGTCGCGCATTCGCATTCTTATGAAGCAGTAATGCTGCGTAACAAAGCGAGCTTCATACCCTCGATCAAACGTCTTGAAGCGCGTGATAGAGTCATCGACGGCTTCTTGCGCGGTTTTATTCCTTCTCGGGCGGCCTGCATTCGTCCGGCCTTACAACGCTCAACTATAAAGATATCGTCCTGGGTCATTACGCAGGGCGATCGGCTGACTGGAGGTTTAGTGCTTACCGCAGCGGTGGAATCCGTCCGAAGACGCTTGGGCGGCATGCATCAGGATCACAAGCGAATCGCGAGAAGCGCGTTCGTTCTCCTGATCTTCGTTCTCGCCGGCAAGTGCATAGGCGCATCGAAGGAAATGGCGATCGCCTACCGCTATGGAATCAATGGCACTGTCGATGCCTATCAGCTTGCTCTCACACTCGTCACCTGGCTGCCCACTCTGCTCACCAACGAGCTGAGCGTGCTGCTCGTGCCAGCCCTCGTCGCGCTTCGCAAGGATAAATCGCAACAGAACGGATTTCTCGGCGAACTCGAAGGCATGGGGTTCGTTATTTCCCTGGCGTTCTGCCTGCTGCTCTATCTTTCCTGGCCTTACATGGCCGAGCTCGTCGCCACGAGTCTGTCTCCGTCCACACGCGAGAGCGTCCGGCAGATGATCCTCGGCATGATTCCGGTCGGCGTGCTGACCTTCACCATCTGCATATCGGCGTCGCGGCTTCAGGCTTCGGGACGGCACATCAATACTCTGCTCGAATGCGTGCCGGCCATCGGCCTGCTGATTTTTGTGCTCGCCGCGCAAAACAGCGAGTCGATCATGCCGCTCGTGCTGGGCACGTCGATCGGCTTCGTGGTGCAGGCGGTATGGCTCAGGATATTGGCGCGGCGCGCGGACGGCGCGTCCGACATGCCGCGCGTCTCGATGAACGCACCCCAGTGGCCGAAGACCATCCGCTCGATGGGCACGCTGATGGTCGGATCGGTGGTCGCCGGACTGTGGCTTCCGGTAGACCAGTACTTCATGGCGCAACAAGGCGATGGCGCGATCGCGACGCTCGGCTATGCGAACCGGCTGCTCTCGCTGCTGCTCAGCATGGGCGCGCTCGCCATCAGCCGCGCCACGCTGCCGATTCTGTCGGAGATCCTTTTTCAGGGCGATCACGTGCGCGCGCGCAGCACCGCGCTGAAGTGGTCGGGTGTCATGCTGACCGTAGGCTTGCTCGGCGCCTGCCTGGCCTATGTTCTCGCGCCGTACGCGATCAAGCTGCTGTTTCAGAAAGGCGCGTTCACCGCCGACGACACGCTCGCCGTCACCACCTTGTTCCGCTTCGGTCTGTTGCAGGTGCCGTTCTACTTCGGCATGTGCGTGCTCGTGCAGTTGTTCGCGAGCGAGATGCGCTATCGCACGATCTCCATCGTTTCGCTGCTGGGGTTCTCGGTCAAGGTGCTCTGCAATGTCCTGCTGGTGCGCCTGTATGGGGCGCAGGGCGTGCTGCTTGCGACCGGCGTCGGCGCTGCTTGCATACACGCGTGCTATATCTATCTGGCGAGATTTCGGGTTTCGCTTGCGAGCGGTCGGACAGGGATATAGGGGAACTCGCCTGCCCGATCGAGATGGGCGCCAAACCGAAAACAGTCTATATTCATCAGTCGATCAGACTATAACGGAGCGCCCCCATGCCTATCGCCGATCGCGTAAAGCCGCTCATCATGACGCGGAATGGCGAAGCGAAACTTGTGGTTCAGGATGCGCGGACCTGCGAAGCCACGCAGCAGACAATCGCGCTCCTGAAGATTCTCGAAATCGGCCAGAAGCGGATCGACCGCGGCGAATACGCCGACGGCGACGCATTCTTTGCGGAACTCGACCACCTCGACCGCCAGCGGAGACTCGCCTAGTGCAAGCCTCGCTGTCGAACCAACGCCCCCCCGCTCAAGCCACCTTGATCTTCGACGTCCTCGGAAACGCCGTCTTGCGCCAGTCTCCCGATTGCGGAATCGGCAGCCCGAGGTTCTCGCGCAGCGTGCCGCCCGTGTAGTCCTTGCGGAACAGCCCGCGCCGCTGCAGTTCTGGCACCACCATCCTCACGAAGTCCTCGTACGCGCCGGGCACGTGCGTCGGCGCGATCACGAAGCCATCGACGCCGCCCTCGACGAACCATTGCTCCATCTGATCCGCGACCGTCTTCGGCGTGCCGCAGAACACCGGAAACTCGTCGATGCGCGCGCGCTTGGAGAAGTCCACGAAATCGCGCACCGAAGGATTCTTCTTGCCCGACAGCGTCACCACGCGATCGCGGAACCCGGTCCAGCCGGAAATCGCGGCCATTTCGGCATCGCTGAACGGATCGTCGTAGCCGCGCTTCGAGAAGTCCGTGTTAAGCACTTCGCACAGCAGCGCGAGCGAATCGATCGGCTTCGCAAGCGCGTCGATGTACTCGCGCTCCTTCTGCGCGATCTCGTCCGACTCCGCGACGATCGTGTAGCACGCGGTCGAGATCTTCACGTCATCGGGATTGCGGCCTGCGTCGGCGAGCGCCTGCTTCATCTCCGCATACTGCTTCTTGCCCACCGCGAGATTCGGATAGACGACGAAGATCAGATCCGCCCAGCGCGACGCGAAAAGCCGCCCGCGCCCGCTCTGCCCCGCCTGGATCAGCACGGGATGTCCCTGCTGCGAGCGCGGCACGGTGAACGGACCGCGCGACTTGAAGAAGCGCCCTTCATGATCGAGACGATGCACTTTCGATGCATCCGCGAACCGGCCGCTTTCCTTGTCGAGAATCAGCGCGCCGTCTTCCCACGTGTCCCAGTGGCCCATCACGGTTTCGACGAACTCGTCGGCGCGGTCGTAACGCAGATCGTGTTCGAGATGCGCGCTCTCGCCAAAGTTCGCTGCTTCCGAATCGTTCAGCGACGTCACGACATTCCACGCGGCGCGACCCTTGGTCATCAGATCGAGTGTGCCGAACGTGCGCGCAATATGGAACGGCTCGTAATACGTCGTCGAATACGTCGCGCCGAGGCCGATCTTCGACGTGACCATGCCCATCGCGGTGAGGATCGAGACCAGGTCCATCTTCACGGCGCGCACGCCGTTCTCGACCGTTTGCGCATGATCGTTGCCATAGATGTCGGGCATCGCGAGGCGGTCGTCGAAGAACGCCAGATGAAACTTGCCCTCTTCCAGCGTGCGCGCGATGCGCTGGTAATACTCGGGCGTCGTGAAGTCCTGCATCGCCGCGCTGTGCCGCCACGAGCCGGGATAGGTCGAGCAGTTCTGCGCCTGCAGAAAGCCGATCAGGGTCATTTGCTTTTTGGTCATTTCGATTTCCTTATGAAATTAGTCTCAGACGCCGACCGATACTTCGTTGACGGTCGCGACGCTGTCGGATCTGCGAATCGGTGAGCGAGTCATGAGCAGGCTCACGAGCGCGCCGGCCAGTGCGAGCGCACCCGCGATATAAAACGCGTTGTTGTAGCTGTGCGTGATGGCGACCACATAGCCGGTGGCGATCGGCGCGATCATCGCGAACGAGGCGCCGCCCGTGATCAGCAGGCCCGTGCCGCGTCCCACTTCCGCCGACGACGGCAGCAGATCGCCGATCAGCGCGATGTTCATCGCGAGCGCCGCCTGCGCGCCGGTCAGCGACAGCGTGAAGACAGCGACCATCACCCACATGTCATCGACGAAAGGCGTCGCGAGCACGACCGATGTCAGCAGCATCGACGCCGCCACCATGGTGCGCCGTCCGCCCTTGTTGATCGCTTCGACCGGCAGCAGACGATCGCTCAGCTTGCCGATCCCGAGCGCGAGAATCACCGAAAGCGCATACGGCAGCGCCGTGAAATAGCCGCTCTTCACGATGTCCAGATGCCGCTCCGTCTGCAGATAGCTCGGCAGCCACGTGAGAAACAGAAACTGCGCGTACGAACCGAAACCCTGCGTGATGAGCAGACCCCACACGCTCACCGATTTCAGCAGGTCGGGAATGGAGAGCGTCGGGCCGCTCGGCGCGTCGGGCATTCCGCCGTTGCGCTCGCGCAGGATCAGCGCGCGCTCTTCGTCGTCGATGAAGCTCGCGAACTCGGGCTTCCTGAACCACTTGAGCCAGCAGACGAGCCAGATCGCGCCCGAGCTGCCGACCAGCACGAAGCCCGTGCGCCAGCCGAAGAGCTGCACCGCCCACGCGACGACCAGCGCACCGATCGCCGGCCCGGCGTACGAGCCGCTGTTGAGCGTCGCCGCCGCGATGCCGCGTTCGCGCGCCGGCATCCATTCGCGGATCACCTTGCCGCCCGCCGGATACGACGACGCCTCGCCCGCGCCCATCACGAGACGCGTGACGAGAATCGACGCGTAGCTCCACGCGAAGCCCGTCGCGACGGTGGCGAGCGAGAAGATCGCCATGCCGATGGCGTTGACGTAGCGCGTGCCCCAGCGGTCGAGCGCGAGACCCCAGATAATCAGGCTCGCGAAGTACGTCCAGATGAACGACGACAACAGAAAGCCCATCTGGATCGGGCTGATGCCGAACTCGTGCGCGATCGGCTGCGCGGCGACCGACAGCGCGACGCGGTCGATGTAGTTGATGCTCGTGAGCGAAAACAGAAATATATAGATGAAGATGCGGCGATTTCTCATGTGTCTCCTCCGAAAATCCGTGCGCGCGATCTCGCGCGCCGGATGGTCTTTGCCTGTACGGATGTCTGCAACGCTTCAGTCCGCTCGTTATGAAATCGCCTCCTCCGTCAACGTCTCGACGCCAAGCGCGTACACACGATTGGCCGTGCCCGCGAGCAGCGCGCGGCGCGCCGCCGCCGGATGACCGGCGCACATGATCTTGAATGCGTTCCACACCGACACGTAGTTGCAACTGCCCTTGTCGACGGGAAAATTGCTCTCGAACATGCAGCGTTGCGCGCCGAACAGATCGATGCAGGTACGCACATAAGGCGTCCAGCGCTCGACGAGTTCGAGGCAGCTTGCGGGTTTCGCGGCATCGGCGAAGGACAGGCCCGTGCGCGGCATGGCGAGGCCGCCGATCTTTACGATGACGTTCTCGTTCGACGCCACGCGCGCGAGCGACGTGCTCCATGCCTCGCGGACCTGCGCGCGCTGGTCCGCATACGGCCCGATGCCGAGCGGCCCGCCGCAGTGGTTCAGCACGATCGGCAGACGCGGATGACGGCGTGCGAGCGCGGCGGCCTGATCGAGTTGCGTGTGGTACACCCACAGATCGAGCACGAGGCCCATCTCCGTGAGGATCGCGCAGTAGCGGTCGAGTTCGGGCGAGCTGATCGTGTGTTCGTCGGGGCCATCGTGGGGCGCGGCGAATGCGGGATCGGCATGCCATGCGGCGCGCACGCGCACGCCGCGCATGCGCCCCTGCCCCGCGTCGATGTGCGCTTCGAGCACCGCCTGCGGATTCGCGACGAACGGATCGCCATACGCGACGATGCCCTTTACGAGATTCGCATCGCCGTGCGGCAGACGCGCCGCGGCCTGCGCCTGCGCCACGGCGAAGCGCGTCTCGCCGACGGGCGCGAACCCGGCGGGCGCGTCGGCGTCGAAATGCGCCTTGCATTCGACGAACACGCTCGCCAGCACGCGATGCCCCGCGACCGCATCCGCGACGAACTCGGGCGCGTGATAGAACGCGCTCTCGACATCCCACAGATGATGATGCGGATCGATGACCGGCAACTCGGGCTCGACGGCGGGCTCGGCGACCTGCGCGAGCCACTCGGGCCGGATGCGCGGGAAATTGCTGCGTTCATATTTCGCGTCGAACATGCGCGCTCCCTATGCGGTCAGCGGCCAGAAGCCGCCGAACTGCCCGCTCAGATAGATGAGCGGCGCCATCGGTTGCTGCGGCTCGATCTCGAGATGCTCCACCGCGCCGATCAGGATCGCGTGCGTGCCGTACTCGACCAGGTCGTGCACGCGGCACGATATCGACGCGACGCTGCCATCGAGCGCCGGCATGCCGGCTTCGTTCATGCGCCACGCGCCGTTGGCGAAGCGCGCGTCGCCGTCCGGCTTGCGTGCGAACGCCGCGGCGAGGTCCGCATGCTGCTGCGTCAGCAGATTCACGCAGAAGCGCCCGCTCAGCACGAGCGCATCGAATGCCGACGCATGCCGGTTCACCGATACGACCAGCGCGGGCGGGTCCATCGTCAGCGACGTGACGGCCGTGACCGTCATGCCGTGACGCACGCCGTCCTGAACCGTGGAGACCAGCGCGACGCCGCCTGCGAGCCTACGCATCGCCTGGCGAAACGAGCTCTGCAAGGTCTGCGCGTCGTCGGCACGCTCGACGCCCGGACGCACCTGAAGTTCGGCTTCGCTCATCGCGTGTTCTCCAGCTTGATGGGAATCTCGATGTCGAGCATCGGCGCGTGCTGCTGCGAGCCATACACGTCCGTGTCGCCGATATCGCCCGATGAGACGAGGCGCGGCAAGGTCGCCTTGAACGCGCGCGCGGCGCGATACGGCGTGAACTGGACCTGCTCCGGCGTCACGCCATAGAGCCGCGCGAACAGTTCGGGCTTGAGCACGCCGGTCGCGGCGACGCGGTCGTAGATCTCATCGGTTTCGAACACGATGTCGAGCGTGACCATGAACGGCCCCGCGTTCTTGCTGCGGCATACGCTCGCGAAATCCTTAATGGCTGGCATGACGGTCTCCAATGTCTTCGTAGCGGATCGGGAACAGCGAGAGCGCGTTCTCCGGTTCGAGCAGATGGCAGACGGAAAAGCGGTAGACCTGACCGAGATCGAGGTCGGACGGCGAGAACGGGATCGCCATATTGCCTTCCTTGCACAGGCGCCCCGGGAACTCCGAGTGCAGGATCGTCGTGCGCGCGATGGCCAGCACGGCCTTCGCGGTGTCGCGATCCTGCGCGACCACTTCCGCGACGATCGCCGTTTCGTGCGAATGGCGTTCGGCGAGCGGCAAGGGCTCGCGTTCGCCCATCACGCCGTTCTGGCCGTAGACGCGAAAGTTCAGCGTGTAGGTATCGGATGGCGCACCGAACGCGGTCGCCTTCTCGTCGACGATTTCGCGCGAGCGCGCGAGGTAGCGGTCCATCTGCGCCTGCAGCACCGGATCGCGCGTCGCGCACAGCGTGATGACGCGATGCCCGCGCGCTTCGACGCCTTCGAGCTTCACCGTGTACTTCGCGGGACGCCAGCGCATGCCGGACACGCGCACGGCACGATCCGTCACCGCTTCGAAGGTGCATTCGGAGGTATCGAGCATGCCGCCCGGCTCGTGATGATGAATCGGGCTGCTGTTCTCGTGCAGCGCGAAGTACGCGACCGAACGCGGCGTGCAGGCCTGTTCGGGATGCATCGGTTCGAGCTCGACGTGATCCTCGCGGATCGTCGCGAGCAGACACCCTTCGCGCTTGGGCAAGGCCGGTTCCGCGCCGCATTCGAGCATCTTGCCGGCATACCAGCCGAGCGCGGGCGAGAAGCCGGCGCGGATCGCCATCGCGGCCCACGGCGCGGGATCGGTGCTGCGGCCCGAGAGAATCACTTGCGCGCCCGCATCGAGGGCGGCGATGTATGGCTCCGGCCCCATCGCGCCGACCACGCGCACAGCTTGATCGATGAGTTCGGGCGTCAGTTGCGGCAGGCCGTAAAGCGGGCGCGTCTTGCCGGCGTTCACGTGTTCGAGCAACACGTCCTTGGGCAATTCCGAGTTGATAACCGCGAGCTTGAATGACAGACTTTCTTCCTGCGCGATCTCCTTGACGATATCGACCATCATCTGCAGATGCGGATCGCCGCCCGCGCCGCCGCACGTGCTGACCACCACGGGAATGCCGAGCGGCACGGCGGCCGCGAGCATCAGGCGCATGTCGCGCTTGGTGGCCATGCGCGAGGTGAACGATTCGCCCGAGGCGAGATAGTACGGTCCCGGATCGGAACTGCCGCCATCGGCGCCGATGAGATGCGGCTTGCGCGCGAGACCCGCTTCGAACGCGCTTTGCGCGAAGCCGTAGCCGAGGATCGCTGTAGTGCTGAGCAATCTGAGTTCTTCCATTGCGCTCTTGTCTCCGTTGTGTTCGTGAATGGAATCAAGCGTAATCAGATGAGCCGCGAACTGCTCGCATACCTGTTATGCATCGCGGACGAAACCGTCCGACGCCAGAGGAGTCAGGCACGTGGAGTTGAAGCAGCTCAGGTATTTCATGGTCGTGGCGCGCGAGGGCAGCGTCTCGCGCGCCGCCGCGATCCTCGGCATCAGTCAGTCGATGCTCACGCGGCATATCCAGATGCTCGAACAGGAGCTGGGGCCGCCGCTGCTCTATCGGCACGGCCACGGCATGTCGCTCACCGAGGCGGGGCAGAAGTTCCTCGCGCGCGCGAGCGATATCCTCGAACGCAGCGACGAAGCCGTGAATCACATGCAGGCGATGCGCGCGGTGCCCGGCGGCACCGTGACGATGGGCATTCCGCCGATGCTCGGCGACTTTCTGGTGGTGCCGCTCGTGCGGCGCTTTCGCGCGGAGTTTCCCGACGTGCGGCTGCGCATGCGCGAAGGTTTGAGCGGCTACATGCTCGAATGGCTGCTGAGCGGGCAACTGGATATCGGCGTGCTGTACAACATCGGACCGCACAGCACGATCAGCATCGAGCCGCTTTTGTCGGACGATCTGCTGCTCATCGGCCCGCCCGACGCAAGCGTGCTCGCCCGCGCGATGGAGCCGATCCGCTTCGCCGACGCCGTCGAGTTGCCGTGGATTCTCCCGGCGCGTCCGCATGGCATGCGTACGCTCGCCGAAGACGCCGCGACGGCGCGCTCGCTCACGCTCAACATCGCCTTCGAGATCGACGCGATGATGGCGGTCCTCGAACTCGTCGAAGCGGGTCAGGGCTTCTCGGTCGCGCCGTATGCGGCGGTGCGAAACCGCATCGAGCGGGGCACGCTGAAGGCGCGGCCGATCGTCGAGCCGGCGCTGCCGGGCGTGCTCTCCATTGCGTTCTCGCCGAAGAAGGAAGCGACGCTTGCGATGAAGGCGCTGTATCGCATCGTGCGGCAGGAGACGGATGCGCTCGTGCGGGCGGGGGTGTGGCGCTCGATCGTGTGAGGCGTATTGGCGACGCGTTTTCACGCCGGGGGCGGGCGTCGCCGGATCCCGTGGACGTGTCGGTCTATTGGCGTTGCCCCTGTGCGGGGCGGCAGTCACTTTCTTTGCAGCAGCAAAGAAAGTAACCAAAGAAACAGCTATCCCCATCCAAAGTACTTCACGCCGGCCGCGGCACAGGCGATCAGTCTTGGCACAGCAGTAGCGAGTGCCCTCAAAGGCCAGAGCGGGCTTGGACCGCGCACGGTCCGCCACATCGCACCACAGAACAAACTGGTTCAGCACCAAATGGCTCCAGCCCGCTTCGCGGCCGATGGGTCAATCGGGTCTGCATGCGCTTCCATATCAAGGTATCCATACCAATGGTTTCCCTTGCATATCCAACGGCAGCGCGTAGCGCTGTGCCGGAACCCTTTCGTGCTGAACCAGCGCGCTTAAACTACTAGCTTGTCAGACCGTGCGCGGCCCAAGCCCGACGGGGCCTACGAGGGCACTCGCTACAGAGCCCACGAACGACGAGAAGAACACCCAAATTGCGTATGACCGCGGGCGTCTCGAGCTGCTTTCTTTGGTTACTTTCTTTGCAGCAGCAAAGAAAGTAACTGCCGCCCCGCACAGGGGCAACACCAATACACCGACACGCAAACGGGATCCGGCGAAGACCCGAACAAACCTACCCGGCCTTACGCATCGGCTCCCCATTCACCCCCGCAAACGCCTGCTTGCGCCAATCCCCCGCATCCGGTCTCGCGAGGCCCAAATTCTCCCGCAACGTCGACCCGTCGTAATCCTTGCGAAACACCCCGCGCCGCTGCAACTCCGGCACCACCTGCCGCACAAAATCCTCATACCCGCCCGGCACATGCGTCGGCGAGATCACAAACCCATCGCAACCGCCTTCGACGAACCATTGCTCCATCTGATCCGCCACGGTCTTAGCCGTGCCCGCAAACACCGGAAACTCGTTCAACCGCGCACGATTCGAGAAATCGACAAAATCCCGTACCGACGGATTCTGCTTCCCCGACAACATCACCACGCGATCGCGAAAACCCGTCCACCCGGAGATAGCCTTCATCTCCGCGTCAGTGAACGGCGCGTCATAATCTCGCTTCGAGAAATCCGTGTTGAGCACTTCACACAGCAAGGTAAGCGAGTCGATCGGCTTCGCGAGCGAATCGATATATTCGCGTTGCTGCTGCGCGATTTCATCCGATTCGGCGATGACCGTATAACACGCAGTCGCGACCTTCACCTTCTCCGGATCGCGCCCCGCATCGAGCACGGATTGCCTGAGTTCCGCGCGCTGCTTCTTGCCCGCCGCAAGATTCGGATACACCACGAAAATCAGTTCGCCCCACCGCGATGCAAACGCGCGGCCACGCCCGCTCTGCCCCGCCTGAATCAGCACCGGATGCCCCTGCTGCGAACGCGGCACGGTCAGCGGGCCACGCGAGCTGAAGTACGCGCCCTTGTGATCGAGCCGATGCACCTTGGCCGGATCGGCGAAGCGGCCGCTTTGCTTGTCGAGGATCAGCGCGTCGTCTTCCCACGAATCCCAGTGACCCATCACCGTTTCGAGGAACTCATCGGCGCGGTCATAACGCAGATCGTGCTCCAGATGCATCTCGCGGCCGAAGTTCGCGGCCTCCGAATCATTGAGCGACGTCACCACGTTCCACGCGACACGGCCCTTGGTCATCAGATCGAGTGTCGCGAAATGGCGCGCGACGTGGTACGGCTCGTAGTACGTCGTCGAATAGGTCGCGCCGAGGCCGAGGTGCGTCGTGGCCATCGCCATCGCGGTGAGAATCGGCGACGGATCCATCTTCACGGCGCGCACGCCATGCTCGACGGTTTGCGCGTGATCGTCGCCGTAGATATCGGGCATCGCGAGACGGTCGTCGAAGAACGCCAGATGAAATTTGCCCTCTTCCAGCGTGCGCGCGATGCGCTGGTAATACTCCGGCGACATGAAGTCCTGCATCGCACCGCCATGACGCCAGGAACCGGGATACGTCGAGCAGTTCTGAGCCTGCAAAAAGCCGATCAGCGTCATCTGACGCGAAGTGTCGTGTGCCATGTCGTCCATGCCTCCAGATGTCGGTATGGATTCGATTATGTCGACGGCGCCGCGACGACACTATTTGCTTTATGGGATAGACTCATAGCCGATCCTGATAAAACCAACGGAGACTTCCCGTCATGGCGCCCGACAAGCCGGACGAGGGCCCGCACTCCGCAGCGCCACCGACGCTGCGCTTCGACCTCGTCGAACTGGAGACCTTTCTCGCCGTGGTCGAACTGGGCAGTTTCAGTTCCGCCGCCAGACGCCTGCACATCTCGCAGCCTTCCGTGACGGCCCGCGTGCAGCGCCTCGAATCGACCCTGAAGACGCGCCTGCTCGTGCGAACGACGCGTCACGTGGAGCCCACGCCCGCCGGCAAGCGTTTGCGCGAGCACGCCGAAATCGCGTTGCGCGAACTGCGCAAGCTGCTGCAGGAATTCCAGGCCGACGCCGAGGCCGCGCGCCTGCGCGTGGTGGTCGCCGCCACGCCGATGATCTCGGCCGTCATGCTGCCCTCGCTGATCCATTCGTTCTGCCAGCGCTATCCGGACGTGCAGATTCAACTGCGCGATCTGCAATACGAAGATGTCGTCGCGAAGATCGAAAGCAACGAGGCCGATCTCGCCGTGGTCGCCTTCGACAATGATTCGAGCAAGCTGAGCTTCGAAGCGCTGACCGAGGAGGACATGCTGGTCGTGGTGCCGAAGACACATCCGCTTGCGCAAGCCGGCGAAGTCACGCTGGAGCAGCTCGCGCAAATCCCGCTGATGCTGCTCGACCGCTACTCGATGCTGCGCGACAGGCTCGCCGATGAATTCACGAAACGCGGCCTCACGCTGCGGCCAATGCATCACGCAGCCAATCTGAGCACGCTGCTCGGCATGGTGGACGCGGGGCTCGGCGCGACCTTCCTGCCGCGCTCGATGGCCCAGCGCTACGCGCGCGACACCCGCGCCACGCTGCGGGTCGCCGATGTGAGCCTGAGCCGCCGCTTCGGCATCCTGCGCGCGCGCGACGCCGACCTGAGCGCGGCCGCCTTGAGCTTCGTGCGGCACTTGCAGGCCAATTTCGGCGCGACGCTCGCGAGCGATGCGTCGCCGTCCTGATCCCCTATGAATGCGCGCATCTATCCGTTTCGCCGATCAATCGATCGCGACATTGAAATTGTTCTGCGGAGCCCGCGACTCTAGACTCGGGTCATGGAGTGCTGATGCCATGCGCTCATCTCATACCGGAGACCTCTCATGACGCTCGAAAACAAACAGACTTTTCGTGACGCGCTTTCGGCTTTCCCGAGCGGCGTTACCATCGTCTCGACCACCGATGAACAAGGCCGCCACTGGGGCTTTACCGCCAGCTCGTTTTCGTCGGTATCGATGGACCCGCCGCTCGTGCTCGTGTGCATCGCCAACAAGGCGGATTCGCACGCCGCGTTCGTCAACGCGCAACGCTATGCGATCAACATCCTGTCGCAGGAGCAGAAGGACGTCGCGATGCATTTCGCGCGCAAGGGCGTCGACAAGTTCGGCCCGCACGCGTTTCGCTACGGCACCGGCGACGACCCGCATCCGCCGATGCTGCCGGGCTCGATGGCCTCGCTCGTGTGCATCGCGCGCGACGTGCACGAAGCAGGCGATCATACTGTGCTGATCGGCGAGATCCAGGACGTCGAACTCGGCGACGCCACGCCGCTCGTCTACTACAACCGGGGTTTTCGCAACCTCGAACTCGAAACCGCAGATTCACTTATCTGAGCGCATCGCATGAACGCTTTCAGCTTCACCACGGTTCCTTCGCTCCTCGTCGATTACGGCGGCGCGCGGCGTCTCGGCGCGCTCTTGCGCGAGCGCTATCGCGACGAACGCCGTCTCGTGCTCGTCACCGACCGCTTCCTGAATGAGAGCGGCCTGATCGCGCCGGCGCTCGACAATCTCGCCATGCAAGGCTGGCAAGTCACGGTGATCGACGACGTCGTCGCCGATCCGCCCGATCACGTCGTGCTCGACGCCGCCGCGCGCGCGAAGGCGAGCGGCGCGGAAATCGTGCTGGGACTCGGCGGCGGCTCGTCGATGGACGTCGCCAAGCTGATCGCCGTGCTGTGCGCGTCGGCGCAACCGCTTGAAAAGATGTACGGCGTCGGCAACGTCGAAGGTCCGCGTCTGCCGCTCGTGCTGATGCCGACCACCGCGGGCACGGGCTCCGAAGTCACGGCCATTTCCATCGTGACGACGGGTGCGACCACGAAAAGCGGCGTCGTCTCGCCGGTTCTTTATCCCGATCTCGCGCTGCTCGACGCGGAACTCACGCTCGGCCTGCCGCCGCAAGCGACCGCCGCGACCGGCATCGACGCGATGGTGCATGCGATCGAGGCGTACACGTCGGCGCGTCTGAAGAATCCGCTCTCCGACATGCTCGCGAAGGAAGCGCTGCGTCTGTTGTATGCGAACCTGCTGCCCGCCTGTCGCGATGGCGGGAATCGCGCCGCGCGCGAAGCGATGCTGCTCGGCGCAACGCTCGCGGGCCAGGCGTTCTCGAATGCGCCGGTCGCCGCGGTGCACGCGCTCGCGTATCCGCTCGGCGGCCATTTCCATGTGCCGCATGGTCTGTCGAATGCGCTCGTGCTGATGCATGTGCTGCGCTTCAACGCGCCCGCCGCCGCCGCGCGCTATGCGGAGCTTGCCGATACGCTCGGCTGCGCCGCCGCCGGTGACAGCGCCGAAGCGAAGACCGAAGCCTTCATTCAGGCGATGCAGACGCTCGTGAACGAGACCGGGATTGCGCGCACGCTGCGCGAGGTGGGCGTGGAGGAATCGCATCTGCCGATGCTCGCCGCCGACGCGATGAAGCAGCAGCGTCTGCTCATCAACAACCCGCGTGAGATGACCGAAGCGGCTGCGCTCGATATTTACAGGGCCGCGTTATGAACGGGACCGTGCGCATCGCGTTCGTGCAGTCGTGCTGGCATCGCGAGATCGTGGATCAGTGCCGTCATGCGTTCGAGAGCATCTGCGGTTCTTTCACGAGCATATGAGCGTGAAGGGACGGGAAGTGGCGAACGCTTGTGTTGAGACTCTGCAGCGGGTGGCGATGATTGTGTGACGGGGTTGCTCGATGTAAGGAAAGCATCCGGCTCCACGCAGGATGCTTTTTTATCGCCTCTATTCCACCCACCCACCAAACTGCGCAATCCTCTCCAGCGGCAACCGCGCGCGCGGCGCATGCTCGCGCTCCGCAAGCGCGGCGGGCAGCGACTGCGCGTCGCCATGATGCGCAACCGAAATCATGCTCAGCACCTCATAACGCCCGGGAATCGAAAACGCTTCCCGAAACGCATCCGCATCGAGGCCGCTCATCGAATGCGCTGCAAGACCCAGCGCATGCGCCTGCAAAAGCAGCGCCATCGCGGCCGCGCCGGCATCGTAGCCTGCGCTCGGATTCTCTGCGCCCTTGGCCGTGAGCGTGTCCGCGAGCACGGCGATCAGCACTTGTGCGTTCGCATTCCACGATTGATTGAAGGAGATGAGCGTGCCGAACGCACGCCCGAACGCCACGGGATCCGCGGCCTTCTCGAACACGACGAAGCGCCACGGCTGCGCGTTGAACGCGGATGGCGCCCAACGCGCCGCTTCGAGCATGGCGATCACATGCGCGTGTTCGACGGCACGGTCCGCATACGCGCGCGGACTCCAGCGCGCGGCGATCAGTGGATGAATGGCGATATCGGTCGGGGCTGGTCGATGGGTCATGGTGTCTTATCGCTCGGAAGCATCCGGATGCCGGAAATCGAAGCCGCCGGGCGTCTCATCGACATAACCGGCGTGCGGCGCCATGAAATGCCCCGGTAAGAGCAGCGCGCGCCGCTCGCAGGTCTGCTCCAGAATCCTTCGGCGCGTCTCGGCGGACTGCTTCTGGTCGATGCAGCCGAAGCAGCTCCAGTGCGGATACTTCACCTGAATCGGATGATGCAGGATATCGCCGGTCATCACGGCGTGCGCGTCGTTCGACTTCAGCCAGATTGCGACATGCCCCGGCGTGTGCCCCGGCGCGGGTTCGAGCGAGAGACAGTCCGCGATCTCGGCGTAGTCATCGACGATCAGCGCCTGCCCGGCCTCGATCACGGGCAACACGCTGTCCTTGTAGCCGAGAATGTGATGCCCCGTGGATTCCTTCGCGTAGCGCGCCGCCCAGTAGTCGTTCTCGATCTTCGAGAACACGTACTTCGCGTTGGGAAACGTCGGCACCCAGCGATCGCCGATGAGCCGCGTATTCCAGCCGATATGATCCGCATGCAGATGCGTGCAAAGCACGTAGTCGATCTGCTCGGGCGTGGCGCCCGCCGTAGCGAGGCGGTCGAGATACGGCGTCTGCAGATTGCACCAGTCGGGCCGGCCCGGGCGTTCCTTGTCGTTGCCGACGCAACCGTCGATCAGGATCTTGTGACGCCCGGTATCCAGCAGCCACGAGTGCATGCTGAGCAGCATCCGCCCTGTTGCGGGATCGTAGTGACCGGGCGCGATCCACGAGAGATTGTCCGCGACGTCCTTCGGCGTCGCCAGCGGAAAGAACTTCAGAAAGTCGAAGGACGTGTCGACGGTTTCCTGAACCAGCGTCGCCGTTACGTTGCCAATCTGGAATCGAATCACGATGCCTGCTCCCCCGACAATCCTGCTGCGACAGGCTGACGTTCCATGCGCGGCTCGCGGTTCGCGCCGTCCTCCAGCGCGGCAAGCTCGACGCCCGCCGCTTCGCGCAACGGCATGATGCCGAGCACGGAGATCACCGCGGCGAGCACGATATACGCGGCCAGCAACCAGTAACCGCCCGCCCACATCACGAACAGCGCAGCGAGGATCGGCGTGGGGCCGCTCCAGATCACGGTCGCGAGCTGATACGCTACCGACACGCCGCTATAGCGTATCGCAGCCGGATACTGCTCGCTGATCAGCGCGGGCTGCGCGGACAGCGTGCTGCCCAGACCGAAGACCATCGCGATCGTGATCGCCGTGACGATCACCGGATAGCTGCCCGTGTCGAGCATCCTGAAGAACGGAAAGATGAACGCGCCGAGGAAGATCATGCCACCCATGTACACCTTCTTGCGGCCGATGCGATCCGACAGCGCGCCGAAGAACGGCTGCGACAACAGTGTGAAGAACGAGCCGATCATCAGCGCGCGAATCGCGAGCGGCTTGCCGATATGCAGGTTCTGCGTCAGATAGACGAGCGCATAGACGGAGATCACGAAGAAGCTGGTGTTCTCGGCCGCCTGCGCCGCGACGATCTGCAGCGTGCGTTTCTTCTGAGTGGCGAGCACCGTGGCGATCGGCATCTTCTCGGCGGTGTGCGAGCGCTGCAGTTTCTGGAAGCTCGGCGACTCGGACACGCGGCGTCGAATGATGAAGCCCACCACGACGAGCAAGCCCGACAGCAGGAACGGCACGCGCCATCCCCAGGCCGCGAACTGCTCGGCCGTCGTGAGCGCGGTGGTCAGGGCCATCACGCCAGTCGAAAGAATCAGCGCGGCGGAGATGCCCATCTGCGGCCACGCGCCGTAGAAGCCGCGTTTTTTCGCGGGCGAATGCTCGATCACCATCAGCGTCGCGCCGCCCCACTCGCCGCCTACCGCGAAGCCCTGCAGGAAGCGCAAGGTCGTGAGAAGAATCGGCGCGCCGAGTCCGATGCTCTCGTAAGTCGGCAACAGGCCAATCAGGAAGGTCACGCCGCCCATCATCAGCAGGCTCAGCACGAGCATGGCCTTGCGGCCAATGCGGTCGCCGTAATGGCCGAACACGATGCCGCCCACCGGTCGCGCGATGAAACCGATCGCAAAACTCGCCAGCGACGCGATCGTGCCCGCGACAGGATCGAATGCCGGAAAGAACAGCTTGTTGAAGATCAGCGCGGCCGCCGATCCGAAGATGAAGAAGTCGTACCATTCGAGCGTCGCGCCAATCGCGCTGGCGAACGACACTCGCCGGATATCCGAATCGTTGACCATGTTGTCTCCTCCGCTTGCTTTTATTTGGCCGACGTCGTCAGACGCCGGGAATCTCGACTGTCAATAACGGCGCATGCTGCTGCGCACCGAACGTGTCGCGCTCGCCCACGCTGCCCTGCGCCCACGAGCGCTTGAGCGTCAGCTTGAACGCGCGTGCCGGATCGAAGAACATCAGGGTCACGATGTCTTCCTTCGTCACGTTGTACAGCTTGCAGATCAGCGCTTCGGTCAGCACGCCGCTCTGCTTCACGCGTTCGTAAAGCGGCGCGTCGTCGAAGATCACGTCGAAGGTGATCTCGAACGGGCCGGAGTTCTTGCTGCGCACGACTTTCGCCAGATCGCGCAATGTCTTCGTCTGCGTTGCGTTCATGTTCAGATCTCCACGACTTCAATCGGAAACAGCAACTCGGCCGAGTCGATCTTCATCACGTGATAGACCGTGAACTTGCACACCGGGCCGATCGGGTTCTCCGGCGGATTGAGCGGGATCGCGAAGTTGCCGGCCGTCGCCACCTGTCCCGGATATGGCGTGTGCAGCACATCGATCCGCACGCTGCTGCAAATCGCATTCGCCAGTTCCTGATTCGCCGCGGTCACTTCGCCGAGCAGACCGATCTCATGCGGCACTGTGTTCGCGAGCGGCTCGAAGCTGCCCATCACGCCGTTCTTGCCGTACACGTGAAAGTTCAGCGTCGCCTCGCCCGAGCGCAGTTCGGGATACGTCTCGCGCGCTTCGTCCTCGATGCGCTCAAGAAAGTTATCGATCTGCCCGATCAGGATCGGATCGCGAATCCCGCCGATGAAAATCGTACGCATGCCCACGACGCCCGCGCCTTCGAGTTTCACCGTGTAGTCGTCGGCCGGAATGAAGCGGCTGCCGCGCACGCGCACGGCGCGATCGGTGATCTGTTCGTAGGTCGCCTCGCGCAGATCGAGCACGCCGCCGGGTCCGGTCAGAAGATCGGGCCGGGTCTTTTCGTAGAGCGTGTGCGCGGCCACCGATGCGGGCGTGCAGCGCTCGCGCGGGTTCATCGGTTCGAGGTCGAAGCTGTCGCGGCGGATCGTGGCGAGAATCACCTTGCCTTTCGGCTCCGCGCAATTCGCGCCGCATTCGACGATCTTGCCCATGTGCCAGTAGATGCCCGGATCGATGCCGTGCAGCATGCACAGGCCCGCGAACGGCGCCGGGTCATAGGCGCGGCCCGCGATGATGATGTCGAGGTCCGGATGCTGGCGCAACGCCTTTGCGAACGGCTCCGCGCCCATTTGCGCGACGATATGCGACGAAGCGCCGATGTCCCCCGCCTGCAACGCCGGCGCCGATGCACACGGCGTGATGCGCCCTTCGCCCAGCGCATCGCGCACGTACGACGGGTCCACGTCCGCATAGATCTTCGCGACCTTGAAGCGATAGCCCTCGCGCTGCGCGATCTCCGCGATCACATCGACCATGAAGTCCACATGCGCGCGAATGCCCGGGCCGCCTGCCGAGCTGATGTAGATCGGAATCTTGCGCGTGGCGCAGGCTTCGAGCATCAGCGAGAGATCGCGCTGATACGCTTCGCGCGTCACCAGGGTCTTGGGCAGGCCGAGCAGATAGGGACCGGGGTCGGTGGAACCGCCATCGACGATCATCGCGTCGGGCTGCTGTTCGATGCCGCGCCAGAAGTCGGCGGCCGGGATGCCATAGCCCAGAATGCCATTGGGCGTCAGGATCTTGATTTCGTCCTTCATGAAGTCTCCGTTCCTTTATCGACTGTTGCCGAAATTATCGGGAACGGGACTGTGAAACTCTATTCGCTTTAGAATATGGATTTATAAGCTGGGGTTATAAATCACCATGTCGCGTGATGCGCGTTCCGTTACCGCAGAAAGCATCGACCCGATCAGCCTGCGCTTCGAACTCGTCGAGCTGGAGACCTTTCTCGCGGTGATCGAACTGGGCAGCTTCAGCGCGGCGGCGAAGAAAATGCACGTGTCGCAGCCGTCCGTGACGAACCGCGTCCAGCGGCTCGAATCGATGCTGAAGACCAGGCTCGTCGAGCGCACGACGCGGCGCGTGACGGCCACGCCCGACGGCGAAGAACTCGCGCGCCGCGCGAAACTCGCCCTCGCGGGTTTGCGCGAACTGCTGCTGGACTTCCAGTCGCGGGCGGCGTCGTCGAAGCTGCGCACGGTGATCGCGACCACGCCGATGCTCGCCGCCGTCGTGCTGCCACAGCTCATCCAGTCGTTTCGTCAGGCGCATCCGGCGATGCAGATTCAGGTCAGGGACCTGCAATACGAAGATGTGCTCGCATCGGTCGAATCGGGTCAGGCCGATCTCGCCGTGAGCGCGTTCGACGGCGATTCCAGCACGCTGCGATTCGAGCCGCTCGCGCGGGAGCCGATGCTCGTCGTGCTGCCGAGAGCGCATCCGCTCGCGGGCGCGCAGCATATCTCGCTCGAACAGCTCGCGGATTTGCCGCTCATGCTGCTCGACCGTTATGCGCTTTTGCAGACGCGGCTGTCGGCGGAACTGGCGAAGCGCGGGTTGTCGCTGAGTACGATCCAGCACGCGACCAACGTCGGCACGGTGCTCGGGCTCGTGGATGCGGGTCTGGGCGCGACCTTCCTGCCGCGCTACATGGCGCAGCGCTATTCGCTCGAATCGCGCGCGACGCTCGACGTACCCGACATCGACCTGTCGCGCAACTTCGGTGTACTGGTGCGCGCGAAAGCGGACCTGAATCTGGCCTCGACGCTGTTTCTCGATCATCTGCGCGCGCACTTCGCGGCGACGCTGCACGCCGATTCGGGCTGACTACTTCGTTGCGCTTTTCGTTTTCTTCGGCGCGCGCGGCGGCACGGTCATCGAGGTCATCGCTTCGGGCACGGTCTGTCCGAGCGAGCGAAAGGTCGTATCGGTGATGATGCTGCGAAAGGTCTGCTCGGCGAAGTCCGGATCGCCCGACTTCAGCGCCTCGACGAACTCGTGATGATGATGCACGACGCTGCCGCTGCGCACTTCGTAATTCGCGTTGCCCTGCTGATAGAGCCGCACGAGCGAGCTGATGGAATGCCACGTGGTATGCAGCAGGTCGTTGTCGGCGAGCGTGCAGACGAGTTCGTGGAATTCCCAGTCGACATCGCGCAGCGCGGCGGCGTCGTGGCTCGCTTCGGCGCGTTCGAGGTCCGCAAGCGATCGTTCCAGCAGCGCGATCACCTCCGGCTCATGACGGCAACGCGCCGCGACGAGCCGCGCCGCGAACCCTTCGAGCACGGCGCGGATGCCCGTCATGCGCACGAAGTCGTCCTGCGATACTTCGGCGACATAGGTGCCCTTGCCGCGAATGGTGAACACCAGGCCGTTCGCTTCGAGCGACTTGAGCGCCTCGCGCAGCGGCCCGCGGCTCACGCTGAGCCGCTTGGCCAGTTGCGTTTCGACAATGCGCTCGCCCGCCTTCAGATCGCCCGCGCGGATTGCGCTGACGATGCGGGCTTCGACGAGTTGCGGCAACGACTGTTGCTGCGGCAGGTCCCATTTCTGATCGTGTGCGCTCATGGACATGCGCCGTTTTGAGAAGACCCGGGAGGCGGCGCGCGGTGCGCTGTTCGACGCGCCGGGCCGCTTGAAAAAGGAAGCGGAATCTTATCAGATCGACCCTTCCTCCCTGAGCGTCGCGAGCTGTTCGGTGTCGAGGCCGAGCAAGCCGCGATAGACCTCGTCGTTGTGTTCGCCCAGATCCGGCCCGAGCCAGTCGACGCCGCCCGGCGTCGCGGAAAGACGCGGCACGACGTTCGGTATCGCGAGCTCGCCGATACGCTCGTCCTGCATGTATTTGATGTTCTCGCGCGCCGCGTACTGCGGGTCTTCGAAGATCTCGTCGACGCCATACACCGGGCCGCACGGCACCTGAAACTGCTCGCAGCGCGCCAGCACTTCATCGCGCGAAAACTGCGCGGTCCATTCGCCCACGGTGCGATCCACCTCCGCGCGATCGCGCTCGCGGCCCGAAATATGCCCCCACTTTCCGGCGCCCGCGACTTCGGGCATCTCCATCGCTTCGGCGAGGCGCGCGAAGATCTTGTCGCTCGTGCAGGCGATCGCGATCCAGCGGCCGTCTTTGGTCGGATAGTGGCTGTGCGGCACGACGTTCACCGTGCCCGGACCCATGCGCTGACGCACGAAGCCGTTCTGCTGATACGACGGCGCGAGTTCGTCGAGGATGCGGAAGATCGGCTCGTACAGGCCGATATCGACGAACTGCCCTTCGCCCGTGCGCTCGCGCGCCTGGATCGCGAGCAGCGCGCCGAGCGCGCCGTAGAGGCCGGCCATGTAGTCGGGAATCGTCGCGGAGCCGGGTGTGACCGGCGGCCGGTCCGGATAGCCCGCGAGAAACGACAGCCCGCCGAACGCATTGCCGATGCGCCCGAAGCCCGGCCGATCCCGATACGGCCCGGTCTGCCCGAACCCCGAGATGCGTACCATGATGAGCCGCGGATTCACTTCATGCAGCACGTCCCAGCCGAGGCCCCATTTTTCGAGCGTGCCCGGCTGAAAATTCTCGACGAGGATGTCCGCATCGGCGACGAGCTTCTTCAAGATCGCCGCGCCGCCGGGCTTGCGCAGATCGAGCGTGATCGACTTCTTGTTGCGGCATTCCGAGAGCCACGGCAGCGTGACGCCCGCTTCCGTCATCGATCCGAAGCGGCGCAGCGCGTCGCCCACGTCGGGCAGCTCGGCCTTGATGACCTCCGCGCCGAATTCGCCGAGCTGCGTCGAGCAGAACGGTCCCGCCAGAAAACTCGATACGTCGATCACGCGGATGCCGTCGAGGGGACGAACAGTGCGTGTCGTTGATGCGGACGATGAAGCAGTCATGCCGATTCTCCGATTCAGATGGTCGAACAGATTCAGGCCGCGTTCGCGCGCGCGTCGATCTGCGCGGCGAAGTCGAGCACGCGTTGCGCGCGGTACGCGACCGGGTAATCGATGAACGCGCCGTCCAGCCGGATCGACGCGACGCCTTCGGCCTCCGCGCGCCTGAACGCCTCGACGACGGCGCGCGCGTGGGCGATCTCGGCAGCGCTCGGCGAGAACGCGCGGTTGACCGCATCGCACTGCGCCGGATGGATGCACAACTTGCCCTGGAAGCCCATGCCGCGCGCGCGGGCGGCCGAGCGCGCGAGGCCGTCGGCGTCGTCCAGACGCACCCATACGGTGTCGACCGGCGCCTGCAGTCCCGCCGCGCGCGACGCCAGCACGAGCGCGCTGCGGTAGGTCTGGAGCTCGGACTCGTCGTCGCTCCAGACGAGGTTCATGTCGAGACAAAAGTCGCCCGCGCCGAACGCGAAGCGCTTGAGGCGCTGCACCCGCTGCGCAGCCGCGTGGCACAGCGCATCGATGACGGCGAAGCCCGCGCCCGTCTCGACGATCGGCATCAGCTCGACCGAGTTCGCGTCGAGGCCACGCTCGCGTTCGATCTGCGCGATGAGCCAGTCCGCCGTATGCAGTTGCTCGACCGATTCGAGCTTCGGGAGCACGATGCCGTCCACGCCACCCGCGACGACCGCCTGCAGATCGCCGAATGCGTACTCGGTGTCGAGCGCGTTGATGCGCACGTAACCGCGCGCCCGATGCGCGCGCTGCAGCGCATCGACGACCTGCGCGCGCGTCGCGACTTTCTCGCTGGCGGCGACGGCGTCTTCGAGATCGAGGATCGCGGCGTCGACATCGGCGGCGAGCGCCTTCTCGACGCGCCGCGCGTGGTTGCCGGGGACGAACAGGAATGTGCGGGACAGCGCCATCGAATAGCTCCTCAAGATTTCTGCTTCAATCCGGACTCAAGACTTTCGAGCGACCTGCCGCGCACGTTCGGACCGAGCGCGGCGAGCAACACCGCCATCACGACATACGCGACGCCCACCGACGACACGACATAGAACGGGTTCTTCAACGTGAGCAGCGCGGCCGCTACGGCGAACGGCGTGACGGCCGATGCGAGGCGTCCGATCAGCGCGGCCGTGCCGAGTCCGCGCAGCCGCACCCCGGTCGGGAGGATTTCGGGGATGTACGTCGCGAAGCCGACCGACGAGATGAAGAAGATCGCCGTGACGAGGATCAGGCCCGTGATCATCAGGCCGGACGGCGAGGTCTGCTGCGCATAGGCGACGCCGGCTGCGGCGGCGACCAGCGCGGCGGCGACGAGCGCCCAGCGCCGCTCGATGCGATCCGCGAGCACGATGCCGAGCAGCGGCCCGAGAAAGCCGCCCATGAAACTCACTGCGGCGAAGGTGAAGGTGTTGCCGAGCGTGAGGCCGCGCGAGACGAAGAGCGTCGGCAGCCAGCTGATCAGCACGAAGAGGCCGGTGAGATGGCAGACGTTGAACACGATCGCCAGCGCGAAGCGGCCGCGCACGAGCGGCGAGAACAGTGCGTCCCAGCCGAGATGGCGCGCCGGTTCGCGGCCGGGTTCGGCGTCCGGCATCGGCTTGCCCTGACGCACGATCGTCGCTTCGATGGCGTCGAGCACGCGCGCGGCTTCCTCGTCGCGCCCGACGGATGCGAGCCAGCGCGGCGATTCCGGCAACAGCCGCTTGTTGGCGAACACGAGCAGCGCGGGAATCACCGAAAGCAGGAACAGGATGCGCCAGCCCACTTCGACATCCGTGTTCGGCACGATGAGCCGGGCCATCAGCGCGCCGAACGGCAGCCCGCCGTTCAGCAGTAGCGCGACCGCCGACTGGAAGCGTCCGCGATAGCGCTTCGGCGTGAACTCGTTGAGATATGCGTAACCGGTGACGGTCACGGTGCCGATCGCGAAGAGGTTGATCGTGCGAAACGTGAGCAGCATGCCGTAGCTCGTCGCGAGGCCGCAGCCGACGCTCGACAGGCTGTACGCGAGCACGGTCGCCTGAAAGAGCCGCCGCCGTCCGATGCGGTCGCCGAGCAGGCCCGCCGCGATCGAGCCGAACGCGGCCGCGACGAGCGGCACCGAGATGAAGGTCGCCGTGGTCGCCGGCGTGAGCCAGCCGTGCTTGTGCAGCGCCGGAATCACGAAACCGGTCACGGTGAGGTCGTAGCCGTCGAAGAACATCGCAACGCCCAGGATCGCGAACAGCACCCAGTGAAAGCGCGCGAGCGGCAGCCGTTCCAGCCGTCCCGCGATGTTCAGCGCGGACGTGGGCGCATCGGCCACGGCGCGCACCTCGGCCTCGTCATACGACGCCAGCGTTGCCTGCTTCATGAGCTTCTCCTTTGTGCGAACGCCGCGACGTCGAGCATGCGCTGCATGCGCGGAACGAGATCGATCGCGACGAATTCATCATCGACGATGGCCGTGCCCTCGCCGCTCGCTTTCACCGCTTCGAATGCATCGACGATGCGGCGGGCGCGCGCCGTCTCCGCGTCGGTAGGCGTGAAGGCGCGGTTGACCGCATCGACCTGCGCGGGATGGAACACGACCTTGCCGCTGAAGCCCAGTTCTCTCGCGCGCAACGCGTCCTCGTGCGTGCCGTGCGGATCGCGCAGGCCGTGCAGATACGGCGCGTCGATGGCGTCGCAGCCGGTCGCGCCCGCCGCCGCGACGATCGTCGAGCGCGCCCACAGCAACGCGGTCGGCGTGATCGCGGCGCCGGTTTGCATCGTGTAGTCGCCGGAGCCGAAGAAGAACGCGCAGCAACGTGCCGACGCATCGCCGATCGCGAGCGCGTTCAGCACGCCGCGCGGCGTTTCCAGCGTGACGATGAGTCGCGGCGAGGCGTCGTGTCGCGTGAGTGCGTCGTCGAGCCAGCGCAACTGTTCCGGCGCTTCGACCTTCGGCACGAGCAGCGCATCGCAATGCGCGAGCGGGATCGCGTCGAGATCGCGCTGACACTCCGCCGTGCCCACCGCGTTGATACGCACGACGCGTTCGCGTCCGCCGAAATCGAGCGTCGGCATCAGCTTCGCGAGATTCGCGCGCGCTTCGTCGCGGCGCGCAGGCGGCACGCCGTCTTCGAGATCGAAGACGAACGAATCGACCGCGAGCTTCATCGCGCCCGCCATGCGGTCGGGACGATGCGCGGGCGTGATCAGCATCGAGCGGCGGATCCGGTGCGAGAGGGCGCGCGTCATCGCGGCCTCCGCTGCGTTCGTGACGGGACTAAGAGCACGCGAAAGAGCATTCGATCGTCTCCTGAAGAAGCCCGCCGCGACGTTGTCAGCGAGTCTTTAAATCATTCTGTCAAACTGTCGACAGTCGGACGATAGGGGTAAACGCGTCGGAATCTGCTCGCCGCCGATGCCGCGCCAATCGCCGCAACGCCCGCCGCGCAAGGCTTTGCCGTTTGCCGCCGTGATCGCGATATGCAGCCGATGCATAACAGGTATTCAAGCGTGCGCGCCGCGCTCTCAATACGCTTCACGAAACATCGACCCGCCGCCCAAGAGCGGGACACCCGTTTCATTCGCCTTGAATCACAGGAGACATTCCATGAGCATCGATGCAATCGACGGCGCGTCCGCGCGTTCCGTCGACGAAGAAAAGCTGTACAAGAAGCTGCTATGGCGCATCGCGCCGATCCTGTTTCTTTGCCACACGTTCTCGTTTCTGGATCGCGTCAACATCGGCTTTGCGAAGCTGCAAATGCTCGGCGACCTGAAGATCGGCGATTCGGCGTTCGCGCTCGGCGCGAGCATGTTCTTCATCGGCTATATCGCGCTGGAGATTCCGAGCAATATCGTGCTGCACAGAGTGGGCGCGCGGCGATGGATCGCGCGCATCATGCTGACGTGGGGTCTCATCTCGGCGGGCACCATGTTCACCGCCGAACTCGCGCATCTGTTCGGCATCCAGAACGCGACCATGTTCTACATCCTGCGTCTCTTGCTCGGATGTTGCGAAGCGGGCTTCTATCCCGGCGTGCTGCTCTATATCAACTACTGGTTTCCTTCCGATCGGCAGACGAAGGTGACCTTCGGGCTGCTGCTCGCGCTGCCGACCAGTCTCGTGTTCGGCGGTCCGCTTTCGGGCTGGCTGATGCAGCAGTCGCACGGCTGGCTCGGCTACAGCGGCTGGCAATGGATGCTGATGATCGAAGGCATTCCGGCGATGGCGCTCGCGTTCCTCGTGTACTTCGGCCTCACCGACAAGATCGGTCAGGCGCGCTGGCTCACCGATGCGCAGAAGCGTCTGCTCGAAAGGAACGTCGCCACCGAAAGCGCGCACAAGGAGTTTCACTTCGGCGCGGCGCTGCGCGACTATCGCGTGTGGATCTGCGCGGGGATCATCTTCACGTATGCGACGGGCTGGTACGGTCTGTCGTTCTGGTTGCCCTCGATCGTGCGCGAATCCGGCGTGAAGGACACGTTCCATATCGGCGTGCTCACCGCGATTCCGTTCGTCTTCGCCGCCGCGACCATGCTCTTCAACGCGTGGCATTCGAGCAAGACCGGCGAGCGCCGCTGGCACGCTGCGATACCCGCGTTCGTCGGCGGCGCGGGGCTGATCCTGAGCGCGGTCTTCGCCAACAACGTGCCGGTCGCGATCGTCTGTCTGTGCTTCGCGGCATCGGGTGTGCTGGGGTTGACGCCGGTGGTCTGGACGTATCCGGGCAGCCTGCTTTCCGGCACGGCCGCGGCAGCGGGCTTCGCGATGATCAACTCGTTCGGCAGTCTCTCCGGCATCGCGGGCTCGTGGATCACCACCCTGATGAAGCAGATGACCGGCAGCATCAACAACGGCACCTACGCGCTCGGCCTCGTGCTGATGTGCACCGGCGTGCTCGTGCTGTGCTTGCCAGCGGCGACCTTCGCGCGCGGCAAGCAACCGCAGAAGCCAGCCGACGCGAACATCGCAAACGAAGCGCTGACCGACTCGCCCGCATAACAGGTATGCAAGCGATGACGCTCGCGGCTCGCTACGCTTGGCGTCGTTCAAGTCGATCACTAACGGGAGAGTGCATGCTGCCACGGGCGCCGGGTTTTTCTTTGCAGGGCAGACGCGCGCTGATCACGGGCGCGGGACGCGGCATCGGTCTCGCGGCGGCGGCGGCGCTGGCCCAGGCGGGCGCGAGCGTGACGCTCGCCGCGCGATCGGCGGATGAGCTCGAACGCGCCTGCGCGCAGATCGACGCGGACGGCGGCCAGAGCCGCCACATCGTGCTCGACGTGACCGACTCGCGCGCCGTGAACGCGGCGATCGACGAAGCCGGGCCTTTCGACATCCTCGTGAACTGCGCGGGAATGAATCGCCCGAAGCCGCTCGTCGATGTGACGGACGAAGACATCGACGCCATTCTCGATCTCAACGTGAAAGCCGTCTTTCATGTATCACGCGCGGTGGCCAAGCGCATGCTGCGCGAAGGTATCGCGGGCTCGATCATCAACGTGTCCTCGCAAATGGGACATGTCGGCAGTCCGAAGCGCACGGTGTATTGCGCGTCCAAGCACGCGATCGAAGGCATGACGAAAGCGCTCGCGTGGGAACTCGGGCCGCATGGCATTCGCGTGAACACCCTCTGTCCGACCTTCATCGAGACCGCGTTCACAGCGAGCATGTTCGATGCGCCCGGCTTTCGCGAATGGGTCACGGAACGGATCGCGCTCGGCCGCGTGGGACGCGTCGAGGAAGTTATGGGCGCGATCGTGTTTCTCGCCGGCGACGCATCGACGCTGATGACCGGCAGCGCGCTCATGCTCGACGGCGGCTGGACGGCCGCCTGACACACATCAATCAATAGAAGCAGGAAAGACGATGAACGTATCGCAAGTGAATTCCGGCCAGCCGGTGGCGGTGGTCGGCGCGGGCCTCGTGGGCGCGGGATGGGCCATCGCATTCGCGCGCGCGGGCCTGAACGTGCGGATCTACGATGCCAATCCGCACACCGCATCGGCGGCGCTGCCGTGGGCGGGGAACCAGCTCGCGGCGCTGCATCGGCATGGACTGATCGATGAAGCGCCCGAAGCCGTCGCCGCGCGGCTCACGCTCGCGGACTCGCTCGCCCAGGCCATCGACGGCGCGGCCTACGTGCAGGAATCCGTGCTCGAACGCGTCGACGTGAAGCGGCAACTGATGCTCGATCTCGATGCGCTCGCCGACGCGCATGTCGTCATCGGCAGTTCGAGCTCGGGCATCAAGGCCTCCGACTTCGCCAACGACCTGACGATCTCGCCGCGCGTGCTGATCGCGCATCCGGTCAATCCGCCCTATCTCGTGCCGGTGGTGGAACTGGTGCCGTCGACACAGACGTCGCCGGAGACGATCGCCTTCACCGACCGTCTCATGCGCGGTATCGGCCAGAGCGTCGTGCATGTGCGCAAGGAGATCGAGGGCTTCGTGCTGAACCGCCTGCAGGCGGCGCTGCTGCGTGAAGCGTGGGCGCTTCAGCGCGACGGCATCGCGAGTTGCGAGGACATCGACAAGACCGTGCGCGACGGGCTCGGCTGGCGCTGGTCCTTCATGGGCCCGTTCGAGACGATCGATCTGAATGCGCCAGGCGGGGTTGCCGATTATGCGAACCGGCTGGGGCCGCTCTATCACGCCATCGCCCGCTCGCGCACGGAAGACGGGCCGTGGGATGACGCGCTGATCGCGCGCGTCGAACGCGACCGGCGCGCCCATCTCCCCGCCGATGCACTCGCCGCGCGCCGCGACTGGCGCGACGAACGGCTGATGGCGTTCGCCGCCGTACGCGCGAAGGATGGCGACAAGCGCTAGCGTCGCGCTCTGACGTCAGTCGGGGATTTCCGGATCGACCAGTCGCGCCAGTTGAACCAGCGACTCCTGCCAGCCGAGATAGCACATCTCGACGGGAATGACGGCGGGCACGCCTTCCTGCACGATGTTGAGTTCGGTGCCGCAGGACACCTGCCGCAACGAGACGGTGACGTGCATCTCGCCGGGCAGGTTCGGATCGTCGAAGCGGTCCGTGTAGCGGATCTTTTCGAACGGCACCAGTTCGAGATACTCACCGCCGAACGAGTGGCTATGGCCGGTGCTGAAGTTGCGGAAGGACATCTTGTGCGTGCCGCCCGTGCGCGCTTCCATCTGATGGACCTGACAGGTGAACCCGAAGGGCGGAAGCCACTTTGCCATCGCGTCGGGTTCGAGGAACGCGCGATAGATGCGCTCGGGCGTCGCGCGCAGCACGCGGTGAAGTCGGACGGTACCGGTAGTCGTAGTCATGGTGTGTTCGCCTTTCGATGGAATGAGTTGGACACACTTCCACGACGATGCGCCGATGCCGGAATCGACATCGGCCGGCTCAGGGAAAACCCACACTACGCCTTCGGAAGCCCGAAGTGCGTCATGACGCCGTTCACACCCGACACGTTTTCCGCTGCGACGCGAAGGGCGTTGCCTTCTTCCGCGCTGACGATCGGCCCCCACAGATGCACGATGCCGTTCTCGACAGTCACGTTTTCGCTCGCAAGCGCCCACGGATGTTCGGCGATGGCGGCGAGCACCGCTTCGCGAATCGAGTGATCGCTGCCGTCGGTGTCGGCGGGCAGTTCGGGCGCCATCGTCACGAGCGCGCGGATCAGGTTCGAGCGGCTCACCACGCCGACCACCTTGCCGTCCCGCATGACGGGCACGCGCTTGATGCGCCGCCGTTCGAGCAACTCGGCGATATCGGCGACCGGGCACGTTTCGGTGATGGTCGCGACATCGGTGGTCATCACATCGCCGACCTTCCTCGCGTGCTCCTTCACATACTGGCTCGCGAGATCGCGCGTCGATGCGACCAGTTCGAGCCACCACGCGCGTTGCGTGACGCCGGTGCCGATCTCCGCGCGATGCATCAGATCGCCTTCCGTGACCATGCCGAGCAGACGGCCCTCCTCGTCGATCACGGGCATGCCGCTGACGCCGGCGAACACCATGGTCCCGGCCGCCTGACGCACGGACATGTCGGGATGAGCGGAAATGATTTTTTTCGTCATGACATCGGCAGCGCGCACATTCATCTCCTTGAAGGGAAGGGTCTTCCATTGTCCGGCTTGCCGCGTATTGTGCGCTTGATCCCGATCAAGTGCTCAGCCAGAATCGCTGTCGAAACCGAACAGCCTGCGCGGCGTTTCCCATTGAATCTGGCGCCGCGTCTGCGCGTCGGGCACGATCTTCTCGAACAGCGTCAGCAGCGGTCCATAGTCGAGCCGCTCAGGCGCGCGCAGGAATGGCCAGTCGGAACCCCACACGCAGTTCTGCGGCCCGAACGCGCTAAGCAGCGCGTGGGCGTAGGGCCACGCGTCCTCGTACGGATGCGCTTCACGCGCGTACTTCTGCCAGCCCGACAGCTTGACGCTCGCGCGGCCGCTATCCGAGAGCCGCAGCAACGCCTGAAAGCCGGGCTGAGCGATCCCCGCGCCGATGTCGGGCCGCCCGCCGTGATCGATCACGAGCGTGGCCGCCTGCCGCGCGAGCCACGGTTCGAGCGCCGCCATCTGATCCCCGGCGACCTGAACCTGCGCGACCATCCCGAGGTCCGCGAGCGATGCGAACAGCGCGCCCGCTTCTAGCACGGCATCGAGCCCTTCCATCGCCGGATTGAACGCGACGCCGGCCACGCCCGCGTGATGCAGCGCCGCGAGCTCGCTTCTGGCGATGTCGTTATCGACCACCGCGATGCCGCGAAAGCGTCCTGCGTAGGTTTCCAGCGCGTCGAGCAGGCAGCGGTTGTCGGTCCGGTAGCCGCTCGTCGGGCCGACGAGCAGCGCATGGCGCACGCCGTAGGCATCCATCACGCGGACGAACTGGGCGGCCGTGCCGATCTCCTGCTGCGCCGGCCGATACGGCGTGTCATCGCGATACGGAAAGCGCGCGGGATCGAATACGTGACAGTGGCAGTCGATCTTGTCTTCTTCGAACAGCGTCATCTCAGGTTTCCTCTTTCACAAGCGCGGCGTTCCTGTCGACGATGCGTCGCGCCGAGCCGTACGCGCGCGCGAGCCGAACCTCGGCGGGCAGCGACGGAAACGGCATCTCGACGCTCAACGCCGTATCGGCTGGTAACGCGCGCAACAGCCCGTCGAGCGGCAGCGCGCCTTCGCCCGGCGGCAGGCGGTCGGCGCGCGCTTCGTGAATCGCTTCGTCGTCGCTGGCAGGCAGACGCGCGCGCGCATCGCAGAGTTGCGCGCTGCCGATCCATCCGGACGGCATCGCGGCGACGTCGTCCGGCGTGCCGCCCGAGCGCGACAGATGCAGCGCATCGACGAGCACGGCGAGAGTCGGATGCGCGACTCGCGCGATCATCGCGCGGGCTTGCGCCAGCGACGCGACATGCCGCCAGCGCATGAATTCCAGATCGATGCGCAAACCGTACGTCCGACCGAGTTCTGCAAGCGCGGCGAGATGGTCCGCGAGCCGCGCCGGGTCCGGATCGTCGCCCGATACGTTGACGCAGCGCGCACCCAGCGAAGCCGCCGTTTCGAAGAGTAGCGCAAACGAAGCGGGCACGAGTTCCGGCACGACGGGAATGAACTCGACATCGTGAACCGCGATGCCCTCGCCCGCGAGCGCGTCCTGCAATTCACGATGCGCGGCGGTGCCGGGCATCGTCGGCCAGGCAATCGCGCCGGGCACCGCCGGATGCATGCGCAGACCGACCGCAGCGAAACCGGCACGCGCGGCGAGCCGGACCCACGGCACCGGCGCGACCTCCAGCGCGGTCAGATGCGCGGCGGCGAGCGGCCGCGCGGCGAGTCGAGCGGCGTTCAATAGGTGGCCCTCCCGCCCGTCAGATCGAAGGTGAAGCCGGTCGTGAAGCTGCACGCGGGACTGGCGATCCAGCTCACCATCGCGCCGACTTCATCGATCTGCAGGAAGCGGCCCATCGGAATCTTCGCCTTGCTCGCCTCGATATGCTGGTCCGACATCTCGTGGAACAGCTCCGTCTCGACCATCGCCGGCGCGACGCAATTGATCAGCACGTTGTCGCGCGCCAGCTCCTTCGCGGCGGACTTGGTGAACGCGATCACGCCCGCCTTCGCCGCGGAGTAAGCGCAGATGTACTGCACGCCCTCCTTGCCCGCGATCGACGCGACATTGACGATCCGCCCGCCCCCGCGCGCGCGCATATGCGGGATCGCGACGCGGCAGCAGTAGAACACGCTGTTCAGGTCGACGGCCAGCACGCGCTGCCACGCATCGACGGGATACTCCCAGCTCGGCACGACGGGACCGTTGATGCCCGCGTTGTTCACGAGGATGTCGACGCGGCCGAGCGCCTCGAGCGTCGCATCGAATGCGCGTTCGACCGATTCGTACGACGCGACATCGACCGGCTGCAGGTGATCGGGTTCGAAGCCGAGACGCTGTGCGTCGCAGCCGGCGATATCGAGATCCCAGATCGCGACGCGCGCGCCGTCGGCTTTGAGCTTGCGGGCGATGCCGAGGCCGATCCCGCGCGCCGCGCCCGTGACGATGGCCACCTGGCCGTCGAGAGAATGACTCATTGCGATGATTTCCCTGCGTGATTCAGTTGGAAGAGGAAGCGGACGCCGCAAACTCGATGCGCCTGATGTCGCCGACGACGAAGACATATGAAAGCGCGCCGAGCAGCGTGACGCCCGAGATGAAGGCGAGCGCGTAGACGAACGAGCCGGTCGCGTTGACGATCAGCCCGATCACGAGCGGTGTCACGATGCCCGCCGCGTTCGCGAACAGATTGAAGATGCCGCCGCTCAGGCCCAGCAGGCCCTTCGGCGCGATATCGGAGACGATCATCCACGCCAGCGCCGACATCCCTTGCGCGAAGTACGCGACGCACAGAATCGCGATCACCAGGCTGATCGAATCGACATAGTTCGCCAGCACGATGCTCGATGCGGCGACCAGACCGGCGATCACCGGCAGCTTGCGCGACCAGTTCAGCGAGATGCCACGGCGCAGCATCGCATCGGAAATCCAGCCGCCCGCGAGCGTCCCGACCGACGCGGCGATGAACGGCAGCACCGCGACCATGCCGACCTTGAGCCACGGCATGTGGCGTTCGGTGACGAGATAGGTCGGGAACCAAGTGAGGAAGAACACGTTGGTCGAATTGCACGCGAACTGGCCGATGCAGATGCCGAGCATGCTGCGGCGGCGCAGGAGCGCGGCGATATCGGCCCAGCGAAAGCGCGTCGCCTGCTGGCTGCCGTCGACCACGCCACCGCCGCTCGCGATGTAATCGAGTTCGGCGCGGTTCGCGCGGGTCGACTCGTGCGGTTCGCGAAAGCGCATGAGCCAGACCGCGCCGAACGCGACCCCGACCGCGCCGACGATGCCGAACAGCGCGCGCCATCCATAGAGATGATCGATCCAGAAAAGCAGCGGGCTCAGGAACGCGAGACCGACATATTCGGCGAAGGTGTAGACGCCCGTCGCGCGGGCACGCTCGCTCTGCGGAAACCAGATCGCGACGACGCGGCTGTTGGTCGGAAAGCACGGCGCTTCCGCGATGCCGATCAGGAGCCGCATGATCAGCAGCGAGACGAAGCCCGTCGCGAGCCCTTGCAGCCCGGTGAACAGCGACCACAACGTCAGCGCGAAGAAATAGGTCCAGCGGGTGCCGATGCGGTCGAGCATCACGCCGCCCGGAATCTGCGACGCGGTGTAAGTCCACGAGAAAGCGGAGAAGATCACGCCCATCAGCGCGGGCGTCAGGCCCAGTTCGTGGCTCATGCCGGGCGCCGCGATCCCGGCGACGCTGCGATCGAGGTAGTTGATCATCGTGCCGATCGCGAGCAGCGCGAGGATGCCGAAGCGCGCCCGGGTGCGCGTCGCGGCGGGCGCCGCGGCGATGGCCTCAGTTGCCATCGACTGGGTCTGGTTCATCGTGTCTCCATCCATTTGTTTGATGACTGGTATGGCTGGAGATACTAGAGAGATGACAGACCGCTGTCGTATGCCCAGTTTCAGCTAACCTATAACCTTTGGTTAATCGCTGGTTCGAAGGCGGAGGAACGATGCGCTTCAAGCTGCGGCAAATGGAAGTGTTTCGCGCGGTGATGCTGACCGGCTCGATCAATGCGGCCTCGAAGATGCTGTACGTATCGCAACCGGCGGTCAGCAAGCTCGTCGCGCACACGGAGACGACGCTGGGCCTGCGCCTCTTCGAGCGCGCGAAGGGCCGGCTGATCCCGACCGCCGAGGCGCAGGCGCTCTTTCGCGAAGTGGAGCAGGTCTACCAGGCGGCGCTGCGCGTCGACGAATTCGCGCGGGCGCTCGCGCTCGGGCCGGCGAGTCTTCTGCGTATCTCGTGCAGCCCGTCGCTTGCGCCCGCGATCGTCGCGCCGGCCATCGTCGAATTGAAACGGCAGTTGCCGGGACTCAGGGTCGACTGGCATACGACGCTCATGGCCGACATGCCGCTCGAAGTGCTGAGCAAGACGGTCGATGTCGCGGTGACGTCGCTGCCGATCGAGCATGAACATCTCGAAGTCGTGCCGTTCATGCGCGGACGCATGGTGTGCGTGCTGCCGCCGGATCATCCGTTCGCGGCGCGCGAGCGGATCGCGCTCGCGGATCTGAAGAGCGAACCGATGATCCTCTTCAGGCGCGACATCCCGTTCGGCACGATGATCGCGCGGGCATGCCAGCAGGCCGACGTCGAGCTGAACTCCGTGGTCGACGTGACGCGCGCCGATCAGGCGCTCGCGCTCGTGCGCGGCGGCCTCGGGCTCGCCATCGTCGACGAGTATGCGACCGGCGGCGTGGATTGCGTGGTGCGCCCGCTCGTCGAGGATCTGGAGATGGTGTCGACGTTCGTCTACTCGAAGTTCTCGCCGCCGTCGCGAAGCGCGATGGCGTTGATGCGGGCCGTCTGCCGCCGCGCCGACGAACTGGGCAGACGGATCGGCGGGGTCAATCTTTAGCCAGGCTCGCCGGTTTCCTTCAGCCAGCCCACGAAGTCACGCATGTGCACGGGCTTGTCCGCATCGAGCGGGATCAGCGCGTAGTAGGTCGAGCCTTTCGCGGTGAGATCGGGAAACGGCATCTGCACGCGGCCGACCGCGCAATCGGTGTCAAGCGTCGGAAAGGGTCCGATGCCGAAGCCCAGTCCATCGACCACGGCCTGCAGCGTGACGAAGAAATGATCGAATCTCAACGTGCGGTTGGCGCGCAGCGATGCATGCCCCGCCGCTTCGAGCCAAGCTTCCCAGTCGCCGGGACGGGTCTCGCTCGTCAGCCAGGTTTCGGCAGCCAGTTGCCCGACGCTCGACACCCTCGCGCGCGCGAGCAACGCCGGACTCGCGATAACCGTGTTGTGCTCCTGGAACAGCTGCCAGCTCTGGAACTGCCCGCCAGGCGGCACATGGCGACGGATCGCCAGGTCGAAGCTGCCCCGCAACGCCGGCTCGGTCGACATCGCCGTGGAGACCCGTACGTCGACATCCGGATAGCGCTCGGCGAACAGCGGCAACTTCGGGATCAGCCAGCGCATCGCCACGGTGGCCGACGCGCTCACGCGAATGACCTTCACGCGCTGATTCTTGCCGTAGCGCTCGGCGGCATCGGCGATGTGATCGAACGCCGCGCTGATCTCGCGGGCGAAGGCGCGCGCGTGCGGCGATGCGACCATGCTCTGGCCGTCGCGCGCGAACAGCGGCTGGCCGAGCCAGTCTTCCAGATTCGCGATGTGGCGGCTGATCGCGCCGTGCGTCAGATTGAGCTCGCGCGCGGCGGCGGAATAGCTGCCGGCGCGCGCCGCGACTTCGAACACGCGCAGTGCGTTCAGCGGTGGGAGCTTGTGTCTCATATGTGATTTTTTCTGACAGGTATCGCGTCTTTTTTTCGATTGTGTGAGCGCATCGCTCATCTTACGCTGGGTCTGTCTCAACCAGAAAAGGTGCGCTCATGTCCTCCCAGATCATCGTCAATGCCCGCCACTACAAAACGCCTGCCGCGCCGACCATCGTGGTCTGCGTCGACGGCTGCGAGCAGGAATACATCAATCAGGCCATCCTCGCCGGTCAGGCGCCGTTCCTCGCGAAGCTCGCGGGGTTCGGCACGGTGCTGACCGGCGACTGCGTGCTGCCGTCGTTCACCAACCCGAACAACGTGTCGATCGTGACCGGCGCACCGCCCGCCGTGCACGGCATCTGCGGCAACTTCTTCTTCGACGAAGACACGCGCACCGAAGTCCTGATGAACGATCCGAAGTATCTGCGCGCGCCGACCATCCTCGCGGAAATGGCGCGCGCCGGGCAGCGCGTGGCCGTCGTCACCGCGAAGGACAAGCTGCGCGCGCTGCTCGGGCACGGCCTGCGCGGCGTCTGCTTCTCGGCGGAAAAGGCCGATCAGCTCGATGTCGAAGTGCATGGCGTCGCCGGCATGATCGAACGCATCGGCATGCCGCTGCCTTCGGTGTACAGCGCGGAGCTGTCGGAGTTCGTGTTCGCGGCGGGGCTGTCGTTGCTGCGGCGCGAGCGTCCGGACCTGATGTATCTGTCCACGACCGATTACGTGCAGCACAAGCACGCGCCGGGCACGCCGGAAGCCAACGCGTTTTACGCGATGATGGACCGCTATTTCGCGCAGTATCACGACGAAGGCGCGGTGCTCGCGATCACCGCCGATCACGGCATGAACGCGAAGACCGATTCTATCGGGCGGCCGCGCATCGTGTATCTGCAGGACCGGCTCGATGCGCGCTTCGGCAACCAGAGCACGCGCGTCATCCTGCCGATCACCGATCCCTATGTGGTCCATCACGGCGCGCTCGGCTCCTACGCGACGGTGTATATCGGCGAACGCGAACGGCAGCGTGAGGTGACGGATTTCATTGCAGGCATCGCGGGCGTCGAGGCCGTGTTGACGCGTGCGCAGGCATGCGAGCGTTTCGAATTGCCGCCGGACCGCATCGGCGATCTCGTGGTGCTGGGCGAGCGGCTCACCGCGCTCGGCAGCGCCGCCGACAAGCACGATCTCTCGGGTCTCACCGTACCGCTGCGTTCGCACGGTGGCGCGTCCGAACAGAAGGTGCCGCTGCTCTTCAACCGCAAGCTGAGCGGTATCGACGATGCGCGACGGCTGCGCAATTTCGACGCATTCGATCTCGCGCTCAATCACCTCGCCTGACCACGACACCCCGCGAGCGCGACGAAGAATCGCGCCATAAGGAGACATCATGCCCTCGGATACACCCGACGTTCTGGATTACGAAACATCTCGCCGCGAGACCACGCTTGCGCAATACAAATGGCGTGCGCTCGTCGGTGTCACGTTTTGCTATCTGTTTTACTACACCGGGCGGCAGACGCTCGGCTTCGCGGTCAGCGGCATCCAGCTCGATTACGGGCTGTCGAAGTACGAGATCGGCTGGATCAGCGCGACGATGCTGTGGTGCTATGCGGGCGGCCAGTTCATCAACGGCAATCTCGGCGACAAGCTCGGCGGCAAGACGATGATGATCGCGGGCGCCCTGCTCTCGCTCGCGGCCAACTGGCTGTTCAGCTTCGGTCACACGTTCCTGTTCTTTCTGCTCGCGTGGGGCCTGAACGGCTATTTCCAGTCGATGGGCTTCGCGCCGGGCAGCCGCCTGCTGTCGAACTGGTGGGGCAGCAAGCATCGCGGGTTCGTGTACGGGGTGTATGTGGGGTTTTCGGGCTTTTCGTCGGTGCTCGCGTATATCCTGCCCGTGCTGATTCTCGGCTCGATGCATCTCGGCTGGGTCTGGATCTTCCGGCTGGCGCCGCTTTCCATGTTGCTTGGTGCGCTGGTGCTGCTCATCTTCGTCGCGGAACGTCCTGAGGACAAGCATCTGCCCGCCGTCGACAGACTCGCGCAAGAAGACGCGCCCTCTTCCGCCGGTGACGATCTGAGCAGCGCGCAGCGTTATCTGCTCGTGCTGAAGAACTGGAAGCTTTACATCACCGGGCTCGCGATCGGGTTTCAGAACGCCGCGCGCTATGCGCTGGTCGTCTGGGTGCCGGTGCATTTTCTCGGTATGGACTGGAAGACCTCGACTGCGCTCATCGATCCGAAGTGGATCACGGTGGCGTTGCCGATCGGCATGGCGCTCGGCTCGCTGTCGAACAGCTGGATCTCCGACGTGCTGTTCCGGGGCAAGCGCTACGTCGCGATCGTCTGCTACATGGTGCTCGCCTCGGTCACGGCGATGTGCATGATGCTCGTTGCGCACGGCAGCATGACCGGCGTCGTCCTGCTGTTTCTGTGCGGATTCTTCGTGTTCGGTCCCGCGTCATCGTTCTGGGCGCTGTGCCCCGATCTGTTCGGGCGGCGTGCGGCAGGCACCGCGACAGGCGTGCTCAACACGATGTCGTACGCGTTCGCGGGCATCGGCGAACCGGTGATCGGACATGTCATCGACGCGACGGGGCAGACCACGATCATCTTTCCCATTGTCGCAGGGCTCTGCGCGGCGAGCGCGTTGATGTCGATGCTGATCAGGCGTTGATGTCGAGTCCAGAAACGCAAAAACCCCACCTTTGTGAGGTGGGGTTTTTGTTTTACGGCATGAGGAGCCTGACGATTACCTACTTTCACACGGGAACCCGCACTATCATCGGCGTGGAGTCGTTTCACGGTCCTGTTCGGGATGGGAAGGGGTGGGACCGACTCGCTATGGTCATCAGGCATGACTTGTTGTTGAGCGCCTGTGGGCGCACAACCAATCTGGGAAGAAGCGGTAAAGAATTCGGGTGGCGATTGTCGCACACGCTGTGACTCGCCAGTGCGGGCTCCTGAGGAGGCACAAACACACTGGTTATAGGATCAAGCCTTACGGGCAATTAGTATCAGTTAGCTCAATGCATTACTGCACTTACACACCTGACCTATCAACGTCCTGGTCTGGAACGACCCTTCAAGGGGCTCGAAGCCCCGGGGATATCTCATCTTAAGGCGAGTTTCCCGCTTAGATGCTTTCAGCGGTTATCTCTTCCGAACATAGCTACCCGGCGATGCCACTGGCGTGACAACCGGTACACCAGAGGTTCGTCCACTCCGGTCCTCTCGTACTAGGAGCAGCCCCCTTCAAATATCCAACGCCCACGGCAGATAGGGACCAAACTGTCTCACGACGTTTTAAACCCAGCTCACGTACCTCTTTAAATGGCGAACAGCCATACCCTTGGGACCGGCTACAGCCCCAGGATGAGATGAGCCGACATCGAGGTGCCAAACACCGCCGTCGATATGAACTCTTGGGCGGTATCAGCCTGTTATCCCCAGAGTACCTTTTATCCGTTGAGCGATGGCCCTTCCATACAGAACCACCGGATCACTATGACCTGCTTTCGCACCTGCTCGACTTGTCGGTCTCGCAGTTAAGCACGCTTATGCCATTGCACTATCAGCACGATTTCCGACCGTACCTAGCGTACCTTCGTACTCCTCCGTTACACTTTGGGAGGAGACCGCCCCAGTCAAACTGCCTACCATGCACTGTCCCCGATCCAGATCATGGACCAAGGTTAGAACCTCAAACAAACCAGGGTGGTATTTCAAGGACGGCTCCACGCAAACTAGCGTTCACGCTTCATAGCCTCCCACCTATCCTACACAGATCGGTTCAAAGTCCAATGCAAAGCTACAGTAAAGGTTCATGGGGTCTTTCCGTCTAGCCGCGGGGAGATTGCATCATCACAAACACTTCAACTTCGCTGAGTCTCGGGAGGAGACAGTGTGGCCATCGTTACGCCATTCGTGCAGGTCGGAACTTACCCGACAAGGAATTTCGCTACCTTAGGACCGTTATAGTTACGGCCGCCGTTTACCGGGACTTCAATCAAGAGCTTGCACCCCATCATTTAATCTTCCGGCACCGGGCAGGCGTCACACCCTATACGTCCACTTTCGTGTTTGCAGAGTGCTGTGTTTTTATTAAACAGTCGCAGCCACCAGTTTATTGCAACCCTTTCACCCTCCTGGCGCAGGCCAGTCAAGCTACAAGGGCGTACCTTATCCCGAAGTTACGGTACCAATTTGCCGAGTTCCTTCTCCCGAGTTCTCTCAAGCGCCTTAGAATACTCATCTCGCCCACCTGTGTCGGTTTGCGGTACGGTCACTATTAGACTGAAGCTTAGAGGCTTTTCTTGGAACCACTTCCAATTGCTTCGCTTCCTAAGAAGCTCGCGCCACACCCTTGAATTACGCGCCCGGATTTGCCTAAGCGCCTTCTCCAATGCAGCGACCGGGACGTCCAACACCCGGACAACCTTCCGCGATCCGTCCCCCCATCGCATCTAACAATGGTGCAGGAATATTGACCTGCTTCCCATCAGCTACGCATTTCTGCCTCGCCTTAGGGGCCGACTCACCCTACGCCGATGAACGTTGCGTAGGAAACCTTGGGCTTACGGCGAGGGGGCTTTTCACCCCCTTTATCGCTACTCATGTCAGCATTCGCACTTCCGATACCTCCAGCACGCTTTTCAACGCACCTTCGCAGGCTTACGGAACGCTCTCCTACCACACACGTATCTTTCAACGTGTATCCGCAGCTTCGGTGACTGGCTTGAGCCCCGTTACATCTTCCGCGCAGGACGACTCGATCAGTGAGCTATTACGCTTTCTTTAAAGGGTGGCTGCTTCTAAGCCAACCTCCTGACTGTTTTAGCCTTCCCACTTCGTTTCCCACTTAGCCAATCTTTGGGACCTTAGCTGGCGGTCTGGGTTGTTTCCCTCTTGACACCGGACGTTAGCACCCGATGTCTGTCTCCCGTGATTGCACTCTTCGGTATTCGGAGTTTGCTATGGCGTAGTAATCCGCAATGGACCCCACAACCATGACAGTGCTCTACCCCCGAAGGTGATACACGAGGCACTACCTAAATAGTTTTCGGAGAGAACCAGCTATTTCCAAGTTTGTTTAGCCTTTCACCCCTATCCACAGCTCATCCCCTAACTTTTCAACGTTAGTGGGTTCGGTCCTCCAGTACGTGTTACCGCACCTTCAACCTGGCCATGGATAGATCACTTGGTTTCGGGTCTACGCCCAGCAACTGATCGCCCTATTCGGACTCGCTTTCGCTACGCCTGCCTTAATCAGTTAAGCTCGCTACTGAACGTAAGTCGCTGACCCATTATACAAAAGGTACGCCGTCACCCGTTTCCAGGCTCCGACTGTTTGTATGCATGCGGTTTCAGGATCTATTTCACTCCCCTCCCGGGGTTCTTTTCGCCTTTCCCTCACGGTACTGGTTCACTATCGGTCGATCACGAGTATTTAGCCTTGGAGGATGGTCCCCCCATCTTCAGACAGGATTTCACGTGTCCCGCCCTACTTGTCGTACACCTAGTTCTTTCAACCTATTTTCGCCTACAGGGCTATCACCTGCTAGGGCCGCACTTTCCAGAGCGTTCGGCTAATAAGTCAAATAAAGAGTACAGGCTGATCCCATTTCGCTCGCCACTACTCTGGGAATCTCGGTTGATTTCTTTTCCTGCGGTTACTTAGATGTTTCAGTTCACCGCGTTCGCTTCACTAAGCCTATGTATTCAGCTTAGGATGACCCATACGGGCCGGGTTTCCCCATTCGGACATCTACGGATCAAAGCTCGTTTGCCAGCTCCCCGTAGCTTTTCGCAGGCTACCGCGTCCTTCATCGCCTGTGATCGCCAAGGCATCCACCACATGCACTTGTTCGCTTGACCCTATAACGAGTGTGTCTGCTTGCGCTTGTCACGTCCCGTCATAGGCTGAGTATTCGCGTTGTGCCGTATTCCAAAGCGATCTCTCGATCACCTTTTCATACTTGATACAATCACTACCCTTAAATCTCTACTCACACCCATCTCTAAGTGCTTTCGCGATTCTCTTTACTACTTCTTCCAGATTGTTAAAGAACGTTTAGCCGACAAGCGTGTTGCACTGCTTGCAGCATCAACTGGCTATAGTCGCCAATGCCAAGTGCTTGCAGCAAACACTTGGCATTGAAGACTTGGTGGAGGATGACGGGATCGAACCGACGACCCCCTGCTTGCAAAGCAGGTGCTCTCCCAGCTGAGCTAATCCCCCTTCCGTGGCCTGACTAGGAACGGTTGCTCCGTCAGCACGCCTCTCTCGGGTGGTGGGTCTGGTTGGATTCGAACCAACGACCCCCGCCTTATCAAGACGGTGCTCTAACCGACTGAGCTACAGACCCTTAGCCTGTCTTTCTTACAGCCGATAAGCGTGAGCGCTTAATGTTGAAGTGCGAAGCTCGAGAAAGGAGGTGATCCAGCCGCACCTTCCGATACGGCTACCTTGTTACGACTTCACCCCAGTCATGAATCCCACCGTGGTAAGCGCCCTCCTTGCGGTTAGGCTACCTACTTCTGGTGAAACCCACTCCCATGGTGTGACGGGCGGTGTGTACAAGACCCGGGAACGTATTCACCGCGGCATGCTGATCCGCGATTACTAGCGATTCCAGCTTCACGCAGTCGAGTTGCAGACTGCGATCCGGACTACGATCGGTTTTCTGGGATTGGCTCCACCTCGCGGCTTGGCAACCCTCTGTTCCGACCATTGTATGACGTGTGAAGCCCTACCCATAAGGGCCATGAGGACTTGACGTCATCCCCACCTTCCTCCGGTTTGTCACCGGCAGTCTCCTTAGAGTGCTCTTGCGTAGCAACTAAGGACAAGGGTTGCGCTCGTTGCGGGACTTAACCCAACATCTCACGACACGAGCTGACGACAGCCATGCAGCACCTGTGCGCCGGTTCTCTTTCGAGCACTCCCACCTCTCAGCGGGATTCCGACCATGTCAAGGGTAGGTAAGGTTTTTCGCGTTGCATCGAATTAATCCACATCATCCACCGCTTGTGCGGGTCCCCGTCAATTCCTTTGAGTTTTAATCTTGCGACCGTACTCCCCAGGCGGTCAACTTCACGCGTTAGCTACGTTACTAAGGAAATGAATCCCCAACAACTAGTTGACATCGTTTAGGGCGTGGACTACCAGGGTATCTAATCCTGTTTGCTCCCCACGCTTTCGTGCATGAGCGTCAGTGTTGGCCCAGGGGGCTGCCTTCGCCATCGGTATTCCTCCACATCTCTACGCATTTCACTGCTACACGTGGAATTCTACCCCCCTCTGCCACACTCAAAGCCTGCCAGTCACCAATGCAGTTCCCAGGTTAAGCCCGGGGATTTCACATCGGTCTTAACAGACCGCCTGCGCACGCTTTACGCCCAGTAATTCCGATTAACGCTCGCACCCTACGTATTACCGCGGCTGCTGGCACGTAGTTAGCCGGTGCTTATTCTTCCGGTACCGTCATCCCACCACCATATTAGGGCGATGGTTTTCTTTCCGGACAAAAGTGCTTTACAACCCGAAGGCCTTCTTCACACACGCGGCATTGCTGGATCAGGGTTGCCCCCATTGTCCAAAATTCCCCACTGCTGCCTCCCGTAGGAGTCTGGGCCGTGTCTCAGTCCCAGTGTGGCTGGTCGTCCTCTCAGACCAGCTACAGATCGTCGCCTTGGTAGGCCTTTACCCCACCAACTAGCTAATCTGCCATCGGCCGCCCCTATAGCGCGAGGTCCGAAGATCCCCCGCTTTCTTCCGTAGATCGTATGCGGTATTAATCCGGCTTTCGCCGGGCTATCCCCCACTACAGGACACGTTCCGATGTATTACTCACCCGTTCGCCACTCGCCACCAGGGTTGCCCCCGTGCTGCCGTTCGACTTGCATGTGTAAGGCATGCCGCCAGCGTTCAATCTGAGCCAGGATCAAACTCTTCAGTTCAAACCTGTTACTGTTTTCGGTTCCGTTAAGAACCGGTCGCTCACTCAACGTACTGACGATGATTAATCCATCTTTCGACAGATAAACCTTCCTCTGATACTTCGTGTGAGACTCTTGATACTTTTGCTATCGCTTCAGCCCCGAAAGACTGAAACCGCACTCGCTATCAAGCGCCCACACTTATCGGCTGTTAGTTTTTAAAGAGCATTGCGCTAAGAATTTGCTTCGCGGGTTATCTGCTTTCGCTTGCTTTCTTGCGCGCCGTCATTCAACGGGAGGCGAATTATGCAGACTGATTTTCGTATCGTCAAGCGTCTTTTTTAAAAAACTTATCGAGTCAAATTTACCGCGGTCATTCGCGATCCCGCATCGACGCGCTGCGCGGATCGCTCATCGATGTCCGTGCTGCTTGAGAAAACTCATCAGGGCGGCAAACGCCGGTGGCACGCCTGGATCGGCGGCCTCGAGTTCGAGCTTGCCGTCATCCACGGCGATGCTGATCCGATAGCTCCGCGCATCCGGCACCGGCTTCTTCGCGCTCGGTCGAGCCGTGCCGCCCTCCGCGCGCGCAGCCGAAACCAGTTTGGCGAACTCGGCGCTCTCGTCGGGCGACAAACCCGCCGCTTGCACGACGATCGGCCGCGCAAGCCCCGGAAAAAACCCCACCCCGCCTTCGATGAACAATTCCGCCTGCATCACAGGACACCAACCTGATGCCACGCCTGAGTGACCGCCTTCGATTCCGCGCTGTTCGTGCCGAACAGCCGATTGGCGTTCGACACGGTGAGACGCGCGAAACTCTTGAAGCCCGTCGTCGCCTTGATGTGCGAATCGTTCAGCGTCTCATACCAGATGCGCCCCGCCTTTTCCCATGCGTTACCGCCGATATCGAGCGCCGCAAGACAGAACGCGCGATTCGGAATGCCGGAATTGATGTGAACGCCGCCGTTGTCCTGCGTCGTCTGAACATAACCGCTCATGGTCGATGGCTGCGGATCCTTGCCCAGCACGGGGTCGTCGTACGCCGTACCCGGTTCTTTCATGGAGCGCAATGCGACGCCCTTAACGCCCTTCGCAAGCAGCCCCGCTCCGATCAGCCAGTCGGCCTTATCGGCCGTCTGCTTCAGCGTGTATTGCTTGATCAGCGAGCCGAACACATCGGAGACGGATTCGTTGAGCGCGCCGGCCTGCCCCGAGTACGCGAGTTCGGCCGTGTGCTCCGTCACGCCGTGCGTTAGTTCATGGCCGATCACATCGAGCGAGATGGTGAAGCGATTGAAGAGCTCGCCGTCGCCGTCCCCGAAGACCATCTGCTGCGAATTCCAGAACGCGTTGTCGTACTTGTCGCCGAAATGCACCGTGCCGATGAGCGGCATGCCGGCATCATCGATCGAATTGCGCTGAAAGACCTCGAGATAGAACTCGAAGGTGTCGCCTAGGCCGTCGTATGCTTCGTCGACGCAAGGATCCTTTGTCTTCTTCGCGCCCTCCGCGCGCACGATGGTCCCCGGCAGTGTCTCCGTATTCTTCGCGGTATAGATGGTCCGGTGCACGACCGGCGCGACGGCGGGCATCTGCCCCGCGCGCCTGGGCTGGAGCGTCGCGGCCTGCACGGAGCGGAATTGCCGGAACGTATGGTCCGCCGACAGGGTATCGATGGCGAGCGAGCGTTGCTCGGCCGAGCCGTTTTTCGCGATCGCCGCGAGCATATGCGGTGGCAAGATGCAATAGATCGAATGAGCGCGCCCTGAGCGGGAACCGATGCACATGATTGCCTCCTGAACGTGAAAAGGAAGGTGGGAAACCACGCGCGGCGCTTTTCTACATGTTGCTAATGGGAAAATGAGTGAACCTGTCGATGAAGAAGTCACGTTCGCGCCAGATCATCATAGGTACTCCAGATAGTGCCGACACGTCAATCGTTCCGACTGATCCGCTAAATGTCCCGACGCGCGATCGGTCTGGACCACGAAAAGCTCCCGATATAATCAGCGTTGTCATTCAACCAGGACATCGCATGAAATCAGTCATCGCTCTGCTCGCCGCATCAACTATCGCATCGACCGCGTTCGCCGCCAACAGCATCGACAAGTTGCCGTCGGGCGTCGTCGTCGAGCATCTCAAGCAAGGCACCGGTCCGCAACCAACGGCCGACGACATCGTGCGCGTCAATTATCGCGGCACGCTCGCGAACGGCACCGAGTTCGACAACTCGGAAAAACACGGCGGACCTGCGACATTCCCGCTCGGCCGCGTGATTCCGTGCTGGACCCAGGGCGTGCAGAAGATGAAAGTCGGCGGCAAGGCCAAACTGACCTGCCCGGCAGCGACCGCTTACGGCGATCGCGGTGTCGGCGCCATCCCGCCGAACAGCGATCTCACGTTCGAGGTCGAACTGCTCGGCATCGGCAAGTAATCGAGCCTTAAAACGGCGGGACGCGCGACGCGATCAGGCGTCGCGCGTCTCGTCGCACGAACTGCGAGCGTCGATGTGTAGAATGGCCACGTCCCTAAGCGCAAGGCCCGCCGCATTCATTACGAATAGCTGATAAGAGAGCCAAATCGCAAGACAAATTTAAGGAGACGAACATGTGGTTTGTCGGCAAAAGCGAACTGCTCTCTCTGATCCAACATCATTGCCTCGATGAGGTGATGCCCGCCTTCAGCGACCATCGCACGCTTCGCAAGAACACCATCGTGTATCGCCCGGATGAGTCGAGCGAACACGTCTATTTGCTCAAGAGCGGCAGCGTGAGGCTGTTTCGGCTCACGGAAGACGGGCAGGAAATCACGCTCGCGTTCGTCAAGGCAGGCATGATCTTCGGCGACGGCGACGTGCTCAACCAGGCGAACTATTCGCATCACGCTCAGACGCTCGCGCCCAGCATGGTCTGCTATATCCGCAAGCGAGACTTCAAGGACCTGCTCGGGCGCTACGAGGTCATCAATGAATTCGTGTTACGAAATCACTATTTGCGCTGGCAGGAAGCGCAGCAGCTGATCGAAAACCTCTCGCTGCACGACGTCAGAAAGCGTCTGACGAACCTTCTCGTGATGTTCGCGGGACAGGTCGGCGCGCCCTGCGATTACCTCGAACAGGGCGATGCGATTCTGATCGACCTTCCGATCGCGCAGGACAAGCTCGCGGAATTCATCGGCACGTCGCGTGAGTCGGTGAACCGACATTTCAGCGATCTCAAGGCCGAAGGACTCGTCGACATGCGCGAGCGCAAGATCGTGCTCACGCCCGCATTCGTCACGCGTTTCCTCAACAAGGCTCAGCCGAGCGCGGCGCCGGCCCTCGCGTCGCTCTGAGCGAGCGCGCGCTTCACGGCGGCCACGCCGCTGTGCGGGCTCGACAGCACCGGCACCGGCAATGCGTCGAGCGTCGGCACGAGCCGCGCCATCGACACTTGCGCGAGCACGATCACATCGACATGATCGGCAAGCTCGACGATCGCGCGTCTGAGGATATCGTCGTGCTTCGCCCCGTCGCCGGCCAATAGCGCTTCGAACGCGCCCTCGGCGATGCATTCCGTCACGTCCACCTTGCGTTCGTGCTGCACGGCCTTCCTGCGAATCAGACGCGCCGTCGGCTCGAGCGTGGTCGACACCGTCGCCACGACACCGACACGCGCGCCGAGCGCGCAGGCCTGCTCCGCCATTGCTTCGTCCACCTTGATGATCGGCGTGCGAATCATGCCGCGCAGCACGTCCGTCGCTTCGCCCACCGACGAGCACGCATTGAGGATGAGGTCCGCGCCCATCGCCTGCGCGTTCGACATATAGCTGAAAAGGCGCGCCGTCACTTCGGGCGTCAGGCGGCCGGCGGCCCGCACATCGGCGAGCAGGCTGTCGTCGACGATATTGACGACGCGCGCATCCGGCAACTGCTGCGCGAATTGCGCCTTCAAAGGCTCGACGGTCACTGGTCCGGTGTGCACTACGGCGATCATGGTCATAAATAATCCGTGTTTGTTCGTGGATGATCAGGCGGTGGCGAGCGCCATCACCTTTTCCTGCGATGCTTCGGCGCGACTCAGTTCGCCGCTGATGCGGCCTTCGCGCACGGTCAGGATGCGGTCGCTCAGCGCAAGCACTTCGAGCAGATCAGATGAAATGACGATCACGCCGATGCCCTGCGCCGCGAGCCGTGCGATGAGCGCATGCACCTCCGCCTTCGCGCCGACATCGATGCCGCGCGTGGGCTCATCGACGATCAGGACTTTCGGATTGCGCGCCACCCATTTCGCGATGACGATCTTCTGTTGATTGCCGCCGCTCAGGTTCACGACTTTCTGCTCGACACCCGGCGTCTTGATGCCGAGCATGCGTACGTACTGCTGGCAGCTTTCGCGTTCGCGCGCGTATTGCACGAACTGAAACGGCGAATAGCGTCGCAGATGCGTGAGGCTGAAGTTCTCGCGCACGCTCATGCCGAGCACGAGGCCTTGCGCCTTGCGATCCTCGGTGACGAAGCCGATGCCCGCGCGAATCGCATCGTGCGGATTGCGAATCCTGACCGGCGCGCCGTCGATCGAAACCGATCCGGTCGATGCGCGCATGCCGAAGATCATTTCCATGATCTCGGTGCGCCCGGAACCGACGAGGCCCGCGATACCCAGCACTTCGCCGCGATGCAGAGTGAAGCCGATATCGCGGATCCGCGCCTCCGCCTTTTTCACCGGCCTGAGCGAAAGGCCGCGCACTTCGAGCACGGGCGTGCCGCTCGCATGCGATTGCGGCTCGCCGTAGAGTTCGCTGAGTTCGCGATCCACCATCTGCCGCACCAGAGTTTCGCGCGTCACTTGCGCAATCGGCGCAGTGCTTACCGTGCGGCCATCGCGCAAGACCGTCACGCGATCCGCGAGATCGAAGATCTCTTCGAGACGATGTGAGATGTACACGACCGCGATGCCTCGTTCGCGCAGACGCTTCACGAGGCCGAGCAGCACGCTCGTCTCGTGATGACTCAGCGATGCGGTGGGCTCGTCCATGATGATCGCCTTCGACTGCGCGCTGAGCGCCTTGGCAATTTCGATCATCTGCTGCTGGCCGACGCTCAGTTCGCTCACGCGCGTGGCCGGATCGATGTCCATGTCGATCGTGCGCAACACGTCGCGCGCTTGCGCATACATGCGCGCGCGATCGATGAAGCCGAATCGCGTGCGCGGCTCCTTCGCCAGAAAGATGTTCTCGCCGACCGTCAGGTTCTCGACCACCGCGAGTTCCTGATAAATGATGTTCACGCCAAGCGCGCGCGCGTGATGGCTGTCGGCGAGCGCGACCTCGCGCCCTTCGATGCGGATCGTGCCGCTCGGATCGGGCGCGTACACGCCGGTCAGGATCTTCATCAGAGTACTTTTGCCCGCTCCGTTCTCCCCGGCGAGCGCGAGCACTTCACCGCGATGAATGTCGAGACTGACGCGCTCGAGCGCCTTCACGCCGGGAAATGTCTTCGAGATATCGCGCATCTCGAGAAAGGGCGTCATTTCGTGTAGCTGCCCATGTTGTCCTTCGTCACGACGGTCACGCCGGTGTCGATATCCTTCGACTTCGCCTCCGTGCCCTGAATCTGCGCGACGAGATGCTGAACCGCGAGCGAGCCCATCGTGACCGGGCGCTGGACCATGATCCCCTGTATGTAACCTTCCTTCAGGCCTTTGAGCGTATCGGGCAAGTCGTCGAACGCCAGCACTTCGAGCTTGCCCTTCATCGCGCCGAATTCCTTCGTGTTGAGCACCTTCGCCACCGCCGGGCCGCCGACCTGACTCACGCCGAAGATGCCGCTGAGATTCGGATGCGCGCGCAAAGTCGTCTCGACGACGGACACGCCGCGCGCGAGGTCGTCGTCCGTGCCCTGGGTCTCGACGATCCGGATGCCCGGATACTTAGCGAGGCCACGCTTGATGCCCGAGATGCGCTCGTTCAGGTTCACCGCGCCGAGCTGGCCAGTGATGATCGCGACTTCGCCCTTGCCGTTCAACGCACGGCCCATCGTGTCGGCCATCGTCTCGCCGGCCTGCACGTTGTTCGTGCCGATGTACATCGAGCGGCCGCTATTGGGAGAATCGGAGTCGTAGGTCAGCACTTTCACGCCGCTCTTCTCCGCGCGCTTCATCACGCTTTCGACCGACTTCGGCTCGTTCACCGAGATCGCGATGCCGTCCACATGTCGCGAAATCAGGTCTTCGATGATCTGCACTTGCGTCGAACCTTGCGTGTTCTGCGGCACCACCCATTGGTACTTGACGCCGGCCTTGTCGGCGGCGGTCTGGGCGCCCTTGTTGCAGTCATCGAAAAACGGCACCGCGACCTTGGGTATCACGGCGACCGAGATGTCCTTCGCGTCCTTCGCGTGCGCGATGCCGGCACACGCGGCCGACAATGCGAGCAGCGCGCTCGCGACGATTGTTGGCGTGGGTTTCATGCTTCGTCTCCTTTGATTGTTTTCGACCTACACTGCTTCAGCGACCCTTGCGACGCACGCGCCAGATGTCGATGCTCACGGCGATCAGGATCACGCAGCCGGTAATCGCCTGCTGCGCATAGGTATCGATGTTCAGCAGCACCACGCCATTGGTGATGATGCCCGCGAGCGCCGCGCCGATGATCGCGCCCTCCACGCTGCCCGCGCCACCCGATAGGCTCGCCCCACCGATTGCCGCCGCCGCGATCACGTCCAGCTCCGCGCCGAAGCCCGAAGCGGGTTCGGCCGATACGAAGCGCGAGAACGCGATCACGCCCGCCATCGACGCGATGAATCCCGACAGCACGTACACCGTGAATTTCACGCGCGCCGTCCGCACGCCCGAGAGGCGCGCAGCGACTTCGTTGCCGCCCGTCGCGTAGACGTGACGACCGAAACGCGTCTGACGCATGACGATGGAGAAAATCACGGTCATCGCGAGCAGGATGACCACCGGAAACGGCACGAAGCCGACATAGCCCTGACCGATGAAGGTGAAGGCATCGGGCACATCGGGCGTGACCGGTACGCCCTTGGTGATGATGTACATGAGCCCGCGTCCGATGGAGAGCGTGCCCAGCGTCGCAATGAAAGGGGGCAACTGGATCCACGTGATCATGACGCCGTTGAACGCGCCCACGACGAGCCCGACGGCGAGCCCGCACAGCACTGCGGCGAACGCGCCCAAGCCATGCTGGAACGCGAGCGCGGTAATCAGCGACGACAGGCCCATCACCGAGCCGACCGACAGATCGATACCGCCCGTGATGATGACGAGCATCATGCCGATCGACATCAGCGCGACGAGCGAGAACGAGCGGAACACGCCCATCAGGTTGTTGGTGGTGAGGAAGTACGGCGAGAATAGGCTGATGAGCAAACCGACGAGCAGCAGCACCGACAGCACATTCAGTTCGCGGATGCGCAGACAGGCGTGCAACACGTCCACGGCGCGGGAGTGCTGCGCGGGTTCCTTCTTCGACGATATTGCGCTCACCGATGTCCTCCTGTTCAGGATGGCATTGATCTTATGAGCGCACGGGCGGCGAAATCTGTGACGCGCGTCATAGTCGCGCATCGGGGTGAACCCGAATCGATACGCACGCGTGGCTATGACGCGCGTCACAGATTTCGCGCGCCGAACGGCCCTACGATGGTTTCCGTCTGAAGCGGACTACATCAAAAGGAGCCACAGCATGACGAAGCGAGTGATTGTGACCGGCGGCAGCGGACTGGCCGGGAAATGGGTCGTCGAGGATCTGGTCGCGCACGGCTACGAGGTGCTCAACGTCGACCGCGTGCCGATGGCCAAAGCCACCGCGCGCACGCTCATCACCGACATCACCGACGCGGGTCAGGTGTTCAACGCGCTCGCGTCGAGTACCACGTCTAAGGAATTCGACGACGACATCGAGCCGAAGCCGATCGACGCCATCGTGCATTTCGCGGCGATTCCGCGCATTCTCGTCACGACGGATAACGAGGTTTTCCGCATCAACGTGATGGGCACGTACAACATCCTCGATGCGGCCTCGAAGCTCGGCATCAGAAAGGTGATCCTGGCGTCGAGCGAAACGACGTACGGCGTCGTGTTCGCGCACCGGCATCGCGACCCGCAGTATTTTCCGCTCGACGAGGAGTATCCCGTCGATCCGATGGACAGTTACGCGACATCGAAAGTCATCAACGAGGTGACGGCCAAGGCGTTTCACGCGCGCACGGGCGCGGATATCTACTGTTTTCGCATCGGCAACGTGCTCGACCCGGTCGATTATCAGAAGTTTCCGGTCTGGCTGAAGGATCCGGCGCTGAGAAAGCGCATCGCGTGGAGCTACATCGACGGCCGCGATCTGGCGACGGCTTGCCGGCTTGCGATCGAAAAGGACGGCCTGGGCTTTCAGGTGATGAACGTCGCCGCCGATGATGTGTCGTCCGATCAGCCGACGGCCGCGCTGCTCGAGCGTTTCTATCCTGGCGTGCCGGTGAAGAAGCAACTGGGAGAGTTCGAAACGCTGCTGAGCAACGAGAAGCTCAAACGTCTGCTGGGATGGCGGCAGGCTTACCGGTGGCGCGAACAGGTCGCAAAATAATCCGTGCGCGTTTATTGCAGGTTGGTCTCTCTCGTCGGCACGGTGGAAAATGGCGTCATCGGAGCGCAGCGCCCGCTGCGCTCGTTGCCGGGCTGGCGAACGAGAGACATATATGAAGAACTCAGGGAAAATCTGGCCGATCTGGTCCGCGTTGATGATCTCGCTCGCCGGCTGTGCGGCAGGCGGCACTTCGGCGGACGGCAGGCATCTGAGCGAGACGCAATGCGGCGACCTCACCGCGCTGAAAAACAACGCTCCGCCCACACGCGAGCGCAACCTGAGTGAATTGGCGGCGCTGAGGGCGGCCGGGTATGACCCGTCGAGGTTCTATGACCCGTACTATCCGGATGATCTGCAGGCGGCGCAACGTCAGGTCGATCGGTGGTATCAGGCGGAATGTCGGGCAGTGCGGTCGGAGTGACGGGCGTGGGGGTGCGTCGATTTATTACGTAATCCTCATTTGTTGGGCGTTGTATTTGGATGATTTTCAATCGTTCGGTGCGGTTTGGCGCTGCGTGATAAAGAGCGACGCGCGTTCGTGGACGCGCCCATTTGCCGCGCCCTCTTTACTTCCGCGGACTTCTAATGCGCGACGTTGTGCCGGTGGGTGCGCTCCAGCAATTCCACTTCTGGCCCGCTAGTTCCCGTGTGTAGCTCGACTCCGCTCACGTGGCCGCTAGTTCAAGTGCGCCTGACCTCAACATTCCGCGAGTCGAAGAATCGTATCGAATGCTACAGAAGGCGTTCAACTTGTTACGCCCACGGCAATTCGACGCTCGTGGGAGCATTTTGAAGCACTAGGTCAGGCTTGCTCGGCGCCGCGCACCGATTTTCCGTGAAACATCCGGTCGAAATGGAGGTAACACGCGGCTGAAAGCCTTTCTAGTAGAGCCTCTGAGCTATCGACGCCAATTGCGCTGATTGTTTCACGGCAAGGTACCGGCCATGGCGTAGCACGCATCGTCTCGCCCGACTCCTTTCGCCGCCGACGCGCCTGCGATGGTCTCCAAACCAACTGTGAGGTTGCAACGCTGTTCGTCGATTCTGTGAGCACCGCAGTGCCGTCGCGGACGATAAAGGCGAACGTGCCGAATCTAGAGTGGGCAGCGTTTCGCTCCGTTTCCGTGGTCTCTTGCTGTATGCGGCATTGTTGCGGCAAGCCATTTTCCTTCGCGCCATTTTCAATTGGTGGAGTTTCGAGCGCATCACGCTGCGGATCAGCAACTTCGCTCTCTCTCGGGTCAGGCTAGTGAGACAGCGCTATGAGGAACCTCCGCCAACAGACCTGCCTGGCGTGGAAAGCCGGTCACAATCAATGCGATGTTGAGATTTAGGCGTGGACAAGCTTTAGCTGTGGCGGAATGCAAGCGCTCGCAGATAAGGCGGCGTTTCGGGTGCATCGACAACTGCGGAGAGGGAAGCGAATTCGGGTCGCAGCGATCGGACGGCGTGTAGTTGTGCCAGTGCGGCCTTTTGCTTCTCTTCTACAACCTCGGTTCATCCCGTGCGCCGCTTGGCGGTCAAGAATAAACCAGGACGGGTTCTCAGGCATTTCGGCGGTGTGTCGAACATCCTAGGCACACAACGCGAACGGGCAACTTGGCCGTTTCGCTCTGGATCGGACCATCGTATGAATGAGTGCGTGGCCTGGGAATTGGAGGCGCGGGAATGGTGTCCCAAGTCGGGACACTTTCACTAAGTCCGCCGCGCCGCGCGCGCGTAAGAATCGGTGGCCAATAGTTAGCGCTTTTGACCGTGGCAGGCTAGGAACATCGTTCGAATTCGTTATTGGATCCCGCCCTGCCAACTGCACCTCCGAGTGTCCCAAGTCGGGACACTCTTGACGCCGCTATCGTCCGAATCACCCGTTGAAATCTGCCCGCCGTCAGTGTCCCAGGTCGGGACACCCCACTCGACTGCGCGCTCAACACGCGCGCCGACGATCAGCCATTGTCGGCAAACAACTGTGTAAACAACTCGCGAATTCGCTTCTCGTTTTCTGCAGTCAGCACGCCCGCCTTGATTTTCACGGTCAGCCCCGCCGAATCCTTCGTAATCGATCCCGCCTGTGATCCGCCGGAAAAAATCTTGTCGATGCTTCGATCGCTCACGCTCACGACAGGCTTGCCGGCATCATCCAAAGCCTGCTTGATCGCCTTGCCTAATTTCGACTGATCCAGATCGCCGGCTACAACTTTCGCCCAGAGGCCCTTGGCAACCTCACGCGCCGCGCCATCCCTTCCACGAAGAACCGACACCACGCCCTCCGCGGCCGTCGCGCCGAGCAAACGGGGTTGCACATCCAGATCCTGAACCACAAATTCGGGCAACTCCCCGAACGACAGATATCGATAAAGCTCCGATCGCGAAATCCCCAAAGCCTCGGCCATGCGCTTTCGGTTCGGAAATTCCTTTTCGGTCCGCCGAATCGAACGCGAAATCTCGTAGTCGCACAAATCTTCCCGCGCCACATTTTCCACGAGCGCCAGCATCGCCATCTCTTCATCAGAAAGTTCGACCACCAAAACCTTGATCGTCTCTTTCCCGATCATCTTGTGCGCGCGCCAACGCCGCTCGCCCGCTACGATCTGATATCCCGCTCCCACGCGACGCACAACGATTGGCTGAACCAGACCCGCCTCGCGAATCGACTCTGCGAGTTGCGCAAGCTTCGCGTCGTTGAAAACCTGCCGAGGCTGCCAAGGATTCGGAACGATCTCGGAAACAGACGCCTCCGACGAAGAACCGGCCTTCTCGAGATGCACGATGCGCTGCTGCGCAGCCGCCAATGCTGCCGCCATCCCTGGCGCGGTGCGCGGACTCGCGGACTTTTCCTGTTGTGGATCGAGCTGGATGTCCTTTGCCGCCCGAACTTCGGCGGTCTTGCTCATCATGCGATCACGAAGGCTGCTCATTGTCCGGCCCTCCATTGGGCGACATATTGGTCATCGATCCACTTGCAGTAATCCACCATCGGCTGCTTTACTCGCGCCAAAGTTTTCGCCACCGTCTCCGCACGCGATAAATCGAACACCGTCGAGAATGCCAACGCTCCGTTACTCATCACGGAACTCGCCGGAATCTCGGTCGTGTGCAACCAGTCTCCATAAGCGCGTTGCGACCAGGACCGCACGACCGGTGCCGACGATGTCGTCCCGTAATCCACCCTGGAAAGGAGCACCGAAATGAAGTCGTACGTTTTGTCGACTTCGTGCTGGACGAAACCATTCGCGACTTCCGCGAACAGCGACCAGAACGACACGGAAGAAATAAAGTCGAGGCTCTCGGGCACGAGCGGCATCACCATCGAATCGGCTGCCATCAGCCCGTTGAGCGTCATATAAGAAAGCGACGGCGCTGTATCGAGAATGATGTAGTCGTACTGCGCACGCAGCGGCTCGATGCCCTTGCGCAGCACAGACCAGAATTCGAAATTGGCGTGCGTCTTCTGCGCGGTAGGAAGATGAAACTCGGCATCGTGCAAATAGTTATGTGCCGGAATGACGTCGAGACCGTCCCAGTACGTAGTCTGCACCTTCGAGGAAAGGCCGCCTTCGATCTCCGGATCGTAGATGAAGGGCAGGACGGTGTCCTCCCAGGTCACATCCTTTTCCGCATACAGACCACATAGTTCCGACAGCGATGCTTGTGGATCGAGGTCGATCATGAGAACCTTGCGGCCACGCAGACTCAGTCCCTGACCGATACACATCGATGTCGTCGTCTTGCACGAGCCGCCCTTGAAGTTCGCCGTGATCAGCACGCGTCCCCGGTGCTCACGTGTCCCCGTGACGAGCGGCGTCTGATAGATATCCGATACCTGTTGCACCCAGGCACGGGCATCCTTCAAGGAAAATATGCGCGCGCGACCGGTGCCGTGCGTTTCGCCCGGCGGCAAATCGCTGCCTTCCTTGGTGGCCAGATAGTTGATTTTCTGACGGTCGATCCCGCACATCTCCGATAGTTCGCCTATCGTAAAGAGGGGCGCGGTCTTTCGCGGTCTAGGTGCGAGGATTTGGTCTCGCAGTTCATTTGTCATCACCGACAAACGTTCGGCGAACTCTCCCAGATTGGAGAGTTTCACCCTTCGATTAATCTCTGGCAGTTCGCTCAAATTCATTCTGATGCTTCCTGTAATGTCGACGGTGAGGCGTTTTATCCACGCTCGCCGCTCTTTCTACGGTTTTGGTTCAACTCGGTGTCGAACCGTAGAATACGCGTGGGCGCGACGGAAAGCCATGGCTATCAGACCAAAATTTGCGTAATGCGGGTCGACGGGCGAAAACTGCTTATTTATCTAAGGCTTGCAAGATGTGCTTTGAGCGGTTTCGACAGGCCTTTCGCAGACTCGATGCCTGATGTGTGCGATGCAGCACGCGCACTGGCGTCGGACCAACACAAAAGACCTCACCGTTGGTGCGCTTCGGGACGCGAAAATTAGCCGTGCTCTGCGGCGATCACAATTCACCTCACCAAACAACGCGGATCCGCGAACCAGAACAGCCCGCTCTTACGCCACGGTCAGTTTCCCGCTTTAAAGCATCACGCGACGCCGAGTTTGCGAGCGGGTTTGTTCGTTTACTTAAAGAATAAGACTCACCACCACTAACAGCACCAGTACAACAATCGTAAAATCAGTCACTTAACGACGGAAGGTGAGGCATATTGTGCCCAAGGTGCTGTTGATTGAGCGTCAAGGTGATCCGTTTACCACGCAGAAGTGAGAGGTATTGGCGTCGCCGGTGAGATGTTTACGCCTCAGCGGTGAGGGAATTTGTGATGTCCCGTTGACCAAAGTGAGGTTTCCTGTGTCACGGCCTCGAGAAGGTGAGGTGATGTGTGTTGACAGCTCACCTTGTGCCCGGTACCGTACCGCTCGATAACACGAACTGCGGCGCCGAATCGGGAGAAGGAATGACGACAGGAGGGCAGGTAGCCACGTCCAGACAACTGGCGCTGGCGCTATTCGACGATGCAAACGCGGAAGGCTTGCCCGTCGATTCTGCTCGCACGGACATCGGATTTTCGCGAAAGAACGTTCTGATCCGTATCGTCGATCTCGGCGTGGCGGCTCGACGCCTCATCGACGCGGCGTACTTCATCGTCGCGCAGGAGGAAAAGATACACGACCTGTATGACGTCGAGCTCGATTACTTCAAGTGGCTCATGCGCTACTCGAGCCGGAACAACGCGCACCTCGAACAGGTGATTACCGAGGCGCAGCGGGCGCTGATTCAGGCCACGGCCGAAGCCGATGTCGACGGCTCCAAACCGTTCGGGTCGGTTCAGCTGATCGGCCGTATCTCGTACGTGGGAGGCCGGTTTCAGTTCCGTGTGCCTCCGGATTTGATCGGCATCATCCGCGGCCCCGGCAAGTCTCACTGGCTGAGCCTTCGCATTACCTCTCTCTTCACGCTCAGCTATGCGCGCGTGATGTACGACCATCTTCTTCCCTACGCCGGCGACGGCATGACGGACTGGTTCACGCTCGACGAATTGCGGGCCTGGCAAGGCACGATGGGCGCGAAGGCGCAGGAGTTCAAGTATTTCAAGCGGGACTGGCTCGCGCCTGCTGTGGACCAGATCAACGACGTCTCCGATCTGTCGCTGTCGTACGAAACACGCAACGAACCGGGCTCCCGGAAGATCGGACGGATGCGCTTTCGCGTCGAGCGCAAGGAGATGGCCGAGCGCCTGCTCCATACACACGAGCACGCGCAGGCGCTCTATCAGACGTTGAAGCAGGAAATCGGCCTCTCCAGCGCCCAATTCAATCAGATCGCCTCCGACCGCGAAACCTACACCGATCAACGTCTCGAGCAGGCGGTCGAACGCACGCGCTTCAGCCTGAAGTTGGGCAAGGTGTCGAAGAGTCCCGCGGGCTTCTTCATGAAGGCCCTGAAGGAAGGATGGATCGTCTCCGATGCCGAGCGTCAGATGGTGCAGATCCAGGAAGACCTGGCGCTGACCGATCGACGAGAAACCGAGGCGAAACAGCAGTCCGAAACGCGCTTCGCCTTGCAGGTGGCCGCGCAGGACGTCAATGCCCAGAACCGGATCGTCGACGAAGTTCGTCGTGGCTGGGAAGAATACGAAGCGGCAGTGCCACGACAGCGCGACGACTGGCGACGCACCTACCGGACGAGCCCCGGCGGAAAACTGACACTGCGCAGGTTGGGCATCGATCCATCGGGCGAACTCGTCGAAGCCATGATCCAGAAGTATCCGGATCTGAGAGACGGTTTCTCCGGCTACGTCTTTCAAAAGACTCGATCCGCCAAGGGCCGGGGTCAATAAGGCAACCCCGGAAACGACGCGCAACTAACTGTCTAGTTCGACCCACGCCGTTATACAGACAGGCTGAAGACGTTTCCCTCAGGCCGTCACCCAGTTCGTGTGTGTCGTGAAGGCCGTCCCGAGTACGGCAGGCAGATAGGGATTGGGCATCGGCACGGGCCTGCCGGCTACCGAAACAAGTCCCAAGCGCTGCGCGACGGAAACATGCGCGCCGATATCCTGCGGAAACGCGAACGGACCACGCGGGCCGGATGGACGCAGCAAGAAGGGCGCTTGTTTCCAGGGCGAATGCGACTCGCCGAGGAAATCGGGCTTCAGCGACCACGGCTGCTGCTTGAGCCGCACGCCGATGGCCGGATCGGCCAGGCGATTCAGCATCCATTCACACGCGATATCGGAAAGGCCCGATTCGCCGCTCGGATAACCTCCTCCCACGTCCGCGTGAGCGCCCGCGAACAGCACCTGCCTGATGCCGTCGCGGCTGTCCCAGAGCGTCGGGGTGAAATCGCCACGTTGCTCATCGAGGCTGATCGCGTGGATGCCGAACTTCACCTTCGGACTGAGCGCCGTGTCGGCGAAGCGAAACAGATCGACGCTCGAGTCTTCATCGTCCAGATAGAGCGGGATGCCGAGCGCGCCGACCGTGTCCCATACGCCGATCGCCCGAATCTCATCGACGGGCACGGTGTCCTCCGGCTGCAGTCTCGTGAGCGCGAGCGCCGGCGTGAAATTGACGATCTTCTCGAGCAGACCCTTCAGACGACCGCCGGTATCGCGCGCCGGCGGCCGCGCCTCGCGATACTTCCGCCACGCAAGAATGCCCATCCGATAGGCAAGCGCCTTGTCCTCTACGTCGTAGCGGCTGGTATCGAGCAGGCCGACGTTCGCGATCATGCCGCCGAGCGCGCGCGCCGTGTACGCGCCGCGGCTAAACCCCGTCAGGATGATGCGATCGCCCGGCCTGTAGTTGCGCGACACGTACGTATAGCCGCGCACGATACGCGCGATGATCCCGTCGCCGAAAGCGCCGCCCACCAGCTTCGTGATGACATTGCGCGAATCGCCGACGCCGTGCAGATACTTGGCGACCTGTCCATCGGGGCCCGGCTCCGCGATCTCCTGTTCCGAGGCGAGGAGCGTCGAAGCGGGGTCCGGCTCACCGGACAGCAAAAGAAACGCTTTGAATACGTTGGTCGGGTCTGGAATGCCATCCTTGTCGTGGTCGGAGTTCGGACCGTTCCAGGTTCCGTCCGCGCAGAAAACGATGTTCTTGCTCATGATGGCCCGTCCTTTGCCTCGCACTCAATAAGTCTTAGCCTCTCGGCTGCAACTCAGCAAGCTGCGCGGCCCGCACGGGCGACGCTTTGGCCGAAACAGCCTATCCCGACTGGCCGTTCAGTCCCACGCGGGCGCAAGACCTTCCGGGCTCACTTCACGGCCATTGCGTTCGAGCTCCGCGATCTGCGCCATGTCTTCGGCGGTCAGTTTGAGCTGCTGCGAGAGCAGATTGCTCGCGAGGTTTTCGCGTTTCGTCGACGACGGAATCACCGCATAGCCAAGCCGCAGCGCCCAGGCGAGCGCCACTTGCGCGGGCGTCGCGTGATGCCGCTTCGCGATCTCGCCGATGACCGGGTCCTTCAGCACCTTGCCGTACGCGAGCGTCATATACGAGGTGACCTGAATGCCCTGTTCGCGCAGGAAATCGACGAGTTTGCGATTCTGCAGATACGGGCTCAGCTCGATCTGATTGGTCGCGATGTGCTCGCGGCCGACGACTTCGATCGCCTGCTTCGTCAATTCGATGTTGAAGTTGGAAATGCCGATCTGCCTCGTGAGACCCTGCGCCTTCGCTTCGGCGAGCGCGCTCATGAATTCGTCGAGTGGCACGCCGTTGTTCGGCGCGGGCCAGTGGATCAGCGTCAGATCGACTTCATCGACACGCAGCTTCGTGAGACTGTCTTTCAGGCTCGGCACGAGCTTGTTGCGCGCGTAGTTGTCGGTCCAGATTTTCGTCGTCAGAAAGATGTCGGAGCGGGGCACGCCCGACGCGGCGATCGCCGCGCCGACTTCGCCCTCGTTACCGTAAATTTGCGCGGTGTCGATGGCGCCATAACCGAGTTCGAGACCGTTGCGCACGGATTCCATGACGATCTGGTCTTTCAGGCGGAAAGTGCCGAGACCGAAAGCGGGAATCGGATTCATGGGATGCGTTCTCCGGTTGATGAATGGATGAACGCAGTATGCCGACTTTAATTTTGCGCAAAAACCGGTCTATAAATGAAAGACTCTTGAATAAAAATCAACGATGAAAGTCACTCTCGACGAGCTTCATACCTTCGCGACGGTAGTCGACACGGGTTCCATCACGGCCGCGGCCGAGCAACTGGATCAGACGGTGTCGGGCGCGAGCCGCACGCTCGGACGCCTCGAAGAAAAGCTGCAGACCACGTTATTGCGCAGGACCACGCGGCGTCTGGAACTGACGGAGGAGGGCAGGAGCTTTCTGCAGCACGCGCGCGAGATCATCGACGCGGTGGAAAGCGCGGAGGAACAGATCGCCGCGCGCCGCGAGCGGCCTTCGGGACTGTTGCGCGTCGATGCCGCGACGCCCTTCATGCTGCACGTGATCGTGCCGCTGGTCGCGGGTTATCGGGAGCGCTATCCGCACGTCGAGCTGGAGCTGAACAGCAACGAAGGCGTGATCGATCTGCTGGAGCGTCGCACCGATGTCGCGATCCGCATCGGCAGGCTGAAGGATTCGACGCTGCACAGCCGTTCGATCGGCAGCAGCCGCATTCGCGTGCTCGCCACGCCAAACTATCTTCAGGCGCACGGCCTTCCGAAGCGCGTGGACGAACTCGCGAATCACTCGCTGCTCGGCTTCACGCAGCCGGAGTCGCTCAATGTCTGGCCGCTGTCAGGCCCGGACAACGAGCCTTATCGGATCACGCCGAACATTGCGTCATCGAGCGGCGAGACCTTGCGGCATCTCGCGCTCGAAAGCGCGGGCATCGTGTGCCTGTCGGACTTCATGACCTTGCGCGATCGGCGCGAGGGCAGACTCGTGCAGATTCTCGCGCGTCACACGCAGGAAGTGCGGCAGCCGATCAACGCGGTCTACTATCGCAACACGGCGATCTCCGCGCGCATCGCGTCGTTCGTCGACTTTCTGGCGGACGCCGTGAAGACCACTGAGTTCGCGCTGACGGGACATCGCTGAAGCGTCAGCCAATACCCAGCACATTGGCGCCGATGCACGGATCGACCGCGCGCTCGAGCCGCTTCTGATGAATGACGAGCGTGAGTTCCATCGAGCCGGTGCCCACTTCGAGATTCAGCAGATGGCCGCCGTAGGCGTTGAAGTTGCTGTCGCCCGCAATGCCGTGAATATGGATCGACGGCTTGCCTTCCTTCCACGCGACCGAACCGGCGAGGCTGCCCATCTCGACATTGCGAAAGGTCTTCGCATCGAAGTCCTTCTTCGCCGCGTTCCAGAAGCCGAACGTCGGATGTCCGAAGCCGATGCCCGTCACCGACGCCGCCGGAATGTTCTCCGCCAGCGCGAACGTTGTCAGATGCTCGAAGACGTTGTCGCCCATGCGCAGCACCATGAAATAACCCGTCGGTGTCCTGATGTATCTGCGTTGCACGTCGGGGCCGCCAGCGGCGATCACGCCCGCTTCGCACTCCGCCGGCGACTGCGTTTGCGCCGACACGCCACCCGGAATGATGGATGTTGCGAGCGCCCCGGCCGACAGCGCCGCGATGTTCTTGAAGAAGTGCCTGCGCAGATAAGTCTCGTCCATGAAGCTGTCTCCGTTGATGTCGTTGCCGAGTCGATTCGGCTGCGGCGGAGTGTAGACAAGACGTTCACGACGGAATACTGAGAGCTGCGACTAGGGCTATAACCCGCGCTCATGACTCACGAGACGTCTTCCGCCTGATCGTGCTGCGCAAGCAGTTCTTCCATGAGCAGACGTGCGCCCGCGGATATCGGCGCGCCTCGTCGCGTGACCAGTTCATAAGGCTCGCTCTTCGATGAAAGCCTGAGCGGCAGCATGCCCGTCATGCCGTGGCGGGTGAAGAATTCCGCGACATCGACGGAGACGAGCGCGACGAAAGTCGGATTGCTTTGCAACAGAGAAAGCGTGGCAAAGGCCGACGTCGTCTCGACGAGATGTCGAGGAAAGCGGATTTCGGCCTCGCGGAATTCGCGTTCGAGCAGCATGCGCATCGGCATGTTGGCGCGATAGACGACCCATCGCACATCCACGAGATCCTTCAGATGCAGCTTGCGCGCGTTCTGAAACGGATGACTCAGGTTCGCGATGACGGCAAGCGTCTCGTCCTGCAGGTTGACGCTGTCATACAGAAACGGCGTCTGGCTGATGGTCGTGCGGCACACGGCGAGATCGAGCCGTCCCGCATCGATGAGACTCAGCAACGCGGCGCTCGTATCTTCGACGATCTCCACCGACATCTCCGCATGCCGCGTGACCAGCGACGAAATCGCTTCGATCACGCGCGGCACCGCACCCATGATGACGCCCACCGACACACGTCCGCCATGTCCTCGCATGATGCCGACGATTTCCTCGCGCAGATGCGCGACATCGGTATGAATGAGCCGCGCATAACGAATCACGCAGTGCCCGATGTCGTTCGGTTCGAGTCCGCGGCTCGTCCGGTTGAAAAGCGCCGTCCCGAAGGTCGTTTCGATCTCGTGCAACGCCTTGCTCGCGCCCGGCTGAGTGAGCGAAACCTGCTTGGCCGCGCTGAGCAGCGAGCCATGATCGGCCAGCGCGATGAGCAGACGCAACTGCTTCAGATGCAGCCGGGAAATGATCGAGTTGAGGGAAGGAGTCATGAAGCGAGTTGAGGAATAGTTATACCGCTATTCATTATTGTCAATTCCGGCCGTTTCGGCCGCTGCCTATACTGCCGCATCAAACCCGCATCGTACAAAGCTTCTGGCCTAACGTTAACCCGCATCGATAAGGGTTCCTTCTATTCGGGTTTTTATGTACCTATAACTGTCGATCAACATGGCCCTCATCAATTACATCACGCAGATACAGTTCGAGTTCGGCGCCTTGCGGCTTCTGAAGAGCGAATGCGAACGCGTCGGGATCCGCCGTCCGCTGATCGTGACGGATCGCGGCATCAGGGCGGCCGGCATCGTCGACAAGGTGCTGTCCGCGCTGGGCGCGGATCACGACGCGCCGGTCTATGACGGCACGCCGCCCAATCCAAACGAAGCGGCGGTGCGCGAAGCGGTCGCCGTGTTCGCCGATCGGCGATGCGACGGAATCATCGCGGTGGGCGGCGGCTCGTCGATCGATCTAGCGAAAGGCGTCGCCGTATGCGCGAGGCACGACGGCCCGTTGCAGAGCTTTGCCGTGATCGAAGGCGGCGCTACGCGCATCACGTCGGCCACCGCGCCCGTGATCGCGATTCCCACGACTGCCGGCACCGGCAGCGAAGTCGGACGCGGCGCGATCCTGATTCTCGACGACGGCAGAAAGGTCGGCGTGATATCGCCCTTCGTGGTGCCGAAGTCCGCCATCTGCGATCCCGAACTCACACTGATATTGCCCGCGACGATGACGGCCGCGACCGGCATGGACGCGATCGCGCATTGCATCGAGACGTTCATGGCGCCCGCGTTCAATCCCGCGGCGGACGGCATCGCACTCGACGGCCTGTGGCGCGCGTGGCGTCACATCGAGCGCGCCACGACGCATCCCGACGACAAAGTGGCGCGCATGAACATGATGAGCGCATCGATGCAGGGCGCGCTCGCGTTCCAGAAGGGCCTGGGATGCGTGCACAGCCTCAGTCATTCGCTCGGCGGCATCAATCCGCGTCTGCATCACGGAACGCTCAACGCGATCTTTCTGCCTGCCGTGATCGCGTTCAATCAGGATGCGCCGACGGTTCAGGAAGAAGGCAAGCTCGCACGGCTCGCGCAGGCGATGGGACTGGAGAATCCCGCGCACGTCGGGCCTTCGATCAGGGAGATGACGAGCCGCCTCGGCCTGCCCACGACGCTATCCGGCGTCGGCGTGACGCGCGAGATGTTCTCCGACATCGTGAAGGGCGCGTTGAAGGATCACAGCCACAAGACCAATCCGCGCGATGCATCGGACGTCGACTATCACGCGATGCTCGAAGCATCGTTCTGACCAGAGGAAGACATGGGAGACATGCTGACCATCGAGCGGGACGGCGATATCGCCGTCGTTTCGCTCGACAACCCCGCGAAGATGAACGCGCTCACGCTCTCGATGTGGCGCGATCTCGGCGCGGCGATGAATCGTCTGTCGGACGATGACGGCGTTCGATGCGTCGTGCTGCGCGGCGCCGGATCGAAAGCGTTCGCGGCGGGCGCGGACATCGGCGAGTTCGCCACGCTTCGCTCGAATCGCGAGCAGGCGCGCGCCTATGCCGCGATCACGACAGCCGCAATGGAGGCGATCGAGCAATGCCGTCATCCGGTCGTCGCCATGATTCACGGCGTGTGCGTCGGCGGCGGGCTCGAGATCGCGTCGCTCTGCGATATCCGCATCTGCGGCGAATCGAGCCGTTTCGGCGCGCCTGTCGGACAGCTCGGCCTCACGATGTCCTTTGCCGAACTCGGCGCGCTGATTCGTCTCGCGGGCCGTCCGGTCGCGATGGAGATCGTGCTCGAAGGACGCATCTTCAATGCGCAAGAAGCGCTCGCGAAAGGACTGACATCGCGCGTCGTCGCCGACGATGCCGTCGAGGAAGAAACCATTGCCACCGCACGGCGCATCGCGCGCGGCGCGCCGTTCGTCGCACGCTGGCACAAGCAAGCTGCGAACACGCTGACGCGATCGCCCGCACTATCCGCCGCCGATATCGAATCCGCCTTCGATTGCTTCGACACCGAGGATTTTCGCATCGGCGCGGAAGCATTCAATGCAAAACAGAAGCCAGTCTTCAAGGGAAAGTGAAATGGGTCCGCTGAGTGGGATGAAAGTGGTTGAACTCGCGCACATCATGTCCGGCCCGGTGTGCGGCATGATGCTCGCCGACATGGGCGCGGATGTGGTCAAGGTCGAGAAAGTGCCCGACGGCGACGATTCGCGCCGCTTCTCGCCGATTCTGCCGAGCGGCGAATCCGCGTCGTTCATGATCGTCAATCGCAACAAGCGCGGCATCGGCCTCAATCTGAAGAGTGAAGGCGGCCGCGAAGTCCTCAAGCGCCTGCTGGCGGACGCGGATGTGGTCACCGAGAACTATCGCGCCGGAACGATGGAGAAATTCGGCCTCGGCTATGACACGCTCAAGGAACTCAACCCGGGGCTGATCTACTGCGCGATTTCGGGTTTCGGCCGCACCGGTCCGTTCGGCGAGAAGGGCGGTTTCGACCTCATTGCGCAAGGCATGAGCGGCATGATGAGCATGACGGGCGAAGAGGGACGCGAGCCCGTCAAGGCCGGCTCGCCCGTGGCCGACATCAACTCGGGCATTCTCGCGGCGCTCGGCATCGCGGCGGCGTACGCGCAGAAGCTGCGCACCGGGCGCGGGCAGATGGTCGACACATCGCTCTTCGAAGCGGGCCTGCAGCAGATGTTCTGGCCAGCGGCGAGCTATCTCGCGGACGGCACCATTCTGCCGAAGATGGGGTCCGCCAATTCGACGAGCGCGCCGTATCAGGTCTTCAAGACGAGCGATGGCTGGATCAACATCGGCGCGGCCAATCAGAGCAACTACGAACGGCTGCTCGACGTGCTCGATGCGCCGGAACTCGCGAGCGACCCGCGCTTCACGACGAACGCGCTGCGGCTCGAGCATCGCGAGGCGCTCGTCGCGATCCTCAACGAACTGCTGGTGCGCCGAAGCACGGATGAATGGATGGCGCAGTTCGACCGCATCGGTCTGCCCGCGGGCCCGGTGCTCGATATCGCCGCGGCGCTCGCGCATCCGCAGACGATCGCGCGCGGGATGGTCGTCGAGACCGATCATCCGCTGGCCGGCAAGGTCCGAGGCCTCGGTCTGCCGATTCACTTCTCCGATGCGAAGCGTTCCGGAAGCCGTCCCGCACCGCTGCTCGGTCAGCACACGAGAGAAGTATTGAGGGAGTCGGGCTATTCGGCGGCGCAAGTCGATCGGCTGATCGAAGAGAAGGCAGTCGTGGCCTTGGCGCAATAACAGACGCGATCCATCGCGCATGACAGAGTTCAGGAGACAAACATGAGTCGAATCATCACGCGTCGGGATTTCCTGACGACGGCGGGACTTGCCGTGGCCGCCACGGCAACGGGCGTGAGCCTGCCGAGCCGCACATTCGCGCAGGCCGCGCCCATCGTCCTCAAATATGCGAGCAGCCTGCCGGATAGTCATCCGCTCAACGCACACATGCGCGAGGCCTCTGCCGCGATCAAAAAGGAGACGAACGGCCGCGTCGATCTTCAGGTCTTCGCGAACGCGCAGATGGGCGGCGACACCGACATGCTCTCGCAAGTCCGCGCGGGCGGCGTCGATTTCATTCCGCTGCCCGGCGCGATTCTTTCGACGCTCGTACCGGTTGCGTCGATCGAAAGCGTGCCTTTCGCCTTCAAGGACTACGACGCCGTGTGGGCCGCGATGGACGGCGATCTCGGCCGGCACGTGCGCGCCGAGGCGGCAAAGACCGGCCTCATCGCGATGGACAAGGTGTGGAACAACGGCTTCCGGCAGATCACGAGTTCGACGCGGCCCATCAGGACGCCCGCCGACCTGAAGGGCTTCAAGATCCGCGTGCTGGTCAGCCCGCTATGGACTTCGATGTTCAAGACCTTCGGCGCGGCGCCCACCGGCATCAGCATCAACGAGACGTACTCCGCGCTGCAGACGAAAGTCGTCGAAGGCCAGGAGAATCCGCTCGTCGTGGTGCAGTCGGCGCGCTTCTACGAGGTGCAGAAGTACTGCTCGCTGACGGGTCATATCTGGAATGGCTTCTGGCTGCTCGCGAGCGGCAAGACCTGGCCGAAGTTGCCGAAAGACGTGCAGGACATCGTCGCGCGCAACATCAATGAAGCGGCGATGAAGCAACGCGAGGAAGTCATCCGCCTCAACCAGAGTCTCGAGCCGATGCTCACGTCCAAGGGCGTCACGTTTAACAAGGTCGATCAGCAGGCGTTCCGCACCGACCTGCAGCAAAAGGGCTTCTACGCCGAGTGGAAGAAGAAATACGGCGATGCGGCGTGGACGCTGCTCGAGAAGTATTCCGGGCAGCTTTCGTGAGCAAGGAGCGGATCATGAGCACTGACGTTTCTTTGGGGGCCATGCCTGTGGCGAGCGCGAGCAAGCCGCTAGGGCCAGTTGCAAGAGCGGGCCACATTCTCGATGCCTGCATCCGCTGGTCGACCGAACTCTGCGCCGCGGCGCTGGTCGTGGCCGAGGTGGTGCTGCTGTTTGCCAACGTGTTCTGTCGATACGTGCTGCACGATCCGCTGATCTGGGGCGACGAGCTCGCGACACTGCTCTTCATCTGGCTCGCGATGCTGGGCACGGTGATCGCGTTGCGGCGCAACGAGCACATGCGGCTCACGACGTTCATCGCGCATCTGCAACCCGCGAGGCGCGCATTCGTCGATACCTTCGGCGCGGTGATCGTCATCGCGTTCATCATGATGCTGTTGTCGCCTGCGTGGGAGTACGTGTCGGAAGAATGGGCGATCACGAGCGCGGCGCTGGAAATCTCCAACGGTTATCGTGTCGCGGCGCTCGCGGTCGGTCTCACGCTGATGCTCGCGATTTCCGTCGCTCGTCTCATGGAGCAGGCGCGTGCGTTGCACTTCGTGATCTCGGCGCTCGCGGTCGGCGGCGTCGCGGCCGCGCTGATGACCTTCAAGGTCGCGATGACCGCGCTGGGCAACTGGAACCTCGTCATCTTCTTCGTCGTGGCTGTCGTGTTCATGGTGGTGATCGGCGTGCCGATCATGGTGGCGTTCGGGCTGTCGACCGTCGCGTATCTCAGTACGGTGACGGCGACACCCATGCTCGTCGTGATGGGCCGCATCGACGAAGGCATGTCGAGTCTGATCCTGCTCGCGATTCCGCTGTTCGTGTTCCTCGGCGCGCTCATCGAAGCGATGGGCATGGCGCAGGCGATGATCCGCTTTCTCGCGTCGCTGATCGGGCATTTCAAGGGCGGGCTCTCGTACGTGCTGATCGGCGCGATCTATCTGGTCAGCGGCATTTCGGGGTCCAAGGCTGCGGATATGGCCGCCGTCGCGCCGGCGCTTTTTCCCGAGATGAAGAAACGCGGCGAGGATGAAAACGAGCTGGTCGCGATGCTGAGCGCATCGGGCGCGATGTCGGAGACCATTCCGCCGAGTCTCGTGCTGATCACCATCGGCTCGGTGACGGGCGTATCGATCTCCGCTTTGTTCACGGGCGGCTTCATGCCGGCCGTCGTGGGCGCGCTCGCGATGATCGCCGTCATCTGGATGAAGAACCGCAAGCGCGAGCTGAAGGAAGTCGCGCGCGCGAAGCCGCGTGAAGTCGGCCGGGCATTTCTGTTCGCGCTGCCCGCGCTGGCGCTGCCGTTCGTGATTCGCGCGGCGGTCGTCGAGGGGATCGCCACGGCAACCGAAGTCGCATCGGTCGGCGTCGCCTATACGTTCGTGGTCGGTCTGATCTTCTATCGCTCGTTCAAGTGGAGCCGACTCTATCCGATCATCGTCGGCACGGCTTCGCTATCGGGCGCGATTCTGATCATCATCGGCTGTGCGACCGCGATGGCCTGGGCCTTGACGCAGTCGGGCTTCTCGCGCGAGCTTGCGCTGTTGATGTCGACAGCGCCCGGCGGTTCGATGGGCTTTCTGCTGATATCGGCGCTGGCGTTCGTGCTGCTCGGCAGCTTCCTCGAAGGCATTCCCGCGATCGTGCTGTTCGGCCCGCTGCTGTTCCCGGTGGCGCGCTCGCTCGGCATCAACGACGTCCACTACGCGATGGTCGCCATCTTCGCGATGGGCCTCGGGCTTTTCGCGCCGCCCTTCGGCGTGGGCTTCTATGCGGCCTGCGCGATTGCGAAGGTCGATCCGGACGGCGCGATGAAACGCGTGTGGCCGTATCTCGGAGCGCTCGCGGTTGCGCTGCTCGTGCTCGTCGCCGTGCCGTGGGTATCGACCGGCTTTCTCCCGGACCATTGATCGACCCATATCATGCACATGAAAGACATTGGGCCGGACCAGATTCCGATCATCGATGCACATCATCATCTCTGGGATCTTGCGACGGGACGTTATCCGTGGTTGCAGGACGATTACCACGACGCATTCTTCCTCGGCGATTACCGTGGCATCTGCCGCGACTTTCTTGCGGAGGACTATCTCGCGACGGTCGGCGCGCAACCGGTGATCGGCACGGTGCATGTCGAAGCCGAACGTGCCCGCGACGAACAGGTCGCCGAGACGCGCTGGCTCCACGAAGTGCATGACAGAGCCGGCTTTCCGAACGCCGTGATCGCACATGCGTGGTTCGATCGGCCCGACACCGAGGAGATTCTCGCGCAACACGCCGCGTATCCGCTCGTGCGCGGCATTCGCTCCAAGCCGGTGACGTCGCCTCGTCCTGATACGCCGCTCGACGATCGGCGCGGCACGATGCGGGACCCGGCGTGGCTGCGAGGCTTTGCGTTGCTCGACAAGTTCGGCTTTTCGTGGGACTTGCGCGTGCCGCCCTGGCATCTCGCCGACGCCGCCGACGTGGCGAGCGCGTTCCCGAACACGAAGATCGCGTTGAATCACACGGGCTTTCCGTGGGACCGGAGCGATGAAGGTCTCGCGCGCTGGCGACGCGGCATGGAACGGCTCGCGAGACAGTCGAACGTGTTCGTGAAGCTCTCGGAATTCGGCCTGAAAGATGCGCCTTGGAACTACGACGACAATCGCCGGATCGTCCTCGATGCGGTCTCGATCTTCGGCGTCGATCGTTGCATGTTCGCCAGCAACTTTCCCGTCGCGGGATTGAGGGTGAGTTATGACGTGCTCGTCGACAGCATGAGAACGATGCTCGAACCGCTCGGACGCGATGCGTCGGAAAAGATTTTCTACCGCAACGCGCTGCGGTTTTATCGCATGAAGGTTTAGGGATATCGCTCATGTCAGATGCAATGGAACTTCGCCGCCGCTTCCTCGAAACCGGCGCGGACGATGATTTGCCTATCGCCGATGCGCATCAACATTTCTTCGATGTCGAGCGCAATTACTATCCGTGGCTTGCCGACAAGCCGGTGAAGAACTTCCGCTACGGCAATTACGACAGCATCCGCCGCACCTTTTTGCCCGACGATTATTTTCGCGCGGCGGGGCATCACAGGATCGTGAAGACGGTGCTGATCGAAGGCGAATGGAATCCGGCCGATCCGCTGGGCGAATTGCGCTGGGTCGAATCGCTGCGGCGCGAACACGGCTTTCCGCACGCGATGAGCGGCCAGGCGTGGCTCGATCGTGAAGACGTCGATGAAGTCCTCGGCGTCTATGGCCGTCATCCGCTGGTCAAAGGCATTCGGCACAAGCCGGCCGCCGTGGCGCGCGCCGAGCACACGGACGGCTTCGCGGCGCCGGGATCGATGCGCGATCCGAAATGGCGTGACGGTTACACGAAGTTGCACGCGCATGGCCTGCTTTTCGAGTTGCAGGTTTTCTGGTGGCATTTCAACGAGGCCGCGGAACTGGCGCGTGATTTTCCATTCACGCAGATCGTCATCAATCATGGCGGGCTGCCCGCGGATCGATCGGAAGAAGGCTTGAGCGCGTGGCGCAGGGCGCTCGAAAAGGTCGCGCGGGAACCCAATGTGCACCTGAAGATTTCAGGAATCTGCATTCCCGGCGAGCGCTGGAGCGTGGAGGTGAACGGGCCGGTCGTGCGCGACGCGATCGATGTGTTCGGCACGCAGCGTTGCTCGTTCGCGAGCAACTATCCGGTGGACGGCGTGGTGGATCGCATGACCGATATCTTCGATGGTTTCAAGCAGATCGTGCGGGGGTATTCGGTCGAGGATCGCTTGCGGTTGTTTCATGACAATACCGCGCGGGTGTATGGGATCTGAGCGACCGCAGCGCGCGAGAGGACGTGCCGAGATGCTTGAATTGATGCTAAACTGCATCAATTGGATAATCTTGGAGAAATGCCGTGCGTACGACCGTGACGCTGGACGATGCGCTTTACGCAAAAGCGCTGGAGGTGGCTGATCCGGAAATGGACAAATCCGATCTCTTTCGGGAAGCGATCAAGACATTCGTGCGGGTGCAGGCGGCGAAGCGGCTTGCAGCATTGGGCGGGAGCGCGCCGGAGATGGGTGATATTGCGCGTCGTCGTGACGAGTCGGACGGGTCATGACGAGTGTGCTGATCGATACATCGGTGTGGGTGGATCACTTCCGTCATCGCAATGCTGCACTGGTCGAACTGATCGAGTGGGATCGGGCGTTGACGCATCCGATGGTGATAGGCGAGCTGGCCTGCGGGACACCGCCCGGGCCGCGCGTGCGGACGTTGAGCGATATTGGCCTGTTGCGGCAGGCTCAGCAGATCAGCGTTGAAGAGGTGATGGCGTTCATTGAGCGCGAAGCGCTTTACGGGCTCGGCTGCGGACTGGTCGACCTGATGCTGCTGGGCTCGGTGTTGATGACACCCGGGGCGCAAATCTGGACGCTCGATAAGCGCCTGATGGATATATCGGCGCGGTTTGGCGTGGCTTATCGGCCTCGCGTGCATTGATCGGACCGGCGTACACTATTCTCGCGGTGTCCCTGCCGCAGAAGGAGGTTGCGATGAGATTCGCCGAGATATTCAAGCGCTCGAAGCGGGGCGCCACGGTCACGCAAGCCGGAGACGCGGAGCCTCACCACGAGGAGCACGCCAGGTCGGTCCAGAAGCAGGCGAAGAAACTGTGGGACGTCATCGGCCGCAATCGTCACAAGAGCGCGAAGTGGCACTAGCCTGACACGAGGCGGGCCCGGGACGCCAACGTTCCGGGCCCTGACACAACTCCCCCAGCGGTTCCAACCAATCCCCCTCTCCCTGCGAAGCGCCCTTCGCGACACACCCCCATCCCGTTCGCGCGAAACGAAGCGCCATTCGCCCGCGCTCCTCGCACTCATCGCTGGAACCCTTGCGGGACAAGGCTCTCGCTGCTCCCTTCAAACTGGCACGGCCCCTGCAAATAGGGCTGCGTGCGAGCTTCGAGTCTCGCCAACCAGCGCAAAGGAGCGACAAAATGCACGATATCGGAAGTTCCCGGCCCACCGGATGGGGCCCCGGCTATAACGAGTTTGAGCAGGAACTGTCGGCCGAAGCGGCAGGGGAAATGGCTCAGGAATTCGAGAATGAAAGCGAATTCGAATCGGAGTTCGAAGTCGGCGAAAACGAGTTCGAGAACGAATTCGAAAGCGAAGTCTCGGGCGAAATGCAGGAGATGGAGCTCGCCGCCGAACTACTCGCCGTCAGCAACGAACAGGAGATGGAGCAATTTCTCGGCGGGCTGATCAAATCCGTCGGGCGCGCGGCGACCAGCTTCGCGAAATCGTCGGCAGGCAAGGCGCTCGGCGGCATCCTGCGCTCCGCCGCGAAGTCCGCCCTGCCGATCGTCGGCAGCGCGCTCGGCAACTTCGTCGTGCCCGGCGCGGGCGGTCTGATCGGCGGCAAGCTCGCGAGCATGGCGGGCAGCGCGCTCGGTCTCGAACTCGAAGGCCTCAGCAACGAGGACCGCGAATTCGAAGTCGCGCGCCGCCTCGTACGCATCGGTCAGCATGCCACCCATCATCTCGCGTCGATGCCGCAGCAGATGCCGCCCGCCCGCGCCGCGCGCATCGCGTTCCTGCGTGCCGCGCGTCAGGTCGCGCCGGGGCTGCTGCCGGCAATGCGCGCGATCTCGCGCAACGGCATCGCGGCCGCGCGTCAGGCGCCGCTGCCGATCTTCGGCGCGCCGGCCCGCCGCTATCCCGTCGCGCGCATGGCATCCGGCGCGTATTACGACGGCGGCATGAGCGCACCCGCCTATGACGGCGTCGCGCCCGCCGCGCCCGTCGCGAGCGCGCCGTGTCCGAGCTGCGGCACGCATACGCAGGCCGCGATTCCCCAGGGCGGCCAATGGCGGCGTTCGCGCAACGGGCGCGCCATCATCCTCTATCTGAGCCCGCGCCGCGTGGCGTACTGAACCGCGAGGCTCGAACGCGATGAACCCGTGCCACGACGCGCTGCGTCTGCTCGAACAGGAAGCGCTCGGCATCCGGGCGCGGCTCGACGCGCAACTCCCGTACGCCCTGCAGATGCCGATGGTCCCCGCCGCGAACGTCAGCGACGAGGCGATGTCCGCCATAGAACGGCACATGCAGGCGGCCCGCCAGCAACTGCGCAAGCGCATCGCGCAATTTCTGCGGCAGTTGCGCGCGCTCGCCGCCACGCCCGCGAACGTCGCCCGCGCGCAGCGCCGCTATGCGCTCCTGAAGCTGTACTTCCACGCCGCGCTCACGCACTTCGAGATCTTCGCGGAGGTGCTCACGCAGCGCAGTCAGCACGGCACCGGCGTCTGGCTCGCGGGCCTCGATGTCGCCGCGCAGGACGGGCTGCGTCAGCCGGGCGTGCCGGTCGCGCCGCCGCCCGTCATCTGCTATGTGGAGCGCGGTCACGGCGGCGCGATCCGGCGCGCGCGCACGCGCTTGCCAGGCGGCGGCGACAACCCCGTCGCGGTGATCCGCATGCCGCGCGAGCGGATGGTCGGCACGGGCATCGCGGCGTCGCTGTATCACGAGGTGGGCCATCAGGCCTCGGCGCTGCTCGATCTCGCCAACACGTACAAGCGCGCGTCGCCGTCGCGCTTCGCACAGGGGCCTACGATCTGGCGCGCCTGGGATCGCTGGATCGGAGAGATCGTCGCGGACCTGTGGGCGGTGTCGCGCGTGGGCATCGCGGCGAGCGTCGGACTGATGAGCGTGGTGAGCCTGCCGCGCGCGTTCGTCACGCGCATCAATCTCGACGATCCGCATCCCGCGCCGTGGATACGCGTGAAGCTTTCTGTCGCGATGGGCCGCGCGCTGTATCCGCATCCGCAGTGGAGCGCGCTCGAAGCGGTGTGGGAGCGGCTCTATCCGCGCATGCAGATGAGCGCCGCGCAGCGCGCCGCCTTCGATGCCCTGTCGCGGGAGATTCCGCGCTTCGTCGCCGTGCTGCTGTCGCTGCGGCCGCCGGCATTGCGCGGCCGCACGATCGGCGCGGCGCTCAGTCTGCCGGACCGTCATCCCGACGCGCTGCTCGCACTCTGGCAACGCGTGAAGGCCCGGCCGCAGCAACTGCTCGCCGATACACCGACGCTCTCGTTCGCCGTTCTCGGGCAAGCGCGCTACAGCGGTCTGCTGCCCGCGCAGACCGAGTTGAAGGTGATCGCCGAACTGCTGCAGCGCTGGGCGCTCGCGGGCTATCTGCCGTGGCGCGCGGGCAGTACGCAACTGAGCGTCGCGCTCAATCAGCGAAGACCGCCGTCGATCCCGCCACCCGCGAATCCGTTGCACGCAAACCCATTCGCCCTTTACGCATGAACCCATGATTCTCTGAAGGAGAACAACGATGAGTACCATCCCATTCCCGGGCGTGCTGCAACTGAAAGTGGACCAGGACGATCCCGACAACCCCGGCAAGTTCACCGTGCAGATACCCGTCGAGACGCTCGCCGCGACGGAGCGCAGCGCGAAGGGGCCGCTGCGCCGCGCGAGCCATGCGGCCGCCGGCCCGGCGAGCGTGGTCGCGGGCGGCCCGGCGCTCGTGCGTACCATCACGCTTTTCGCGAATCCGGAGACGACCAGCGAAACCAGCGCGGGCGACCTGCTCGTGCAACTGGCCGACGCGATCAAGGGCATCGTGACATCGCAAACGTCGCCGACCGACGTCATGCGTATCGCGGGGCATCTGCTGAGCGGCGACAGCGTGAAGCTAACCGGCACGCATACGCCGCCGGCGACCTCGGCGGCGGTATCGGTGGCAGCGGCGCAGGCCGCGAGCGCGCCGACCATCGCGATGGCCACGCGCAATCCGCTGAACCCGCTGAACCCGATGAACCCGGCGCTGACCGAATCGACGAGCCTTGCGGTCGCGCCCGATCGCGCCATGACCGTGCATGACGAGACGGGCACGCAGATCGCCCTGCCGGTCGACGACGACGCCGGCGATGAAATCGCCGAGCGCTCCGGTGTCGTCGACGACAAATCGCTGTTCGGCGTGGTGACGCCGGTCACGATGCGCCGCTCGACACTGCCGCTCACCGCCGATGTCGCGCTGTGGATTCTCATCAAGCGCAACGCGGACACGCTGTCGTGGGACAACTACACGCGCAATCTCGATCTGCTGTTCTTCCCCGATCCGAAAGCGAAAGGCAAACAGCCGCAACTCTATCCGGAAGCGTCGCGGCTGAGCCACCGGCGCTTTCTGCCCTTCACCGACACCGACGCCTATCGGGCGCTGAAGGTCGCGACCGAGGCGTTCGTCGTGACGTGGGGCGCGGTGGTGCCGGGCGGGCCGGAGTCCGCCAAGGTCATCACGCTCTTGCAGGGCGACGACAGCGCGCGATTGCTCGCCAACGAGCGCCTCGGGCTGAAGCTTTCCCCGATGGACGTGAAAGACCTCGCGAAGATGTATCTCACGGAAAATCGCGACCTGAATGAGTCGCCGTCCGTGCCGTATCTCGAACGCATCGTGAGCCAGTTGCAGGGCACCGGCGCGGGCGAGGTCGCGCAGGCGGCGCAAGCGGTGGTCTACGAGCAGGGCGGCATGGGCTGCAACGAGAAGTGCCTGTGGCTCACGCAGTGGAACAACGACTTTTCCGCCAAGCTCATGCATCCGCCGCTCATCGAGCTGATCTGGAGCTACTGGATGGAAGAGCTTCAGCTCGTGCAGACGATGAACGCGGTCTCGCGACGTTTCCAGAATATTTCGAGCGGCCCGCGCGATCCGCTCGCGCAACTGGAGCTCGATTCGCTGCGGCCGCTGAACAACCTCATCTGGGGCTGGGTGCAGGACGAGCAGCATCGTCTGCCGATCGAGCGGCGCGCGGCGGAGTACGCGCATCAATACGGCCTGCAACTGTTCGGCCGCGCGGTGCCGAAAGTCCGCACCGCCGACAATCGCAGCCGCTTCCTCGGCGCGTTCCACACGCTCCTGAACCTGTGCGTGCCGTTCTTCCGGCAGGCCGACGACACCACCGTCGTGCCCGACGGCTTCCCGATCCTGAACGCGCTGCGCGAAGTGCATTTGATCCTGTCGGAAGGCGCGCACAACCAGTTCCTCGATCTGCCGACCACCTCGCGCATCGAGATGATGATGCAGCAGTGGCTGCTCGCGCGGCCCGAGTTCCGCGAGTATCTGCCGCGCCGCGCGATGGTCGCGTATCCGGAACCGTGGATGCATTCCGTGGAAAGCATGCGCAAGCTGCAAGGCTGGGGCGACACCAACACGTTCCAGTTCTGGCAACTCGCGACGATGGGCGAGCAGATCGTCTCGTCGATCCGCTGGGGCGACTGGAACTCGATCAACGATCCGGCCAACGCCGCGAACTGGGCCACGTTCTTCCGGCCGGAGATCCAGGCGTACATCCACTCGTATCGCGCGGTGACGGGCGTGGACGTGAGCGCAGAACCGGTCGATGTGCAGGTGCCCGGCATCCACCTGATGAGGCGTCTGCGCGAGCGGCGCGGCAGCCTCGCGGCGTAGAGCGAAGCGAGGCGCGCGATGATCGACTTCGCCTCCGCGCTGTATCTCGGCATGCGGCATCCGGCGGGCGCGCTCGGCGGCTGGGAGGCGCTCACCACCGGCCTGCCCGCCGCGCTGGCGGCCGCGCCGCTCGCCCGCCGCGTCGCCGCCGACGCCGCCGCGCTGCAGGGCACGGAAGCGGGCATGGTCGGCGCATCGACGCTGCATCTGGCGATCGACGCGTTCGACCGGCTCGGCCGCACCCACGCGCTGATCGCCGACGACGCGCTCTACCCCGTGATGCGCTGGGCGCTCGAACGCATGATGGGCCGCGGCGTGCCGGTCGCGTGGTTCAGGCATGGCGACGCCGCCGATCTCGCGCGCAGGCTCGCGCGGCGCGCGTCGGCGCGCCCGCCCGCCGTCGTCACCGATGCGACCGTCGGCGACGGCGCGCCCGCGCCCATTGCACGGTACGTGGACGCGGTGCGGCGCGAAGGCGGCCTCGTGCTCGTCGATCACAGTCAGGTGCTCGGGCTGACCGGCGAGCGCGCCGCGCCGCGCAGCCCGTGGGGACAGGGCGGCGGCGGCGCATTGCGGCACGCCGCGTTGCCCGCGCCGTCGCGGCAGCCGGTGCTGCTGCTCGCGTCATGGGCGAAAGCGTTCGGCGCGCCGCTCGCAACGCTGTGCGGCCCGGCCGCGCTGATCAACGACATCGCCCGCGACGGGCCCGCGCAATCGCATTGCAGTCCCGCGAGCGCGGTGGCGCTGCTCGCCGCGCTCGATGCGCTCGCGATCAACCGGCGCGCAGGCGCGCGGCTGCGTCTGCGGCTGTTGCACCGGCTGCATCGGCTGCATGACGGGCTGCGTGCGCTCGCAGCTTGCGCCGTTCCCGATCTGCATCTGTCGGGCCGATGGCATCCGCTGCAACGGCTCTGTTTCGCGAGCGACGAACGCGCGCTCGCGCTGCATGCGGGCCTGAGCGCGTGCGGCATACGCACCGCGCTCCTGCGTCAGCGCGGTGGCGGCTATGCGCTGATCGTCATCGCGCGCACGGATCATCGCACCGCCGACATCGACGCGCTGCTCGATGCGATCGCGTCGCTCGCGCCCAGCCTTCCCGGTGCGCGACGTAGCGCGCCGCGCATCAACGCATACAAGGAGATCGAGCATGTTCAAGACCGCTGACGGACACACCCTGGAGCTTGCGCCGTGGCGCATGCGGCGGTTCATGCGGCTCGTCGCGCAGACGCGGCGCGCGCCGCCCGGAACGACCTCCCGCACGATCACGCAGGACCTGCAGATTCTGTTGCGGCGCGCACGGCGCGTGGACGCGGGTCCGAATCGCCGTGTCGCGCGCTTCGAAAGCTCGGGCGCATGCTGCCGCGCGTGCTTTCTCGCGCGACAGAAGCGCGATGCGATGGAGATCGTCGCGCTCGCGGTCGCGCCGGGCGCGCATCTCTACGAACACGAGTTCGAAGCGCTCGAACAGGAACTCGAGAACTTCGAACTCGAACTCGAAGTCGAGCGCGCGGCGAATCTCGATCTGAACTGGAAGCACTACAAGACCCTGCGCGGCGCGGCGGCCAATGCCCGTGGAATCGGCGTGTATATCCTGATGCGCGGCAGCCGGCCGATCTATGTCGGCAAATCGAAGGATCTCGGCAAGCGGCTCGGGAAGCATCGCCTCTATGCACGCCAGCATGAATCCGATCTGAACGTATGGATCACCAACACGCCGCTCGCCTCGGACGCGGCCGCGCTCGAGCATGTGCTGGTGCGCGCGCTGCGCACGCGCGTGACCAACAGCAAGCTCAAGGTCGCGCTGATGGTCGGCAAGGGCGGCCTCAGGATCGGCAACCTCCTGCCGCCGGGCATCGCGTCGGCGAAGGCGCCGGGCAAGGCGATCGATCTGGCGCAGGGCAGCACATTCGAGCTTGCGCCATGATCATCGACTTCCATGTGCACGCCGGTCAGGGCGACGGCATGACCGGACCGTGGGACACCACCGCGCCGCTTGCCGCCTATGCGCGCCGGGCGACGCGCGCGGGCATCGCGCGTTCGGTGCTGCTGCCGGTGTTTCAATCCGACTACGCGCGCGGCAACCGCGATGTCGCGGCGATTGTGCGCGCGGACCCGCAGCGCTGGATCGGCTTTGCGATGGTGCATGCCGAGCGCGACCGCGAGCGGATTCATCGCATGATCGAGGAAGCCGTGCTGATGCTGGGCCTGCGCGGCATCAAGGTGCATCGGCACGATGCGCGGATTCATCGGCAGGTCTGCGATGCCGCGCAACGCTGGAACCTGCCGGTGCTTTACGATCCCGGCGGCGAGACGGGAGGGCTCGAACTGCTCGCGCAGACGCATCCGAATGTGGCGTTCGTGTTCGCGCATCTCGGCAGCTTCGCCGATGACTGGGCGGCGCAGCGGCGTGTCATCGATTTGATCGTTCGATATCCGAATCTGTTTGCAGATACTTCGGGCGTGCGGCGTTTCGATCTGCTTGAGGAAGCGTTTCATCGTGCGGGGCCGCGCAAGCTGCTGTTCGGTACTGATGGGCCGTGGTTGCATCCGGGGCTTGAACTCGCGAAGATCCGCGCGCTTGATCCGTCGCGTGAAGCGTTCGATGCCATTGCGGGCGGCAATGCGATGCGGCTGCTTGCGCGCGCGCGAATACTGGCCGCGCCGCGTGCGGCAGCTCATTGACGCGCTTTGAGGTTTTTCGCCGGATCCCGCTTTCCTGTTGGTTTATTAGCGTTGCCCCTGTGCGGGGCGGCAGTCACTTTCTTTGCTGCTGCAAAGAAAGTAACCAAAGAAAGCAGCTCGATACGCCCGCGGTCATACGCAATTTGGGCATTCTTCTCCTCGCTCGTGGCCTCTGTAGCGAGTGCCCTCGTAGGCCTAACCGGGCTTGGACCGCGCACGGTCTGACTAGCCAGTTCTTTAAGCGCGCTGGTTCAGCACGAAATAGCTTCGGCACAGCGCTGCGCGCTGCCGATGGGTATGCGAGGAAAACCGCCGAAAAAAGAGAAACGCAGAAGCACACGCAAACCCGATGGACCGGTCGGCCGCGTAGCGGGCCGGAGCCATTTCGTGCTGAACCAGTCTGTTATGTGGTGCGATGTTTCAGACCGTGCGCGGTCCAAGCCCGGTCTGGCCTTTGAGGGCACTCGCTACTGCTGTGCCAAGACTGATCGCCTGTGCCGCGGCCGGCGTGAAGTACTTTGGATGGGGATAGCTGTTTCTTTGGTTACTTTCTTTGCAGCAGCAAAGAAAGTGACTGCCGCCCCGCACAGGGGCAACGCCAACCGACCAACACGGATACGGGATCCGGCGAAAACCCCGGCCATAGAAAGTCCCCGCTCGATCAACCTGCATCCGAAGGCCGCATCTGCCGCCGCAGTTGCAGCGCCCGCGGCGTCACGCGCAGCAACTCCGCCGCACGGCTCGTCGATCCGGCGCGACGCTCCGCCAGCTCGACGGCGAGCGTCTCCGCGATCTGCCCGATGTTCTTCAACCCGAGTCCGGCATTGAGCGCGCCTTCCACCGCGAGGGCAAACGCCTGCTCCCAACCAGGCGTCGCGCCGGCCGCGCAGACATCGCCGAGACAGCCGGTGCTCAGCACGCGAAAGCCGCGCTGCCGGTCCGCGAGCCGCAGCACCACATTGCGCAGCTCGCGCACATTGCCCTGATAATCAGCCGCGACGAGCCGCTGCATGACTTCGGGCATGACCTGCGGCGCGGCATCGCTGTGTTCGGCCAGAAAGTGCGCGACCAGCAACGGGATGTCGTCGCGACGTTCGGCGAGACTCGGCGCGCGCACGGTCCATCGCGCGATGCGGAAGTACAGGTCGTTGCGAAAACGCCCCGCGAGCACTTCGCCTTCGAGATCGCGATTGGTCGCGCAGATGAGCCGGAAGTCCGACTTGCGCCACACATCCTCGCCGATGCGCTTGTACGTGCGCTCCTGGATCACGCGCAAGAGACGCGCTTGCAGACGCGGCTCCAGTTCGCCGATCTCATCGAGAAAGAGCGTGCCGCCGTCGGCCATCGCAACGGCGCCGTCGCGTGCCGACACCGCATGCGTGAACGCGCCCTTCGCGTGACCGAACAGCTCGCTGCCCGACAGTTCGGGACTCAAGGTCGTGCAATCGACGACGACGAACGGGCCGCGCCTGCGCACCGGATCGAGATCGTGCACGAGGCGCGCGAGCAGTTCCTTGCCGCAGCCGCTCTCGCCGAGCAGCAGGCACGCGCCGTCGCCGAAGCGGCCGATTTCCGCGACCGCGCGCAACGTATTGCGCCAGATCGCCGATGCGCCGACTGCGCGCTCGCGCAGCCACTCCGCATCGAGGATCGACTCCATTTCAGCAAGACGATCGACACGTCGCGCGATTTCATCGAGCAGCATGTCTTCGTCGTCGGCGAGGACCATGTCGCATAGCGACGCGGGCCACCAGGCTTCGGGCTGGCAGTCGGCGCGCGTAGCCGGCGTGCATCCGACGATGAAGCCCGCCGGCAACGGATGACGCCGCAGCCAGCGCGCGGCGGCATCGGCGACGCGGTTGCCTTGCGCGATCACGACGACCACGAAAGGGCCGTCGCCGGTCGCGCTCGCTTCGAGCTCGTCGGGCAGGCCGCGCTCGCGCAACGCTGCATGCAGCGCGCGGGGATCATCGTGATGCAGAACGAGGCGCATCTCGGCCGGACCGGCAAGCCGCGCCGCGTCAACCGAGCCAGAAGTGCGTCACCGCGTGAGTCGGAACCGCGTCGTCGTGCCGCGCGATGCGCGTATTGGTGGATGCCGGCGTGTGTCGCATGAGAACCTCGCATTCGGTCGTCATGCACGCATGCATGCGCCCGGATTCGAGCAGCAAGACAGGGAGCGCCGGCGTGCGAACGCGGCGCGCAAGTCTTCACTCGAATTGATCGATGCCCGAAGGAGGGTTCCCGCTTTGAATGTGCCGTCGCGTTGCGAAGCCGACGAGTCGTGTATCGGAGCCGGTCGAGCGTGTTTCGTGTATGCGTATCCTAGGAAACGTTGCGAAGACTTGTGGTACGAAACCGCTTCGCGTGAGGGTTAGCGCACAATCGCGCGTTGGCTCGTCAGTGGATGTGTATCGAAATGCTTTCGTTATCCGTATCAATGACGGAGGGATGCGGACGGTTGGCGGATATCGGCTTGCCGTGGACGTGATGCGCGTTTTTCTGTACTTGCTTCGTGCAGTTGCATATTCCCCTCAAGTTTTTCTCCGCGGATGCCGTTATCCCAGCGGCAGCCGAATTCGAACGTACCGGAATGCGTTGCTACAATGGCGCGCCATTTGGCCGGCGCACGAAGCATTCGCGATCCGGACTGCCATTTTTATCTTGCCGCGAGCGCAAGCTTTCAAAACACCAGAACAAGCATGAAACACGTCATCGCCCTTTCTGCACTCACACTTTCCCTGGCCGCATGTGGCGGTGGCGGAGGCGGATCGGATAACGCGCCAGCCGCACCCGAGCCGAACGCCGCTCAGGGACTCTACGCAGGGAACGACGCGAACAACAACGCGGTAGGCGGGGTCGTGCTCGATTCGGGCGCGTTCTATTTCGTGTATGCGAACACGGCGACCAACGCACTGGGCCTGGTGCAGGGCACGGGTTCCGCATCGCACGGCACTTTCCAGTCCGACAACGCGCGCACCTTCGACATCAGCGGCAAGGGCGCGAGCGATACGCCCGTCATTGCGGGCTACAACGCGAAGAACAGCATGCAGGGCGCGATCTACATGAGCGCGGCGAAGCAGAGCAGCATCAAGTTCAACGTGCTCTACGACGCCGCCTACGAGCGCCCGATCTCGCTGTCCGCGATTGCAGGGACTTACTCGGGCTCGGCTGGATCGACGAAGGGTGGCGAGACCACGAGCTTCACGATCGGTCAGGACGGGGCGATCAAGGGCGCAGGTTTGAGCGGCTGCACGTTCAGCGGCACGGCCAGCCCCCATGGCACCACGGATGTACTCGACGCCACGATCACGTTCGGTGCGAGCCCGTGCGCGTACCCGGGCGCGACGCTGACGGGCGTCGTGTTCTTCAGCAACAATGAGATCGTCGCGGCGCTGACCTTGCCCGACCGGTCGGACGCCTTCGTCGTCGGCGCGGTCAAATGAAGTCGTGACGGCAATGGGCGGCTACGTGGCGTTCATGCGTGGCTGCCCATGTGCCGATGCAGAAAATCGGCCGCGAGATCGAGCGCACGCCGCGCCGCTTCCAGTTGCTCGACGCTCTGCTGAAACACGTGATGCATGCCGGTCCATTCCTGCAGCGTCACGTCGTGGCCGCCTGCATGCGCGCGTTGCGCGTAGCGCAGGGCGTCGTCGTAGAGAATCTCGTCGGCGCCGACCTGAACGAGCAGCGGCGGCAGACGGTCGGGCACGGCGAAAAGTGGGGACGCGCGCGGATCGCTTGCCGATGCATCGCCCGCATAACCGAGCGCGGCGTCGCGCAGGGCCGATTCGTCGAGCAGCACGTCCGCCGCTGCGCGCTCGCGCATGCTCGCGCCGCTGAAGGTCAGATCCGTCCACGGCGAGAACACCACGGCGGCGCACGCCTTGTCGGTGTGCGCCAGCGTTGCGAGCGTCAGACCGCCGCCTGCCGAATCGCCGATCACGCCGACCTTGCCGAATCGACTGTGCAACCGTTCGACGGCGGCAGCCGCGAGATCGATCGCGACAGGCAACGCCGATTCGGGCGCAAGCGGATATTCGAGAATGTACGTCGTGCGCCGCGCCCGCGCCGCGATCTGGCTGACGAGGCCGCGATACGCGGGCGCGGTGCCCATCACATACGCGCCGCCGTGCAGGAACAGCAGGGCCTGATCGTCGACCGGATGCGCGGGGACGCAGGCCCAGCCCGGCAGCGCGGCATCGGTCGATGGATGCAGCGACACATCGGCGAGCGGCGGCGTCGTCGCGAAGAACGCATCGTAGGCGACGCGTGGCGCGGCCTTCGCGAGCGGCCCGGACCAGAAGCGCCGGAACATCTCGTGCAACGCGGGCAGGGCGTCGCGGTCGGCGGGCGACAACGGAAACACTTCGTGCGTCAGGTCGTTTTGCGTGGCCATGTCGTCCTCACGGTGCGGCGAACACGCGAGCCGCGATGTGCTCGGCGATCATCATCGTCGTCAGATTGGTCGGCGCGCTCGGGATGCCGGGCATGATCGACGCATCGACGACCATCAGTCCGTCGATGCCATGCACGCGGCCTTCGCTGTCGACGACGCCGTCATCGCCCATCGGCACGGTCGAGGTCGGATGCGCGTAGGCGTCGAGATTGCCGAGAATCACCGGTTCGAGATCGGCGTCCGTCACCGACGCGCCCGGCGTCATCTCCTGCGCCACCGTCGCCGAAAACGCCTTCGAGCGGCCGATGCGCCGCGCGATTTTCACGCACTCGATCATGCGGCGGCGATCGCGCGCGGTCGTCAGAAAGTTGTAGACGATCTGCGGCGCGCTGCGCGCATCGCGGTCTCTCAGCCGCACATAGCCGACCGATTCGGGCTGCGTCACCGATGCCGCCAGCACGAGCGCGCCGCCCGTAGGCGATAGCGCCGGATCGAAGAGATGTGTCGCGGAGACGTGCAGGTCGAGGTCGCCGGGCGTCGCTTCCGACGAAGCCGTCCACAGGATCGCGCCGGCTGCGGGAAACATGCCGTTCGCGCCGGGTTTCAGCGCGTAGACGTTGTAGTAGAACGGATGCTCCTGCAGGCGTTCTCCGACGGGCAGATCGGCGATGACCGGAATGCCCAGTTCGCGCAGATGCGCCGCCGGCCCGACGCCCGAGCGCATCAGGATCGCGGGGCTGCCGAACGCGCCCGCGCAAAGAATCACGGTCTGCGCGCGCCAGGCGACGCCGTCCGTATCGAGCACGCCGGTGGCGCGGCCTTCGTCGAACAGCACGCGGTCGACTTCCACGCCGCCCCTGACCGTGAGGTTGGGCCGCGCGCGCACGGCGTCATCGAGGAACGCGATGCCCGTATTGATGCGACGCCCCGAAATCACGTTGAGCGGATACGGCGACACGCCCGCCTGTTCGTCGCCGTTGAAGTCCTCGATATAGGCAAAGCCGCATTCGAGCGCGCCGTCGACGAACGCGTTCACGGCGGGCGTCAGCTCGTCGCGACGCCGCTGGCGCACGGGCAGCGGGCCGTGACGTCCGCGATGGCGATCGTCGCCGTCGGGCGTATTCTCGATCGATTTGAAGCAGTCGAGCACGTCGTCGAAGGACCAGCCCGCGAGGCCGCGCGCCGTCCACTTCGCGAAGTCGGCGGGGCGCGCGCGCATCGCGACGGCGGCATTCACCGACGAACATCCGCCGAGCGCCCTCGCGCGCAACGCCGCAATCGTCTGTCCGCCTTCGACCACCGCGCCGCGATAACCCCAGTCGTGCTGCGCGTCGCCGCCCGCGTGATCGGCGTTCCAGAGCACCTCGGGAAACAGGTTCGGCCGATACGCGTTGCCCGCTTCGAGCAGCAGCACGCGGCGCGCCGCCTCGCCGCTGAGCCGGTTGGCGAGCACCGCGCCCGCCGACCCGCCGCCGACGATGACGATGTCATGGGTCTCGCTCATCGCGCGAACCCTTGCGCGACCTGGCCCATCAGCGTGGCGAACGGCATGTCGAGCGCGGCATAGACTTCGAGCGCTTTCGGGTCGGCGTTGTCGGCCATGATTTCCACCATCAGGGTCGCGTAGTCGGACACCTCGATGCCGAGCGCGGTCAAGCGCGCGAGTCCCGCTTCGTGCTTGTACGCGCTGAAGGTGCCGCACGCGTCGAGCGCGACGACCGGCTGATAGCCTTCCTCCCGCGCCGATATCGCCGGCAGCGACGCGCACACTTCGAAGCTCAGTCCCGCGATGATCAGATGATCGCGTTGCGCCGCCTTCACCTTTTCGACGAAGCGCGGCTCGTCCCATGCGTTCACGGTCGAACGGTCGAGGATGTCGGCATCGCCGAGCGCCGCGCGCAGTTCGGGAATCGTCGGTCCCCACATGCTGTCGCGCGCCGTTGTGACCGCGATCACCGGCAGGCCGAGCGCCTTCGCGGCCTTCGCGAGTCCGACCACGTTGTGCTTGAGCTCACCGACGCCGATATCGCGCACACCGGTGAAAAGGCCGACCTGATGGTCGATCAGCAGCACGGCGGTGTTGTCGCGGGTCATGCGCGTTCTCGCTTGGGCCTTCATCGTCGTCTCCCTGGGTTGGACACTGCGGAGCTTAGACGTCTGGCCGCGCGAAACAAGGCGTCGCCAATGGACGCTGCGTGCAACGAATTGGACGATCGGCGCGCGAAGCGCCGGATGACGCCGTGTAACATGCAACACGCCAACCATGCCATCGGGAATCACGCACATGCTGGATCTCAACGACATGTACTACTTCGTGCAGGTGGTCGATCACAAGAGCATCACCGCCGCCGCGCGCGCGCTCGCGCTGCCGAAATCGACCCTCAGCTATCGCGTGAATCAGCTCGAAGCGCAGCTCGGCGTGCGCCTCATCAATCGCACGTCGCGCCAGTTCGCGGTGACGGAGATCGGCGCGGAGTTCTATGTGCATGCGCGCTCGATGCTTCAGGAAGCGCTCGCGGCGGAATCGGTGGTGCGTCAGCGCATGGTGTCGCCAAGCGGCCTCGTGCGGATCTCTACCGCGGTCGCGACCGCGCAGTTCGCGCTGCGCGGGCTGTTGCCGCGCTTCTGCGAGCGCTTTCCGAAAGTGCGGCTCATGGAGCGCCTGTCCGATGTCGAAGTCGATATCGTCGCCGAAGGTTTCGATATCGCGATCCGCGCACATAGCCAGCCGTTGCAGGATTCGACGCTGATCCAGCGGCCACTCGCGCCCACGCCCTGGATGCTGTTCAGCAGCCCGAATTTTTTCGACGGCGCGAAACTGCCCGAGCAGCCGGAGGATATCGCGGAGCGGCGTTCGCTGTTCATGCTGCGCGAAGGCGTGCCCTACGAATGGACCCTGCGTCGCGATGACACCGTGCACACGGTGCGGGTCTCGCCGGTGCTCATGACGAGCTGCATGCTGACGCTCAAGGATGCGGCCGTCGCGGGACTGGGCATCGTCGCGCTGCCCGGTTATGTGTGCAGGGAAGAGCTTGCCGACGGCCGCCTGATGCGCGTGCTGCCCGCGTGGACCTGCGGCGATGCGCAGCTCACCGCGCTGGTGCCGTACGGGCAGAACCAGTTGCCGTCGGTGCGTGCGCTGCTGGACTATCTGGTGCTGGAAGTGCCGCCGGCCGTTTCGATCGAAGGATGATCGCGACGCTCACACCGGATCGAATACCACCGCGCCGCGATCTTCGAAGTATGTGGCGCGACGCAAGAAGCGAAATACCTGACCGGCGATCTCGATCCTGTTCCGGCCGAGCCGCGTGCAGTGCAGAATTTCCTTCGCGACCGACGCTGCGATGGTTCCGCGAAACATGAGCGCGCTCTGTTTGCCGGATACCTTGCCGATATAGATCGCGCATGACGCATTGCACTCCTGCATCATGATGATGCTCTCCCCGACCTGCAACGGCAGTTGCAGGTATTCAGCGAAGTCCACCAGTGAGTCGTGCGCTTTCATGGAACGATTCCGAAAGGGCCTTCGATCAGACCTGCCGTCAGTTATCCAAACTGTTTGTTCTGAACGCCGTTTGTCGCTGCCTCGAGCAGCAGCCGTTGCAACCGGGAATCGAAACAATCGGGGCCGATCCGCGCGCTTCGCTCGATACATCGATTCGACGAGGCGGCGTCAGGGCATGGTACGCGCTTTGGCGTGTTCATGCAGCGAATCTTGCGCGCGTCCGATCCCGGCGGGAATACCTCACGAGCGACATTAACCGTTTCCTCAACCCGCACGCCGATTTTTTCAATTTACCTGCGGTATGGCGCTGGCAGAATTTCAGTGCGTTACAAATACACAGAAAGACGTACACGACAGATGCGCGATAGACGCACGTCGTGATCTCATGGCAAGGAGACAGACAAGATCATGAATTACAAGGCTGTAGCGTGTGCGTGCATTGCATCGATGTGCGTTTCGACGTCGTGGGCGCAGGATGACGAGGAGGGCACACCGCCCCCGAAACCTCTCGGTGCGAGTTCGGTGACGCTCTACGGTCTCATCGATCAGGGCCTGGAGTTCGTCAACAACGTGGCGACCGGCAAGAACACGACGGCGAACGGCTGGCGCACCGGAGACGGCACGGCGACTTCGTACTTCGGCTTTCGGGGCAGCGAGGATCTGGGCGGCGGCGTCAAGGCCATCTTCGACCTGCAAGGCGGTTTCAGTCCGACCACCGGCGCATCCAGACAAGGTGGACGCCTGTTCGGACGGCAATCCTATGTAGGTATCGATGGACGGTACGGGCGGCTGACCTTCGGCCGGCAATACACGATGCGGTTCTTCGGCATCTCCTTCATCAACCCGTTCGGCACGGGCGCGCAGGGTCTCACGACGCTGGACAACGGCATTGCGAACGCGCGTGCCGATAACTCGGTGAGCTATCGCTACTTTCTCGGCGATTTCGAAGCCGGCGTGAACTACAGCTTCGGTCGCGATGCCGTCGACGGCAACAGCTCTGTCGCCACGAATTGCCCGGGGCAGACCTCGCCGTCGAATCAATGCCGCGAGTATTCGGCGCTGCTCAAGTACGAAGGACATAGCTGGGGCCTGGCCACATCCTACGAACGCAATTACGGCGGCACCTCGAAGACGTGGGGCGGTCTCACATCGCCTGATCTGACGGACAGTCGTTTCACGCTGGGTGGCTACTTCATGATCTATCAGGCCAAGTTCGGCGTGGGCTGGATCAAGCGCGTGAACGAAGGCATCGCCACGCCGCGCAGCAACCTGTTCTGGGTGACGGGCACCATTCCCGTGACGCCTTTCTTCCACGTCGATGGCATGCTCGCGCAAATCAAATACGAGCACTCGCCGAACAAGGCGCTGATCGAGGTCTTGCGCGGCGAGTATCTGTTATCGAAGCGCACGCTGCTGTATCTGACCGGCGAGCATATTCAGAACTCGGGCAATCTGGCCTTCGCGGCGACCACGCTCTCGCCCGTGCCCACGCCGCCCGCCGGCGGGGCGCAGATCTCCATCATCGCGGGCATCAGGCATACGTTCTGAGTCGCGCGCGGCCGCGGCGGAGAAGCTCACGCAATCAGCTTCGCCGCGGTTTGTGCCGCCGACATATCGGCTACATCGGAGAACGGCTGCTTGCGCCCGAGGCTCCCCAATCCGACGTACATGTCCTGCTGATAGTCGATGTCCGCGCGGCTCAGAGACAGATCGCGCGAATATGGCCGCTGCATTTGATTGAAGTCCCAGATCGCCCGGGCCGATGCCGCGTCAAACTTCTTCTGCGCGTGCTTGCGCGCTTCGAAGAACGCGTCGTGCGATGCCGGCGACATCAGGTAATCGTAGAGCGAGCCATACGCGGCCATCACTGCGACCAGTCCCTCGTGCTTCGCGCGGATCGCGGTATCGGACGCGTAGGCCGTCTGGAAAATGCAGTGTGGCAGCGCCTGCCATATGTTTCCCTCGCCGATGACCACGAGACCGTCCCTGTCGTTCAGATGCGAGATGCTGGAGCAGCAGGCGTCGGCCTCGCCCTTGACGACGGCATCATGGCACTGATCGTTGCTGCCCTTGTCGACGAAATCGACTCGCGATGCATCGATGCCTTTCTCTTTCAGCAATTGCAGCATCAGCGTATGCAGCAGGCCTCCGTTCGGACCCACCGCGACTGTCTTGCCCTTCAGATCAGCGAGTGTCGTCGCGCCGTCCGGTTTCGCGAACACCGTCAGCGCGCACTTTTTCATCCCGGCGCCGACGATTTTCACGCGAGCGCCCTGCGCGATGCGCGGCAGCACCATGTTGTAGCCCGAAACCATGCAGACATCCGCGCTATCGGCGGACACCGCATCGAACGGACCCGTCACGCCCGGCACTTCGACGATGCGCGCATCGACACCGAATCTCCTGAAGTACCCGAGTTCGTCCATGAGCACGTTCAGCGTCGCGTTCTCCAGCCCCGGATTGCTGACGATCCGAAGCTGGCTTGCGGCCGCCCGCGCGAGAAAGGGCGCGGCGAGTCCACCCGTCGCGATGCTCAAACCGAGAAGGCTCGCGCCGCGCAGGAAGCGCCGGCGGTTGATGGTGCGTGTCATCGTCTGTCTCCGTGCGCCGGTCTGGCCGGCTATCTGCCCCGGATTGTGGCGACACGACGCGCGCCGGTCGATTGAGTAAAATGGCCGTAAGCTTAACGAGTTGGTAAAACCCTGAAGAGGCGCGCGACGTGTCGGAACTCGACTGGTACTTGCAGATCAACCTGAAGGCGCGACATCTGCGCCTGCTCGTGACGATCGACACGTATCGCAATCTGAGTCAGGTCGCCGAAGTCACGCATGTCACGGTGCCGGCCGTGTCGAAATCGCTGGCCGAGCTCGAACGCGGGCTCGGGCTCACCTTGTTCTCGCGCACCGCGCAGGGCCTGATTCCCACGCCCTACGGCGACTGTCTGATCCGTCACGCGCGCTCGATGCTGACGATCCTCCACCAGGCCCGCGACGAGCTGAAGGCGCTGAGTTCGGGCGCGGAGGGGAAGGTTCACATCGGCATGTTGCCGGCTTCTGCTTCGGTGCTGCTGACGCAGGCGCTGAGCCTGCTCAAGCAGCGCTCGCCGGGCACGAACGTGACGGTCATCGAAGGCACGACGGGGTCGCTTCTGCCGGAACTCTGGCAAGGGCATCTCGATCTCGTCGTGGGCCGCCTGCCGCCGCCGGATACGCTCGGCAGCTTCGAGGAGAAAGAGCTTCTCGAAGAGCCCGTGACGCTCGTGACGGGCCGTCAGCATCCGCTGGCCCGAAGGAAAACCCTGACATGGGCGGACCTTCATCCGTATCCGTGGATTCTTCCGCCGGTCGGCTCCATCCTGCGCGATCCGCTGGAACGCGCACTCGAAGCGCACGAAGTACCGCTGACGAACAACTACATCGAAACGCTCTCGGTTCACGTCGTGCGCGCGCATCTGCAAGTATCCGATTGCATCGCCGTGATGGCCGATACCGCCGCCAACGATGCCACGCAGCCGCAACCGCTCCACACCCTTCCGCTGAGCCTGCCGCGCCTGCTGCGGCCGGCCGGCGTGCTCTGGAACCGCGTGCGCGGCCTGACGCCCAGTGCCCGGCTGATGGTTTCCTGTCTGGAAGAGACCGCCGGGCGTCTCGCCGAGAAAGGACAGGGCACGCGCTGATCGCGCGCCGCTGAAGCTGCCGCCTTGCGGACTCCCTTCTGCAAGGCTTAACCATTTGCTCAAGTCGCGGGCGCTTTTTCTCAATTGACCCATTCTGTCGTGCTGGCCAGAATTTGATTGCGTTCACTCGAATATGAACGGCAGCGCGATCCACCATCGGGACAGTTCTATTTCCCGTGGGCCTCGAGCACGGATCGCGAATCAAAACACGGAGACAGAGACGACCATGAATTACCGGACCGCAATCTGCGCTTGTGCGGCGCTGTTCAGTTTCGCCGCGACGGCGCTTGCCGGGCCAGCGTCCAATCAATCAGTCGAACAGTTCTATAAGGGCAAGGCGTTGACGCTCGTCGTCAGCGCGGACGCAGGCACGCCCACCGACATCATCGCGCGGCAGTTCTCGCGCTTCTTCGTCAAATACGTTCCGGGTCATCCGAAGGCCATCGTGATGAACGTGGTCGGCGCGGGCGGCATGGTCGCGGCGGCCTCGCTCCAGTCCAGACAGCCGAGCGACGGCACCGTCATCGGCTTTCTTCAGCGCAACAATCTCTATATCCCACTGCTCGATCAGCGCCAGAACCGCTTCGATCCGCGCAATGTCAGATGGCTCGGCAGTCTCAACAAGGTCGAATACTGCATCGTATCGATGACGCGCTCCGGCGTGACCACGGCCGACGATCTCACCCGCAAGAAGATGTATATCGGCGCGACCGGTTTCGCGAACGAGGACAGAACGCTGCCGGCGCTGCTCGACGAATACCTCGGCGCGAAGATGAGCATCGTGCCCGGCTACACGGGACGCGGCGAAGTGTATCTGGCGATGCAGCGCGGCGAAGTCGACGGCTGGGCCTCCACTATCGACGGGCTTCAGCAGGGCGAGCCGGTACGCATGCTCGCCGACGGCAAGATGAAAGTGCTGCTGCATCTCGGCTGGAAAAGCCCGGCCGCCTACGCCGACGTGCCGAACCTGAGCGCCTACATCACCAAACCCGAAGTCAAGGCGCTGTTCAATCTGTTCCTGCTGCCGTTCCAGGCGGGCCGCCCGATCGCGGTGCCCAAGGACGTGCCGCAGGACCGTCTCGACGCGCTGCGCGACGCGTTTGCAAAGACCATCGCGGACCCGGATTTCATCGATGCGATGAAGCAATCGGGCTATCCGGTCGATCCCATCGACGGGAACGCGGTGGAACAGATCGTCTCCAGGCTGTATGCGACGCCCGAGCCGCAGCTCGAGGATGCGCGCAAGCTCATCTTCAGTTCGCACTGAAGGACAGAACATCATCACGAGGTCACATCACATGACGCCCGAAATCATCGACATCCATCCCCACATCATCTCGACGGACACGGATCGTTATCCGATCGCGCCGCAGCACGGACATCGCTCGAAGTGGTCCGCCACGCGCCCCGTGACGTTCGAGCAGATGATCGCGGAGATGGATGAAGCCGGCGTAGCGAAGGCTGCGATCGTGCATTCGTCGACCACGTATGGCGCCAACAACGCATACGTGGCCGACAGCGTCGCGCAGCACCCGAAGCGCTTCACCGGCGTCTATTCCTTCGACCTGCTGGCGCCCGACGCGCTGAAGACGTTCGACTACTGGCTGGCGCGCGGCATGGGCGGCATCCGTCTTTTCACCGGCGGCGCGACGCATCAGAGCGATGGCAGCTGGCTCGTCAATCCGGCGACCTTCCCGATCTGGGAGCGCTGCGCGGAGATCGGCATGACGATGGCCGTGCAGACGACGCCCGAAGGTCTCTCGATGGTCGCGGAACTGGCCGAGCGCTTTCCCAAGGTGCGGATCGCGCTCGATCACTGCGGCCGTCCCGACATAGAGGATGGCCTGCCGTATGCACGCTGCGCGGCGCTGTTCGCGTTGTCGAAGTACGACAACGTGTACATGAAGATCACGCCGCGCACCTTCGATCTCGCACAGGCGGCCCCGGGCGGTGCGCAGCCGTTCTTCGAGCATCTCGTGAAGGTGTTCGGCGCCGATCATCTGGCGTTCGGTTCGAACTATCCGGCATCGGCTGGCCCGCTGAAAAAACTGATCGAGCAGGGGCAGGCCTGCTTCGCGACTCTGAGCGACGACGAGCGCGCGTGGGTCTGGGGCCGCACGGCAAAGGTCCTGTATCCGATGCTCGCCGACTGATTCCGGCTCGACACGTTCGATCCGCGTTGGAACTACTACAGTGCAAGCCTACCGAGCTTGCCATTCAATCAGGATGACGCATGGAATTCTTCAACGATGCAACGCTGCTGGCGGCAGGCCATGCGTTGTCGACGCTGCTTCAGTTCAACCGCCTGATCTTCCTCGTATTCGGCGTCGTGGTCGGACTGGCGATCGGTTTGCTGCCCGGCATTGGCGGGCTCACGGGCTTCGCGCTCCTCGTGCCGTTCACATACACGATGGACCCGTACGCCGCCTTCGCGATGCTGCTGGGCATGGCGTCGGTGATCACGACTTCGGACGTGATTCCCGCCGTGCTCTTCGGCGTGCCCGGTCACGCCGCATCGCAGGCGACAGTGCTCGACGGCCTGCCGATGACCAAACGCGGCGAGGCGTCGCGCGCGCTGAGCGCATGCTACATGTCATCGTTGATGGGCGGCCTGATCGGCGCGGTGATCCTCGCCGTGTCGCTGCCGCTCGTGCGGCCTTTCGTGCTTTCCATCGGCACGCCGGAAATGCTGGGGCTGACGATTTTCGGCGTCTCGATGGTCTCGGCGCTCTCGGGCAACGCCCCGCTGCGCGGTGTCGTCGCCGCGTGCTTCGGCATTCTGGTCGGCATGGTCGGAACCAACGTCGCCACGGGGCAAATGCGCTGGACCGGAGACATCCTTTATCTGCAGGACGGAATTCCGCTCGTGCCGATCATCCTCGGCATCTTTGCGCTGCCGGAGTTGTGTGAGCTGGCGATCCGCCGGACCGCCATCGCCCAGAACATGCAGTTCACATCGCGGCAGGGAATGCGGCAAGGCGTCGTCGACAGCCTGCGAAACTGGTTTCTCGTGCTTCGTTGCGGCGGTCTGGGCGCTGTGCTCGGTGCGGTGCCGGGCATCACGGGTGCGGTGACGGACTGGATCGCCTACGGCCACGCGCTGCAGACCTCAAAGGGCGCGAAGCAGACCTTCACCACCGGCGACGTGCGCGGCGTGATCGCGCCCGAAGCGGCGAACAATGCGCGAGAGGGCGGCAGCCTGGTGCCGATGCTCTCCTTCGGCGTGCCGGGCGGCGCGGCGCAGGCCATCCTGCTCGGCGCGATGATGGTGCACGGGTTCATTCCCGGCCCCGACATGCTGACCAAGCATCTCGACTTCACCTATTCGATGGTGTGGTCGATCGCGCTCGCCAACATCTTCGGCGCCGGTCTGTGCTTTCTGCTCAGCGGGCAGTTCGCCAAGGTTTCCACGCTGCGTTACACGCTGATTCTTCCGGTCATCATGCCGGTCATCTATGTCGGCGCCTTTCAGGGTTCGCGCAGCTGGGGCGACCTCTTCGTGCTGCTGATCGCCGGGGTCATCGGCTGGACCATGAAGCGTCTGCGGTGGGCGCGTCCGCCGCTGATTCTCGGTCTTGTGCTCGGCGTGCTGATGGAGCGCTATATGTCGATCTCCTTCGTCCGCTACGGCACCGACTGGCTGACGCGGCCCGTCGTGATGGTCCTGCTGATCCTCGCCGCGCTCGTGTTCTTCAAGCCGCTGTTCAGTGCGTTGCGCACGGGTGGCTTCGCGCATCTGCGCCCGAGCGGGAAGATCGTGCTCAAACGCGAGGATCTCGTCTATGTGTTCTTCATCTGCATCGGACTCTACATGCTGGTGACGGCGCAAGGCTGGCTGCTCATGGCCCGGATCGGACCGACGGCGGTGGCGAGCATTCTGGTCGTCGCGGCGAGCGTCAGCCTCGCATACAAGATCTTCGTGATTCCGGCGCAGGCAAGCGCGGCGCACGCGGGCGGCGGCATTCACATGGACGTCGCCGCGGACCACGGCGAAAAGCTGTCGAACACGGTCGTCCTGCGGCGAGCAGCAAGGTTCTTCGGCTGGTTTCTCGCGTTTCTCGCCTGCATGTCGGTGATCGGCATGCTCCCGACCGTGCCGCTGATGATCGTCGCCTATATGCGGATCGAGGGACGCGAGCCGTGGCGCCTGAGCGTGATCCTCGCAGTGTGCGTGACGGCGTTCCTCTATCTGGTCTTCGACCAGATCATTCACATTCCCTGGCCTGACAGCTTCCTGGGGCAATGGATTCCCGCCCTGCGCGGCGCCTGAGAACTCTCTTGACTGGAAGGAAACAGCATGTCGAACGACCGACTCGAACGAATCGACGCAGAACGCGCGAGCGATGCGCAAAAGCAAGTCATCGCGCGACTGGGCGAAGGGCGTGGCCGAATTCCCACGCCGTTCAACATCTGGCTGCATAACCCGCGTCTGGCCGAAGGAATGGAAATCATCGGCACGCATGTCGATCGTTCTCCGGTGCTGAGCGAGGCGGAAAGCGAAGTCGCGATTCTGGCGACGGCGGTGTTCTGGAACGCGCCGTATGTCATCGCGAACCATCGGCGGCACGCGCTGAAGTCAGGCGTGCCGGAACCGGTGGTGACGGCCATTCTGGAAAAGCGGCGACCCGAAACGGACGACGATCGCTTCGGCCTGATCTGCGCAGCCGTCTGCGACCTGCTCTCCGGCGGGGCGATCGACGATGCACGTTTCGCACGGTACGAGGCCGCACTGGGCCGCGACGTGATCGCCGAATTGCTCGTCACGGTGGGCTATTTCACTTCGATTTCACTCGGCATGACCTTGCACGCGCTTCGGCCCAAGGACTGAGGGGCGCGGATAGATCGACAAGGTGTGGGAGGGACATCACGTGTCAGGGCTGGACTGGTATCTGCAAATCAACCTGAAGGCGCGGCATCTGCGCCTGCTCGTGACGATCGATACATATCGCAATCTGACTCAGGTGGCCGATGTCACTCACGTCACCCTGCCGGCGGTGTCGAAGTCACTTGCCGAACTCGAACGCGGCCTCGGACTCACGCTTTTTTCGCGCACGGCGCAGGGCCTCGTGCCGACGCCATACGGCGATTGCCTGATCCGCCATGCGCGCGAGATGCTGACGATCCTGCATCAGGCGCGCGACGAACTGAAAGCGCTCAGTTCCGGAACGGAAGGCAAGGTGCATATCGGCATGTTGCCGGCGTCGGCCTCCGCGTTGCTGCCGCAGGCGCTGAGTCTGCTCAAGCATCGCTCGCCCGGCACCAACGTGATGGTGATCGAAGGGACGAAGGCGTCGTTGCTTCCGGAACTCTGGCAAGGCCGTCTCGATCTGGTCGTGGGCCGTCTGCCGCCGCCGGATACGCTCGGCAGCTTCGAGGAAAAAGAGCTGCTCGAAGAACCGGTGACGCTGATGACCGGCCGTCATCATCCGCTCGCGCGCAGAAAGAGCCTGACGTGGGCGGACCTGCATCCGTATCCGTGGATTCTGCCGCCGCCCGGTTCGATCCTGCGCGATCCGCTCGAACGCGCGCTCGAAGCGCACAACGTACCGCTCACCACCAATTACATCGAGACGCTCTCGGTTCACGTCGCGCGCGCGCATTTGCAGATCTCGGATTTCATCGCGGTCATGGCCGGCACGCCCGCCAACGACACCACACAGCCGCTTTGCACGCTTCCGTTGAGCCTGCCCAGGCTTCTGCGGCCGGCCGGCGTGCTGTGGAATCGCAATCGCAGCCTGACGCCCAGCGCGCAACTCATGATCGAGTGTCTCGAAGAGGCTGCGCGGCAGCTACGGCCGGACCACGACGCGACGGCGCAAGGGACGCCGAAGTCTTCGAAGCCGCATCGCATTAACTGAACCGTAATGCCTTTACCGGATGGTTAACAGAGGCGCGGCTTAATTCAATAGACGGGTGATAGGCGCGGGAAGATCATGACGTCAACGAGATGACCCGTGCAGACAGGCTACTTTCCCAAGGAGACTAAGTTGGCAAACAAGATACACCTCAAGCTCGCGATTGCCGAGCATCCGCACACCTCGGCCATTCGCGACGGCTCGATTCCCATCGAAGGTGTCGATGCCGAGTTCGTCACGGTCCAGCCGCAGATCGGCGCGTTTCGCCGCATGGTGCGTGACGTCGAATTCGACGTGTGCGAACTCGCGCCGACGACCTACATCATCGCCCGTGCATACGGTGCGCCGTTCGTCGCGCTGCCCATCTTCGTGGTGCGCCGCTTTCACCACTCCGGATTGCTGGTGCGTCCGGACGCGGGCATCAAGACGCCGAAGGACCTCGAAGGCAAGAAAGTCGGCGTGCGCGCTTACTCGGTGACCACCGGCGCATGGACGCGCCAGGTGCTGATCGACGAGTTCGGCCTCGATCCGTCGAAGGTGACGTGGGTCGTCGATGACGAGGAGCACGTCACGCAGCTCAAGCTGCCGCCGAACGTGATTCACGCACCCGAGGGCAGCTCGCTCGCGGACATGATGGCCAAGGGTGAACTCGTGGCGGGTTTCCACGGCAACGCCGGGATCGGCCGCACGGGCGCGCCGACCGGCGGCTGGCAGGAAGTGGAAGCCGATTACCCCGATCTGTTCCCGAACGCGGATGAGCTGGAGGCCGAGTACTACGCCCGCACCGGCGTGTATCCGATGCACGGCACGATCGTCGTGAAGGATTCGGTGCTGGCCGAGCATCCGTGGGTCGCCAAGTCGATCTACGACGCCTTCGACAAAGCGAAGAAAGACTGGCTCGCCAAACTCGACGCGGGCGAACTGAACGACAAGAAGAACCAGAAGTATCTCGAGCTGCGCAAGATCGTCGGCCACGATCCGCTGCCGTACGGCATCGAGGAAAACCGCAAGACGATCGAAGCGCTCGAAGCCACCGCGTTCAAGCAGGGCCTGACGCCGCGCCGCATGTCGATGAGCGAGCTGTTCGTCGATCCCCGCGTCTAAATTCATACGGAAAGCCAGCAACATGATCATCGATTGCCACGGTCACTTCACGACCGTCCCTGCATCGTTTCGCGACTGGCGCGCGAAACAGATCGACTCGGCCAACGATCCGGCCAACGCGCCGCCGCTCTCGGGCGCGCATGTCAGCGATGACGACATCCGCGAAGGCGTGGGCAACGGACAGTTGCGCCTGCAGAAGGAACGCGGCGGCGACCTCACGCTGTTTTCGCCGATTGCCGGTCTCATGAGCCATCACCTCGGCAACGAGCGCACGAGCCTCGAATGGGCCGAGGTGTCGAACAACCTCGTGCGCCGCGTCTGCGATCTGTACCCGGACAACTTCGTGCCGGTGTGCCAGTTGCCGCAGTCGCCGCTGGCGCCGCCGAAGAACTCGGTGCCTGAGCTGCGCCGCTGTGTCGAAGAGATGGGTTTCGTCGGCTGCAATCTAAATCCCGATCCGAGCGGCGGCTACTGGACCGGCAAGCCGATGACCGACCGCGAGTGGTACCCGCTCTACGAAGCGCTGTGCGATCTCGACGTGCCGGCCATGATCCACGTCGCGGCATCGTGCAATCCGTGTCATCACGGCACCGGCGCGCATTACCTGAACGCGGATACCTCGGTGTTCATGCAGTTGCTGCAGGGCGATCTGTTCAAGGACTTCCCGACGCTGCGTCTGGTCATTCCGCACGGCGGCGGCGCGGTGCCGTATCACTGGGGGCGTTATCGCGGCATGTCGCTGGAGATGGCCAAACGTCCTCTCGAAGGGCTGTTGAACAACGTCTTCTTCGATACCTGCGTCTATCACCATCCAGGCGTGGAACTGCTGACCAAGGTCGTGCCGACGAGCAACGTGCTGTTCGGTTCGGAGATGATCGGCGCGGTACGCGGGCGCGATCCGAATACGGGCCAGTACTTCGACGACACCAAGCGCTACCTCGACGCATGCACGGCGTTAAGCGATGCGGATCGCCACGCGATCTTCGAAGGCAATGCGCGGCGCGTGTATCCGCGGCTGGACCAGCATCTCAAGGCCAAAGGACTGTGATTCGACGAGAGTTGAACGGACACCATGAACATCATCGACATTCATCCTCATATCATCTCCGATGACGAGAAGCGCTATCCGCCCGCGCCGCTCTTCGGCAAGCGCTCGGACTGGTCGCAGGAAAGGCCCAATACGGTCGAGGCATTGATCGCGGCGATGGACGAAGCGGGCGTCGCCAAGGCAGCGGTCGTGCATTCGTCGACGACGTACGGCTTCGACAACAGCTATGTCGTCGACGGCTGCAATCAGTACAAGGACAGGCTCATCGCCGTGGGTTCCGTCGACATGCTGGCCGACGACGTGCCCGCGGTCATCAAGGGCTGGGCCGACCAGGGCCTGGCGGGTCTGCGCATCTTCACCGGCGGATCGACCAAGGATTTCGATCCCAGCGAACTCGATAACCCGAAGTCGTTCAAGGCGTGGGAGATGCTCGCAGAGCTGAAGCTGCCCATGTGCATCCAGACCGGACCGGTCGGCTTGCCGCAAGTACGCATGCTCGCCACGAAGTTCCCGGCGGTGAACATCATTCTCGATCACCTCGCGCGTCCCGATGTGCTCGATGGTCCGCCGTATGCCAACGCCGCCAGCCTGTTCGAGCTCGCCGATCTGCCGAACGTCTATATGAAGCTCACGCCGCGCATCTTCGGCGACGTGAAGAAAGAGAAGGCGAGCGCCGCGACTTTTTTCCCGCGCGTGGTCGAGGCCTTCGGTGCACAGCGCCTGGCGTGGGGTTCGAACTTCCCGACATCGCCCGGCACGCTGAGCGAGATTCTCGCGACGGCCGGGCAAGGGCTCGCGTGCCTCGGCGAGGAAGACCGCGCGTGGATTTTTGGCAAGACCGCGCAGACGCTTTATCCGGCTTTGAGCTGAGAAAAAAGAGAGATCACCATGTCCAACATCCGCCTGAACAGCATCATCCGCGCCTTCGAATCGGGCAAGGCCGCGCACGCCGCGTTCGCCAAGCTCGACAAGCAGACCGCCATCGAGATGAGCGATTCGCCTTATGACGGCATCGTGTTCGAAATGGAGCACAACCCGTATGACGTGAGCGCGCTCGGCGACGCACTGCAGTACATGCTCAGCCGCAAGCAGATTGCCGAGTCCGGATCGGTAGCGGCCAAGGTGACGCCTCTCGCGCGCATTCCCGCGAACGGCGCCGAGATGAACCAGAGCTTCGCCAAGCAGGTGCTCGATCGCGGCGCCTATGGCGTGATCTGGCCGCACGTGGCGACGGTCGAGCAGGCGTATAACGCGGTCGCGTCGTGCCGTTATGCGCGTCCGAAAAACGCGCCGCTCTACGAACCCAGGGGCGTTCGCGGCGATGGCCCCGCGAATGCGGCGCGCTATTGGGGCCTCTCGATGCAGGATTACTACGAGAAAGCCGATGTCTGGCCGCTCGCCCCGCAGGGCGAAATCCTCGTCGGGCTGATGTGCGAGAGCACGCAGGCAATCGAAAACCTCGATGACATTCTCGCCAACGTGCCGGGCATCGGCTTCATTCTGATCGGCGAGGGCGATCTCAGCCAGGAACTCGGGCTGCCGCGTCAGTACGAGCATCCGGAAGTCGTCGCCGCAATGCGTCAGATCGCGGAGACCTGCCACAAGCACAAGGTCGTGGTCGGCAATCCGCATGTCACGGCCAAGAATCATCGCCGCTTGCAGGAGGAGGGTTATCGCTTTCTGATGTCGGCGCCCGCGCGCACCTACGGCGTGGTCGGTCTCGCACGCGAACTGGCGGGTTACTGATGAACGGCGCCGAAAGTCTCGTCGCGACGCTGGTCGGGCAGGGCATGGACATCTGCTTCGCCAATCCGGGCACGTCGGAGATGCATTTTCTCGCCGCGCTCGGCAACAATCCGAAGATGCGCAGCGTGCTGTGCCTCTTCGAAGGCGTGGCCACCGGCGCCGCCGATGGCTGGTACCGGATGAAGGACACGCCCGCGTCGACGCTGCTGCATCTGGGGCCGGGCCTGGCGAACGGACTTGCGAACATCCATAACGCGAAGCGCGCGTCGTCGGGCATGGTCAACGTCGTCGGCGAGCATTCGGTGTCGCATCTCAGGTACGATCCGCCGCTGACCTCCGATATCGAAGGTCTCGCGCGGCCGCTGAGCCACTGGGTGCGCCGCGCGGAATCGCCGGACACCATCGCGTGGGATGCGGCGCAGGCTGTCTCGAAGGCGAGCGAGTATCCGGGACAGATCGCCACGCTGATCCTGCCCGGCGATACCTCCTGGCAGACCGTGACCGCAACGCCCGCCGTGTTGCCGGTGCGCGCCGAAGCGCGCAAAGCGCCGTCCGCCGCGCGCATCGAGCACATCGCGCGCGTGCTGCGCTCGGGCGAGCCGGCGCTGATCGTCCTCGCGAACAAGGCGACGCGCGGCGCGGCCCTCGAGAAGGCGGGCCGTGTGGCCGCCGCCACCAACGCCACGCTGGGCTCGCAGTTCTTCACCGCGCGCATCGAACGCGGCGCGGGCCGGGTGCCGCTCGCGCGCATTCCGTATGCGGTCGCGCAGGCCACGGCGTTCCTCGAGGACTTCAGGCACATCATCACCGTCGAGACGCGCGAGCCGGTGGCCTTCTTCGCGTATCCAGACAAGCCGAGCCTGCTCAAGGCAGAAGGCACGCTGGTGCATACGCTCGTCGAAGCCGATGAGGATAGCGAACTTGCTTTCGACATGCTCTTGCAGGCACTCGGCGCGAGCGGCGCGGCGCCCGTTCTCCAGCCGCGCATCGAGACGCCGAAGCCGGCCGGTGCGCTCAACCCGACGAGCATCGCTCACGCACTGGCCGCGGCGTTGCCCGAGCATTGCATCGTCGTGGACGAGTCGCTGACGACGGGGCGCGAGTCGATGAGCCTGACGATGGGCGCGCTGCCGCACGATCTGATCAACAACATGGGCGGCTCGATCGGTTATGCGACGCCCGTCGCTACCGGCGCGGCGCTCGCGTGTCCCGACCGGCGCGTGTTCTGCATGGTCGGCGACGGCAGCGCGATGTACACCATTCAGTCGCTCTGGACGCAGGCGCGCGAGGGGCTGAACGTGACGACCATCATCTTCGCGAACAACAGCTACGCGATCCTGAAGGCGGAGTACGCCAACATGGGCGCGGGCGCGCCGGGTGAACGCGCGCTCTCGATGATCGATATCGACAAGCCGAGCATCGACTGGCTCGCGATGGCGAAGAGCATGGGCGTGCCGGCCGTGGCCGTCGAGACGGCGGAGAGTTTCCACAAGGCGTTGGTCGATTCGGCGCGCGAGCCGGGTCCGAGTTTGATTGAGGTCAGGCTTTAATCAGAAAAGCTAAGCAAAAGGAGTAAAAACCATGACAACGACGCAGACGACCTTGCGCGTCAACCTGGCCGACTACGCGGTGACCAAAGCGATGCGCGAAGGCCGCGTGCGCTCGGACCTCGTGACGCTCGACTACTGCGGTCCGACGCCCGCGCACAACGGTTTCAAGGCGATGGTGCGCGAGAGCAGGTTCGACGCCGGTGAACTAGCGATCGTCACGTTCCTGCAGGCGAAGGCGTACGGAAAGCCGTACGTGCTGTTGCCGACGCCGATTTCCGGACGTTTTCAGCATCACTGCGCCGGGTACAACATCGATTTCGGTCATCTCGATCCGAAGGACATCGAGGGCAGGCAGGTCGGCGTGCGGACTTACACGCAGACGACCGCGCTGTGGATTCGCGGCATCCTGCGCCACGAATACGGAGTCGATCTCGACAAGGTCACATGGATGACGCTGGGTGACGGCCACCTCGCCGAGTACAGCGATCCGCAGAACTGCCAGCGCTTGCCGGCGGGTTCGTCGATTCCGCGGATGACGCTGGATGGGCAACTCGCGGCCGCGTTGCTCGGCGAAGACATGCCGAAGGACGAGCGCGTTCGCACGCTCGTCCCCGACGCGCATGCCGCCGCGAAGGACTGGTTCTCGCGTACCGGCGTGGTGCCGATCAACCATATGTTCGTGGTGCACGAGAAGCTGTCGAAGGAGCGGCCCGATATCGTTCGCGAACTGTATCGGATGATCGTCGAGAGCCGTGCGAGCGCGGAGAGCGTGCCTGCGGTGTTTCCGCCGATCGGGCTTGAGGCGAACCGGAAAGGGCTGCAACTGGCGGTTGACTGGGCGCTCGATCAGAAGATCATTCCGCGCCGCCTGTCCGTCGACGAACTGTTCGACGATGTCACCGGTTCGCTCGGATAAGCGCCAGGAATGACGCCTTCACGCGATTCGTCATCGTTGTCCGTGGAGGCGCGCATCGATGGAACCTCGCTGCTCCGCCACGCGCCGCTGACGCGATTCCTCATTGCTCGCTTCGGGTCGATTTCGGCGCAGCAGATGCTGATGCTGGCGATCAGCTGGCACATGTACGACCTGACGTCGAGCGCGTGGGATCTGGGCCTGGTCGGGCTCTTTCAGTTCGTTCCAGGGCTTGCCACGACGCTCGTCGCTGGACATTGCGCCGACCGGATGCATCGCGGACGCATGGTCGCGGCCTGTCTCGCGGTGCAGGCCGTCATCGCGGCGTTGCTCGTCGTCGCCACGGTCGGCCACAGCATGACGCGCGACATGCTGCTCGGGCTGTCGCTCGCGCTCGGCGCGATCCGGCCGTTTCAGATGGCGGGGCAGCAGGCGCTCCTGCCGATGCTCGTTCCGCAGAAACTGCTCGCGCGATCGATGGCGCTCGGCACCGTGGTTCAGCAAACGTCCGTCATCGCCGGTCCCGCGATGGGCGGGATGCTGTTCGCGGTCAGTGTCATCGCCGTCTATCTGACCAGCGCGGTGCTCTTCTGCATCAGCGCCGTGATGTATGCATGGGTCCGTTACGACTACGTTCCGCCGCCGCGTGAACCTGTCACGGCGAATACGATTCTCGCGGGACTGCGTTTCATCTGGGGCAATCCGCTGTTGCTCGGCGGCATCTCGCTCGATCTGTTTGCGGTGCTGTTCGGCGGCGCTACCGCGTTGCTGCCGGTCTACGCGAAACAGATTCTGCATGTCGGGCCGCAAGGCCTCGGGTTGCTGCGTTCCGCGCCGGCGGTGGGCGCGCTATGCGTCGGTCTCTTTCTCTCCCGACGCGCCATCGTCAGCGGAGTCGGCAAGAAGCTGCTGATTGCCGTCGCCATTTACGGATTCGCCATCGTCGGCTTCGGACTGTCCCGGTCGTTTTCGGTCTCGCTGTTGCTGCTGGCGATTTCGGGCGGCGCCGACACGATCAGCGTGATCGTACGGCAGACGCTCGTTCAACTGGAAACGCCGGATCGCATGCGCGGACGGGTCGCCGCCGTGAACACGCTGTTCATCGGCGCGAGCAATCAGCTCGGCGAATTCGAGTCCGGCCTGACGGCTGCGTCGTTCGGGGTCGTGGGTTCGGTGGTCGTCGGAGGCTGCGCGACGATACTCGTCAGCCTCGCATGGAGTCGTCTGTTCAAGCCGCTCGCGAGACGCGATGCGTTGCATTGAATGACTTGAGGGTTTCGTTAAGGCATCGGCAATTGATCTCAATGGACCGAAGCAGCGATGACCCCGATGATGACGATAAGCCTTCCCGGAGTTGATCATGCGAGTCTGGACCTTGAACCTGCTGCGGCGATGCAAGTCATCGCTTGGAGTGCTGAACGATATTCACGGCTTCGTCGATTTGAGCGGCGCTCAGCGTAATGCGAGACGGTCATGAGACAGCCGACCACATCGCTTCGATATCTCGTGCATGACTGGCTCGGCGCCGTCGAGAGCATGCGCGTCAGCAGACCGGCTCGCTCGCAGCGCATGCCATGGCGCGCCGTGCGTATCGAAGTCGCGCGCTCGTCCGCTGCGTTTGCGATCGTCTTCTTCCGCCATGGCGATGGGTCATGGTGCATCTATCCGCCCGCGACGTTTCCGCCCGCGACTAGATTGTTCAGAACATAGCATCCCTGAATTGTTGCGACGCACACTCTTCATGGCTTGATAACTAGGCGTTTTCCCCTAGTATCCTTGTAAGGATTACTGGGAGGCGCTGCCATGAAAGCGTTTATCAAAGCAGTCGTTGCACTGGTCCTTGCGGCACCGGTCGTTTCGTACGCTCAGGGAGACGGCCAGTCCCTTACGCGCGCGCAAGTCCGCGCCGATCTCGTTCAGGCCGAAAAATCCGGCTACGGCCCAACCGCATGGGCCGACTTCCCGGATGGCGAAGTACAGGCCGCGAAATTCCGGCTGGCATCGCAGAAGGCGGCTGCGGCGAAAGCATCCGGCCGTACGTCCCAGCCCGGTGATATCGCCCGATAGCGGCCGCTCAGGGCACGCGTATGAACGGGTTGTTCAGCAGGGGCGAATCCTGAAAGCGACTCGGCGCGTTTTCACGAAGGAACTGCTGAATCTGGCTCGACGTGCGCGACACCTTGATCTCGCTGATCATCGACAAGGTCGCGCCGGGCGGGATCGTCACGCTCTGGTTGATCAGCGGATTGAAGCCCACGAAACTGACGACGGGAAAAATCGTGACCTCGCCGAACGAGTTCTGCGGCGCTGGCAGAATTTCCGTGATCGAACGATTCGTGATGACGGCCACCGTCGTGCCGACGATATCCAGCCCGCTGTAATCCGGCACTTCGAGATTCGACTGACTCGGTTTATAGCCGAGACCGCTCATCCATAGCTGCACGGGCGCATTGCTCTTGTTCTGGATGTCGACCTTTTCGGTCAAGCGGGATTTGAGCGTTCCGGCGGTGTCGCCGTCGACGGTATAGACGATACCGCCCAGCACCGTGCCTGAAAGGGCGCCTGTGCCGTAACCCAGAATAGGGCCTTGCGCGTGTATCTGATTGGTCGTGACATGCGCGTCCGCGTGCATGTGTCCGAGGTCGATAAAGGTCGATGGGCCGGATGGATAGATCAGGATTCGCCGGCCGTCGACGTTCCATTCGAGCGTTCTGACGAGCTGCACGGGATCGCTCGGCAGATTCAGGTTATAGATAGGATCGTCGCGCGTGACGGTGAGCGTCGAGTTGTTGTTCGAGGTGCTCACGGCGTCGGCCAGTGCGAGGGCGGGAATGGCCAACAGGGCCAGAAGAATCGTTAGCGCGCGCATGGCAACCTCCATCGACCTGTTCCAAACGAAACGTTAGTACACCGATGGCAAACTGCAAGGTGCGCGCGAATCAGTCCGATCGTGCGTGAGTTTTTGATGCCGTTGCAAGCGGTTTGGCACGAACGTCCGTCGCGCGTTCTGAATGCGGTTTGACAGAGTCTGGACTAGTCCAATCAAACGGCCTAAGTTCGAAGTGCGCACGCATTCACTTGACGTCGTGCCGGGGCGGGGCGTGCGCGAGTGTGGCATTTCCTCTGGGGAGGTCATCATGCCGCAATGCATGCATACTCACGGGCCCTCTCGCCGCATGTTCCTGTGCTGTAGTGCGTCGGCGACTTTCAGCGCACTCATCGGCACACTCCTGAGCTCTTCTTCCGTCGCCAAAGCCGAGCCCCTCGCGGGCGACGTACCCACGGTCGACCGCGTTGCGCTGCGGGTGGTCACGGATAGCTATCAACTGGCGATCGCGCCGAGCGGAAGGACAGGCAACGTCGAAGTGACGCGCTTCGGCATGCCGCCGGCAGGGAAATCGTTGCTGGGCGAGTTTGGTTTGTCCATGCACGTCGAATCGAACGGCAATGGCGAGACGCGCAACATGCTGATCGATTTCGGATTCACGTCGGAGACGCTGGAGAACAACTTGTCCATGCTGGGCATTGCCCCGGAACGGCTCGACGCACTCGTTCTGAGCCACGGTCACTACGACCACTTCGGCGGGCTCGCGGGATTTCTACAGCACAACCAGCGCAGGCTTCGACCCGGCCTGCCGTTGTATCTGGGCGGCGAAGAGGCGTTCTGCACGCGCGAGTGGACGGCCGGCAAGATCGAAGATTTCGGCGCGATCGATCGTCGCGCGTTGACAGCCGCCAGGATCAAGGTCTTCAGCACCGAAGCGCCGTCGATCATCGCCGATCACGGTTTCACCACGGGAAGGATACCGACCGCATCGTTCGAACAGGTGATGTCGCCGAGCCGCATGCATGTGGGCACCAAGGATGGCATCGGCTGCTTTCCGGACAAGCTCGCGACCGAAAAGCAAAGCGTGCAGGTCATCCCCGATGATTTCCAGCATGAGTTAGCGACATGCTTCAACGTGAAGGGGCGCGGTCTGGTGGTGATTACCTCGTGTAGCCATCGCGGCGTGATCAACACGGTCCGGCGCGCGATGGAGGTTTCTGGCGTCCAGAAAGTGCATGCGGTGGCGGGAGGATTTCATCTGGCGCCGCAAAAGGAAGAGTACGTCAGGCAAACCGTCGCTGCGCTGAGGGACGTCGATCCTGACTACATCATTCCGATGCACTGCTCCGGAGAAACGTTCGCCCAGATCCTGCAGAAAGAGATGCCCGACAGGTTCATTCGTTCATACACGGGAAGCCGGTACGTTTTCGGCGCATAGTAGAACGTCGGCAATGCGTAGTTTTTGCCGCGTCTATTAGCGTATTTCCTTTTGATCGCCCGGCTGTCGCTCAAGGAGTTGACGATGAAACTGATCTCAGGCATCGCTACGGCGCTGTTGGTCGCGGCGGCGGGGTCGTCCCTGCAGCCGGCGAATGCGCAGTCTTCTGGAATCCATCGCACGGACCTCGTCAAGCAGGACCTGAGCGCGCCGGGTCGTGAAGGCATACAGGTCAAGGTCGACTTCGATCCCGGTGCGTTTGCCGCCAGACATTCGCATCCGGGTGAAGAGATCGCCTATGTACTGCAAGGCACCCTGGAGTATCGGCTCGATGACCGGCCGCCCGTGACCCTGAAGGCCGGCGACGCGCTCTTCATTCCGGCGGGGACCGTTCACTCGGCAAGAAACGTCGGCGATGGCAGTGCATCCGAACTGGCAACGTACATCGTCAGGAAGGGCGAACCGCTGGTCGTGCCGGCGCACTAGCCTGAAATCGGCCGTCGACATGCGGAGACAACACGATGCTATTGAAAGACGCACTCGCGGTAGTGACCGGCGGCAGCAGTGGCATAGGCCTTGCCGCCGCCGAACGATTCGTGTCCGAAGGCGGGCGTGTGGTGATCAGCGGGCGTGATGCGGAGAAACTGCGACGCGCCGCAGAGATGCTCGGCGAAAACGCGCTGCCTGTCGTTGCGGACGCCGCCAGCACGAACGATATGAAACGGCTCTATGAGACCGCTGTCAATCACTTCCAGCGCCAGGTGAACGTGGTGGTCGCGAATGCGGGTATTTCCCGGCAAACGCTGGTGCATGAAACAACGCTGGAGCAATTCTCCGATGTGTTCTACACCAACGTCGGCGGAGTCTATGTCACCGTGCGCGAGGCGCTGCCCTATCTCGCGCGTCCCGCATCGATCATTCTCGTCGCGTCGCTCGCGGCCGGTCAGGGCACGAAAAATTTCTCGGCATACTGCGCGTCGAAGGCGGCCGTCGTGTCGCTTGCAAAGAGTTTCGCGGCAGAGTTCGTCGAATCCGGCATACGCGTCAACAGCATTTCGCCGGGCGTTGCCAACACGCCGATTTTCGATAGCCTGGGCATGTCGGAAGCGCAACTGCTGGACTGGTCGAACGTGATTCCGATGAAGCGGCCAGCCGAGCCCGCCGAAATCGCGGCGGCCATGCTTTTCCTCGCGTCCGATGCATCGCGCTACATGACCGGCGCGGACCTTGCCGTCGACGGCGGCATGTCGGGCATCAGTCCGTTCTGATGCCATCGTCTAAGCAATTTTTCACGCAGCGTAACGTCGTTCCGCGCTGTGCTGCGGCTGGCGTCTTTCGAGCACGGCGGGCGCGGTTTCCTTCATCGCCAGTGCGCAGCATGTCGAGACGATTCCGAGCGACGAGAACATCAACGCCGGTCCGATCCAGCCGAACGCGCCGTACATCCCGGTCGCGATGATCGGCAACAGACCCGCGATCACCGATGCGCCGTTATAGCCGAGCGAAATCCCCGACGAGCGCACATTGGCGGGAAACTGCTCGGAGAACCAGCTTGCTTCGACCGCGAAGATCGGGTCGTGACTGAAGAGCAGCGACAGCGCGACCGCGACGATCACCATGATGAGCGCGCCGGTGTTGATGAGCATGAACATCGGCACGCCGAACGCGATGGTGAAGAGCGCGCCCATCATGAACACCGGACGGCGGCCGATCCTGTCGCTCAGCGCGCCGTAGATCAGATGGCTCGCGAGACCGAGCGCGGAGCCGATCAACGTGCCCCACAGGACATGACGCGTGGTCGAAATATGCGCGAGCGTGACATACGACAGCATGAAGCTCGTCGTGATGTAGTAGCCGCCCGTTTCCGCCATGCGCAGGCCGATGATCTTCAGAATGCTGCGCCAGTCGCTCTTGATGACTGCGAGCGCGGGCTGTTTCATCACCTTGTTCTCGGCTTTCACGGCTTCGAATTCCGGCGATTCCGACACGCTCATCCGGATGAAGATGCCGATCGCGACCATCACGAAGGACATGAGAAACGGCATGCGCCAGATCCAGTCGCCTTCGAAGAGCGCGCCCGACAACAGAAACGCGCCGTTCGCGAGCAGCAGGCCGAGCGGAATGCCGAGCTGCGGCACCGCGCCGAAGAAGCCGCGCCGCTTTTCCGGCGCGTGCTCGCACGCCATCAGCACCGCGCCGCCCCATTCCGCGCCGAAGCCGATGCCCTGCACCATGCGCAGCAGAATCAGCAGGATTGGCGCGAGCACGCCGGCCTGCGCATAAGTCGGCAGGAAGCCGATCAGCACGGTGGCGCCGCCCATCGCGATGAGCGACCAGAACAGCACCGCCTTGCGGCCGACGCGATCGCCGTAATGCCCGGCGAGATAGCCGCCGAACGGGCGCATCAGAAAGCCGATCGCGAGCGTCGCGAACGACGCCAGAATGCCGACGATCGGCTCGGTCGTGTGAAAGAAGATCTTGCCGAACCAGGCCGCCGCGGCGGTGCCGTAGATGAAGAAGTCGTAGCTCTCGACCGCCGAGCCGATCATCGACGCGACGGCGACTTTCACCGCGCGGTCTTCGTTGTTGCTGCTCATGTTGTGTCGTCTCCGGATACTGCGTTGCGCCTTCGAAGAGGCGCTTTCAACGCGACAAGTGGGGTCCCGGCTTCAGGACTGCTTCCAGGTTTCGATGACGCGGCTGTCGTCGCGCAGGCCGAGTCCCGCATCGGCGGCTTCGCGATAGCGCGCGTTCGCGGTCGACAGCAGCGGCACGTCCGCGCCGCACGACTTCGCGGCATCGGCCACGAGATCGCTGTCTTTCACGAAGATGTTGATCGAACTCGTCACGTCGACGTCCGTGCCTTGCAGCATGCGCGGACCGCGATCGGACAGCATCCACGAACCCGCCGCGCCTTTCTCGATGAATTCGAGCACGGCCGCCGGATCGAGGCCGAGCGAGCGCGCCAGATTCAGGGCTTCCGCCGCCGCGACGATATGCACCGAGCACAGATGCTGATTGACGACCTTGATCGCCTGGCCGTCGCCGAGCCTGGGGCCGGTGACGCGCACGCTGCCCATCGCGTCGAGCACGGGGCGCGCGGCGTCGATGTCCCGCACGTCGCCCGACGCGAAGATCACCAGTTGCCCGGTTTTCGCGCGCGCGGTGCCGCCGGTCACGGGCGCATCGACGACGCGCGCGCCCGCTGCCGCGAGCCGTTCGCCTTGCGCGCGCACCGCGTCGGGACCGACCGTCGACATGACGACCCAGGTTTGTCCGTCGAGCATCGTGCCGACGCTTTCCACGAGCGATGCGAGTTGCTGCGGCGTCGCCACCATCGCGATGACGACGTGCGGCGCGGGCGCGGCCGCGAAGCTGTCGACGGCGGGAAGGCCGCTTTGCTGCGCCAGTTCGAGCGCGCGCGGCGACAGATCGACGCCGGTCACGCTGTGTCCCGCGCTCTGGATACGCAGCGCCATCGGCAGACCGATTGCGCCGATGCCGACAAATGTCACGTTCATGCTCTTCTCTCCGCTCACTTCAGCCACGTCTTGATGTTCTCGACGATAGACAGCGTCGAGATGCCGTAGCGGTCGTGCAGCGTCGGCAGCGCGCCCGCATCGAGGAACTGGTCGGGCAGCGCGACATGCCGATATTCCGGCATCACGCGATGACGCACGAGCGCGCTCGTCACGGCATCGCCGAGACCGCCGATCACGCTGTGGTTCTCCGCGACGATCACGAGACGCCCCGGCTTCCTGCATTGCTCGACGATGGTGGCTTCGTCCAGCGGTTTGATGGTCGGCACGTGCAGCACGCCGACGCTCGCGGAGCCGTCGTCGAGCGCTTGCGCGGCTTCCAGCGCGCGCATCGTCATGATGCCCGACGAGATGATCAGCACGTCCGCGCCGTCGCGCAACATCTTCGCTTTGCCGAGTTCGAAGCTGTAATCGTAATCGTCGAGCACGGCGGGCACTTTGCCGCGCAAAAGGCGCATGTAGACCGGGCCGTCGTGCGCCGCGATGGCGGCGACCGCCTGCTCGGTGTCGAGCGCGTCGCACGGGTCGATCACGGTCATGCCGGGAATCGCGCGCATCAGCGCGAGATCTTCCGTCGCCTGATGGCTCGGGCCGTAACCGGTCGTGAGTCCCGGCAGCGCGGCGCAGATCTTCACGTTGAGGTTCTCTTCCGCGATCACCTGATGGATGAAGTCATACGCGCGGCGCGTCGCGAAGACCGCGTAAGTCGTCGCGAACGGAATGAAGCCTTCCTTCGCCATGCCGCCCGCCGCGCCCATCAGCAGCTGCTCGGCCATGCCCATCTGAAAGTGACGCTCGGGAAACGCCTGGCCGAAGATATGGAGGTCCGTGTACTTCGACAGGTCGGCCGTCATGCCGACGATGTTGCCGCGCTTCTCGGCTTCGGCGACGAGCGCATGGCCGAACGGCGCCGGGCGCGTCTTCTGGCCTTCCGACGCGATCGACGCGATCATCGCGGAGGTCGTCAGGCGGGGCTTCTTTTCAGCGACGGCGCTCATGCCTGGTCTCCCTGTGCTGCTGCGTGGTTCTGGTCGAGCACGGCGATCGCCTGCTGCCATTCTTCCGGATCGACCCGGATGAAGTGATTCTTCTCGCGCGTCTCCAGAAACGGCACGCCCTTGCCCATCAGCGTATCGAGCAGGATCACGCGCGGCTTCGCTTCGGTCAGCGCGCGGCAGCGGTCGAACGCCGCGACGAGCGCGGGCATGTCGTTGCCGTTCACGCGCTCGACGTGCCAGCCGAACGACACGAACTTGTCCGCGAGCGGTTCGAAGCCGAGCACGTCGTGCGACGCGCCATCGGCCTGCTGGCGGTTGATGTCGACCATCGTGATCAGATTGCCGAGACCGTGATGCGCGGCGGAAAGCGCGGCTTCCCAGGTCGCGCCTTCGTCGAGCTCGCCATCGGACATCGAGTTGTAGACGAAGGCCGGATTGCCCTTCAGACGCAGGCCCAGAGCCATGCCGACAGCGATCGTCAGGCCCTGGCCGAGCGAGCCGCCCGAGATTTCCATGCCGGGCGTGTAGGTCGCCATGCCGGACATCGGCAGGCGGCTGTCATCCGAACCGTAGGTTTGCAGCTCCTCCTCGGGGATGACGCCCGCTTCGATCAGCGCCGCGTAAAGCGCGATCGCGTAGTGGCCGTGCGAGAGCAGGAAGCGGTCGCGGCCTTCCCATTCGGGCTCGCCGGGGCGGATATTCATCGCGTGGCACCAGGCGACGGCGAGGGCATCGGCGAGTCCGAGCGCCTGGCCGATATAGCCCTGGCCCTGCACTTCGCCCATGCGCAGCGCGAAGCGGCGAATGCGATACGCGTGATGGTCGAGCTTCGCGACGGTGGCGGACTGCGCCGACGCCGAGCCTGCTTGCGGCTCGGCCTCTGTGATCATTGTCATGGCTGTTCCTGCGAAAGACGGGAGTGAGTGCCTCGACAACCCCCGACGGCTGCAGTTGTCTCCTGTTCAGCAATCGGACGGGTGTAGGAACGAGGTCGGCCTAATTTAGCCTTGACAACCGGGGCTGACAAAAGAAAAGATTGCACCAACTATTGAATGCCATTCACGAATCCCGCGCATGAACGTCTTCCGCAAGGTTCCGCTTTCGTATATTCGGGTTTTCGAGGCTGCCGGGCGCACGCTGTCTTTCGCCGACGCCGCGCGCGAGCTGAGCCTGTCGCCGAGCGCGGTCAGTCATTCGGTGCGCAAGCTGGAGGATCTGCTCGGACATCGCCTGTTTCTGCGCAGCACGCGTGAAGTGCGTCTGACGCGCGAAGGCGCGATGCTGATGGAGCACATTCAGCGCGGCATGGACGAGATGCAGCGCGGTTTCGCGCTGCTGACGAGCGAGGAACGCACGCCGCTGCGGCTGCACACCGCGCCGAGCTTCGCGACCCAATGGCTGCTGCCGCGGCTCGCGGGTTTCGTGCGCGACCATCCGAACATCGATCTGCGCTTTTCGGCGAGCACCGATTACGCGCGTTTCGACGACGACTTCGATCTCGACATCGTCTATGGCGAGCCGAAGCCATCGCCGCACGAAAAGATTCCGCTCGCGCTCGAAGGGCTTGCGCCGCTGTGCACGCCCGCGCTCGCGGAGCGCATCCGCAAGCCGGAAGACCTGTATCACATGCCGTTGATTCAGTGCGAAGTGCAGATGTATCAGTGGAAAGGCTGGTTCGAAGCCAATCAGCTGCCGCCGCCGACACACTACGGTCTGCGCTTCGACCGCAGTTCGATGGCGATCGCCGCCGCCGTCGATGGCCTGGGCGTCGTGCTCGAATCGACGTTGCTATCCGAACGCGAGCTGCAACGCGGCGAACTCGTGCGCCCGCTCGCCGGTTCGACGCGCGAAGTGGAATATGTCGGGCATTACCTCGTGCATCCGCGCAGGGCGCATCGGCACGAGGCATTCGAGACGTTCAAGGCGTGGTTGCTGCACGCGCTCGGCATCGCCGGCGCTTCATGACACCACGTTGACCGGATGGCCCGCGACGAAGGCCGCGACGTTGTCCATCAACTGATCGGCGAGCGTTTGCTGCGCTTCATCCGAGGCCCACGCGACGTGCGGCGTCACGATCACGTTCGGCCGGTTCGCGACGCGCATCAGCGCGTTGTCGGGCGCGGGCGGCTCGGTCGTCAGCACGTCGAAGCCGATGCCGCTGATCAATCCTTCGTCGAGCGCGGCGACCAGCGCGGCTTCATCGACGAGACCGCCGCGCGCCGTGTTGATGATGAGCGGCTTCTTCTTCATCGCGCGGAATTCGGCGCTCGACAGCATGCCGCGCGTCGCTTGCGTAAGCGGGCTGTGGATCGTGATGACATCGCTGGTCGCGAGCACGTCGTCCCACGGCGCGTAGAGCGGCCCCATGTCGCCGCGCCCTTTGTGCGCCGCGAATTTCGGCTTCATGCCGAACGCCTTCGCGATCTCCGCGACGCGCTGCCCGAGCACGCCCTCGCCGATGATGCCGAGCGTCGCGCCGCCCAGATCGCGGATCGCGTGATTGAAGAAGCAGAACTGGCCGGACTTCTGCCATTCGTCGGCGAGCACGTCATCGCGATACGCGATCAGGTTGCGGCGCAGCGCCAGCATCAGCGCGAACGTATGCTCGGGAACGGTATTCACCGCATAGCCGCGAATGTTCGACACGACGATGCCGCGCTTCGCGCACGCCGCCTTGTCGACGACATCCGTGCCGGTGGCCGCGACCGCGACGAGCCTGAGCGTCGGCACTTGCGCGACGACGTCCGCGGTGATCGCCACCTTGTTGGTGATGACGATGCTCGCGCCCTGCAAGCGCGACGCGACTTGGTCGGGCGCGGTGCGGCCGTATTCGACGAGTTCGTGTTCGAACGCGGGACGCTTGAGCGTGATCTGCGGCGCGAGCGTTTCGCGGTCGAGAAAGACGATCTTCTGCATGGTGTTCCTGAGTTGAAAGTTCAAAGATGCCGCTTCACTTCGGCGACGACATGCGCCGGCGTGATGCCGAAGTGCTCGTAAAGCGTCTCGGCCGGTCCCGATGCGCCGAAGCCCTTCATGCCGACGAAGCCGTCGCGTTCGCCGAGATAGCGGTCCCAGCCGAAGCGCACGGCCGCTTCCACGACGACGCGCACGCTGTCGACGCCGAGCACGCTCATGCGATACGGCGCGTCCTGCTCGTCGAAGAGTTCGCAGCACGGCATCGATACGACCGCGGTCGCGATGCCCTGCGCCTGCAATTGCTCGCGCGCGGCGAGCGCAATCGCGACTTCCGATCCCGTCGCGATGAGCGTGACGCGCCGCGGCCGGCCATCCGCATCCGCGATCACGTAGCCGCCGCGCGCGCTCAGGTTCGCGTCGTCGTGCGTGCGGCGCACGAGCGGCAGCGCCTGGCGCGCGAACACCATGGTGCTCGGGCCGGTCTTGCGCTCATACGCGAGCATCCAGCATTCGGCGGCTTCGACGGCGTCGGCGGGACGGAACACGCGCATGTTCGGCATCGCGCGCAAGGACGCCAGGATTTCGACGGGCTGATGCGTCGGGCCGTTCTTGCCGACGCCGATCGAATCGTGGCTGAACACGAATTTCACCGGCAAACCCATCAGCGCGGCCATCCGCATGGCCGGGCGCTCGTAGTCGGCGAACGCGAGATACGTGACTGCGAGCGGCACGACGCCGCCGTGCGCCGCCATGCCGTTCGCCATCGATCCCATCACGTGCTCGCGCACGCCGCAATGCACGTATGCGCCGCCGCCATCCTCGGCGGTGAACGCGCGCAGGCTGCGCTTGTGGCTCGTCGGCGCTTCGAGGTCCGCGCAGCCGATCATGCGTTCGGGCAGCACGTTCACGAGCAGATCGTTGATCTCGGCGGAAATCATGATGCCGCCGGGCGCTTCGTCCTGCTTCGATGCCTCGCGCTTGTAGTCTTCGAGCGTCCGGCGCCAGCCAGCGGGCAACTCACCAGCCTGGATGCGATCGAATTCGGCGCGATCTTGCGCGGACAGCGACGCGAGCCGCTCGCGCCATGCGCGATACTCGCCTTCGCTGTGACGGCCCGCGTCGCGCCAGGTTTTCAGCACATCGGCGGGAATCTCGAAGGCCGGGTGCGGCCAGTTCAGTTCGTTGCGCGCGGCATCGGCGTCCTTCTCGAAGAGACGTCCGCTATGGCCGCCGCGTTGACCCTGCAAGCGCGCGATGCCGCGTGCGATCACCGTGCGGCACGCGATCATCGACGGACGCGGGTCCTGCTTTGCTTCTTCGAGCGCGCGGGACACCGCTTCGAGATCGTGCCCGTCGACTTCGACGACATGCCAGCCCGCGACGCGAAAACGCGCGCTCACGTCCTCGCTGATGGACAGCGCGGTGCTGCCGTCATCGGTGATGCGGTTGTCGTCCCAGCACAGAATCAGCTTGCCGAGCTTCAGATGCCCGGCGAGCGAGATCATTTCCTGCCCGACGCCTTCCTGCAGACAGCCGTCGCCGACGAACGCATAGGTATGGTGATCGACGAGGCGATCGCCGAACTTCGCGCTCAGATACGCTTCCGCGACCGCCATCCCGAACGCATTCGCGATGCCTTGCCCGAGCGGTCCCGTCGTCACTTCGATGCCCGACGCCGTATCGAATTCCGGATGGCCTTCGCAATGCGAGCCCATGTCGCGAAACGTCCTGATCTGATCGATGCCGAAGTTCGCGTAACCCGTCAGATGCAGCACGGCGTAGAGCAGCATCGAACCGTGCCCGTTGGACAGCACGAAGCGGTCGCGGTCGGGCCATTGCGGATCGGCGGGATTGAACTTCAGATGGCGCGTGAACAGCGCGGTCGCGATTTCGGCCATGCCGAGCGGCACGCCCTGATGACCTTCGCCCGCGCGCACGATGGCGTCGATGGCGAGAAAGCGAATGGCGTTCGACAGCGGCTGCGTGTCGATGGAAGACATGACTTCTCCTTGCCGCTCCGGCGAGGAGCGGCATCAAAGGGACAGGAAGAGAGTTATTTCAGGAAGCCCGTGGAGATCCACGGAATGGCGGCGACGAGAATCAGGCCGGCGATCAGCGCCAGGATGTAGCCGATGATCGGCTTCATGCCTTCGTCGGGATGGATGCGGCTCACCGCGCACGCCGAGTAATAGCCGACGCCGAACGGCGGCGCGAACAGGCCGACGCCCATCGACAGGATCACGACCATCGCGTAGTGCACCTCGTTGATGCCCATTTGCCGCGCGATCGGGAACATCAGCGGGCCGAACAGCACGATCGCCGGAATGCCTTCGAGCACGCTGCCGAGCACGATGAACACCAGGATCGACGCCGCCATGAACATCCACGCGCCGCCGGGCAGCGCGGCCATGGTGCGCGCGAGCTGGCCCGAGAAGCCGGATTGCGTGAGCGCCCACGCCATGCTCGTCGCCGCGCCGATGATGAGCAGGATCGCGCCGGAGAGGGCGGCGGTATCGATCAGCATCGGCTTGAGGCGCGTCCATTCGAAGCGGCGGTAGATCAGGAGGCCCGCGAGAATCGCATACGCGATGCCGATGGTGGACACCTCCGTCGCCGTCGCGACGCCTTCGACGACCGCCGCGCGAATCACGAACGGCAACGCGAGCGCGGGCAGCGCGATGGCGAGCCGGCGCACGATTTCGCCGCGCGTCGCGCGCTTCACGTTCGACAGGTCGTCCACGCGATACCGCCACCACACGACCGCGCACAGCGTGATCGCGAGCACGACGCCCGGCAGCATGCCGCCCGTGAACAGCGCGGAAATCGACACGCCCGTGACCGAACCCAGCGTGATGAGCACGAGGCTCGGCGGAATGGTTTCGGTCTGCGCGCCGGTCGCCGCGAGCAACGCGACCAGATCGCCGGGTTTCGCGCCGCGCGCCTTCATCTCGGGAAACAGCACCGGCGCGACGGCGGCCATGTCGGCGGCCTTGGAGCCGGAGATGCCGGAGACGAGATACATCGCGCCGACGAGCACGTACGACAGGCCGCCGCGCACGTGGCCGAGCAGGCTCGCGAGGAACGCGATCATCGCGGCCGCCATGCCTGTCATCTCGATCAGCTGGCCGAGGAACACGAACAGCGGCACCGACAGCAGAATCAGATGCGACATGCCTTCGTCCATGCGCCCGACCACGACGACGAGCGGCGTGCTGGTCGTCAGCGCGAGGTAGCCGAAGGTCGCGAGGCCGAACGAGAACGCGATCGGCACGCCCGACAGCACGCACACCGCAACCAGCCCGACGAAGAAGATCAGCAGGTTCAGATTGCCGAGATCCTTCAGCACCGGGCTCGCCGCGTAGAACGCGCCCGCGATGGCCGCGACCAGCGCGAGCGCGCCGAGCACGAGCTTCCAGTCGCCGACCCGCGCGAGCCGCAGGCACGCGACCAGCAGCATCAGACCCGAGCCGATCGGCAGCGCCGCCGCGCGCCACGAGTTGGGAATGTCGAGCGCGGGCGTCGTGATGAAGGCTTCGTCCTGCGCGAAGTCGAAGGCCGGGCCGACGACCATCGCGAGGAACGCGAGCGGCGCGGCAATCGCGACGACATCGAGAAACGCGCGCATGCCCGGCGACGCCATGCCGACCAGCGCCGTCATCCGCATGTGCTCGCCACGGCGCAGCGCGACGACCGCGCCGAGCATCGCGAGCCAGAGGAACAGCATCGAGGCGAGTTCATCGGACCAGACGAGCGGCGTATGCAGCACATAGCGGCTCGTCACGCCCGCGAGCAGCACGAGGATTTCGGCCACGACCAGCAACGCAGCCGGAATCTCCACGAGATGGCCGAGCACGGTATCGAGTTTCGCGGCGACACTGCGGTGCGGCGCCGGATGCGGAAGCATGATCGTCTGCATGGTCTTCATACCAGTTTGCCGGTGTACTTCTCGAGTGCGCCCCAGCCTTGTTCGCCGTACTTCGCTTTCCAGTCGGTATAGAAGCTGGTTTTCTTCAGGGCGCTGCGGAAGGCTTCGCGATCCACGTCGACCATGTTGATGCCCTTGGCCTTCAGGTCATCGCGCAAGGACAGGTTCAGCTTCGCGATGTCCGCGCGCTGATTCATGCCGGCGGCCTCGAATTCGCGCGTGACGATCGCGCGCATGTCGGCGGGCAGCTTCTCCCACGCGCGGCGGTTGCCGAGAATCCAGTACGCGTCCCATACGTGCGAGGTCAGGCTGATCGACTTCTGCACTTCGTAGAGCTTCGCCGTCGCGATGATCGGCAGCGGATTTTCCTGACCTTCGACCACGCCCGTCTGCAACGCGGAATACAGTTCGTTGAAGTTGATCGGCGCGGGGCCGGCATCGAGCGACTTGAACAGCGACGTGAGCATCGGCGCCTGCGGCACGCGGATCTTGAAGCCCTTCAGGTCGGCGGGCGTCTTCACGACGCGCGTCGACGAACTCACCTGACGGAAGCCGTTGTCCCAGGGTTTCGATACCGCGATGATCCCCGACTTCTCGATCTGCTGACGGATATAGCCGCCGAGATCGCCGTCCATCGCTTTCCAGACCGTGTCGTAATCCGGAAACGCGAAGCCCGTGTTGACGATGCCAGCGGCGGGCGTCAGCGTCGCGAGAATCGACGAGGCCAGGTTGAAGAACTCGACGCCGCCGCTGCGCACCTGCGAGAGCAGGTCGGTGTCGGAACCGAGCTGGTTGGCGGGAAAGAGCTTGATATCGACCCGGCCGGCGGTGGCTTCGCGAATCTTGTCGCACGCCTGCTGGCCGCGAATGTTCACCGGATGCGTCGGGTCCTGTCCGGTCGCGAGCTTGTACGAAAACTCCGCCGCCGATGCGCGGCGCGTCGTGATGGCAAAGAGCGGCGCGGCGGCGGCGATGGTCGCGCCCGCCTTCAGAAACGTGCGCCGGTCGATGCCGCTGTCCTTCGTGCGAATGGTCATGGTGTGCTCCTCCAACCTGATGATGTCGATATAAGTGTTGTTATCCGATGCCGCGCCCTGTGCGCGTGAGCGTTTATCCGTGGATCAGCATGCCTCCGTTCACGTCGATGACGGCGCCGGTGATGTACGAGGAAATCGGCGCGGACAGAAACAGGAACGCGCCCGCGACGTCATCGGGCACGCCGAGACGATTGAGCGGAATGCCCGCGAGAATCTCGACGCGCTTTTCGTCGCTGATCTTGCCTGCATTGATATCGGTCTGAATGAGGCCCGGCGTCACGCAGTTCACGCGGATGCCGTCGATGCCGAACTCGCGCGCCATGGCTTTCGCGAGGCCGAGCACGCCCGCCTTCGCAGCGGAATAGTGCGGGCCGCCGAGAATGCCGCCGCCGCGCTGCGCAGACACCGACGACATGCAGCCGATCGAACCGCCGCCGTTGCGCTTCATCACCGGCACGACCGCCTGCGACAGATACAGCACGCCGCGCAGGTTCACATCGAGAATGCGGTCCCAGCTCTTGCTGTCGATATCGAGCAGCTTCAACGCCTGCGTGATGCCCGCGTTGTTGATGAGAATATCGATGGTGCCGAGGTCCGCGACGATGCTGTCGACCGCGGCGCCGCAGGCGTCGCGGTCGGTCACGTCGCATACATAGCCGCGATGTTCCGGGCCGATGCTGCTGGCGGCTTCGCGCGCGGCGGCGGCATCGAGATCGAGAATGACGACCTTCGCGCCGTGCTTCGCGAACATGCGCGCCGTCGCCATGCCGATCCCGCGCGGCGATGCCGCTCCGGAGATGACGGCGACCTTGCCTTCGAGAAGACGCGACTCTGACATGATGGGATGCTCCTGATAGGGGTGAGGTGAATGAAGGCTCAGTTCAGCCAGCCTTTGATGGTGTTGCACATCGCTTCGGTGGAAATGCCGTAGCGATCGTGCAGCGTCGGTAGCGCGCCCGCGTCGAGGAACGCGTCGGGCAGGGCGATCTGGCGGAAGGCAGGCGTGACGCCCGCGCCGAGCAGCTTGCGCGCGACGGCTTCGCCCAGTCCGCCGATCGTCGTATGGTTCTCCGCGACGACGACCATGCGGCCCGTGCGCTTCGCTTCGCGCAGGATGGTCGCGGTGTCGAGCGGCTTGATGGTCGGCACGTGAAGGACGGCGACATCGACGCTGTCTTCGCGCAGGGCCTTCGCGGCTTCGAGCGAACGCATCGTCATGATGCCGGTCGAGATCAGCAGCACGTCGTTGCCGCCGCGCAGAAGCTTGGCCTTGCCGAGTTCGAACTGATAGCCGTATTCGTCGAGCACGGCGGGCACGTTGCCGCGCAACAGGCGCGCATAGACCGGACCCTTGTGCGCGGCGATGGCCGGCACCATCTGTTCGATGTCGAGCGCATCGCACGGATCGATGACGGTCATGTTCGGCATCGCGCGCATCAGCGCGAGGTCTTCGGCGGCCTGATGGCTCGGGCCGTAGCCCGTCGTCAAACCAGGCAGCGCGGCGACGATCTTCACATCGAGATTGTCTTCCGCGATGGTCTGATGGATGAAGTCATACGCGCGGCGCGTCGCGAACACCGCATAGGTCGTGACGAACGGTTGCGCGCCTTCGTGCGCCATGCCAGCCGCCGCGCCCATCAACAGTTGCTCGGCCATGCCCATCTGGTAATAGCGCTCGGGAAAGGCCTGCGCAAAGATATGCAGGTCCGTGTATTTGCCGAGGTCGGCCGTCATGCCCACGATGTTGGTATTCGTGCGCGCCAGTTCGGCAAGCGCGTGGCCGAAGGGCGCGGAACGCGTGAGCTGTCCTTCGTTCGCGATCGACGCGATCATCGCGGAGGTTTTCAATCGCGTGTTCATGCGCGTCTCCCTTGTTCGAGCGCTTCGAGCGCGAGCTTCCATTCGTGCGGATCCACGCGGATGAAGTGGTTCTTCTCGCGCTCTTCGAGAAACGGCACGCCGCAGCCCATCTTCGTATCGCATACGATGATGCGGGGCTTCGCGTCCTTCAGCGTGCGCGCGGTGTCGAAGGCCGCCTTCACCGCGCCGATGTCATTGCCGTCGATGCGCTGCGTGTGCCAGCCGAACGCTTCAAGCTTGTCGACGAGCGGCTCGAACGCCATGATCTGCGTCGACGGGCCATCGGCCTGCTGATTGTTCACATCGACGATCGCGATGAGGTTGTCGAGCTTCCAGTGCGCCGCGGACATCAGCCCTTCCCAGATCGCGCCTTCGTCGAGTTCGCCATCGGAAAAGAGCGTGTAGACGAAGGACTTCGAGCCTTTGCGCTTCAGGCCGAGGCATCGTCCGACGGCGATCGTCAGGCCTTGCCCAAGCGAGCCGCCCGACATCTCCATGCCGGGCGTGTAGCTGGCCATGCCGGACATCGGCAGGCGGCTGTCGTCGCTGCCGTAGGTTTCGAGTTCGTCCGCGGGCAGCACGCCCGCTTCGAAGAGCGCCGCATACAGCGCGATCGCGTAGTGACCGTTGGAGAGCAGGAAGCGGTCGCGCGCTTCCCACTCGGGGTCTTCCGGGCGATGGTTCATCGCGCCGAAATAAGCGACGGCCAGTACGTCGGCGATATCGAGCGCCTGGCCGATATAACCCTGACCCTGCACTTCGCCCATCAGAAGCGCGTTGCGGCGAATGCGATACGCATGCTCCGCGAGTTGCGCGATGTCGTTGTTCACGCTTTTGTCTCCATCGTTTTTATGTTGGCGCGCTGCTCAGGGTTATCCCTCGAATCGAGCACGTTGCCGGTAGATAAAAGCGTATTCGCGTGCGCTCACGCGCTCAAACGAATTAAAGTGGCGTATCGTTGAATTCAATTCACTCGAATACTGCAATGCACAATCGCGTCACACTCAAGTCCATACAGGCCTTCGAGGCGGCCGCGCGGCTCTCGTCCTTCGCGCTTGCAGCAGACGAACTGTTCGTGACGCCCTCCGCGATCAGCCATCAGATCAAGCTGCTGGAAGAGCAGTTGAGCGTGCGGCTGTTTCATCGCGTGCACCGCGCCGTGATCCTGACGGACAGCGGCCGGCAATATGCGGAAGAGATCGCGGCGGCGTTCGCGCGCATCGAGAAGGCGACGCGCGATATCGGCCGCGTCGCGAAGAGCGACATCCTCACCGTGCATTCGACGCCGAGCTTCGCGACGCAATGGCTGATGCCGCGCCTCGCGCGCTTCTCCGCGCAGAACCCGGACATCGATCTGCGCCTGAACGCCTCGAACGATCCGGTGGACCTGACGCGCGCATCGGTCGATATCGATCTGCGCTACGGCGCGCGCAAGCTGCAGCCGGCGGGCACGCTGGTGCTCGATCTGCCGTCCGAGACGATCGTGCCGCTGTGTTCGCCGAAGCTGATGGAAGGCCCGCATCCGATTCGCGCGGTCGCGGACCTGAAGCATCACACGCTGATCCACAGTGAGAACTGCCTGGCCGGATGGCGCGACTGGATGCGCCTGCATCGAAAGACGCCGCTGGATATTTCGCGCGGACCGCGCTTCGATCGCTCGTTCATGGCGATCAGCGCGGCGGCCGATGGCGTCGGCGTGTGTCTGGAAAGCCTGCTGCTCGTGCAGCGCGAACTCGATACCGGCAGGCTCGTCGCGCCGTTCGGTCTGGACGGGCTGCGTGTGAATGGCTACACGCTGAATCTGCTCAAGTCGTCGGTGGATTTGCCCAAGGTGAAGAGTTTTCAGGACTGGCTGTTCGAAGAACTCGGCTGACGATGCCTTGAGGGATAAACGCTATTCGTCCGACCGGGCGGCGAGGCGATAATCAGGCATCTGAAAGCATTCTTGAGCCAACATGCGCGACCGAATCGACGATGAGATCACCTTCCGCAAGCTCGAAGTCCTGCTCGCCTTCATGGAGACCGGCAATCTGGCGAAGGCGGCCGAGGCGCTGAACGTGAGCACGGTCAGCGTGCATCGCGCGCTGCACTCGCTCGAACAAGGCGTGCGATGCGCGCTGTTTCGCCATGAGGGCCGCAATCTCCGCTCGACCGAAGCGGCGCAGATGCTCGCCGATGTCGCGCAAGAGGTGATGACGCTGATGTCCGACGGCATTCGTGCGACACGCGAAGCCGCGGGCTACTCGTCGGACCGTCTGAAGATCGGCTCGCTGTATTCGCTGACGATCAAGACCGTGCCGGGCATCGTCGTCGATATCAAGGTGCGCAGGCCGACGCTTCAGGTCGAACTGGTGCTCGGACCGAACGTCGAACTGGTCGACAAACTGAAGCGAAGCGAAATCGACGCGGCGCTGATGGCCGTGCCCGATGCCGATCCGGAAATCGAATCCATCCCGCTGTTCGAAGACGACATTTTCTTCGCCGCGCCGGCCGGCTCGGTCTACGCGAATCAGGAAGCCGTCGATCTGCGAGACTGCCGCGACGAAACGTTCGTGTCGCTCGGCGAAGGCTTCGCGACGTATCACGGTTTCGTGGAAGCGTTTCGCGTCGCGGACTTCACGCCGAACGTGACGATGCGAACCGGCGATATCTTCTCGCTGATGAATCTGGTGAGCGGCGGCGTCGGCTATACGCTGCTGCCGGGGCGCGTGCGCGGCGTGTTCGGCGACAAGGTGCAGTTCATTCCGCTCAAGCCGCAATATCTGATGCGCCAGACGATCGGCGTCAGTTTCCTGCGCGCGCGAGAGCGCGACCCGAACCTGCTCGCGCTGATGGCGGTCTGCCGTCTGCGCACGAGAAACGCTGGCTGACGCTTCAGCGTTCGTCGCGGGTTCGTTCGCGGTCGATGAGCGCGCCGAGGTCGGGCAGCGAGGTTTCGCTGCAACTTACCGCGACGCCTTCCGCGAAGATCGAACCGGCCATCCGCGTCAGGACGTTCGCAGGCGGCATCTCTATCGCGAGGCGCGCGCCGCGTTCCCACGCGAGTCGCATCGTGTCGTGCCAGCGCACCTGTCGCGCCATGTTGCCGGCCAGATCGGCGGCGATGCGCGCGCCGTCGAAAAGCGGCCGCGCGGCGCTGGCGCTCAGATAGACGATGCGCGGCGTGCGCACGTCGACCGCGCTGAAGGCATCGGCGAGCGCGGCGGCGGGTGCGTCGAGCAGGGCGCAGTGCGACGGCACGGCGACATCGAGACGCTCGCAACGTTGCGCGCCGTGATCGCTTGCGAGCGCCGCGAGACGATGCATCGCGGCGTCGCTGCCCGCGACGACCATCTGTGTGTCCGTGTTGACGTTGGCGAGAAAGACCTCGTCACTCACTTGCGCGATCAGCCGTTCGAGCGCTCGCTGCGTCAGGCCGACGATCGCCGTCATGCCGTAGCCGGCAGGGTAGGCACGCTCCATTGACTGGCCGCGCAACGCGACGAGCTTGATGGCGTCGGCGTACGCGAGCGCGCCCGCGACGACGGCGGCGGGATACGCGCCGACCGAGAGCCCCGACACCATGTCGGGCTCATGGCCGTGCGCCCGCATGACGCGCGCCTGAGCGACGCCCGCGATCAACAGGCAAAGCTGCACCGCGACTGTTGAACGAAGCGATGCCGCGTCGTCGATGGACTTCACGTCGTAGCCGAGCACGTCGCTGGCTTCGTCGAGCGTGCGCGCGGCTTCTTCGTGCGGCGGCAGCGCGTGCAGCATGCCGGCGCGCTGCGAGCCTTGGCCGGGAAAGGTGAACAGCACGCTCATGATGCCGCGTCTCCCCGGCGCTTCACGCGCCCATCAGCGCTTTCGTCGCGAAGAACAGCAGCGACGGTCCGAGCAGGCAGCCGACGCCCGTATGGAAGGTCGCGATCAGCGCGCCGTAGGGAACCAGCCGCCGGTCGGTGGCGGCCAGCCCCGCGCTGACGCCGCTCACCGTGCCGGCGAGCCCGCCGAAGATCATCGCGGAGCGCGGCGTCTTCAGCCCCATGAAGCCCGCCGCGATCGGCGTGCCGATCATCACGATGATCGCCTTGATGAGGCCCGTCGCGATGCTGAGCGCGATGACATCCGAACTCGCGCCGATCGCCGCGCCCGTCACCGGACCGACGATATACGTCACCGCGCCCGCGCCGATGGTCGTCATGCTGACCGCGTCCGTATAGCCGAACGCATGCGCGATGCTCGCGCCGACGATGAACGGCAGCACCGTCCCGAGCAGCAGTGACACCACGCCGATGAGCCCCGCCTTGCGCGCTTCGGTCGCCTGCACTTCGAACGCGGTCGCGACGATGGCGAAGTCGCGCAGCATCGCACCGCCCATCAGGCCGACGCCGGTAAAGAGCGGCAGGTCCGCGAGACCCTTTTGTCCGCCGGTGAACGCGCCGCCGAAGTAGGCGAGCACGAGGCCGATCACGATGGCGATCGCCGAGCCGTGCACGCGCCCGAAGGTCAGCTTGCGCGAGATCAGCGACGACACCCACATGATGAGGCCCACGAGGAAGAACGCGGTGACGAGGCCGTTCTGGATCAAAATCTTGTCGAGCATATGCAGCATGACTGTCTCCTGATTCAGATTTCTTCGAGGTGCGGGGCATTCACGAACGACGTGCTGTCGCGGCCGGTGCGTGACAGCACGGCGATGCAGCCCGCGCAGAGCGCAGCAGCCCCCAGCGCCGAGAGCAGCGCGACGGGCCCGCCCTTCAGCGCGGCGACGACGTTCTGGTTCGCCGCCATCGCGACGACCACGGGGATGTACATCGCGCCCCAGAAGCCCACGCCCGCTTCGGTTTCCTTCGGCAGCCAGCCCTTACCGTGCAGATAGAGGCGCAGGAAGATCAGCAGCAGCATCGCGATGCCGACGCCGCCGACATTCGTCTTCACGCCGATCGCGACGCCGAGCAGGTCGCCGAGAAATAGCCCCGCCAGATGGCAGAACGCGAGCAAAGCAGTTCCGTAGATGATCATTTCGTGTCTCCTTGATTGAATTTATTTGGCTTCTGACGAGCCGGCATGAAACAGGATCAGCGCCATTGCTCCCGCAACTTGCGCCGCACCGTGACGGAAGCCGCGCGGTGCGCGCTGCCGAGCCGGCTTTCCAGACCGCGCGACGGATCGCTGCGGATGTCGTCGAAGGCGGCTTGCAGAGCCTTTTCCACGGTGGTCTGATCGGCGCGGCTGGGGGCGTCGGCATTGTTCACGCTCAGGAGCTTCCAGAGCAGACCGAGCGACGCGTAGTTGTCGATGTCGTAGGCCATCGGCGGCACGCGCGCGGTGAACGCTTCGAGATCGGCGACCGAGCGCAGCGTGACCCGCGCCGCCGATTCCTTGCCCATCGCGTGGACCATGACCTGCGAATCGGCGAGCGCGATCAGCCGGTTGGCCTGATAGCCGTGGGCGAGAAACGCCCCCGACATCGCCCGCCCGACGATCAGCCCGATCACCGCATGGCCGGCGAGACGCGCGCTCGCATACGCATCGGCGGCGCCGGCGAGCGCCTGATGGATGCCGTACGCTTCCTCGCGCCGTCCATACGCCTGACTCGCCACGTCGATCACGGCGACGATCGCGCGCTTGTCGTCGCCGTGCTTGTCGGCGTCGATGACCTCGCGCACGGCACGCGCCACTTCCCACGCCTCGACCAGCCCGACTTCGCCGCCGCGCGCGCGCGGGAACGGGTTGTCCGGATCGGGCACCACGGCGATGAATCGCGCGGGATGGTCGCCAAGACGCGCATCGGCGACCCGCACCGAGGGCGGATAGCCCGGCTGCAACGGCGCGCTGTTGGTGAGCGCGTCGAGCCAGACTGCGCCGCGCTTGGAAAGCGCTGGTGTGCTCATGACTGAAACCCCTTGCCGTAGATGGCGGTTGCGTGTTCCGGCGTGGCTTGCACGCCCGGATCGACTTCGGAAAGGCGCGTCAGGAAGCCCGCGACCCGTTCGCTGCGGCACGCCCGCGGCCGTCCGCCACGAAAACGTTCGATGACGGCGGCGCGGATCGCATCGGCGTCGTCGGCGACGTAGTCATCGACGAGTCCCGTGCGATGCCGCTGCTCGCAGCCGGTGAAGCTCCAGATCATCGGACGGTCGCGCGAATCGAATTCCGCGATGCCCGCTTCCTGTTCGATGACTGCCGGACCGTTGAGCCCGAGGCGCGCTTCGCGGGTGCCGATCAGATAGCTGCACAGGCCCGCCGCGATCGACATGCCGCCATAACAGCCGATCGGCCCCGCCGTGATGCCGATCACCGGCTGATAGCGCCGCAGGTCGACGATGCCCGCGTGGATCTCCGCGATCGCCGCGAGCCCGAGATTGGCTTCCTGCAGGCGCACGCCGCCCGTTTCGAAGAGGATCACGGCGCGCGTCGGGATGCCGTTGCGGTTGTCTTCGGCGGCGAGTTCGAGGCTGCCCGCGATCTTCGCCGCCGACACCTCGCCCATGCTGCCGCCCTGGAATCCGCCATCGATGCCGAGCACGATGGCCGGCTGTCCATCGATCTCGCCTTTCGCGACCACCATGCCGTCGTCGGCCTGCGTGACGATGCCTTGCCGCATGAGCCACGGCGACGTGACGCGCTCGAACGGGTCGAGCAGTTCGCGGAAGGTGCCGGCGTCGAGCAGTTTCTTCGCGCGGCTGCGCGCATCCAGTTCGATGAAGCTCTGGCGTTCGAGCAGTTGCTGGGTATCCATGATCGTCACGCTCCGCCGTTGGATTGCAGTTGTTCGAGGACTTGCCCGATACGCATCTGCACGACGCCCGGCGTCGCGCCCGAATCGTTGATTTCGAGCTTCGCGGCGGGCAGCGAGCCGTCGCCGAAGATGCGTTCGAGCACGGCGTGCCAGAGGCGGCCCTTGCCGTCGACGGACGTCGTGATATTCACTACGGTGCGGTGCGCGGCGTTGGCTTCGAGCAGCACTTCGAGATCGCCCGAGGCGACCACGCCGGCGAGCGCGCGGCCTTGCGCGGGCTGCCCCGCCGGGAATTCGAGGACGATGGTTTCCATATGCGTTCCTATGCCTTCGTCGTGGGAAGGGCTTCGCGTTGAAGCCGGTCGAGAAAGAGGGCGGCGGCGAGCAGGTCGGCGGCGCCGCCGGGCGAGACATGCAGTTCGACGAGACGCCGGTCGAGCGCCTTCAGTTCGCGCCGGCCCGCGAGCGCCGCCGCGCCGCCCTGTTCCAGCACGCGGCGCGCGCCGTGCTGCATGTCGGCGAGCGCATCCGGTCCGCCGCGCGCGAGCACGCAGGTATCGTCGAGGCTCGCCATCACGGCGAGCAACGCGTTCAGGCGCGCGGCCGTTTCGCTGTCGCCACGCGAGCGCGAGCGCGCGAGTTCCGGCAACGCGACATCCACGACATGCGGAAAGCCTGCCTGCGCCTGTCCGCGCGCGCCGCCGACGTTGTAATCGAGACAGGCCTGTTCGCCCTTGTTGCCGGTGATCGCGGGCGCGTGGCGATCCGGCACGCGGGCGATTGAACCCGCGCGCGCGGCGACGGCTTGCGGCGCGAGGTCGTCAGGATCGCGTGCGGCGGCGGTCACGAGCAGCCCGAGCGCCCAGATCGCGCCGCGATGCGTGTTCACGCCGCCGGTCGCATCGAACATGCGCGCTTCGCCTGCGCGCCCGATTGCGCCGATGCGCTCACGCAGCGCGAGCAGCGCTTGCGTTTCGATGCCCGCGCGCGCCAGCTCGACGAAGGTCGGCTGCAACGCGAGCGCCGATGCGCGCATCAGTTGCCAGTCGAGATCGTGGTGCGCGCCGCGGCTGCGGATATCGACGAGGCCGGGCTTCGGCGCGAGCGTCACTTCGTCGATCAGCGCCTGCACCCCATGCGCGCCGAAATGCGCGGCCAGATTTGGCGCGTGCGCCGCGCCGATTGCGAGGTTCGCGCGCATCACCAGCTCCGAAAGCGGGCGGGCGGCTCGTACAAGCCATCCGACCAGTCGACGATATCCGCCATGCTCTTCGCGGCGAGCAGCGACCGGCTGGCCTCGCTGCGATGAATGCCCAGGTCTTCCGGCAGCGCGACGAAGCCGTCGCGGCGCAGCGCGGCCAGCTTGCTCGCATCGCTCCTGAGACCGATCGGCGTGACGCCCGCCACGGCCGCGATCATCTCCTTGCGATGTTCGAGCGAGCGCGCCTTGTACAGGTACGCGATACCTTCCTCGGTGAGCACGTGCGTGACGTCGTCGCCATAGATCATGACCGGCGCGAGCGGCATGCCGGATTCGCGGCCGACTTCGACCGCATCGATCGATTCGACGATGGTTGGCTGGCCGCCCGCCTGGAACGTCTCGACCATCTGCACGACGAGCTTGCGGCCGCGCTCCAGCGGGCTGTCCGTTTGCAGCAGATCGAGCCACGCGGGCGTCGCGTGACGGCGGCCGTGCGGATCGTGGCCCATGTTGGGCGCGCCGCCGAAGCCGGTGAGCCGGCCGTGCGTGACGGTCGACGAATTGCCTTCACCGTCCATCTGCAGCGTCGAGCCGATGAACATGTCCACCGCGTATTGCCCTGCCAGCTGGCACATCGTGCGATTGGAGCGCATCGAACCGTCGCGGCCGGTGAAGAAGATATCGGGCCGCGCCGCGACATAGGCTTCCATGCCGAGTTCGCCGCCGAAGCAGTGCACGCTCTCGACCCAGCCGGTTTCGATCGCGGGGATCAGCGTCGGATGCGGGTTCAGCGTCCAGTGGCGGCAGATCTTGCCCTTGAGGCCGAGCTTCTCGCCGTAGGTCGGCAGGATCAGTTCGATCGCCGCCGTATTGAAGCCGATGCCGTGATTGAGCGACTGCACCTGATGCCGCTCGTAGACGCCGCGAATCGCCATCATCGCCATCAGGACCTGTATCGGCGTGATGAGGCGCGGATCGCGCGTGAACAGCGGCTCGATGAAAAACGGCTTGTCCGACTGCACCACGAAGTCGATCCACGAGCCGGGGATATCGACGCGCGGCAGATCCTTCGGATCGTCGACGATCTCGTTGACCTGCGCGATCACGATACCGTCGCGAAACGCGGCGGCTTCGACGAGCGAGGGCGTGTCCTCGGTGCTCGGACCCGTATAGAGATTGCCTTCGCGATCCGCCTTGTAGCCCGCGCACAGCACGACGTTCGGCGTCAGGTCCACATAGAGCCGGGCATACAGTTCGATGTAGGTATGGATCGCGCCGATCTCGAGGATGCCATCCTGCAGGAACTGCGAGATGCGCAGGCTTTGCGCGCCGGCGTACGCGAAGTCGAGCTTTCTCGCGATGCCGCGCTCGAAGAGATCGAGATGCTCGGCGCGGCTCACGCTCGGGATGATGAGATGCAGGTCGTGGACGATGTCCGGATCGACTTTCGCGAGCGAACGCGACAGAAAATCCGCCTGCTTCTGGTTGTTCCCCTCGACGACCACGCGGTCGCCCGGGGCGACGAGCGCCTGCAGGACTTCGACGATGCGCTCGCCGGGCAGCACCATGCCATCCGCGATCGATGCAACCCGCGCAAGCCGGCGATGCTTCTCCGCGCGGCGCGTGGCCCAGCGGGACGGGGACTGACTTTGACTGGACATGTGGACTCTCGCTCAGGACTTGAGGCGAGTCTAGGGAGCGCCACAGGTGTGTTCAATCACCCTGAGGATGCGTTCGTTATCCGCAGGTTAATGATCGGTGGTGCAATGCGGCGTGCGCCGCGCGGGGCGGGGCAGAGCGGGCGGCTGCGCGGGGTGAGGGTTTTCCCGCGCGCGGGCTTTTCGGCTTCTCAGGTCGGCGCGAACACCACGGCGCCGCCGACATCGGATAGTTGGGTAAAGCTTCGAAAGAACCGGTACGTCTGATCGCCGACCGTCATCCGGTTCAACCCTGCCTGAGTCAGTACCAGCAGTTCTTCGGCCACGGCCGTCGGGATGGTTCCGTGACCGGTCAGTTTCGCGTCCTCATCGCCCGGCTTGCCGATGTAGACCGAACATTCCCCGGTGCCGCGACGCACCATGACCACGGACGTGCCCTTTTCCAGCGACACTTCCAGCAGCGCGGCCAGCGTCTGCAGTGATTCGGCCGTATGTCCGCGGGGAGCGGATGTCGATTCGGAAGCGATGCTCATCGCGCGGTCTCCGTCCAGGAATTGAGGTTCAGCACCGAAAGCTTACTCCTGCGGCGTGCGGTTTCACTCACGCACGCCCTGTTTTACGTTCCGGTCGACATGAAGTGATCTGCAATGCTGAGCAATGTGCACGGAAGGCGCAACGTCGACACGAACGCTCTATACTTCCTGAAACGTTGTCTTTCAGCCGACCGGAGAACGATGTGAGAACGAAACTGGCAAGCCTTGCTGTGTCATTCTTCCTGGGCGCTGTGGCAACTTCCGTTGCCCCGCTTTCCTATGCACAGGATACCGGCTCGACCGCAACCGGCTCGACCGCAACCGACGCGACGCAAGCCGCGCCTGCGACCAAAGCCGAGAAAAAAGCCGCGCGAAAACAGGCGCGCGCGAAGAAGAACGCCGAATTGAAGAAACTCGAGGACGCCGGCTACAACCCGGGCCGGGCGAACGATCCCAACTATCCACAAAATTTGCAGGACGCGCAGAAGAAGGCGGGAATCGGGGCGGGCGCCAGCCAGTAGCGTTCACGCTTGCGCGTTCAACTGCGGCATCTGCAGCGTTCGGGCGACGCCGCATGATTCGCCGATATATCTGACGGTTAGCCTGTTGATGTCGCAGGTGCCCACGCGTGCCGTCGAGGCGCGCGTGGGGGGCGTTCGCGGCCTCGCCGGTCGGTATCGAACCGGCCAGCGCGTGCGCTGACTTCGCCGGGGACGGTTGCACCAGCCTGTTAAAATCCTCCGCGCTGCTCACTTCACGAAGTCCTCCAGCACGGCAAATGCGCCGCTCCACCCTCGGGGCCGCGCTGCGTGCGATCACCATCGGCATCAAACATGAACAAGCCCGTCACCGGGAATGACGCGCCGCGCATCGCGGCCCCCGAATCGCGTATCGCATGGACGCGCGAGATTCTCGCGGGCATCGTCACCAGTCTCGCCCTGATTCCCGAAGTCATCTCCTTTGCGTTCGTCTCCGGCGTGGAGCCGCGCTCGGCGCTGTTCGCGTCGGTGGTGCTGCTGGTCGTCACGTCGCTGTTCGGCGGCCGCCCGGCGATGGTCACCGCGGCCGCCGGATCGGTCGCGCTCGTCGTCGGACCGATGGCGCATGCGAACGGCGCGGGTTATATCCTGCCCGCCGTGCTGCTCGCGGCGCTCATCCAGGTCGCGTTCGGTCTTCTGGGCCTCGCGCGCATCGTGCGCTTCATCCCGCGCTCGGTGATGCTCGGCTTCGTCAACGCGCTCGGCATACTGATTTTCTGGGCGCAGATACCGCATCTCGTCGGCCAGCCTCCGGCCGTGTACGTGCTTTTCGCGCTCACGCTGGCGATCGTGCTGATCGGGCCGCGCGTGACACGCGCGGTGCCCGCGCCGCTGGTCGCCATCATCGTGACGACGCTGATCGCGATGGGCCTGCACTGGGCCGTGCCGACGGTCGGCGGCGACCGTCCGATGCCGTCGGATCTGCCCGGTCTCACCGCGTGGACCGTGCCATTCGATTTCTCCACGCTGAAGATCGTGTGGAAGACGGCCGTTTCGATCGCATTCGTCGGTTTGCTCGAAAGCCTGCTCACGGCCAAGCTGGTCGACGAGATGACCGAAACCCGCTCGCGCAAGTCGCGCGAGTCGTGGGCATTGGGACTGGCCAATCTGGGCGCGGGCGCGTTCGGCGGCGTCGCCGGCTGCGCGATGATCGGGCAGACCGTGGTGAACGTGAGCATCGGCGGCGCGCGCACGCGTGTATCCACGCTCGCAGCGGCGGCAACCCTCCTGTTGCTCATCACCGGACTCAGCCAGGTGATGGCGCATATCCCGATGATCGCGCTCGCGGGCGTGATGATGGTTGTCGCCGTGAAAACGGTGGACTGGCACAGCCTGCATCCGGCGACGCTGCGCCGCATGCCCTGGATGGAAACCTCGGTGATGCTGCTCTCGGTCGCGCTGACGGTGCACACGGGCAATCTGGCGGTCGGCGTGGCGGGCGGCGTATTGCTCGCAACGGTGTTGTTCGCGAGGCGCGTGGCGCACGTGATCCACACAGTCCGCACGATCGCCGACGATGGCCGGAGCGTGCGCTACGAAGTGCACGGACCGCTCTTCTTCGGCAGCAGCAACGATCTCGTCGAACGGTTCGAATACGCGATCGATCCGGCCACGGTGATCATCGACTTCACGAAGTCGCAGATATGGGACGCGTCGACGGTCGCCGCGCTCGACTCGATCCAGCTCAAGTATCGAAAACACGGCGTCGACGTGACGATGGTCGGTCTCGATGAGCGCAGCCGTGCGTTTCACGCCCGATTGAGCGGCAGGCTGAACGTGGGTTGATGACGCGGATCTGTGCGGAGAACCGGCGGCACTCCCTGGTCTTCACGTACGTTCGTACTTTCGTTCTTGCCCTGTTCTAACTGGCGAGCTGTTCCCATTGTTCTCATTTCGCGAAATACGTAATGCGCCACGGAGGGATTCCGCGCGTGGCCATGCGTCCATAAACTGCATTCCTGTGACCCGGTCCGATTCCACGAGCGGGTCACCGTCATGGAGATTCGCATCGAACATGGACAAACTGCAGGCTATGGCGACGTACGTGACGGTCGTCGAAACAGAGGGTTTCTCTTCGGCGGCACGCAAGCTCCAGGTTTCGACGTCCGTGATCAGCCGCCTCGTCAACGAGCTCGAGGAGCATCTCGGCGTGCGCCTTCTGAACCGCACGACACGCATCGTTCGAACGACTGACGCAGGCGCCGCGTTTTTCGATGAATGCCGCCGCGTGCTCGCGACTGTGGAGGCAGCGGAACTGGCCGCCGCCGGCACGCGCACGTCGCCGCGCGGCCAGTTGACGGTGACCGCACCCATCGTGCTCGGCAACAGCCATGTGACTCCCATCGTGCAGGAGTATCTCGCGAGGTATCCGGATGTCAGCGCGAGCTGCTGGTTTCTGGACCGAACCGTGAATCTGGTGGATGAGGGAGTCGACGTTGCGATCCGCATCGGAAACTTGCCGAGTTCCTCTCTGCAGGCAATCGCAGTGGGAAGGGTTCGAAGCCTGCTCTGCGCATCGCCTGAGTATCTGGAGGCACGCGGCGAGCCGCAGAAGCCGGACGACCTCGCCTCGCACGTGACGATTCAATCGTTGCCTTCGACGCCATCGCCCGAGTGGCGCTTTCGCGGAGACTCGAAGTCGAGCATCGTGCCAATCCAGCCCCGCCTCATCACGACGACAAACGACTCGGCGATGTCGGCAGCGCTGGCAGGGCTGGGCATCGTGTGCCTGCTGTCCTGTCAGATCGCGCCCGCGCTCGCGGAAGGAAAGCTTCAGGTCGTGCTTCCGGAACACGAGCTGGCCACGCTTCCCATTCACGTGGTGCATCGCGAGGGCAGGCACGTCAATCAGAAGGTGCGCGTATTCGTCGACCTCGCGGTCGAAACCTTGAGGGCGAATAAGACGCTGTGGTACGCATAACCGTCGGCTACGCGTTTCGGTTGCGTTCAGAACTCAAAAAATCAGCCGCAGAGATAACTTTCGCGTAACCGAAACTCAACGCCGCCATGAAAGCGGCATGCACCTGAACGGCCGGAACACTCACGCCCTTGAACTCGAGCGCATGGGTGGCGCAGGCATCGTGAATCACGGTGGTCTCGAAGCCGAAGTCGTCCGACGCACGCGTGACGGCGTCGATGCACATATGGCTCATAGCCCCGATGACCACGACTTGCTTGACGCCCTGAGCATCGAGAATCTCGCGAAGATCCGTCTCGCGAAAGGGATTCATGTGGTGCTTCACGATGACCCGCTCGCCGTGCAGAGCCGCTGCCTTCCTGTGCAGCTGGGCGCCGTCGGTATCAGGCAGGAAGAACGTCGCGTCCTTGGCGAGACTTTCATGCCGGATATGGACGACAAGGTCGCCGTGCGCCCTGAAAGACTCGATGACGGCACTCGCATTATCGGCAGCGGCTTCGATGCCATCGAGTATCCACTTCCCTCCAGGGAAGTAGTCATTCTGAATATCAACTACGACTAGTGCTCGCTTCGTCATGTTCGTTTCACCTCGAAATTTGAATAAGGACAAGGCCCGCGGTCGGGCCTGGCTCGCGTAGCGGCTCTCGTTGCGTCATGCAAGAGAGCGGCTGCAGTGCAACAGGCAAAATGCTGCCCGATCAACGCGAGCGATGGAATCCACGAATGGCAGAAAGCACTGTTCGCGCAACGAGATCAGTCACGTACTGCGAATCAAGGTCCAGGTTGAGAGGCGATTCCGCCTTTCTCGTTTCGCGAAAGATCCTTTCGGGCTGGCCTCGTTTCTCACATTCCAACGTCGGCCCATACTGCGCTTCATCGATCACACGAAGCCTGACACGCAGTGCCGGCTTCGGGATTCTTTCAATCAATCCAGGAACACAAAGGAATACGCCATGTCATTCGCCACCAAAGCCAAACGACTCGCAGCTGCGGCTGCATTGCTCGCAGCAATCCCCGTCCTCGCCGCGACAGCCGGCGAGAAAACCGATCTCTATGCGGATAACTCGAAGGTCGTGCCGGTGACGGAGCTGAAGTTCTATCAGAACAAGGAAGGCCTCACCATCGCAAACGGGTGGGGCGATCCGGCGGCGAGCGCGCACAGCAACTACATCAAGATGGCTGGCGGCACTGCCAGCGGCGTTCACACGCACACCTACTCCTACTACGGCGTCGTCATCGCCGGCGTGGTCGCCAACGAAGCGCCTGGCTCGAAGCAGGATCACCCGCTTGCCGCCGGTTCGTACTGGTACCAGAAAGGTGGTGAACAACACGTCACGAAATGCATCTCGCAGACGGAGTGCATCTTCTTCGTCACGTCCAAAGGTCCGTTCGATTATCTGCCTGCGAAGTGAGCCTTGGCTCCCACGGCGTGATTTGGCGGTTCCAATAAGATTCGGATTCCTCGTCAAACGCCGTGGCCCCTATCGGAAATAAAATCGTGGAATCAGCAGAACCTGAAACGTCGAAGAGCGGCTCGCGCCGCCTCTCCTGGAGCAGAAACAACCTCGCATTGGGCGCCATATGTCTCACGTCGTTGATGTTCGGTCTCGAGATATCGAGCGTGCCGGTGACGCTGCCGGTCCTTCAGCGCATCTTCGACGGCAGCTTCGAGGACATGCAATGGATCGTGAACGCTTACACGCTGGCCGTCACGTCCATCCTGATGGCTACCGGTGCGCTCGTGGACCGATTTGGAAGAAGAATCGTATTCCTTACCAGTCTTGCGCTTTTCGGACTCACTTCGCTGCTCTGCGGCCTGGCCCAGAGCGTTCCCATGCTGATCGTCGGGCGCGCGCTGCAAGGTGCGAGCGGCGGGGCGATGCTGATCAGCCAGATCGCCGTGCTGTCGAATCAGTTCACGCTGGGTAGCGAACGCGCCAGGGCGTTCAGCGCATGGGGCGTGCTGCTGGGCATCGGGCTGGGTTTCGGGCCGACGATCGGCGGCGCGCTCGTGGACCGGTTGGGCTGGGAATGGGTCTTCCTGATTCACGCTCTCCTCGCAGCCCCCACATTCCTGCTTCTGTGGTTCGGGGTGGAGAAATCAAGCCATTGCGCCGGGCGCGCGCTGGATGTTCCCGGCATCGCCACGCTTTCGATCTGCGTGTTCGGGCTGGTGTTCGCCATCACGCGTGGCCCCGAGAAGGGATTCGCGAGCGCATACACGCTCACGATCGTCGCAGGGGCGGCGCTGGCCTTCGCCGCTTTCATCCGGGCCGAACGAGTGAGCAAACAGCCTGCGTTTGATTTTTCGGTCTTCGGATCGCCCAGGTTTTCCGGCGCGCTGATGGGCTCGATCGGCATGAACTTCAGCTTCTGGCCGTTCATGATCTACATTCCGACCTACTTCCAGGTCGGGCTCGGCTACGATCCCATGACCACCGGTCTGGCGCTTCTCGCCTATACCGTGCCGACTTTGATTTTTCCGCCGCTTGGCGAACGTCTCGTCGTGCGCTTCGGGCCGGCTGTGGCGATCCCGACTGGTCTCTTTACTATCGGGCTCGGTTTCCTCCTGATGAAGCTCGGCAGCATCGCGGCACATCCTAGTGCGCTCACGATGCTGCCCGGATGCGTATTCGCGGGGGCAGGCCTCGGTCTGACGAATACGCCCGTCACGAACACGACAACGGGCGCTGTGCCGGCCGATCGTGCCGGCATGGCGTCGGGCATCGACATGACGGCGCGGATGCTCACGTTGGCGGTAAATATCGCGTTGATGGGCGCGATCCTGATGGCCGGCATCCTGAGCCAGCTGAGAGCGCATCTGCCAGCGACCATCGACGCAACTTTGCTTCGCCAGCTCGCCGAAAGAATCGTCGCGGGCGATGTGGACGCGCCTCGCGGCGGACTCGCTACCCTGCATGCGCTCGATCCATCGGGAGCCGTCCTGCGGGCCGCATTAACGCATGGCTTCGGCTGGGCGATGATTTACGGGGGCGTCGGTGTCTGGGTAATGGCCAGTCTCAGCGTTCTGATATTTCGTCGTGGATGAGACGGTGGCAAGAGACTTGCTCGTACAGGCTCCACCTCCATCCGCGATCAGGCTCTTCATGCCCCGACCGTCGTTTTCCACTCAGCTCTTCGCGCTCTGGGTGCTCGTCGCCGTCTTGTGCGGCCTGCTGACGGCCGCCGTGTGGCTGATGCTTTCGTCCGCGCTCGGCGAGCGTGTCACGGCGGCGAAGCATCAGGCGGCGGCGGCCTGCACGGCGATCGCATCGCGCTACGATCTGTCGATGCAGCGCCCAGGCGAAACCAATGTCGATCTCATGCACGCGGTGCTCGATCTCGTGCTGATCCGCACCGACGGCATCGAAGGCGGTTTCTGGAACGACGCAGCGGCCGGCGCGCCCAACGGCTTTCTCGCCTACGCGTTTCCCACCTACGAAGGCAGCGGCGTCAAGCGCGATATCCCCGAGGCCGAGACGCCGCTCATTCTGCGCACGCTGAAGAACGCTGCGAGCGCGGGCCAGATGCAGGTCGATGTCGTATCGAGCGGGGCGGATGCCGTGATCGCCGTCGCCTGTCCCGTGCCGCGCCACACGGGGCTCCAGGCGTGGATGCTCACGCGCGCGCGGCCGCCGCTCGGACCGTACGGCGAGCGCGCTGCGACCATCCTGGCGGGCGTGCTCGCGATCATCGTCGTGCTGGCGTTGTTTCTGGCCGTGGCGCTCAGGCGCTGGAGACACAACCTCGCCCGGCTGGAACAGGCGCTCGCGCCCGCTGGCGGATTCGAGCAGGGCAGGCGGCTCGAACGGCTCGGCGAGCGGGATCTCGACCAGATCGTCGATGCGCTCAATCGCTATGTCGAGCGCACCGAGCGCCTGCGGCGCGAGGCGAACGCGCTGAGCACTCAACTGGCGCAGGCCGAACGGTTCGGAGCGCTGGGCAAGATGGCGGCGCAGATCGCGCACGAGATCCGCAACCCCGCGGGCGCGATGCGCCTGAAGGCGGAGAACGCGCTCGCCGGCGACGGCGCGCGCCGCGAAGCCGCGCTGAGGGCGATCATCGAGCAGGTGGGGCGCATCGAGGCGCAGGTGACGAGTCTGCTCGCGCTCACGCAGCCGGTGACGGTGAACGCGCGCGCCGTCGATCTGCCCGCGTGGCTCGGCGACATCGTGCATACGCATGAAGGGAGCGCCGAAAGCCGCGCGATAGCGCTGAGCGCGGTCGTCGATACCGGCGCGATGCAGCCCGTCTTCGATCCCGCGCAACTGGCGCGCGCGCTCGACAACCTGATCGTGAATGCGCTGCGCCATGCGCCGCCGGGCGGCCATGTGACGGTGCGCGCGACGGGCGCACAATGCGCGGAGGGCGAACGGCTCAGGCTGGAAGTGACCGACGATGGCCCCGGCGTGAGCGCGGCCGAACGCGAGCGCATTTTCGAGCCGTTCGTGACGGGACGCCCGGATGGTTCCGGGCTGGGCCTGGCCGTGGTGCGGGAGATCGCTTCGGCGCATGGCGGCCGCGCGTATCTCGCGGAGGATTCGAACCTGACCTGCTTCGTGATCGACTTGCCATGGCGACCATACTGATCATCGACGACGACGACGCCTTTCGCGAAGGCCTCGCCGAAACCGTGCAGGACCTCGGCCACACGCCGCTCGAGGCAGGTTCGGGCGAAGCGGCCTTCGAATGCCTGCGCGAGCGGCAAGCGCCCGACTGCATCTTTCTCGACTTCCGGCTGCCGGGCACGGATGGTCTCGCCGTGCTCGAATCGCTGCGTGGCGCCGACGGCCTGCAACGCGTGCCGGTCGTGATGCTCACCGCGCACGCGACGAGCGACAACACCATCGGCGCGATGCGGCTCGGCGCGTTCGAACATCTGACCAAACCCGTCGGCCGCGACGAGATCGCCGCGCTGCTCGAGCGCATGCTCGCGGCGCATCCCGATGCGCCCGATGCCGCGACGACGGCCTTCGCGGACGAAACGGCGTCGCGCGAGCCGCAACTGCTCGGGGTGAGCGAAGCCATGCGCGACGTGCAAAAACGTCTGGGCCGCGCGGCGGGCACTCACTCGACGGTGCTCATCACGGGCGAGACCGGCACCGGCAAGGAAGTGGCGGCGCACGTGCTGCATCGCGCGTCGGCGCGCTCGGGCGGACCGTTCGTCGCCGTGAACTGCGCGGCGATTCCTGAGGATCTGCTCGAAAGCGAACTCTTCGGTCACGGCAAGGGCGCGTTCACTGGCGCGCATGCGGAGCGGCGCGGGCGCTTCGAGGAGGCACACGGCGGCACGCTCTTTCTCGATGAAATCGGCGACATGCCGCTGGCGATGCAGGCAAAGCTGCTGCGCGTGCTGCAGGAACGGCAGGTCACGCCGCTCGGCACGAACCGGCCGGTCGCCGTCGATGTGCGCGTCGTGGCCGCCACGCACCGCGATCTCCCGGCGATGGTCGCGGCTGGCGCGTTCCGGCGCGATCTGTTGTATCGGCTCGACGTGATCCCGCTGCACTTGCCGCCCTTGCGCGAGCGTGTGGCCGATATCCTGCCGCTCGCGGAGCATTTCCTGTCGGCGTTTGGCGCATCGCGCAAGCGACTTTCCGCAGATGCGCAGCGCATGCTCGTCACCTTCGCGTGGCCCGGCAACGTGCGTGAACTGGCGAACGCGATCGAGCGGGCGAGCGCGCTCGCGCCGGGTGCGCTGCTCACGCGCGACGACTTCGCCTTCCTCTTCGACACCGCCACGAGCGACGCCACCGACGCAATCCCCGCCGGCCTCGCCGGGCTTCCACTCGACGACGCACTCGCGCAACTCGAACGCGCGCTGATCGCACGCGCCCTCGCGCTCACCGACGGCAATCGCGCCGAAGCGGCGCGCAGGCTCGGCATCAGCCGTCAGTCGCTCTATACGCGTCTCGCGAACCTAGGGATGTCCGATGAGTGAGCGAGTGTCGGGATATCGGACAGCACGCGTCCGGTTTCCCGACACTGCATGGCGCTACTTCACGCCGAACCATTGAGCGGCCGGGCTTTCATTCGATGGCATGGCCCTTGCAGATCACTCCACGTCAAAGTCAGGGAGTGAATCATGCAATCGATATCGACGAACCCGGTCCACTGCACGACCGCCCGCGTGCTGAGCGCGATCAATCTCGTCGTGCTGTTCGCGACGAGCGCGGGTTGCGCTGCTCAGACTCAACCGCCCGTTGCGCCGCCGCCGCCCGTCGCGGCAGTGGGCGCGCCACCGCCACCGCCACCGCCGCCGCCCGTGGACGACGGCGCGGCGGTCAGCGCGCAAGCCACCGTATCGCGCTTTCTCATCAACCCCGATGGCGATGTCGACGGCTTTCTGACCAGCGACGGCGCGCTCGTGCGCTTCCCGCCGCACATGAGCGCGCAACTCACCTCGGCGCTACGCCCGGGCGACAGCGTGCGGATCGACGGCTGGCGCGATGCGGGCGGCAATCTCAAGGCGCAACGCATCACCGACGCGAGAAGCGGGCAGCAACTCATCGACCAGCCGCCGCTGCCGGGCGCGCCGCGTTTGCCGCGTGAACTGCGCGGCGCGGGGCTGGCACGTCTGAGCGCGCAGGGGCAAGTGGCGCACATCACCACCGCTCCGCGCGGCGAGCCTGACGGCGTGATTCTCGCCGATGGCACCGTCATCAAACTGACGCCTCCCGTGGCCCAGCAATTTCCGTCGCTCGTTCGGGCGGGCGCGCAGGTATCGGCGCAAGGCTACGGCACGCGCAATCAATACGGCACCGCCCTCCAGGCGACGTCGTTCGGTGCGCCGGGCAACCTGACTTCGCTCTATGACCGTGCGCCGCCGAGCCCATGAGCGCGTCGACGTCCGGCATGTTTTTATCAACGTCAAACTAGGATCAACGAAATGCACTGGATCGACCCTGAAAGCCTTCCCGAAACGCGCGGCACGGTCACGCGCTTTCTGCTGAACCCGCACGGTGAAATCGATGGCATCGTGCTCGGCGCGCGGCAAGCGCTGCAGGTTCACTTTCCGCCGCACCTGTCGCGGCAGATCGCGCGGCAGGTCGCCGTGGGCGATGCGGTCCGTGTGCGCGGCGTGAAGCCGCGCGGCGCGGACATGGTCGCGGCGGTCTCGCTGGTGACGAAGACCGGCAAGGTCATCCTCGACGAAGGCCCGCATCACGATGGCGAAAAGCATCCCAAGCCGCACGTCGAACACAAGCCGATGGACGCGAGCGGTGAGGTGCTGCTGTCGCTCTTCGGGCCGAAGGGCGAGCTACGCGGCGCGCTGCTCGACGACGGCACCTCGCTGCGGATGCCGCCGCATGCCGCCGCCGAACTGTCGACGTATCTCGCGCCGGGCGCGCACGTGCAGGCGTGGGGGCGCGGCATCCGGAACCGGCACGGGCGGACGATCGACGTGGATGAGATCGCCGAACTCATCGACGCGCCCGTTTCCGCCTGACTGAAGACGTCCACGGTGAGCGGCTCATGAATCCTCTCTACGCGCTCGAAGGACTGAGCTTCTTCATGGCCGATGTGCAGGCGGGCATCGGCCCGTTTCTCGGCGTCTTTCTGCAGGCGCAGGGCTGGCATCCGGAGTCGATCGGCACCGTGATGACGCTCGGCGGCATCGCCGGCATGCTCGCGACCTCGCCGGCGGGCGCGCTCGTTGACTCGACGCATCACAAGCGCGGCCTCATCGTGGCGGCGGGCGTCATGACGACGCTCGCTTCGCTCGCGCTGTGGGTGTCGCATGGTTTCTGGATGGTCGCCGCCTCGCAGATTCTCACGGCGGTGACCGGCGCCGCGCTCGGTCCCGCGGTCGCGGGCGTGACGCTCGGCATCGTGCGCGAGCGCGGTTTCGACCGGCAGTTCGCGCGCAATCAGGTGGCGAATCACGCGGGCAATGTCGTGGGCGCGGCGCTGTCGGGATGGCTCGGCTGGCGCTTCGGATTCGGCGCGGTGTTCGCGCTCGCGGGCGTGTTCGGCGCGATGACCGTGCTCTCGACGCTGCTGATCCGCCGCGATGCGATCGATCACGACAGCGCGCGCGGGCTCGCGGCCTCGTCGCCATCGTCGTCTTCTTCGGAGCATGAGCACGCGAGCGGCTTCCGGATGTTGCTCACGTGCAGGCCGCTGCTGCTGCTTGCCGCCGCGCTCGCGATGTTCCACCTCGGCAATGCGGCGATGCTGCCGCTCTATGGTCTCGCCGTCGTCGCAGCGCATCAGGGCGAGCCGAGCGCCTTCACCGCCCAGACGATCGTGGTCGCGCAACTCGTGATGGTCGTCGCGGCGTTCTTCGCGAACCGGCTGATTCAGCGCACGGGCTACTGGGGCGTGATTCTGATCACCTTTCTGGCGTTGCCGCTGCGTGGTCTGGTCGCGGCGATGTTCATCACCGCATGGGGCGTGTGGCCCGTTCAGGCGCTCGACGGCATCGGCGCGGGGTTGCAGAGCGTGGCGGTTCCGGCGCTCGTCGTGCGTTTGCTGCAAGGCACCGGGCGCGTCAATGTCGGGCAGGGCGTGGTGATGACGGTGCAGGGCATCGGTGCGGCGCTCAGTCCCGCGCTGGGCGGCTCGATCGCACAGCATTTCGGCTATGTGGCCGCGTTTCTCGCACTGGGCGCGGTGTCGACAGGCTCGCTCGCGCTCTGGCTGTGCTTCGGCGCATCGATCAGGAAAGCGTGCGGCAATTGCCGCGATGCCGCCGATGATCCGTCGCTTGCGCTGTCCGGCGCTTCTGAACGGCGATGAAACGCGAGCGCGAGCGCGAGCGGTGGCGTATTCGTGAGTCATTCGACTGGCGTGTCGTGCCGCTCACGGCGCTCGTGATCGTCGCCGCCGCGACGTCCTACGGCTATCACCGCATCCTGCTCGCGCAACGCGACTGGATCGAGCATACGTATCAGGTGATGTCGACGCTGGAGACCACGCTGCAATTGATGACCGATGCCGAAACCGGCCAGCGTGGCTACATTCTCACGGTCAATGAAGCGTATCTCAGGCCTTACTTGCAGGCGATCGACGATGTGCGAGCACAGCCGGCGAAGCTGAGGGCGCTCGTCCACGACAGTCCGGCGCAGCTTGCACGCGTCGATGCACTCGACCTCGCCTTGACGGACAAGCTTTCCGAACTTGCACGCACGCTGAGTGTTGTGAGGGAACAAGGGACTGCGCAGGCGCGCGAGATGATACTGAGCGATGTCGGCCTCGAGCGCATGAACCGGATCCGGATGCTGATCGCGCAGATGCGCCAGTCGGAAACCGGACTGCTGATCGAGCGTACTGATCGCGCATCGCGAACCGAGCGCGCGATGCTCGTCGTGACGATCAGTCTCGCGATGCTCTCGATCGCGGCGCGGCTTGGGTTGCGTTTTGTCAGCGGCGGGAAGTAGGGATCTCGAACCATCTAAACATTGCGGGACGCAGGCAAGTTCACGCTCTGCAACAACGCTTGCAAGTCATCGATATTGAACGGCTTCGACAGGATAGTCACGCCGGCATGTCTTGCCCGCTCTAGCTCGTCGGCATAGCCGGTCATCAAGGCGATGGCCTGCTTCGGCCACTTCCGGCGCACTTTCTCGGCTACGTCGATACCGTTATTCATGCCGGGCATCTGCACATCGGAAAGGATGAGGTCGAACCGCGCGCCATCGTCGAGCAGAACGAGCGCGGCATCGCCCGTCAGTTCGTGGCGCGATTGCCAGCCGAAAACTTCAAGCACGGCCGACAGCCCGGCGGCGACTTCTTCGTTATCCTCGACCAGCAGGATGGAGCCTTTGGTCGGCTCTTTCGTGCGGGCAGGCTCGGGAGGCGCTTTCACCTGGCGAACTTCGACTTCCTTCGCCGAGCGGGGAAGGATGAGCGATACCGTGGTGCCTTCTCCAGGCGCGCTCTCGATGCGGGCCGTGCCGCCGGCCTGCTCGCACATCGCGGTGACCTGCGCGAGACCCAGCCCGGTGCCTGCGTTCGCGGCCTTGGTCGTGTAGAGCGGCTCGAATGCGCGTCGCACGACCGCGGGCGGCATGCCGACGCCGGTATCCGAGCAGGCGATCACGACGTACTCGCCCGACTTGAGATTGGCTCGTGCCGTCCCGATGGCGATGTTCTCGCAACGGATCGTGAACGCGCCGCCGTGCGGCATCGCATCCTTGGCGTTGACCGCAAGATTGATCAGCGCGGACTGCAACTCCGTCGGATCCACGTAAATCGGCCAGATCGCTTCGCGTGCCTCGATATGCAGTCCGACCCGTTCGCCGAGCGACATTCGGATCAGCGAGGCGTCCTGCTCCAGCCATACTTTGACGTCGACCACGTCCTGATGCAGCGGCTGTTTGCGAGCGACGCTGAGCAGACGCCGCGCCAGCGCTTCGGCGGAGATGGAGGCGCGTTCGACCGCGATGACTTCCTTCTCCAGCCCGTTGAAGCCTTTGCGGCGCGCCAGTTCCATGTTGGCCTTCACCACCATCAGCAGGTTGTTGAAGTCGTGCGCGACGTTGGCCACGAGATTGCCGAGCGCGCCCATCCGCTTCATCTGGCGTGTGGTCTCCTCGGCGGAAACACGCATCCTGAATTCGGCGTTCCACCTTTCCCATGCCGTCCGTTCTCGCCTGAGGCGGCCCAGGCTGAATGCAACCAGCAACCAGATGCCGATGCACGGGAGCAGCGTCGCGACAGCAATCAGCCCATCATGTCCCAGCCATCTGGACGTCACGATCGAAACAGGAATGCCGCACGTCACGTAAAGCGGGTAGCCGCCCACCTGTCGATAGACCAGGAGCTTTTCGACGCCGTCCAGCGTGGAGAAAATCTTCAGATGGCCACTATGCGCGTTGATTTGAAGCGCTTCGAAGAGAGGCTGGTTGCTGGTCGGCGGTCGCCGTGCCTGCGGCGCGGGAAATCGAACGAGGGTGGTGCCGTCGCTTCGAAACAGGCCCACGGTCAATGCCCGGTCGTGAACGGTCAGCCGCTCATAGAACGCCGAAAAATAATCGCGTCGAAGCGCAATGACCAGCGCGCCGAGAAAACGACCGTTTGCGTCGTAGCGAGGCAAGGTCAGATTGAAAACATCGATGGCGGGGTCGGATGTGCGTTCGGGTTGCGAGATGACTATCCCCGACGCGCTCGCCGGTTTTCCGGACGCGCCCGGGAGATGCTCATCGATCGATTGAAGTCCGACGGGGTACGTGTTGCTGCTGACGAGCAGACTTCGGTTGCGTCCGTATATCTCGATGGAAGCGACCGAGGGCAAGCGCCGGACGGTGTCCTCGAGAAAATCGTGCAGCGATTTCTGGCGCGCGCGGATCGCCGCATCTCCGTCATCGTGAACCATCGCCAATACGCGCAGCGACACCTCCTGGATGACATCCAGCGCTTTGACCGCGTGTTCTTCGGCGATCCGCGCGAGGCGATCGATTCCTTCAGACGAATCGGCAATGCGGGTCTGGTAGCCAAAATAGCCGTAGGCCGCAAGAAAGAGCAAGGGCGTGACGATCGAAGCGACCAATGTCGCGATGAGCATGCGACGCGTCGTGCCGAAATCGCGTGGCGGCACGGGAATATCCAGCGCTGAACCGTCGGACGCGGGCGTTTCCTGATGAATGGTCATGGGACTTGCTTGACGATACGCGAACGCGAAGTCTATTCACATGTTCCCGGAGCGTCAAACGAGCGACTTTGGCGGTCCTGACGATGTGCGCTTCGCGCATCCTCGCCTCGTGCCCGGCCGTATAGTGATTTACGGGGATTTACGCGCATACGCGCTTAGGGAGAACGTCGATGACTACATTACGCAAGGCTTCGCTCACGCTTACGCTCACCGCGGTGGGCTGCATCATTTCGTCTGCTGTATGGGCAGGAGGCAATGGCAATGGCGGCAGTGGAGGCGGCGGGTCTCACGGCGCCGCCACATCGGGCATGACCTATCATAGTGAACCCGTGTCCAGCCCCTGGAATCGCGTTCCGGGCGATATGAGCCGAGACGATGGATCGCGGATGTCCGCACGTTATCCCGCACCGATGGAGCGTCAGGTCGACGCTCAAAAAACGGGTCAATAGGCTCTTTGCGGTGTCTTTGGCTACGGCCCCAAAATCGCCGAGTGTCGCGAAGCCGTCATACCGGTCATGACGGCGCGCCGTCCGGCCTCGTTTCCCCGGTGGCAGACGCGGCAATGAACCGTACAGGCCGCCGGTTGCCTTGCCAGACGCGCCCGACGATCGCAGGACTGAGCAGAGACGAAGGCGGCATCATCAGATTGACGACCTTCAGAAACGCGGTCGCCAGCGCGCTGTCGTGTGTCGCGGCGAGGTGAAGCTTGCCGAGGTACCAGTTGATGAAACGCAGCATCGGCGGGCGCGCACCTTTGACTCGTGGATGACGAAGGTCGTTGCCAACCGCGATGTGCCACGGAATATCGACGATCCTTTCGACCGCGCCAAAGAAGCGGCGCGCAACATTGGTCGAGCCTGCGCGCAAGCATTGATGCAGCGCCAGCGCTTCCTCTGCCGCGACCGTCATGCCCTGTCCATAGACAGGGTTGAAGCTGCAGATCGCGTCTCCGAAAACCAGATAACCTTCGGGGAAACGTGCGAGCCGTTCGTACCGCCGGCGCAGACTGGCGACGTGGCGATAGCGTCGGTAATCGCTCAGCGGCTCCGCGCGTGCGACCACGTCATGAATCTCCATGGTCGGCAGCGTCGCCAGATACGCGAGAAAGCCTTCGTCGTTGTCCGGTGCTTCGTCGCCGAGATAGCCGCCGGTACTGACGATCCAGCTTTCATTTTCCTGCGCGAGCATGACGCCGTTGCGCCAGTTCGGCGCACTGCCGGCGATGACGATACCGTGCTTGCCGTCGAGATCGGCCGGCCGACGCCGATAGGTACGGGTCATGTAGCCGATGCCGGTCTCGATTTTCTCATCGGGCGGAGACGGGTAGCCCAGTTGCTCGAGCCACGCGGCGCCGGATGAGCCACGACCGGTCGCATCGACGACGAGGTCCGCGTCGATGGTCTCTTCCGGCTTGCCGTCGGCGCACGCTCGCACGCCCGTCACGCGCGTGCGAGCGGGGTCGGCGAGAAGCCCCCGCACAGCGCAATTCCCGATGGCGCGCACGTTCGGCAACGCCAGCAGCCGCCGGCGCAGATGGCCTTCGAGCACGGGACGGCTCGCAAGCAGTCCGATCAGGTCGCTCGGGCCATTGGCCAGTCTGACGTTGCGGCCGATCCAGATCACGTCGTTGGCGACATCGCCGATCAGACCGCCGCTTTGCACGACGACCTCGTCGTTATATCCCGGGAAGAGTTGCTCGAATATCGCGCTCCCGCGTGCCAGGAGCCCGTGGGTATGGCGACCCTGCGGCACGCCCTTGCGCGGCGTGTCCGCTGACGGAAACTCGTCGCGTTCGAGCACGGTGACGCTGGCATAGAAATCAGACAGCACGCGGGCGGCAAGCAGCCCACCCATGCTGGCGCCGATCACGATCGCATGTTCGCCCAGGTTCTTCATGGCAATCCTCCGGTTCAGTCTGTCGCGATGAGCCTGCGGCCATCGTCTGCAGGCAATGCTAGGATTGCGTCGTCCCCTGAGCGTCCCCCGGACGCCGTCATCGAGGGTCGCCTCGCCATGGCTTCGTTCAGTGTCCGAACGCTTGGATTTCCGGAGATTCGTCGGGCCGGCCGGCCGTGCCCATTGGCCCTGCGCAAGGGCCTGGCCCTGCTGGTTTTTCTGGCCGAAGCGAAGGTCTCCGTCGGGCGCGACGCCTGCGCCACGATGTTGTGGCCGGAAGACCGCGAAGAGGTCGTGCGGGCGCGGTTGCGCCGACTGCTGCATCGTCTCCCGCTCGCGCTCGGCGACGACGTTCTGATCACGGACAGATCGACCGTTCGATGGTCGCCGACGATCGACCTGGAGGTGGATTCCCGGCTGTTCGAGCAAGCCTGCGACAGCGGCGAGTTCGATCGGGCCTGCCGCCTGTATTCCGGCGACTTTCTCGAGGGTTTTTCGCCCGGCGACTGCCCCGCGTTCGACGAGTGGGCTTTCTTTCGCCGGGAAGCGCTCCGCGGCCGGGCGATCCAGGCCTTCGAGCGCGTCGTGCGCGACAGAAATGCAGCCGGCGACTACGCGGCGGCGGTCGCGCACGCGAGCCGTCTCGTCGAGCTCGATCCGCTCAGCGAAGTGTATGGCCGTCACCTGATCCGCAACCTTCTGCTCGCCGGAGACCGGGCCACGGCCCAGCGGCATCTCGACGCCCTGACACGGCGCCTTCGCGACGAACTCGGCGTGGCGCCCGAGGGCGAGACCCTCGCGCTATTGGACACGAGCGCCACATCGCCGAGCGAGGAACTGCCGTCCACGCGTTACGCCAGCGGTGACGGCATCCATCTCGCGTTTCAGACCCGCGGCGCCGGACGCTTCGACGTACTGGTGCTGCCCGGTTTCGTGTCGCATGTCGAGCGGGTCTGGGAGGAACCCCGTTGCCGGGCGTTCCTGTCCGCGCTCGCCGGAATGGGCCGCCTCATCCTGCTCGATCGTCGCGGCATCGGGCTTTCCGATCGGGTCGGATTCAATCCCGGCGTCGATGCGACCGCGCGCGACATCGGCACCGTGCTCGACGCCGCCGGCAGCCGTCGGGTCGTGCTGTTCGGCGCGTCGGAAGGCGGCCCGGCATGCATCAGGTTCGCCGTCGATCACCCTGAGCGTGTCGCGGGTCTGATTCTGTTCGGCTCGCTGGCGAAGGGGACCGCAACGCACGACTATGCTCACGCGCTGCAGGCAAGTCAGTACGACGCGTGGCTCGGGCAACTCATTGCAGGGTGGGGCGGGCCGGCAGGCATCGAGACCTTCGCGCCCAGCCTGTCCGGCGATCCACAGGCGCGAGCCTGGTGGGCTGGCATGCTGCGGGCCGCGTCGAGCCCGGGCGCGATCAAGGGCGTGCTCGAGACCCTGCGCGATATGGATGTGCGGCATCTTCTGGACCGCGTATCCGTGCCGACTCTGGTGCTGCACCGTCGGGACGACCGCGCGGTTCGCGTGGGCGCCGGGCGGCATCTCGCCGGGCATATCGGGCAGGCGCGTTACGTCGAACTCGAAGGTGCCGATCACTGGGCTTTCGCCGGAGACCAACACGCCGTGCTCGATAACATCAGGCAGTTTGTCGACAGCCTTGCCGCGTAAGTGCGGCCCGCGCTGACTTGCTTACAGCATGCCTGCCGTATAGCTTTAAACAAACAAGAATGAAAGCGCACGTACCAGGAGGCACGCATGGTCATCACGAACTCGCAGTCGTCCACGAACGTCGAGGAAATCGCCGCCGGGGTGTATCGCATCAACACGCCGGTGGTGCTGCCCGGCGACGCAGGCGGTTTCTCTTTCAACCAGTATTTGATCGTCGACGACGAACCGTTGCTCTTTCATACCGGCCCGCGCAGGATGTTTCCGCTCGTGCGCGAAGCGCTCGCGAGTGTCATCGAGCCGGCGCGTCTGCGGCATATCGCGTTCTCGCACGTCGAGGCAGACGAATGCGGTTCGCTCAACGAGTGGCTGGCGGTGGCCCCCGATGCTGCGCCGCTGTGCGGCACCGTGGCGGCAATGGTGTCCATCACGGATCTCGCCGATCGCGCGCCCGTCGCGCTCGCCGACGGACAGGCGGTTTCGCTCGGACGGCACAGCGTGCGATGGATCGACACGCCTCATCTTCCGCACGCGTGGGAATGCGGCTTCATGATGGAGGAAAGCACGCGCACCCTGCTGTGCGGTGACCTCTTCACGCAAGGCGGCGCTACGCTGCCTGCGCTCACGACGTCCGATATCCTGGGTCCGAGCGAAGCGTTCAGGCGAAGCATGGACTACTTCTCGCACACCCGGAACGCCGACGCGATGTTCGAGCGCCTCGCTCAACTCGAGCCGACGACGCTGGCCTGCATGCATGGCAGCGCGTGGAACGGCGACGGCGCCGGGTTGCTGCGCGCTTTGGCCCAGAGCGTGCGTCAATGAAACGCGCGCAGTTTTCCCGTCGATGAGGGCTAGCGACGGCCGCTGCGGCCCCATACGTATCGCACCCATCGCTGCCATCGGGTTTTCGGTGCGATCGCGTTGTGCGCAGCCTGCGCCTCGCGGTCCCGCTGCACGGACCTCTGCACCTGTTCGTGAATCTGCCGCAATGTCATGCCGCCCGGGCCTTTTAGCTCGTCGGGATCGGATGGCGGATCGCTGTCGGAATGATTCGTCATTGGGGTCGCCTTGCCGAAGTAATCGAAACCAGAAAGCTTCCTGTCTTGCGCGGTCGCTTTGGAAGAGCATGAAAGAAACGCGTATCGTGTCTTACCTTCAAAACCTTCCATCTGGTTCATGAACAACTCTATTCGCATTGCCCGGGCGCGGACAGTCACGATCGCCCTCAGCCTCCTCATGCTCGCGCTGACAGGTTGCGCGTCCTCGGCTCCCGATTCATCACATGATTCGCAATCTCTCGATGCCGCGATCAGCGGATCGCAGCGCAGCGACAAGGCGCGCGCCCGCGACGTCTATCGCCATCCGAAGGAAACGCTGCAGTTCTTCGACCTCGGCTCGACCCAGGCTGTGCTGGAAATCGCCCCGGGAGGCGGATGGTACACGGACATCCTTGCGCCTTATCTGCATGACGCCGGGCAGCTTTATGAAGCGCAGTATGTCAGCACGTCCGCCGATCTCGCCGCCGAGGACAATGCAACCGATGCCGCTTACCGACGCAAGCTCGCGAACGCTCCGGCGATGTATGGAAACGTCGTCGTCGGCACGCTGCACGCGGGCCAGTTCATGGGCTTCGACGCGCATGAACGTTTCGATCGCGTGCTCACGTTTCGAAACATCCATAACTGGATCAAGGACGGCCAAATCGATGCGAATCTGCGCGCGTTCTATGGCGCGCTGAAGCATGGCGGTGAACTCGGCGTCGAGGAACATCGCGCGCGGCCGGGGACGTCGGTGCAGCAGATGATCGATTCCGGCTACGTGACGGAAGCGTATGTCGTCGAGCACGCGCAAGCGGCCGGGTTCAGGCTGGTCGCGCGCAGCGAGATCAACGCGAACGCGAAGGATACGAAGGACTATCCGCACGGCGTGTGGTCGCTGCCGCCGACCTACGAGGGCGGTGACGTCGACCGGGCGCGCTATGCGGCGATCGGAGAATCAGATCGTATGACGCTGAGGTTCGTCAAACCTTAGCGATCGCACTCGCTCTCTCGCGCCCGGTTTAGAAAAACTAAACCATGCCGCAGCACGAAGCCTCTGTACGCGCCGTTTTTGGGTTCTTACGCTCGACCTCGTTCGATGAGACGAGGAGAGCCCCATGAAAAAAGCGATTGCCTGTCTGACGTTGTCGATGCTCGCGCTGTGCGCCCACGCGAAGGATGCGGCGGAACTGCGCTTCGGCGTCGATCCCTCTTACGCGCCGTTCGAATCGAAGTCGCCTTCGGGGCAACTGGTGGGCTTCGAGATCGACCTCGGCAACGAAATCTGCCGTCGCCTGAGCGTGCGCTGCGTGTGGGTGGAAACGGCCTTCGACGGCATCATCCCCGCGTTGCAGGGACGCAAGTTCGAGGCGATCCTGTCGGCGATGTCGATCACGCCGAAGCGCGAGACGCAAGTTGCCTTCTCGACGCCGCTCTTCAATACGCCAAGCCGCCTGATCGGCCATCAGGGCGCCGACATCCGGCCGGCCGTCGATTCGCTGAAAGGCAAGCGGATCGGCGTCGCGCAGGGTTCGACGCAGGAGGCCTACGCGAAGGCCTATTGGGCGCCGGCCGGCATCGAAGTGGTGTCGTACGGCAATCAGGAACAGGTCTATACGGACTTGCGCTCGGGGCGCATCGACGCCACGCTGACCGACATGATTTCGGGCAGCGAGGGCTTTCTCAAGACGCAGCAGGGCGCGGGCTACGCGTTCCTGGGCGACCCCGTGACCGACGCGAAAACGCTGGGCAAGGGCGCGGCCATCGGCTTTCGCAAGGACGACGCCGCGCTGCGCGAGAAGGTCGACGGCGCGATCGAGGCGATGAAAAAGGACGGCACGTACCTCAGGATTCGCCAGCGCTATTTCGACTTCGACATATCGAGCGGTTGAGCGCGTCCCGGCATCGTCAGATCAGCAGTTCGACGGAACGCAGGACATTGCGTGTCTGCTGCGAGGAGGATTCCAGCCCGTCGCGAATCGTGCCGATCAGACACGCGATGAAGCACTCGGACGCTTCGCTGAGCGGCTGGCCGCTGCGCGAGATGACGCCGACCATCGCGTCCTCGAGTTGTTCGCGCAGCGGAAACGCGCACAGACGTTCGCGCGGCGCGCTCAGTTCCACGAGCGGCCAGGGAAAGACGCTCACCATGTCGGTCTGCCGCAGCAGCGAAATGGCGATCGAGAACGAATGCGCCAGATGAATCTTGCGGGGCATCGGCACGCTGTGCCGCGAGAACATGTTATCGACGTTGGGTCCGTCATTGGCCGGGTCCCAGGTGAGAACCCAGTCGAGCTCGCGCAGGTCCGCGAGCGAGTGACAGCCGAGCAGCGGATGGCCTTCGCGGCCCACTACCGCGCAGGTCGACGAGAACAGCGGCCGATAGTTGAATTCGACACCCGACGTGCCCGGCGCCGGCCGGCCGATGAAGAAGTCGAGGCTGCCGTCGCGCAGTCGCGGATTGGCGATCGACAACAGGCCTTCGAAGAATTCGAGCCTCACGTCGGGCATCTTCTCGCAGAACCGCGTGATGGTTTCCGGCAGGAACGTCATCGCGATCCACGGCGTCACGGCGACCGTGAGCTTGCCTCGCGGCGCGCCGCGCAACGCGCCCATCGCTTCGTGAGCGCGTGTCATCTGACCCACCATCAGCCGCGCATGGACCAGCAGCGCCTGGCCCGCTTCCGTCAGCATGACTCCCGATGACGTTCGGTTCACGAGCGGCATCTGCACGTCTTCTTCGAGCTGGCGCAGGCTCTTGGTGATCGCCGCGGGCGATGCGTCGAGCAGGCGCGCGGCGCCGCGAATGCCACCGGCCTCGGCGACGGCCACGAGTGTTCGAAGTTGCTGGAGCTTCATGCGGCGCCGGGTGTTAGCCGTTGGTTGTCACGTTCACGATTCTAGCTCTCCCCCGCCCGATTCTGTCGCGCTACGTTAGTGGCACGCCAGAGCTTCGCCTGCCGGATAACCCTGATACAGCGAGACATAACGAGAGACGTGAACGATGAATGCTCCAGACGACTTCCTTGCGATCCGCGATGAGATGATCGCGTTGCGGCGCCAGATTCACGCCCATCCCGAACTCGGCTACGAGGAGTTCATGACGAGCGATCTCGTCGCGCAACGCCTGCTCGACTGGGGTTACGAGGTCCATCGCGGACTTGCGGGCACCGGCGTGGTCGGCACGCTGAAATGCGGCGACGGTCCGCGCCGGATCGGCGTGCGCGCGGACATGGACGCGCTGCCGGTACATGAGCGCACCGGTTTGCCCTATGCCAGCGTCACGCCCGGCAAGATGCACGCGTGCGGTCACGACGGCCACACGGCAATGCTGCTCGCCGCCGCTAAAGAGCTGGCCCGCACCCGCGACTTCGACGGCACTTTGCACCTCATCTTCCAGCCCGCCGAAGAAGGGCTCGCCGGCGCGCGGCGCATGCTCGAAGAGGGACTGCTGGAACGCTTTCCGTGCGACGCCGTGTTCGCCATGCACAACATGCCGGGCTATCCCGCCGGTCATCTCGGCTTTCGCGCAGGACCGTTCATGGCGTCCGCCGATCAGGTGACCGTGCGGGTGATCGGTCATGGCGGCCACGGCGCGATGCCGCATATGACGGTGGATCCTGTCGTCGTGTGCTCGGCGATCGTCCTCGCGCTGCAGACCGTGGTGTCGCGCAACGTCGCGCCGCTCGACATGGCCGTGATCACCGTGGGCGCGATCCACGCAGGCGAGGCGTCCAACGTGATTCCCGACGAAGCGCGCATGAACATCTCGGTGCGGGCCTTGCGCCCCGCCGTGCGCGACGAGCTGGAGCGGCGCATCACGCAGGTGATCGAAAGCCAGGCGGCGGTGTACGGCGCACGCGCCGAAGTGAACTACGAGGCGAGCTATCCGGTGCTCGTGAACGACGCGGAGATGACCGCGTTCGCAGAGGACGTGGCGCGCGAATGGCTCGGCGACGATCGCCTGATCGCCGATCTCCAGCCGTTCACCGGCAGCGAAGACTTCGCGTGGATCCTGCGCCAGTGCCGCGGCTGCTACCTGATCATCGGCAATGGCGACGGCGAAGGCAGTTGCATGGTCCACAACCCCGGCTACGACTTCAATGACGACATTCTCATGACGGGCGCGCGCTACTGGGTGCGGCTCGTCGAACGCTTCCTCGCCTGACGCGCGCAGCGCCCGATTATCCATCCCCACACTTCGGAAATCGCTATGAAACGTGCATTGCTTCCCGTGTTGCTCGCGCTCGTCATGGCGCCCGCGATGGTGCAGGCGCAGGATCCCCAGACGCTGCGCTTCGGCGTCGATCCGAGTTATCCGCCGTTCGAGTCGAAGGCGGCGGATGGCTCGCTCGTCGGCTTCGATATCGAACTCGGCAATGCGATCTGCGCGCAACTGAACCAGAAATGCGTCTGGGTGGAGCAGAACTTCGACGGCATGATCCCGGCGCTGAAGGCGCGCAAGTTCGACGCGATCCTCTCCGCGATGTCGGCCACCGCGTCGCGCCGTCAGCAGATCGACTTCACCCGTCGCCTTTACAACGGCCCGTCGGCGCTGATCGCGCGTTCCGGCACGAAGCTGCAGCCGGATGCGAAGGCCTTGCAGGGACAGCGCGTCGGCGTCGTGCAGGGTTCGACGCAGGAGAGCTTCGCGCGCACCGAATGGGCGACGAAGGGCGTCACGCTCGTGTCCTACCAGACGCAGGACCAGATTTATCAGGATCTCGTGACGGGCCGGCTCGACGCCGCGTTCCAGTCGTCGGTGCAGGCCGACTACGGCTTTCTGAAGACGCCGCGCGGCAAGGGCTTCGCGCTGGTCGGCGAGCCGGTGAACGACAATCGCGTGGCGGGCGATGTCGCGATCGGCGTGCGCAAAGGCGACGCCGCGCTCGAAGACCGTCTCAATCAGGCGATCGACGCGATTCGCAAGAACGGCAACTATCAGCGCGTGGCGTCGAAGTACTTCAACTTCGACATCTACGGCAATTGAACGCAATCAACCCACTCACAGGGAGCGAGCGATGCACGAAAGCCTGAAGGAGCGTCTTGCACGTGCCGTGACGCCGGCGCTGACGGAAGCGTTTCGTCGCGATGGCGCGGTGTGCGTGCGCAATATCTTCACTGAAGAGGAAGTCGCCTTGCTGCGCGAAGGTATCGAGCGCAATCTCGCCGCGCCGAGCGAACGCGCCAAGGTCGCGAGCCGGCCCAATGATCCGGGCTGGTTTTTCGAGGACTTCTGCAACTGGCAGTCGAACGATGCGTACCGGCGCTTCATCGGCGGGTCAGCCGCGCCTGCGGTGGCCGGCGCGCTGATGGGCTGCGAGACCGTGCGGCTGTATCACGACCACGTGCTCGTGAAGGAGCCGAACACGCGCCAGCGCACGCCGTGGCATCAGGATCAGCCGTACTACAACATCGTCGGCGGGGACAACGTGAGCATGTGGATTCCCGTCGATCCGGTGGCGCGCGAGTCGACGCTCGAGTTCGTCGCGGGCTCGCATCGCGGGCCCTGGCTGATGCCGCGCACGTTCATGGAAAACGAGGCGAAGTGGTTCCCGGAAGGCAGCCTCGCGGACCTGCCGGACATCGAAGCCGATCGCGCTGCGCATCCGATCGTCGGCTGGGCGCTCGAACCGGGCGACATGGTCTGCTTCAACATGCTCACGCTGCACGCGTCGGGCGGCGTCGGAGGCAAGGTGCGGCGGCGCGCTTTCTCGATCCGCTTCATCGGCGACGACATCCGGCACGCGCCGCGCCCGTGGCGCACTTCGCCCGAGTTTCCCGGACTCGCCTCCGTGCTGGCCGACGGCGCGCCGATGGATCATCCGCTGTTTCCGGTCTTGTGGACCGCGCACGCCCGATCCGAAGCCTAACTGTCCGCCGGCGCGCCCGTTTCGCCGATCACGCGCAGCAGACTGTCGTTGAGCTGCTGCTGTTCCTTTGCCTGCGTCAGGAGCCAGCGATGAAAGCTGCGACAGTGCGCCTTGTCGAACGTGTGAGGCCGCCACGTCAGGAAGTACGGCCCGGGCAGCGCGAGACCCAGCGCGAAGGGCATGACGAGGCGTCCGGCGGCGAGATCGTCGCAGATCATCGACGACTGCGCGAGCACGAAGCCGTGACCGTCGATGGCCGCCTGGATCGCCACGCTGGACAGCGAATGGACCTGGCGCGAGTCGTTGACGCGGCCGTTGTCCGCTTCGTCGACGCCGTTCGCGCGGAACCAGTCGCGCCACGAAGGGGGCGACGCGAACTTCGGCTGCCAGTCGACGGCAATCAGCGGATAGGCCAGGATGTCGGCGGGCGTCGCGAGCGGCGCATCCTCGCGCAGAAGATGCGGGCTGCAGACGGGCACCACGCAGTCGCGAAAAAGTTCGACGGCGTTGTTCACGTCGATCACGCGATCGCCGTAGCTGATGCGGAAATCGATCTCGTAGCCATCCGGCGACGGTTCCGTGTGCGTGCCGTCGAGATAGACGCTCAGATCGGGATAGCGTTGCTGCCATGTGGCCACGCGCGCGGCGAGCCATTTCGACAGCAGCGACGGCAGCGCGCTCACGCTGAGATTGCGCACGTTCCTCGACCGCTCGATTTCGGCGTGCGCGACCCGCAGGCTTTCGAACGCGACGGCGCAGCTTGCGTGGTAGCGCGCGCCGGCGGCCGTGAGCCGCAGCCGTTTGCCGTCCTTCTGCATCAGGCGCAGGCCCAGCGTGTCCTCGAGCAGCTTCATCTGCTGGCTGACCGCGCCCGCGGAAATGCCGAGGCGCCGCGCGGCTTCGGTGACGCCGCCGCAGCGGCCCACGGCCTCGAAAACCTGAAGCGCGCGCAAAGGAGGAAGGGTCTGCATCCGCGTCTCCCGCGTGATCTTTTCGGTTTAGAAACTCTAAACGAAACGGCAGATTTTCACACCTGTTCTTCGGTGTTTTGACTTCTTATGCTTCTCACATGCTCGAAGCGAAGCAGAGGTCGGCATCGACCGGGCGCTACCGAACAGGAGGCAGTGCAATGTTTTTGAAGAACGCGTGGTATGTCGCGGCGTGGGACAACGAGGTCACGCAGAAACTGCGGCCGTTGACGATTCTCGACGAGCGCATCGTCTTCTACCGCAAGCTGGACGGCACGCCCGTCGCGCTGGAAGACGCGTGCCCGCATCGCAAGCTGCCGCTCTCGATGGGCCGCCGCATGGGCGACGAGGTCGAATGCGGCTACCACGGACTGACCTTCGACTGTTCGGGCGCGTGCACGCGCGCACCGGGCGCGGCGCGTATCCCGACGGGCGCGCGCGTGCGCAGCTATCCGCTTGCGGAGCGCTACGGTCTCGTGTGGATCTGGATGGGCGAGCCGGACGCGGCCGATCCCGCCGCCATCATCGAGGTCGACGAATGGAACGATCCGGCGTGGGGCTCGAACCGGGGCGATGCGATGACCGTCGATTGCCATTACCTGTACGTCACGGACAATCTGCTCGATCCCTCGCATGTCGCGTGGGTTCATCGTACGTCGTTCGGTAACGCGGCCTGTGAGGCGGAGCCGCTCAGAACGGAGGTCGCGGAGCAGGGCGTGACGGTCTCGCGCTGGATGCGCGACGTGGACGTGGCGCCCTTCTATGCGAAATTCGTGCGTTTCGGCGGACGTTGCGACCGCAAGCAGCATTACGAAGTGCGCTTTCCGTCGCACGCGATCATCAAGGCCGTGTTCACGCCGGCCGGCACCGGCGGCGACGATGCGCCGCCGCATCCGGATGTCTTCCTCATGAACTCGTACAACTTCATGACGCCGGTGGACGCTTCGCACACGCGCTATTTCTGGTTCCAGACACGCAACTTCGCACCGGGCGACGAAGACGTCTCGCGCCAGTTCGACGAGGACGTGCGCCACGCCTTCGAAGAAGACCGGGCGGTGTTGAGCGCCGTGCACGCGGGCATGGCGCAGCGGCGCACGCCGAACATCGATCTCGCCATCGATGCGGGACCGCTGCGTTTTCGCCGTGCGCTCGCGAAGATGATCGAGCGCGAGCAGGCTTCATCGACGGCGTCTTCCACCGTGTACGTCGTGGGTCAGACGGCGGGCGGAGCCGTGGCATGACAGGCGCCGTTTCGCCCGCGCCAGGCGGTTTCAGACGGCTTCGGGTCGCACGGCGGGTTCGCGAGAGCGCTTCGGTCGTGTCGTTCGAACTCGTGCCGACGGAGGGCGCCGCGCTGCCGCCGTTTCTCGCTGGCCAGTTCGTCGCCGTGCGCCTCGCGATGCCCGACGGCGAGCCGCTTGTGCGCACCTACAGCCTGTCGGGCGATCCCGCCGACACGTCGCGCTGGCGCATATCGGTCAAGCAGGAAACGAATCCGCGCGGGCGCGGCTCCTGCCATCTCCACGAGCAGATCGCGGTCGGCGATGCGCTCGAGATCGCCGGACCGCTGGGCGCGTTCGTCTGCGCGGAAGACAGCGAGCGGCCCGTCGTGCTGCTGAGCGGCGGCATCGGCGTGACGCCCATGCTGAGCATGCTGCACCGGCTGAGTTCGGCGAGCACGCGGCGCGTGCATTTCATTCACGCATGCGAGAACGGCGCAGTGCATGCGTTTCGCGATGAAGTGCGGCATCTCGCCGGCACGCGCGCGGGCATCGGCGTGCACGTGTGTTACCGCGTGCCGCGCGGGCGCGAGGATCTCGACGTCTGCGACAGCAGCGGATTGCTGACGAAGGCGACCTTGCAGGCGCTGCTGCCGCTCGACGACTACGAGGTCTATCTGTGCGGGCCGCCCGCGTTCATGCAGGCGAACTGGCGCTTGCTGCGCAGCCTCGGTGTCGCGCGCGAGCGCATCCATTACGAGTTCTTCGGCCCTGCGACGGTGATCGATGACGAAGCTTCGCAGCCCGAGCCGCCGGCCGACACGACACGTCCCTCGACGATCGCGGATTCCACCGCTGCTGCGCTCACCGTGCGCATTCATCCGCAGAACGAGCCGCTCGCCTGGGACCCCGCATGCGGATCGCTGCTGGAGTTTGCGGAGCAGGCGGGCCACGCGCCGACGTTCAGTTGCCGCGCGGGTATCTGCGGCAGTTGCGCCGCGCGTCTCGTGGAAGGGCAAGTGAGCTATGTCGAGCCGCCGCTCGATCCGCCTGCCGAAGGCGAAGTGCTGCTGTGCTGCGCGAAGCCATTGACTTCGGTGACGCTGGCGCTGCAATGCACATGAGCGCCGCGTCGACACGCGGTTTCAACACTAGCAAGGAGACGAGGAGCGCATGACGATCGAATTTCCAGTCGAACCCCGCTACGCAAGTCAGCGCGAACGGTTTCTGCAGGCGGCGACGGCAGCGGGCGCGGCCGTGGTGTCGTACGAACATCCGTTGCGCGCTCCGGCGGGCGAAACGCTCGCCACGGACGTCGCGTGGCTCGGCCCGTCCGATGCCCGCCGCGTGCTGGTCGCGATTTCGGGGACGCACGGCGTCGAGGGCTACTACGGCTCGGCGTGCCAGACGGCGTGGCTGCGCGAGCTCGGCACGCGCGCCTTGCCGGCTGGCGTCGCGGTGATGATGGTGCATCTGATCAACCCGTGGGGCACGGCGTGGGTGCGCCGCGTCAACGAGGACAACATCGACCTGAACCGCAACTATCTGGATTTCAACGCGCCGCTGCCGGTCAACGCGCGTTACGAAGCGATTCACGAGATCTACACCTGCCGCGATCTCGACGGGCCCGGCCGCGCGCGCGCCGATGCGCAGCTCGCCGCGCAGTTGCGCAGCATGGGCTGGCCGGAATATCAGGCGATCGTCGGCGCGGGACAGTACGCGCATGCGGACGGCCTTTTCTATGGCGGCAAAGAGGCCGCGTGGTCCAACCAGACCTTGCGCGCGATCATCGACCGGTTTCTGACGCCCGCTCAGGTCGCGATCGCGTTCGATCTGCATACCGGCGCCGGTCCGTTCGGCTATCCGATGCTGATGGCGATCGCGCAGGCGCGCTATCCCGCGCTCGCCGACGCGCAGACGCTCTACGGCCCGTGGCTGCATACGCTCGTGACCGACGCGCAGGCCGCGGTGAGCGACACCGGCGTCGTCGCCCGCGCGACCGGCTACACCTCGCAGGCGATGCTCGACGCGTTGCCCGGCACGCGCCTGATGCAGCTCGTCATCGAGTGCGGCACGTACGCCGAAGGACCCATGCACGAGGCCTTGCGCAACGATCACTGGCTGCACCTGCACGGCGACCCGCACGATGCGCGCGGCAGGCAGATCAGCCGCGCGCTGTTCGATGCCTTCCTGCCCGCCGACGAGGACTGGCGCGATATCGCGTGGCGTCGCACGCGGCAGGTCTGGGAGCGCGCGCTGAAGGCGTTGCCCGATCTGCATCGCACGCCGCGCGCGGTTTGAACCGCGCCCGCCGCACATAACGACCACAACGGAGACACCCCATCATGCTGGAAGGCTATGGACCGCAACTGATCGCGGGCACCTGCAGGACACTGGAGCTGGCGTTGTTGTCGCTCGCGGTTTCGTTCGCGCTGGGACTGATCGGCGCAGCGGCGAAACTCTCGGGCAGGCGCGCTTTCGTGAGCATCGGCACGGCCTACACGACGCTGATTCGCGCAGTGCCCGACCTCGTGCTGATGCTGCTGCTGTTCTACAGCATTCAGATCCTGCTGAACCGCATCACGGATGCGATGGGCGTGGAGCAGATCGACATCGATCCGTTCATCGCGGGCGTGCTCACGCTCGGCTTCATCTACGGTGCGTACTTTACGGAGACGTTCCGCGGCGCGTTTCTCGCGGTTGCTCGCGGACAGATCGAAGCGGGGCACGCATACGGCATGACGCGCTGGCAGGTGTTCCGCCGGCTGATGTTCCCGCAGATGATGCGTTACGCGCTGCCGGGCATCGGCAACAACTGGCAGGTCGTGGTGAAAGCGACGGCGCTGGTGTCGATCATCGGTCTCGCGGATATCGTCAAGGTCACGCAGGATGCCGGCAAGAGCACGCTGCGATTCTTCTTCTTCACGCTGGCCGCGGGCGCGATCTATCTGGCGATCACGTCGCTTTCGAACCTGCTGCTCGCCTGGCTCGAAAGGCGCTATTCGGTGGGCGTGCGGAGGGCCGCGCTGTGATCGACATCGTTCGCGAATACTGGCAGAACTATCTGTTCACCGACGGCTACCGCTTCACGGGTCTCGCCATCACGCTGTGGCTGCTGGCCGCGTCCATCGGGCTGGGTTTTTGTCTCGCCGTGCCGCTTGCGATCGCGCGGGCGTCGCCCAACCGGTTCATCTCGACGCCCGTGTGGCTCTATACCTATGTGTTTCGCGGCACGCCGCTCTATGTCCAGCTCCTGCTCTGCTATACGGGCCTCTACAGCCTGCAGGTCGTGCATTCGCATGTGCTGCTCGACGCCTTCTTTCGCAACGCGATGAATTGCACGCTGCTCGCCTTCACGCTTAACGAGTGCGCCTACACGACCGAAATCTTCGCGGGCGCGATCAGGGCCACCGCGTACGGAGAAGTGGAAGCCGGGATGGCTTACGGCATGTCGCGCTTCACGCTGTATCGACGCATCATTCTGCCCTCGGCGCTGCGCCGCGCGCTGCCCAGCTACAGCAACGAAGTGATCCTGATGCTGCATGCGACGACGCTCGCATTCACCGCGACCGTGCCCGACATCCTGAAGGTCACGCGCGACGTCAACTCGGCGACCTATCAGTCGTTTCAGGCATTCGGCATCGCAGCGCTGCTCTATGCGGGCATCGTGTTCGCTTTGGTGTTCGCCTTCCGCAAGCTGGAGTCGCACTGGCTTGCGTTTCTGAAGCCGCAGGCGCTCTGAAGGGCGTCCGGCACACTCTTCGTCAGGCAGGAGATTTCGAACCCATGTCCAAGCTGGCCGTGCATGACCTGCACAAGAAGTTCGGTGAAAACGAAGTCCTCAAGGGCGTGTCGCTCGATGCGAAGGCGGGGGATGTCATCAGCATCATCGGTTCGAGCGGTTCGGGCAAGAGCACGTTTCTGCGATGCATGAACTTTCTCGAACAGCCCTGTTCGGGGAGCATCGCGCTCGATGGTGAACCGATCCGCACGGAGCGCGACCGGCGCGGCGCATTGCGCGTTGCCGATCCGAAGCAGTTGCGCCGGATGCGCGCGAAGCTGTCGATGGTGTTCCAGCATTTCAATCTCTGGGCGCACAAGACCGTGCTGGAGAACGTGATCGAGGCGCCGGTGAGCGTACTGGGACTGAGCCGCGCCGAAGCGACCGAGCGCGCACGGGGCTATCTCGCGAAGGTGGGCCTGACGCCGGCGCTGGAAAGCCGCTATCCGTCCCATCTCTCGGGCGGCCAGCAGCAGCGCGTGGCGATCGCACGCGCGCTCGCGATGGAGCCGGAAGTCATGCTGTTCGACGAGCCCACGTCGGCGCTCGATCCCGAACTCGTGGGCGAAGTGCTTCGCGTGATGCAGGCGCTCGCGGAAGAGGGGCGCACGATGATCGTCGTCACGCATGAGATGGGCTTCGCGCGCAATGTATCGAATCACGCGGTGTTTCTGCATCAGGGGCGGATCGAGGAGCAGGGCTGTCCGCACGACATGCTCGTGAATCCTCGCAGCGACCGGCTGCGCGGGTTTCTGTCGGGCAGTCTCAAGTGATGCGGTGCAGGCGCGGGCCGCTCAGTCGTCGAACTCGCCCGCTTCCAGAGCCTCGGCGAAATCGGTGAGCCAGGTGCCGAAGTGGTCCGTGTCGTAGGTCGCGCGCTTGCCGTTCGCGACCCGCGTGACCGAAACCTGCCGGATCGTGCCGTTTTTGGCGCCCGGGGGAACGTCGTCATTGTCCGCGATCTCGAAATCGCGAGGGTCGAGTCCCCGGTTGGCGAGTACGGCCTTGACGTCTTCCTGTTCGTCCCAGGAAAACTGGGAGAAGTCGTGAGTTGTCATGCGGTCTCCTCGGGACGGTGAGGGAAAAGCATCCGGGCATTGCGTAATGATACCTTTGCCGCACTCGGCTATCCGTCGGCGCACGCGTATCGGGCGAACCGCGCGGGCGTAACGGATTGCCGCGCGCCGTTTACACATTTTTTATACCTTCCCCAACTCTCTTCGTAAGTCCTTTACGTCCGTTCTCCTATTCTCCACGCTGTCCTGAACCGCACTTGGGGAGAACATCAAAATGGACTTCGTTTATCTCGCCGGCATCGTCCTCTTCTGGGGACTTTGCCTGGCGCTCACGCACGGCTGCGACAAGCTGAGCCGTCGCGCGACGGGAGGCCGTCCATGAGCGCCTGGATGTTGTGGCTGGCGACGGCAGCTACGCTGCTGCTGTTCGTGTACCTCGTGTACGCGCTGTTGCGTGCGGAGGATCTCGAATGAACCCCAACACGTTCATGCAGACGGCGATCTTCATCGTCGTCCTCATCGCGCTGGCGATTCCGCTCGGGAGATACATCGCCAATGTGCTCGACGGCTCGTCGGTCGTCGTGCGCAAGATCGGCCGACCGCTCGAAAACCTGCTGTATCGCATCGCCGGCGTCGATCCCGAAGCCGAGATGTCGTGGAAGCATTACGCGATCGCCGTGATGCTTTTCAATGCGCTCGGCGCACTGGTGCTCTACGCGATCCTGCGCCTGCAGGGCATGCTTCCGGCGAATCCGCAAGGCATGGCCGGCATGACGCCCGATGCCGCGTTCAACACCGCCGTCAGTTTCGTGACCAACACGAACTGGCAGGACTACGGCGGCGAAAGCACGCTCGGCTATCTCGCGCAGATGCTGGGCCTCACCGTGCAGAATTTCGTCTCGGCGGCCACCGGCATCGCGGTCGTGATCGCGCTGATCCGGGGCTTCAAGCGTCACACGGCGCAGACCATCGGCAATTTCTGGGTCGATCTGACGCGCACGACGCTCTACATTCTCGCGCCGCTCGCGGTGATCTTCGCGCTGGTGTTCGTGAGCCAGGGCGCGATTCAGAATTTCAAGGCCTACGAGGACGTGCCCACGCTTCAGGTCACGACATACCAGGCGCCGAAGTCGGACGCGCAAGGCAATGCCGTCAAGGACGAGAAGGGCAATCCGGTGATGCAGGACGTGAAGGCGGACAAGCAGACGCTGCCGATGGGCCCGGTCGCATCCCAGGAAGCGATCAAGATGCTCGGCACCAACGGCGGCGGCTTCTTCAACGCCAACTCCGCGCATCCGTTCGAAAACCCGACGCCGTTCTCCAACTTCATGCAGATGCTCGCCATGCTGATCATCCCGGCGGCGCTGTGCGTGGTGTTCGGGCGCACGGTGGGCGACAAGCGGCAGGGTTACGCGGTGCTCGCCGCCATGACCATCGCGTTTGCCGTCGCGTGCTGGGGCGAGATCTCGTCGGAACAGGCCGGCAATCCGCTGTACGCGTCGCTCAAGGTCGACACCGCCGCGTCCGCGCTGCAGGCCGGCGGCAACATGGAAGGCAAGGAAACGCGCTTCGGCATCGCGCAGTCGGGCATCTTCACGGTCGCGACCACGGCGGCCTCCTGCGGCGCGGTCGCCAATACGCACGATTCGCTGACGCCGCTCGGCGGCCTCGTTCCGATGCTGCTCATCCAGCTGGGTGAGGTGATCTTCGGCGGCGTCGGCTCGGGTCTGTACGGCATGCTCGCGTTCGCACTGCTCGCGGTCTTCGTGGCGGGCCTGATGATCGGCCGCACGCCCGAATACGTGGGCAAGAAGATCGAGTCGTTCGAGATGAAGATGGTGTCCATCGTGATTCTGCTCACGCCGCTGCTCGTGCTCGTGGGCACGTCGATCGCGGTGCTGACGGCAGCGGGCACCGCAGGCATCGCGAATCCCGGCGCGCATGGCTTCTCGGAAGTGCTCTACGCGTTCAGTTCCGCCGCCAACAACAACGGCAGCGCGTTCGGCGGCCTTTCGGTGAACACGCCGTTCTACAACTCGATGCTCGGCATTGCGATGTGGTTCGGCCGTTTCGGCTCGCTCATCCCGATCCTCGCCATCGCGGGCTCGCTCGCGGCCAAGAAGCGTCTTGCCGTGACAGCCGGGACCTTGCCTACACACGGCCCGCTCTTCGTGGTGCTCCTGCTCGGCACGCTGCTTCTGGTCGGCGCGCTGACCTATATTCCCGCGCTCGCGCTCGGCCCCATCGTCGAGCACGTCACGATGGTCACGGGCCATTGATTTCCGAGGACAGCATGAATCAAATCAATCAACCGCCGATGCACCGTCCCGAGAATCTGGGGCAGGCTCGCACGGCCGCGCGTTCGATGTTCGACCCGACGCTGCTCAAACCGGCGATCGTCGATTCGTTCAGGAAGCTCGCGCCGCGCACGCAGTTGCGCAATCCGGTGATGTTCTGCGTGTACATCGGCAGCATTCTGACGACGGTGTTGTGGATCGCGGCGCTGGCGGGCCAGGCGGAAGCGCCCGCCGGCTTCATCCTCGCGATCGCGCTGTGGCTGTGGTTCACGGTGCTGTTCGCGAACTTCGCCGAAGCGCTCGCCGAAGGGCGCTCGAAAGCGCAGGCCGCGTCGTTGCGCAGCGCCAAGCACAACGTGATGGCCAAGAAGCTCAACGAGCCGCATCCGAAATCGCCGATCCGCATCACGACCTCGACCGATCTGGTGAAGAACGACGTCGTGCTGGTCGAAGCGGGCGACGTGATTCCCGCAGACGGCGAAGTGATCGAAGGCGTGGCGTCCGTCGATGAATCCGCGATCACCGGTGAATCCGCGCCGGTGATCCGCGAGTCGGGCGGCGATTTTTCGTCGGTGACGGGCGGCACGCGCGTGCTGTCGGACTGGATCGTGGTGCGCGTGACGGTCAATCCGGGCGAGGCGTTTCTCGATCGCATGATTGCGATGGTCGAAGGCGCGAAGCGTCAGAAGACGCCCAACGAGATCGCGCTGACGATTCTGCTCGTCGCGCTGACGCTCGTGCTGCTGTTCGCCACCGCCACGCTGCTGCCGTTCTCGATGTTCTCCGTCGAAGCGGCGAAGCAGGGCCACGTCGTGACCATCACCGCGCTCGTCGCGCTGCTCGTGTGCCTGATTCCGACCACCATCGGCGGGCTGCTTTCCGCCATCGGCGTGGCGGGCATGAGCCGCATGATGCAGGCGAACGTGATCGCAACCTCGGGGCGCGCGGTCGAAGCGGCGGGCGACGTCGACGTGCTGCTGCTCGACAAGACCGGCACCATCACGCTCGGCAATCGTCAGGCTTCGTCATTCACGGTCGCGCCGGGCGTGCAGGAGCGCGAACTCGCGGATGCCGCGCAACTCGCCTCGCTCGCCGATGAAACGCCGGAAGGGCGCAGCATCGTCGTGCTGGCCAAGCAGCGCTTCAATATCCGCGAGCGCGACATGGCCTCGCTCCACGCGACCTTCCTCGCGTTCAGCGCACAGACGCGCATGAGCGGCGTGGATCTGCCCGGTCGCGAGATCCGCAAGGGTTCGGCCGATGCCCTGAAGCGCTATATCGAAGAGCGCGGCGCCCGCTTCCCGCAGGAACTGCAAAGCGCCGTCGATGACGTCGCGCGCCGTGGCAGCACGCCGCTCGTCGTCGCGGAAACGGCCGGTGGCGCGACGCGCGCGCTCGGCGTGATCGAGTTGAAGGACATCGTGAAGGGCGGCATCAAGGAGCGTTTCGCCGAGTTGCGCAAGATGGGCATCAAGACGGTGATGGTGACGGGCGACAACCGCCTGACCGCCGCCGCCATCGCAGCGGAAGCGGGCGTCGACGACTTCCTCGCCGAAGCGACGCCCGAAGCCAAGCTCGCGACGATCCGGCAGCATCAGGCCGAAGGGCGTCTGGTCGCAATGACCGGCGACGGCACCAACGACGCGCCCGCGCTCGCGCAAGCCGACGTCGCGGTCGCGATGAACACGGGCACGCAGGCCGCGAAGGAAGCGGGCAACATGGTCGATCTCGATTCGAATCCGACCAAGCTGATCGAGATCGTCGAGATCGGCAAGCAGATGCTGATGACGCGCGGCTCGCTGACGACGTTTTCCATCGCCAACGACGTCGCCAAGTATTTCGCGATCATTCCGGCCGCGTTCGCGACGACGTATCCGCAATTGCGCGTGCTGGACGTGATGCATCTCGCGTCGCCGTCGTCGGCGATTCTGTCGGCGGTGATCTTCAACGCGCTGATCATCGTGTTCCTGATTCCGCTTGCGTTGAAGGGCGTGAAGTATCGCGCGCTGGGCGCCGCTTCATTGTTGCGAAGGAACCTGCTGATCTACGGATTGGGCGGTATCCTGCTGCCGTTCCCGTTCATCAAGCTGATCGACATGGTCATCACGGCGCTCGGCTGGAGTTGAACCGCCATTTGCGGATATATTGATTCGAAGGGAAATGACATCATGAAACACGTTCTTCGTCCGGCTCTGGTGCTCTTCGTCGCGCTGACGGTGGTGACCGGGCTGATCTATCCTGCGGTCGTCACGGCGATCGGTCAGGCGGCGTTCAGCCATCAGGCGAACGGCAGCATGATCGAGCGCGACGGCAAGATCGTCGGCTCGGAAATCATCGGCCAGCAGTTCGATGCGCCGCAGTATTTCTGGGGCCGTCTGTCGGCCACGACGCCGAATCCGTACAACGCGGGCAGTTCCAGCGGCTCGAATCTCGGGCCGACCAACCCCGCGCTCGCCGATGAGGTCAAGGGCCGCATCGACGCGCTGCACGCGGCCGACCCGGACAATCGGGCGGCGCTGCCGGTCGATCTGGTGACCTCGTCGGGCAGCGGGCTCGATCCCGAGATCAGCCCCGCCGCTGCGGCGTATCAGGTCGCGCGCGTCGCGAAGGCGCGTGGCATGACGGTCGAGCAGGTGCAGGCGCTCGTCGCGCAGGCGACCGTGGGACGCCAGTTCGGCGTGCTCGGCGAGCCGCGCGTCAACGTGCTGAAGCTCAATTTCGCGCTGGATGCGGCCAAGGGCTGAAACGCGCAACCATGGACCATCACGAGCAAGCGCAATGACCCGCCCCGATCCCGATGAACTGCTCGACAAGCTCCAGCGCGATGAGGAGAAGCTTCAGCGCGGGCGCCTGAAGGTGTTCTTCGGGGCGTCGGCGGGCGTCGGCAAGACCTTCGCGATGTTGCAGGCCGCGCGAAGGCGCAGCGACGAGGGCGCGGATGTGGTCGTCGGCGTGGTCGAAACGCATGGCCGCAAGGAGACGATCGCCCTGCTCGACGGTCTGGAGACGCTGCCGGCGGCGCGCATCGAATATCGCGGGCGGCTGCTCGCGGAGTTCGATCTGGATGCCGCGCTCGCGCGCAAGCCGCAACTCGTTCTGGTCGATGAACTCGCGCATTCGAACGTGCAGGGCTCGCGTCACATGAAGCGCTGGCAGGACGTCCAGGAACTGCTCGACGCGGGCATCGACGTCTACACGACCGTCAACGTGCAGCACCTGGAGAGCCTGAACGATATCGTCGGGCGCATCACGGGCATTCGCGTGTGGGAGACCGTGCCCGACCGCGTCTTCGATCTCGCCGATGAAGTCACGCTCGTCGATCTGCCGCCCGAGGAACTGCTCGACCGGCTGCGCGACGGCAAGGTCTATCTGCCGGCGCAGGCCGAGAACGCGGTGCGCAACTTCTTCCGCAAGGGCAATCTGATCGCGCTGCGTGAACTCGCGTTGCGCCGCACTGCCGATCGTGTCGATGCCCAGATGCGCGAATATCGCGCCGATCAGTCGATCGAGCGCATCTGGCGCGCGCGCGAGCGTCTGATCGCATGCGTCGGGCCGGGTCCGCAGAGCGCCGCGCTGGTGCGCGCCGCGGCGCGGCTGGCGGCGGCCTTGAAGGCGGACTGGCTGGCGGTCTATGTCGAAACGCCGAAGCTTCAGCGCCTCTCCGATGATCAGCGCCGCCGCACGCTCGAAGCGCTCAAGCTCGCCTCCGAACTCGGCGCGGAAACCGTCACGCTGGACGGCGCGGACGCCGCCGCGACGCTCATCGACTACGCGCGCATGCGCAACGTGTCGAAGCTCGTGGCCAGCGCGTCGTCCGCGCAAGGGTGGCAGCGCTATTTCGACCGGCCGGTCAGCGAGCGCATCATCCGTCAGGCGGCGGATATCGACGTGACGCTCGTGTCGACCGGCGCGCGCGACGGGCAGCCGCGCTCGACGCTCACGTTCGGCGCGCTGCGGGAAGGCATGCGTTCGCCGCCTCGCGCCTACGCGTTCGCGCTCGCGATCGGCGCGGGCATCACGCTCGTGGCCACCGCGCTTGCCGCGCAACGCTTCGCCGTCACGAACCTCGTGATGCTCTATCTGCTCGGCGTGATCTTCGCCGCCGTGCGGCTCGGGCGCGGGCCGGGCGTGATGCTGTCGTTTCTGTCGGTCGCTGCGTTCGACTACTTCTTCGTCGCCCCGGTGATGTCGTTCTCGGTCGGCGACACACAGTATCTCCTCACCTTCGCGGTCATGCTGCTCACCTCGCTGACGATCAGCCATCTGACTTCGAGCCTGCGGCGCGAAGCGCGGATCGCCTCGCAGCGCGAGCGCCGCACCGGCGCGATGTACGCCATGACCAAGGAACTCGCCGCTGCGCTGATGACCGAGCAGATCATCGAGATCGGCACCCGGCACATCGCCGAGGTTTTCCAGGCGAGGGCCGCCATCCTGTTGCCGGACAGCGGCGAGAAAATGCAACAGAAGGTGACGGAAGTGAGCCCAGGGACGACGCTCGACAGAACCGAGCTCGACCTCGATATCGCGCAATGGGTTTATGACCAGCAAAAGCCCGCGGGACGCAGCACCGACACGCTGCCTGCCGCGCAAGCGCTCTATCTGCCGCTCAAGGCGCCGATGCGTACCCGTGGCGTGCTCGCCTTTGCTTCGCAGCGGCCCGCCGATCTGGCCGTCCCCGAGCAACGGCGCATGATCGAAACCTTCGCGGCGCAAATCGCGCTCGCGCTGGAGCGCGTGCATTACGTGGAGATCGCGCAGGATGCGCTCGTCAACATGGAATCGGAACGGCTGCGCAATTCGCTGCTGTCGGCCATTTCGCACGATCTGCGCACGCCGCTTACGTCCATCGTCGGCTTCGCGTCGATTCTGGACGAGCAGGTCAATGCGGGCGAACAAGGCTCGGCGCGTTCACAGGAACTCGTGCATGCGATTCACGACGAAGCGTTGCGCATGAGCGGCCTTGTCACGAATCTGCTCGACATGGCGCGACTGCAGGCAGGCGCGATCCGCCTGAACCGGCAATGGACGATGCTGGAGGAAACCGTGGGCGCGGCGCTCGCCGGCCTCAGGCGCACGCTGACGGGCCGCCGCGTGCAAACGCGCATTCCCGCGGACTTGCCTCTGCTGCAACTCGATGCCGTCCTGATGGACCGGCTGTTCGCCAATCTGCTGGAGAACGTCGCGAAATACACGCCGCAGGGCACGGACATCGATATCTCCGCGCGCGTGGAGCAGGATGCCGGGAAGCGCGTCGTGCGGGTCCGGGTCGACGATCGCGGCCCGGGCATTCAGGCCGGCATGCAAAAGCGTCTCTTCGAGAAGTTCACGCGCGGTGAGAAGGAGTCGGCGCAGTCCGGCGTCGGGCTCGGGCTCGCGATATGCCGCGCCATCGTGGAAGCGCACGGCGGCGAGATCGGCGCGGAGAATCGCATGGAAAACGGCAGCGTAGTGGGATCGAGCTTCTGGTTCACGCTTCCGGCCGAGGACACGCCGCCTTCGGTCGAGATGTCGCCTGATGAAGAAGCTGCACCACCCGCATTACCACCGATGCCTCATCCCGATCACCGCTGAAACCTGCGTCTTCGTCGTCGATGGCGACAACGTATAGATCTGCGCATACGGCGCGTCCTTCGCCGCACGCTGATAGACGCCGACGAGGAACAGGTCCGTCCGCTTGCTGAGGAAGTAGTTCGCGCCTGCATTCACCTGATGCCACGCGGGCGATGCGTCCTGCGGATGGTACTGGCCGGTCGTGTAGATGTACGCCGCGCCGAGCAGCAGGTCGGGCATCACGTAGTCCGTCAGCGAGACTTCGAAGTTCTGCAAGGTCAGTCGCGACTCATCGAGATAGTCGAAGCGCGCGTTGGTATAGAGGAACGACGCGCTCGCCGTGCCGAACGCGTAGGCGCCGCCCGCGCCGTACATCGTCTGTCTGCGCACGCCCGCGCCGGTCGCCGGGTTGGTGATGAAGGGCGACGAGAAACCGTAATCGCCGACCACCGCGCCGTTCGGGTTGTTCGGATCGTTCGGCTCATTGACGAGCAGGAACGCCGCGCCCAGCGAGAGCGGGCCCCGGCGATACTGCACCGCCGCGCTGTACGCGTTGTTGTCGGAAAAGCCGCCCGCGCGATTCGAGAAACCATACAGCGCTTCCGCCTGAAACCCGCCATAGTCGATGGTCTTGTACTGCACCGCGTTGTTGATGCGGAAGGTGTCGAACACGTTGTCGCTGTCGCCGATATGCGCGCCGTACGCCGCGAACTGGCACGCCGATTCGAACGCGCACAGCGTGACCGCCTCGTCGTACTGACGCCCGAAGGTGATCGTGCCGAGCGTGTTCGACGACAGCCCGACGAACGCCTGCCGCCCGAACTCGCGTCCGCCCTGCGATAGCGTGCCGTTGCCGATGTTGTAGCCGTTCTCCAGCGTGAAAATCGCCTTCACGCCGCCGCCCAGATCCTCGGTGCCCTTCATGCCCCAGCGCGGCGTCTGCATCGGTCCGCTCGCGAACTGCCAGGTCGAATGTCCCTGCTTGTCCGCGCCGCGCTGATTGTTCGCATAGACGATGCCTGTCGAAACCAGACCATAGAGCGTCACGCTGCTCTGGGCGAACGCACTCTGGGCACACAGCGCGCTTGCGGCGATGACCAACAAACGTCGTTTCATGGCTTTCCTGTTGTATGAGTTTGAACGGAAGCGTCCCGGTCGATAAGGATGGCGAATCAATCCGTCTGGAAACCGGCGCAGGGCTTCGAATGACGTCTTGCCCGATGCACTCAGGCATCGGCACCGACAGATTCTTGCGGAACAAAAAACGCGCGGGATAGCACCGAATTTGGCCACCAGCGAGCGAATTTTTAGCGCGCATGCGTTCCGTATCCGCGCGCATTGCGTACGCCTTTTCATCGGGTTCGACGCACCGGGTATACCCACCCGCTCTAATTTTGGCATCACTCATCGCAAAAAATGATGCTATGCGGGGACACTTTTGGCTGCTGACAATGGGGTCACTCGGCATCACCCGTCAGATGAATTACCGTTGAAAAGGGGAGCCCATGCTGGACACACCGGAGACGAAAATGGCAATGATCGAAAACGCGGGAAGGCGGTGCATGCTGCGCACGCTCACCGCGGGCGCGCTGGCGGCGAGCGGCGGCCTGCTGTCGGTGCGCGCGTTCGCGGGCGGACTCGCTACCGTCAACATGCAGCTCGGCTGGGTGCCGGGCGGCAATCAGGTCGGCGAGGTGGTGGCAAAACGCCTCGGCTATTACGAAAAGGAAGGCATCGACTTTCATATCCAGCCGGGCGGACCGAATATCGACGGCGTCGCGATCGTCGCGTCGGGGCGCTATCAGGCGGGCGAGATCTCGTCGAGCCCGTCCATCATGCTGGCCGTGTCGGAAGGGCTGCCCATCAAGTGCATCGCGGTCGGGCTCCAGCAGCATCCGTACACCTTCTTCTCGCTGAAGAAGGCGCCGATCCGCTCGCCGCAGGACATGATCGGCAAGCGCATCGGCATTCAGTCGACGGGTATGGTCCTGCTGCGCGCGCTACTCGCCAAGCACAAGATTCCCGAGAGCCAGGTGAAGATCGTGCCGGTCGGCGCGGACATGATGCCGCTCGTCGCCGGTCAGGTCGATGCCGTCACCGGCTGGCAGACCAACACCACGGCGCTCAAGCCGCTCGGCGCGGACCGCGTGGACTTGCGCCTGTGGGACACCGGCGTGCGCCTCTACGCGCTGCCGTATTACGCGACCACGTCGAGCCTGAAGGAACATCCGGAGACGGTCGCGGGCTTTCTGCGGGCCACCGCGCGCGGCTGGATGTACGCCAACCAGAACCGCGATCAGGCCGTCGACATGCTGGTGAAGGACTATCCGAACCTGAATCGCGCGGACGAGCGCGTCGCGATCGACTCGCTGATGCGCTACGCATTCGACCAGACCACGCAGACGCAGGGCTGGGGCGCGATGGACGCGGGCGTCTGGGAAGAGCAGATCGCGATGTACGGCCAGCTCGGCCAGTTCCGCGCCGGACCACCCAAGGTCGACGACGTCATGACGATGGACGTGCTCAAGGCCACTCACTCCTCTCGCCTGAAGGTGTAACCCATGCATGCTGCCACTTTGAATCCGCCGCGCGCGGGGCGGGCGAACTCGCACTTCGCGCTGCCGCAGGACATCGATTGCGCGGTCAGTTGCCGCGACATCAACGTGCGCTTTTTCACCGACCGCCGCAGCGTCACCGCGATCGAAGGCCTGAGCCTCGATATCGCGACGGGCGAGTTCCTCACGCTGCTCGGTCCTTCGGGTTGCGGCAAGTCGACGTTTCTGCGCGTGGTCGCCGATCTCGTGAAGCCGAGCCGCGGCAGCATCAGCGTGCTCGGTGCGGCGCCGCAGGCCGCGCGTGAACGCCGCGATATCGGCTTCGTGTTTCAGGACGCGGCGCTGCTGCCGTGGCGCACCGCGCTTCAGAACGTCGAATTGCCGCTTCAGGTGGCGAACGGCCGCTCGCGCGCGGGCCGAGCGACGCCGCGCGAACTGCTGGAACTGGTCGGCCTGAAGGGACGTGAGGACGCCTTTCCGCACGAGATGTCGGGCGGCATGCGCCAGCGCGTGGCAATCGCCCGCGCGCTCGTCTGCGACCCGAAGGTGCTGCTGATGGACGAGCCCTTCGGCGCGCTCGACGAGATCACGCGCGACCGTCTCAACGAAGAACTGCGCCGCGTCTGGAAAGAGCTCGGCCTCACGACGCTGTTCGTCACGCACAGCATCTACGAAGCCGCGTTCCTCGGTCAGCGCGTGCTCATGCTCGCGGCGAACCCCGGGCGCGTGAAGGAAATCGTGCCGGTGGACCTGCCCGAGGATCGCACGCTCGATATCCGCGAGACGCGCGAATTCGTCGAACTCACCGCGCACCTGCGGCGCGTACTGGAGACTTGCTGATGGCTACGTCCGAAATGAATCTGAACGTCCCGGCCAACCTGCCGGACGAGGAATCGCAGGCGTGGCGCGCGCGCCGTCGCCAGCAAATGTGGCGCGCGCGGATGCTGCCCGCGCTTGGCGTGGCGAGTCTGATCTTCGCGTGGTGGGCGGTGGTGGCGGGCTTTCATGTGAAGCCGTTCATCGCGCCGTCGCCGGCGCTCGTGCTTGAGACGCTCTTCGCCAAGAGCGACGTGCTGCTGCAGAACCTCGTGCCGACCGCCATCGAAGCCTCGCTCGGCTTTCTGCTCGGCAATCTCGCGGCCATCGTGCTCGCGACGATCTTCGTGCACAACAAGACGCTGCAGGACATCTTCTATCCGGTCGCGGTAATGATCAACTCGATTCCGGTGGTCGCCAAGGCGCCGATTCTCGTGCTCATCATGGGCAACGGGCTGGAGCCGAAGATCACCATCGCGGCGATCGTCTGCTTCTTCCCGACGCTCGTCAACATGGTGCGCGGTCTCGAAGCCGTCAACCCGCAGGCGATGGAACTGATGCACGTGCTCTCCGCCAGCAAACGCGAAATCTTCTTCAAGCTGAGGCTCTACGCGTCGCTGCCGTATCTGTTCTCCGCGCTGCGCATCGCGGCGTCGATGGCGGTGATCGGCGCGGTCGTGGGCGAATGGATCGGTGCGACCGAAGGCATCGGCGCAATGATCATTCAGGCGACCTATGCCTTCGACTCGGCGCTGCTCTACACGGCGATCATCATGAGCGCCGTTCTCTCGGGCTTCTTTTTCCTCGTGATCGCGGCGCTCGAGCGCTGGCTCGTCAAGTGGCAGCCGGAAGGCGTCCGCTGAATCCGACGCGACACGAACCATCAACACAGGAGACGAAATGAACATGATCAGCGACTGGATTCAGGAACCCGCACGCGACGTGCGCGTGGCGGCGCAGGCGAACGTCGTCGTGGTCGGCGGCGGCCCGGCGGGATTGTCGGCGGCTATCGCGGCGGCGCGCAACGGCGCGGAAGTGATTCTGCTCGAACGCTACAACCATCTGGGCGGTCTCGCCTCGGGCGGCATGGTGCTCGTGCTCGACGACATGTGGGACAACCACTTGCAGGAAATCTCGGTGCGCGGCACCTGCATGACCTTCATCGAGCGCATGGCGGCGCGCAAGCTCGCGTATTTCCCGCGCGCGGACGAATGGGGCGAGGACCCGGCGGCGTATCGCAAATGGGGCCGCTGGGGCACGTTCGATTTTCATAGCCAGAAGAACCCGCATCCGGTGTGCTTCGCGGCGGCCTTCGATCCCGACGCGATGAAGCGCGTCGCGCTCGAAATGGTCGAGTCGCTCGGCATCAAACTGCGGCTGCATTCGTGGTTCTCGCGCACGCTCGTGGAAGACGGCCGAGTCAAGGGCGTGATCTGCGAGACCAAGAGCGGGCGCGAAGCGATTCTCGCCGATGTCGTCATCGACGCGACCGGCGATCTCGATGTCGCGGCATCGGCTGGCGTGCCGCATGTCGGCGGCACTTACATCACGACGACGGTGTTTCGTCTGGGCGGCGTCGACACCGAGGCAGCCGAACGTTTCGAAGCAGAGGAACCCGAAGCATTCGCCGCGATCGATCGTCAGATCAAACGCATTCTCGGCGGTTCCTGGGGTTACTGGTGGCTCAAGACGCCGCTGCCGGGCGTCGTGTGGTGCAATTGCCCGCACATGGCCGGTCTCGATGGCCTCAAGCCCGAAGACCTGACGCGCGCCGAAATGCAGGGCCGCGGCCACATTCATGCGGTCGTCGAATTCGCGCGCGAGAAGCTGCCGGGCTTCGAGCAATGCTATGTGATCGATGTCGCGCCGCAGACCGGCGTGCGTCAGACGCGCCTGCTGCAAGGCGAATACGTGATGACGAAGGAAGATCTCGCGCAGCGCACGCGCTTCACCGACAGCATCGCACGCGGACGCGATTACTACATGCCGTATCGCGTGCTGCTGCCGAAGGAGATCGACAACCTGCTCGTCGCGGGCCGTCATTACTCGGCGACCTCGCAGGCGCAAAAGATGTCGCGCGAGATTCCGCCCTGCATGGCGATGGGCGAAGCCGCGGGCGTCGCGGCGGCGCTCGCGCTGAACGCGGGCGTCACGGTGCGCGATGTCGACGTGCCCGCGCTGCAAAAGACGTTGCGCTCGCAGGGCGCGGACCCGGGCGACCAGAGCGGGCGCAACGCGGACGTCCCGGCGCTCGCACGGCATATCGATGCGAGGGAAGCAGCATGAGGAATTCGGAGAACAAGATGAAACAACACGATCTGCCTTTGACCGGCGTGCGCGTGATCGACCTCACGCAGGTGATGATGGGCCCCGTCTGCACGCAGATGCTCGCCGACTACGGCGCCGATGTCGTCAAGATCGAGCGGCATGGCGCGGGCGATCTGAGCCGCTCGACTTTCGAGCCGGTCGCGGGCGCGGACAACCCGATCTTCTGCAGCCTGAATCGCAACAAGCGCAGCGTCGCGCTCGATCTGCGCGATGCGGCGCAGATGGAAGCGTTGAAGGCGCTGATCGCGGACGCGGACGTGGTCGTGAACAACTTCCGCGCGGGCGTGATGGATCGGCTGGGCCTGGGCTTCGAGGACTGCCGCGCGCTGAATCCGCGCATCATCTACGCGGTCGGCACGGGCTTCGGCGAGACCGGACCGTACGCGCACAAGGGCGGCCAGGACGTACTCGCGCAGGCGATGAGCGGCGTAATGGCGCGCCGCGCCGATGACTCGCTGCCCGTCTCCGTCTATCCGACCGCGCTCGCGGATTACTCGGCGGGCATGCACATGGTGCAGGGCATTCTGCTCGCGCTCCTGCATCGCGAACGCACGGGCGAGGGGCAGAAGGTCAACGTGTCGCTCTACAACTCGATGCTCGCGATGCAGATGCAGGAAGCCGCGATGATCATGATGGCCGACTCCGAAGTGAACTGGGCCGCGATGCCGCTCTCCGGCGTGTTCGACACGACGACGGGCCCGCTCGTGCTGGTCGGCGCGTTCAAGGCGAATCCGTTGCGCGATATCTGCGCGGCGCTGGAAATCGACGACATGTCCGCCGATGCGCGTTTCTGCAACCTGAACCAGCAGTTCGCCCACAAGGCCGAATTGCAGCGCACCTTCCGCGAGCGCTTCGCGAGCAACAGCCGCGAGCACTGGCTCGCGCGGCTCGAAGAACAGGATCTGCTGTGCGCGCCGGTGCGCGATCTGCGCGAGGCGCTTGTCGATCCGCAGACGCTGCACAACCGGCTCGTCCTCGAAGGCGAGGGAGAAGGGCAACCGGTGCGTCTGATCGGCAGCCCGATCGAGTTGTCGAACGCCCCCGTCGTGTTGCGTCGCGCACCGCCGCGACTGGGGCAACACACGGCCGAGGTGCTCGGCCTCACGACGACGGAGGCCGTATGAGCGTGCGCCTCGTCATCGATCGACACGTCGCCACCGTGACGCTCGCGCGTCCCGAGGCGCTCAACGCCGTCGATCTCGAAACCGAAGCCGAGCTGCAACGCATCTGGAGCGAGCTCGAACATAACCGCGACGTGCGCGTCGTCGTGCTGACGGGTGAGGGCGAGCGCGCGTTCTGCGTCGGCGCGGATCTCAAGAATCCCGCGATGAGCGGCCTCGAATACTGGGCCGCGCCGCGTCCGGGCGGCTTCGGCGGCATCGCGCTGCGCGAGACGCTGAACGTGCCGGTGATCGCGCGCGTGAACGGCTACGCGCTCGGCGGCGGGTTCGAGATGGTGCTCGGCTGCGATCTCGTGATCGCGTGCGAGGAAGCGAGCTTCGGCTTGCCCGAGGCGCTCGTCGGCCGCATGCCGCTCGACGGCGGCATGACCTTGCTGCAACGCCAGATTCCCTATCGTCAGGCGATGGCGATGCTCATGACGGGACGCCGCATCTCCGCGCGCGATGCGCTGGAAATGGGGCTCGTCAACGAGGTCGTGCCGCGCGCCGATCTGGACGGTGCCGTCGATCGATGGGTCGATGCCGTGCTCGCCTGCGCGCCGCTGTCGGTGCAGGCGATCAAGCAGGTCGTGCGCCGCACGTCGACGCTGTCCGCCAGCGAGGCACAGGCGCTCAGACTCCCCGCGCTCGTCAGCGCGCTGCAGTCCGAGGACGCGCACGAAGGTGTGCGCGCGTTCCAGGAAAAGCGCAAGCCGCAATGGAGGGGACGCTGATGGCTTATGTGATCGGGTCGCCGTGCATCGACGTGAAGGACGGCGCGTGCGTGCAGTGCTGTCCGGTCGACTGCATCTACGAAGGCGGGCGCACGCTGTATATCCATCCGGAGGAATGCATCAACTGCGGCGTATGCGTCTCGGTGTGCCCGACCGAGGCGATCTATCACGAGGATGAGTTGCCTCCAGCGGAAGCGGCGTTCGCCGCGGTGAACCGCGCGTTCTTCGATGCGGGCGTGAGCGCGCTCGGTTCACCGGGTGGCGCTTCGGACGTCGGCAAGGTAGCCTTCGATCATCCCGTGGTCGCGTCGTGGCCGGTGCGGGTCATGGAGTGAGGATCAGGGACTGGCGATGCATGCGAACGTTTTGAAGTATTTCGTCGAGGTCGCGCGGTGCGGATCGATCCGCAAGGCCGCGCAGAACCTCTATGTCGCATCGAGCGCGGTGAACCGGCAGATACTCAAGCTCGAATCGGAGATGGGCACGGAGCTTTTCGACCGACTGCCCAACGGCATTCGCCTGAACGCCGCCGGCGAGCGCGTGCTGCAGCACATCCGCGGGACGCTGAACGATTTCCACCTGATGCGCAGCGAGCTGGACGAACTGAAGGGCGAGCGCAAGGGCCACGTGTCGGTGGTGGCGATGGATTCGCTGTTCGTCGACTTTTTGCCGGCGACGGTCGAGGATTTCTCGGATGCGTATCCGGCCGTCACGTACTCGATCGCCGCCGTGCCGCCGCACGATGTCCCGCCGCGCGTGCTGAGCGGCGAGTACGACGTCGGCATCACGTACATCACGAAGCTGCCGACCGGACTCGATGTCGTGACTGAAGTGCCCTTGCCGCCGGGCGTGGTGATGGCGTCGTCGCATCCGCTCGCGAAGCGCGAGCGCGTGACCTTCGACGAGTGCCGGCATCACGCGTTTCTGCGTCTCGAAGGGCGTTCGCCGATTCAGGGCGTGATGTCCAACGACTTCCCGCCGTTCTGGGAATCGCTGCAGCCGAGCGTGACATGCAATTCGACGACCTTGCTGAAACGGCTCATCGCGTCGGGACGCGGCATCTCGTTCTTCTCGAAGCTCGCGTTTCTCGATGAACTGACGCGCGGCGACGTGGTGTGGCGGCCGATCGACGACGAGAACATCAACGCGCTGACGGTGGGCATCATCGTCCCGAGTCAGCGCGCGTTGCCGCATGTCACGGACGAGTTCATCGAGCGCATGGTGCGCAGGCTGAAGCATGTAGAGCTGACGCTGCGAGAGTTTTGACTGGACGCACCCGTCATTTCGGTTGCAGCGCGGCGAGAAAGCTTTGCGCCAGATCGAGCTGACTCCCCGCGCGCGTGAGCCGCAAGATCTGCGATGAAAACGGGTTGCGCGCGAGCGGGACGAAGACCGCCCGCTGGGACTGCGTGCGCGCGAGTGCTTGTGGAACCAGCGCCACGCCCATCTGAAATTCGACCATCGTCACCACGGTTTGCCACAGGCGCGCTTCGTGCCTGATTCGCGGGCTGAATCCCGCTTCCACGCAGGTCGCGATGATCTGATCGTGATAATGCGGCGACACGCCGCGCGGAAACAGGATGAACGGTTCGTGCGCGAGCTGACGCAGGTCGATGCGCCGCTTCTTCGCCAGCTTGTGGTTTGCGGGCAGACAACACAGGAACGCCTCCGACATCCACGTTTGCGCTTCGATCTCGGCGGGAAAATGCCCCCAGTGGGCAAAGCCCATGTCGATCTGCAATTGCTGCAAGGCGCGCACCTGTTCCGCCGTATTCATCTCCTTGAGCACGATTTCGACCGCCGCGTGCTCCGCCTCGAACTGCTGCACCGCTTCGGGCAGGCCGCGATACAGCATGGAATTCACGAAGCCGATGCGAAGCCGCCCGACGAGCCCGTGCGCGGATTGCATCGTGAGCGTGGCGACGTCCTCCGCCTGCTGCAATAGCTGACGCGCTTCGCCGAGCAGCACCTGCCCGGCGTTGGTCAGGGCCACGGCCTTGTTGGAGCGCTCCAGCAGCTTCACGCCGAGCTGTTCCTCGAAGCGGCGTATGTCGAAGCTCAGCGCCGGCTGCGAGATGAAGAGCCGCCGCGCCGCGCGCCCGAAATGCAGCTCCTCCGCGACCGCCACGAAGTACCTCAATTGCCTCAATTCCATGCGATGTCTCCCGCCTACGATAAATTCATGTTATCGCACGTGCCATCGATTGTATTGGACCGTTATCGAAGCGAAACGTAGTCTGACTCCCAGGACGATGCGGTGCCGGCGCGCCGCACGATAAACCAGGAGACAGCCCATGCCCGAGCGCATGAACGAGCCCGCGACGTCGAATATTCCCGACAGCCGCGGCATCAATTTCTTCACGAGCGATCCGTCGTTCGGACCGCTGCTCAGGAGCTTCCTCGGCGAAACCACGTATGAAAGCGTGAAGGGCCGCCTCGCCGATCTCGGACAGCGCGCCTCCGACCAACTCGATGTCTGGGCCACCAGCGCCGATCATCATCCGCCGGTGCTGCTGCAGCGCACGCGCGCAGGCGTTGCGATTCAGCGTATCGAGAAGCATCCGGACTATGTCGAGCTCGAACGGGTTGCATACAGCGAACTCGGCCTCGCATCGATGAGTCATCGCAGCGACGCGCCGCCGCCGCTCGTCAAGTACGCGCTCACCTTCCTCTTCGTGCAGGCCGAGTTCGGCCTCTGCTGCCCGGTGAGCATGACCGATTCGCTCACCCGCACGCTGCGCAAGTTCGGTTCGCGCGAACTCGTCGATCGATATTTGCCGATGCTTGCATCGCAGGACTTCGACACGCTCTTTCAGGGCGCGATGTTCATGACCGAGCAGGCGGCCGGTTCCGATACCGGACGCACGGTGACGCGTGCGAGCCGCAGCGTCGACGCGAGCGGCAGGGAAGCATGGAAGCTGTACGGCGACAAATGGTTTTGCTCGAATGCCGATGCCGACCTCGCGATGGTCCTCGCTCGTCCCGACGATGCGCCCGACGGCATCAAGGGGCTCGCACTCTTTCTGCTGCCGAAGGTACGCGACGACGGCACGCGCAACGCGTATCGCATCGTGCGGCTGAAGGACAAGCTCGGCAGCCGTTCCATGGCGAGCGGCGAGATCGTGCTGGAGGGCGCCGAGGCGTATCTGATCGGCGAAGTGGGCCGCGGCTTTCATCAGATGGCGGACATGATCAACATGTCGCGTCTGTCGAACGGCGTGCGCGCGGCGGGGCTGATGCGCCGCGCGCTGACCGAGGCGCTGCACGTTGCGCGAAACCGCTCGGCATTCGGTCGCAAGCTCATCGAGATGCCGCTGATGCAGCGCCAGTTGCTGAAGATGATGCTGCCGGCCGAACAGGCGCGCTCCATGTTCATGCAGATCGCAGCGCTCCTGCCCCGCGCCGATCGCGGCGATGCGCTCGCGGCGAAGTGCGTACGCATCCTCACGCCGCTCGTGAAGTTCCGCGCCTGCCGCGATGCCCGCAAGGTCACCGGCGATGCGATGGAAGTGCGCGGCGGCGTGGGTTACATCGAAGAATGGGCAGACCCGCGACTCGTGCGTGATTCGCATCTCGGGTCGATCTGGGAAGGCACGAGCAATATCGTTGCGCTGGACGTCGCGCGCGCGACGCGGCGTGAAGGCGCGCTTGCATCGCTCGGTCAATACCTGAATGCGCAACTCGACGATGCCGCCTTGCCGCCGCAGACCGTCGCCTTGCTGCGTGACGTGTTCAGGCGGGCGAGCGCCGCGCTCGACGGCGTGGCCGAATGCGGCCGCGACGAAAACGTACGGGAAGCCGCGAGCGCCGTCTACCACGCGACCACGGCCGTGTTCATGGCGACGGAAGCGGCCCGCGTCGCGCCGGATCATCGCAGGCTCGCGCTTGCGCATCTCGTGATCGAGCACAAGCTCATGCCGCGCGATCCGCTCGCGCCCACGGATGTGCGATTGCATGCAGCGCTGCTTCGCAAGCTCGTCGATGAAACGCCGGTAAGCCTCGCCGAAGCGATGTCGATCGTGCCCGCACACGATGGAGGCGCACGATGAGCCCGGCGCGCGTGGCAGGCGCCCTGCAGGGGCTTCGTGTCATCGACCTGAGCCGCGTGCTCGGCGGTCCGTATTGCACGCAATCGCTCGCCGATCACGGCGCGCAGGTCATCAAACTCGAACCGCCGGGCGGCGACGAAACGCGCGGATGGGGGCCGCCGTTCGTCGGCGAAACCGCATCGTATTTCGTTGGCGTCAATCGCAACAAGAAGGGGATCTGCGTCGACCTGTCCCGCGAGGAAGGGCGCGCCGTGCTGTGGCAGTTGCTCGAAGGCGCGGACGTGCTCGTCGAAAACTTCAAGCCGGGGACGCTGGAGCGTTGGGGCATGGGCTACGACACGCTCGCCGGGCGCTTTCCGCGTCTGATCCATTGCGCGATTTCCGGCTTCGGCCCGGACGGCCCGCTCGGTGGACTGCCCGGCTACGACGCAGCCATTCAGGCGATCACGGGGCTGATGAGCGTCAACGGCGAACGCGACGGACCGGCGCTGCGCGTCGGGCTTCCCGTGGTCGACATGGTGACGGGTCTCAATGCGCTCGCGGGCATTCTGCTGGCGCTCGCGGAGCGTGAGAAGAGCGGCCGCGGGCAGTCGCTCGACATCGCGCTGTACGACTGCGGCGTCTCGCTGCTGCATCCGCATCTGCCGAATCATTTCGGCAACGGGCGCACGCCGCAGCGCAGCGGCAACGCGCATCCGAACATCACGCCGTACGACAGCTATCGGACCGCGACGGCACCCATCTTTCTCGCTGTGGGCAACGACCGGCAGTTTGCGAAGCTGGTCGCGCATCTGAATGCGGCGGCGCTCGCGCACGACGCGCGCTTCATCGATAACAGGAGCCGTTGCGCGCATCGCGAGGCGCTCAAGGAGGTGCTCGAAGATCTTTTGAAGCAGCACGACTGCGAGCCGCTCGCGGCCGAGCTGATTCGTGCGGGCGTGCCGTGCGGCCCCGTGCAAACCGTCGACGCCGTCGCGAGGCATCCGCACACGCTGCATCGCGAGCTGATCGTCGAAATGGGCGCGTATCGCGGCACCGGCACACCGATCAAGCTTTCGCGCACGCCCGCGACGTATCGAACGCCGCCGCCCGCGCTCGGCGGCGATACCCGCGCCGTCCTCGACGAACTCGGCATCGATGCGGCGACCCAGCAACGTCTGTTCGATGCGGGCGTGCTGACAGGCTGATCTCGCTTCACTCAACCTCAAGAGAAGCCGGCGACCCAGACCGGCCCATACCATCAGGAGACGTTCATGCAGAGCCATGTTCAGGGCAGTCCGGCGCGTCAGCCGGGGCGCGCCGCGTTCGCCGCGTTCGTCGGCACGACCATCGAATGGTACGACTTCTATATCTACGCGACGGCGTCGGCGCTCGTGTTCAGCAAGCTGTTCTTTCCGCAAGGCGATCCGTTCTATGCCACGCTCGCATCGTTCGGCACGTTCGCGGTCGGCTTCTTCGCGCGTCCGTTCGGTGGGCTTGTGTTCGGCCATCTTGGCGATCGCATCGGCAGAAAGAAGGCGCTCGTCGCGACGCTCGCGATCATGGGGCTCGGCACGATCGGCATCGGATTTCTGCCGACTTACGCCAGCGCCGGCGCGCTCGCGCCGGTGCTGCTGGTCGCGCTGCGGGTGGCGCAGGGCGTGGCGATCGGCGGTGAATGGGGCGGCGCCGTGCTGATGGCGGGCGAGCATGCGCCGAAGAACAGGCGGACGTTTCTCGCGTCGTTCGCGCAACTCGGCAGCCCGGCAGGACTGATTCTCGCCTTGCTCGCGTTCCGGACGATCGGGCATCTGCCGCGCGAGCAGATGATGGACTGGGGCTGGCGCGTGCCGTTTCTCGCCAGCGCGGTGCTGCTTTTCGTCGGCATCTTCATTCGCTCGGGCGTGTCCGAATCGCCCGAATTCGCGGCGGCCGCAAAGCGCACGCAGCCCGCGCGTCTGCCCATACTCGACGTAGTGCGCAACGCGTGGGGCACGGTGCTGCTGTGTCTCGGCGCGAACGTGATCGGCGTGGCCGGCGCGTGGTTCGTCAATACCTTCATGCTCAGCTTCACGACCGAGACGCTCGGGCTCGACCGCGCGCTCATTCTCGATTGTCTTTTCGTGGTCGCATTCGTGCACTTCTTCAACCAGCTCATCTCCGGATGGCTTGCGCAACGCATCGGGCAAGTGCGGTTCCTGGCCTGGGCGGCGGGTCTCGCCATGCTCTCGCCGTATCCGATGTTCATGCTGGTATCGACCGGACGTCCCGTTGCCATCGTCATCGGCATTGCGATTGCGGTGATGTGCATGTCCGGTTCGTACGCGGTGATGGCCGGACTGATGACCGATGCGTTCGACGTCCGCTATCGCTACTCCGCGATCTCGCTGTCGTATCAGACCTGCGCGGCGGTCGCGGGCGGCCTCACGCCGCTCATCGGCACCGTGCTCGCGCATGCGTGGCCGGGGCAGTGGTGGCCGCTTGCGCTCTTCTACAGCTCGCTTGCGGCCGTATCGCTCGCATGCCTGCTCGGCTTGCAGCGGCGCAGGTCACGGTACGTTGCATCGTCCGGCATTGCCGTGCCGGAATGATCGCGCGGGTCCGGTTCTCCCTGGGGCGCCGGACCCGCGATTCGAGAGACTCTCAGACCGGCTTCCTCAGAAAGCCCTGGTTGGCGCCATTGCGGTTGGGCGCGAAGCCGTTGGCCTGAAGCGTCTCGTCCGCGGTTTCGTAAAAGACGCCGATCTGCATGATCTCTCTTGCCTGCTGCGCCGTTGCGATGGGACGGCCAAACTCGCCGGCGATCCGCACGAGTTGCCGGATCTGTTCGACGGAGCTCATCTTGCCCGTGCGGGTCTGATTCCAGAGCACATCTTCGATGCCGCATCGCACATGCAGGCCCAAAGCAATTCCGATCATATTCACCGGCAATACGTTCAGAACCGAACTTTCCACCGTTATCACGGCGCCGTCGGGTGCGGCTCGCAGGAAGTTTGCCAGGTTGTAGATATTCGCCTGATCCATCCCGCCGCTGATCGCGACCCAGTTCATCACCAGCGGACCTTTGTAGACGCCCCGCCGAATCATCCGCTCGATGGTTTCGAAGCTATTGATGTTGTAGCACTGAAACTCGCTCTGGATTCCGGCTGCCGTCAGGCGTCGGATGTGCTCTTCGACCCAGCTCGGATTCGATGGCACGATCATGTCCTTGTACGTCGCGTACAGATGCGGAAATCCGCGCGACACGCCCTTGAAGTCATCCAGGCCAGCGTGCTCCGTCACATTCATTTGCGTGGTGTTGACGGTCACGGTCACCTGGTCGGGCTTCGGATCGAGCTCGGCCAGCATGTGTCGTGTGTCGTCGCTCAGCCATTTGGCTGCCTCACCCTCGGATTCGGGAGCGAAGCTGATCGAGCCGCCGACCTGAATGATCATTTCGGGCACGCGGGCCCGCACTCCGGCAATCAGTTCGTTGAACATGGAGAGCCGCTTGCTGCCGCGGCCATCGGGTTCGCGCACATGCAGATGCAGCACGGTGGCGCCTGCTTCATAGCAATCGACGGCCTTCTGAATCTGGTCTTCCATCGTGACAGGGATGTCTTCCGGGAAATCGGAAGGAATCCAGCCTGGCGCGTAGGGAGCGGCGGTAATGATCAGGGGCTGTTGATTCTCGGGGTAGAGGTGACCGTCAAGGAAATTCATGGTGGTGGCTGTATGAATCGAAAGTTTGAAGTGGAGAGCGTTCAAGGAGAAGCGCCCGGAATGGCTGATTCGAAACGTGTCGTAACTCAAATACGGATAACTAATTCATGTCCACTATTTGATGTCACGCGACATTTCCGCCACGCTGCACCGCCTGCCGACGATAAACACGATGAACGGAAGAACAGCCAGAAGCGGAAGGCAATGCAGAGCGACCTTGAGGCCGACCGCGTCGGCAGCCGCGCCGGTGAGGAATGGGCCGGCCGCGAGACCCAGGATGTTGTTGAAGAGCGTAAGCGTTGCAAACACCGACCCATGAATGGCGGATGACGTTGCGTTGGCAATGATCGGGCTGCATGTGCCAAACGAACTTGCGAGAAAGAACACGGCAAAGGCGAGCAGCACCAGTTGCAGGATGCCCTGTGGCACGAGGAACGCAATCGTCAGCAGCGTGCCGAGCGCGAGGCAGTAGGCAATCGCCATGTTCCATCGCTTGAGGGACGACCCTCCGCTGATCCGGTCCGTGATCACGCCGCACATGAGTTGGCCCACACCGCTGACCAGCACGAGGCCCGCCGCCGTCAACGCCGCCTGACTGACCGACATGCCCCAGTATCGATTCAGATAGCTCGGCAGCCACACGAAGAGCGTTCCCTGGATGAATACCTGCAGCGCACATCCGAGATACGCGCAGAACACCGATCGGCTCGGGAAGATGCCGGCGATGAGCGCGCGGAATGTCAATCTGGCGGACCCATGTGCGGTCGGCGCGGCATCTTCCGGATGCGCGCGTGCGAGCCTTTTCTCCGTCACGACGCAACAGTAGACGATGAGCAGCACGAATCCGAAGATCGCCATCACACCCATGGACCAGCGCCAGCCGAAGTGTGTCGCGACGATACCGGAAAGGGAGACGCCCAGCACCGAGCCGAATGCGGCTGCCGACGTGAAACCGCCGGTAATGCCGGAGCGCATGTGTTTCGGGAAAATGTTCACGAGTATCGCGATGCCGACGCTGCCATAAGCCGCCTCGCCAACGCCCACGAAGAAGCGCGCGATGAGCATCTCCTCGTAATTGCTTGCAATCGCGCATCCCAGGGTGGCGACGCTCCACAGCGCGACCATCACTGCGATGCTTTTCACCCGCCCCCAGCGGTCAGCGAAGATGGAGAACGGCAGCGTCAGGACACCGACCGTGAGCGGCACGACACTGCTGATCGAACCGAGATGCGTGTCGGACATGTGCCACTGGACTTTCAGAATCGGAAAGAGGGCATTCAGCGCCTGTCTCGACATGTAGTCGGAAAGCAAAAGGCAGAACATCAGCGCGAAAACCACCCAGGCGTAGGGGCGGGAGGAAGCGCGGGTCGCGACGTTCAAGGCTGGCATTTCATTTGTGGTCGATAGACTCACTGGTGTCTCCTCTCGTGATTGACGAACTTCTTCACCACGATCGAAGACTATCACTGCATTTAATTTATGTCGACATTAAACGAGTTGGGGTTATACCTCATGCGTGTCGGGCATGGAGGAAGCATAGGCGATCCGACAGCTGGCGGAGCCGGAACTGTCGGGAGCAGTGAGGAGGGAGGGAATCTACGCCCGCCAGGCAGCGGGCATGCAGATGCGGCGAGGAGGCCGCATGCGGAACTTGAAATGCTTTAAGTAGTTCAGTCCAGCGAGGCTACCGGCGCCTTCTTCTGTGACTTCCCGGCGCGGCGCGCTGATACGGGTGCAATCGCCTGAACCGCGGCATCGCGTGCCTCGTCGAGGCGCTGTGCGGCCAACGAAAGCAGCGTTTCGCCGTCGCGGCCGACGACGGCCTTGTGCAACGCGCGCCAGCGTTTGAGCGAAACGCGAATGGACTGCGGATCCGCCACCATGCTCAGCCTCAGATAGCGCAGCGTGCGAAGCGAAATGGATTGCAGAATATCCACCAGCAGCCGGTTGCGGCAGAGATCCACCGTCGCGAAGTTCAGCAGGAAGCTTTCCACCGCATAAGCGTCCGGAGATTCATCGGCCGCCTTGACGAGCCTCGGCAAGCGCTCGGACATGAGCGCTTCCAGCTCGGACGGGCTTTCGTTGGCGACCTGTTCCAGCATCGTCAGATAGAGCACGCTGCGTACGCGGAAAATGTCCCGAAGCTCGTTTTCGTCAGGCGCGGTGACGATCGCCCCTCGTCTCACCTGGAATTCGACCAGCCGGTCCCGCTCCAGGATGCGCAGCGCTTCGCGAACCGGGGCGCGGCTCACATGAAGCACCTCGCTGATGTCCTTTTCGAGCAGGCGCTGTCCCGACTTGAGCAGATCGAGCGTGATGACACCGGCCAGGCGGGCCGCGATCTGCTCTGCTATAGGTGCGGACGCATACCCCGAATCCTGCCCGCGGAGCACGGCGCGCTCGACAGCCAGCATCAATGGATTTTTGGGCGTCAGAAGCGCGGAGAGGTCGGGAAGATTCTGCGTTTTGAGTCGGGCCATGGCGAGTCGGAGCGATCCGCGTCGATTTTTAACAGGCTGATTCTAGGATGCACCGTGTGTAATGTCGACAAAAATATGACGAAGACCATAGTGGTTATTCCGTGCAGACGCCGCAGCGACTTTCCGATAGTTTTACCGGTTGAATTTGACGACCTCGACATGGCTATCTTCGTTCGCAGCGCATCGCTGATCAAGTATTCCACCATCGCCCGTGCGGTCGGCATCGATCCGGTCTGCAAGGTGCGTGAAGCCGGGCTGGACCCTGTGTGTCTGAGCGCGCCTGATTTGCGCATTCCGGAGTCCGGGCTCGCGAGCGTGTTCGCGGAATCGGCGAGATCGTCGGAGCTTCGATCGCTCGGCGTGCGGATCGGGGAGGCGTGGCGTCTGTCGGACTTCGGCGCGGTGAGCCTCTATCTCCAGCATCAGCCGACGCTGCGCCATGTGCTCGAGCAGATCGAGCAGTATCGTCACATGCTGAGCGATTCGGTTTCTATTCGCGTGGCGGACTTCGGCGATGTGTCGCTCGTGCATGTGGTGCTGGTCACCGGTCGGCCCGATCCCGGGCGCGACATCGTCGAGCTGACTGTCGGTGCGGTTTTCAATCTCATCCGCGGCATTCTCGGCGCGCAGTGGAAGGCGCGCAGCGTCTATTTCGCGCACGCCGCGCCTGAGAGCATGCGGTTTCATCGGCCATTTCTGGGACCGAATGTCGAATTCGATTCGGAGTTCGACGCCATCGCGCTCACGCGCGAGGAACTGGATCGGCCCAATCCGCTCGGCGATGCCACGCTCGCACGCTACGCCAAAGAGCTGCTCGATTTGCGGCTACCCGCGCGACCTGCGTCGATAACGGACGAGGTGCGGCGCGCGCTCCATATCCTGCTGCCGCAAGGGCACGGCGCCATCGAACGCGTCGGACAACGCCTCGGCTTCGCGCCCCGCACGTTGCAGCGGCAACTGGAGCAGGCGGGCCAGAGCTTCTCCGCACTCGTCAACGAGGTGCGTGGCGAACTGGCGATGCGATATCTCGGCAATCGCCGCCATACGGTTTCGGATATCGCGATTCTCGTAGGCTTCTCCGAAGTCAGCGCGTTCTCGCGATGGTTCAGCGCGGAGTTCGGCAAACCGCCGACCCGCTGGAGAACGGACTACTTTGCGGACGACGTGCGGGAAACGCACTGACGCGCAGGTCACACGATTCCATCCGCTTCGAGTTGCGTGATCTGCTCGTCGCTCAATTCGAGCAGCGACTGAAGCACTTCACGCGTGCCTTCGCCCAGTGACGGCGGCGCGCGCCGCACCGGCGGACGCGCGCCATCGAAGCGATACGGCGGCGAAAGCACCTGCATACTGCCGGTTTCCGGATGTGGCACGTTCGTGACGAGACCGGAACCCGTGGCCCGTTCGGACGACAACGCTTCATGCAGGCCGAGCACTTCTCCGCATGGAATGCTGGCCTTCTTCAGGCGCTCCAGCAAGACGGCGCGTGTGCGCCGCGCGAGTTCGCGATCGATCTCGGGCAATAGCGTCGACCGGTTTTGCGCCCGGGCGATGTTCGTGCGAAAGCGCTCGTCCTCGGCGAGGTCGGGTCGATCGATGACGTCGCGGCAGAACCGGACGAACTGCGCGTTGTTGCCCACAGTAATGACGAGCGCTCCGTCCTCCGCCTCGAAGACGCCATACGGCACGATCGACGGATGTGCATTGCCGTAGCGCAAAGGGTCTTCGCCCGTCATCAGCGCTTCGAGTCCGTAATACGACGTGATCATCAGCCCGCAATCGAACAGCGCCATTTCGATGTGCCGCCCGCGTCCCGTTTTCTGTCGTTCGAACAGCGCCGCGAGCACGGCCTGTGCCGCATACATGCCAGTGAACAGATCGACGGCGGCGACGCCGAATTTGAGCGGCGGCTGGCTGGCCTCGCCATTCAGTGCCATCAGCCCGGCTTCGCCCTGCACGAGCAGATCGTAGCCAGGACGTTGGGCTTCCGTTCCGGTCGGATCGTAGCCCGAGATCGAGCAGTAGATGAGCGACGCATTGTCCTGCTTCAGTTGCGCGTACCCGAGCCCGAACTTGTCGGCGCCGCCAGGCTTGAAGTTTTGCACCACGACATCGCACTGTCGCGCGAGCGCTCGCGCGATGTCCTGTCCTTCGCTGGTTTGCAGGTCGATCGTGACCGAGCGCTTGTTGCGGTTCGCGCTGTTGAAATAGGACGTCCCTGACGAACCGGCGCGCAAGCCCCAGTCGCGCGTGTCGTCGCCGCGTTGCGGATGTTCCACCTTGATCACCTCCGCGCCGAGATCGCCGAGCACCATGCCGCACCACGGGCCTGCAAGCACGCGGGAAAGATCGAGAACGCGCACGCCGGCGAGCGGCAGCGCAGCAATATGATTCGACATCGAGATTCCTGATGGTGTGGAGAATGAAGCGGGACTTGCGGGGTTCATCGGGCATCGTCATTCGGTTTGCGGTTCGGGCACGCGATCTTCGGCGACGGCGGGCGCCACGTCGCGCTCGGCCGCCGCGATGCGCTCGACATCCCGGTCATAGCTGCGCATGGCTACGACGAAGAACACCGCCGCCACCAGACTGAACAGCGGCGTGAGCGCGAGCGCGTGCTGCAGACCCCAGCGATCGGACAGGATGCCGGCCAGAAACGGACCGACGGCCAGCCCGAACATGTTCTGGAAGAGGGACAGCACGGCGGCGCCCGTCGATCGCATGCCCGGATGAATCACGTCCATCGCGACGCCGGCCACCACGCCCACCGTGCAGTTCATGAAGAACGCGCCCACGACGATCCATCTGAACTGCACATCGCCCGTGTAATGTCCGCCGAATGCGGTAATGAAGATCACGGACGTCGTCACGCAAAGCACCGACAACGCGGGCAGCTTGTTGCGCGGCTTGCGTTGCGCCACGCGTCCCACCGCGATGCCCCAGAACGTGCAGCTCAGCGCGCCGATCAGCACGACCGCCGCCGCCGCTCCGGACGCAGTCTCCGCGGTCATGGCGTGATAACGGTTGAGATAGCTCGGCAGCCACGACCAGATGGCGGACACCGTGATCAGTTGCGCCGCCGCGCCCGCGCAGACGAACAGCAGGGTCGGCGTGCGCGCCAGCGTGCCGAAGATATGGCTGAGCGTTTCACCCAGCCGCTGCGGGGCGCGGCTGGTACCCGATGTCAGCGGCACGGAATCGTAGTCGCGCACGCGCAGGTAGATGAGCGCGAGCACGAGCCCGGGCACGCCCACGACGCCGAACGCAGCCTTCCAGCCCCAGTGCGCCGCGATGATGCCGCCGAGGAACACGCCCAGCACCGAGCCCAGCGACGGCGCCGCGAAGAACGCGCCGAGCGCCGCGCTTCGCAAGCGCCGCGGAAACAACGTCGAGATGAGCGCCGCGCCGACCGAGCCGTAGCCGGTTTCGCCGAGGCCCACGACCGCGCGCGCGGCGAACAACTGGCCGTAGTTGCCAGTGAACATGCACGATATCGTCGCGAGACTCCAGGCGATCGCCATCACGATGATGCTTTTCACGCGCCCCTTCCGGTCAGCGATGAGCGCGACGGGAATGCCGCCTGCCGCCACCACGATCGAGACGATCGACACGAGCGAGCCGAGTTGCTTGTCGCTGAGACCCCATTCGCTCTTGATGTGCGGGAAGAGCGAAACGATCACCTGTCGATCGATGAAGTCGAACAACATGAGCGCGAAGGTCATCGCGAAGGCAAACCACGCTTGCCGCCGGCCTGTGACGTAGCCGTCGTGCGGGCTGGCCGAAGGCGCATCGGGAATCACGTTCATGCTTGCTTGTCTCCTGGAATTTTTTTCGGACGGCGTTCAGAACGGCCGGTCTCCGCGAACGGTGGCGCGCTCCATGCGACGCGGCGCCGGCCAGTAATCGCTCACCGCGTAGTGCTGGGTCGCCATGTTGTCCCAGATCGCCACGCTATTGGGTTCCCAGCGAAAGCGCACCTGATACTCCGGAATGGCCGCCTGACTGATCAGATAGTTGAGCAGCAGGCTCGCGCCCGGCGTCTTGTCCTGTCCGAAGCGCACGTTCCCGGGCGTGTGATAGTTGATGAAGTGAGTCGAGAACGGCCCCACGTACAAGACCTTTTCGCCTGTCTCCGGGTGCGTGCGGACCACCGGATGATCCACCAGCGGGTTCTTCCTGACCAGTTCCTCGCGCTCCTCGGTCGTCAGGATCGCGCCGAACGAATGCTCGATGCCGTGCTTGGCGCGCAGGCCCGCGATCTTCGTCTTGATCTCTTCCGGCAGGCTGTTGTACGCCTCCACCATGTTCACCCAGATGGTGTCGCCGCCGACATCGGGACACGAGATGCAGCGCAATACCGCGGCTCTGGGCGGATTGGCGCGCCATGATGCATCGCTGTGATACGTGTTCTCGAAGTGATCGCGCTTCTCGCTCTTGTAGATCTCGATCAGGCCGGGATAGCCGGGCACCGTATTGGCGACGGGATGATCTTCGAGATCGCCGAAACAGCGCGCGAAGGCGACATGGTCGGCGCGAGAAATCTCCTGGTCGCGAAAAAACAGCACGCGATGTTTCAGCAGCAGCGCCTTGATCTCGGCGAGCAAAGATTCGCTTCGGGCGATGTCCGCGAGGTTCACATCCGTGAGTTCCGCACCGATCGAGCATGTAAGCGGTTTGATTCGCATGGTTGCGCTTTCCTTTAAATCATGAGGTCGGTGAATCGTTACGGGTTCGATTGTGTTGACGACACGCTGCGCGCGCTTGACTGATCGCGTCACGGTTTGGCATTCGGGATGCGAGCCCGACGGGTTTGCGCGTTTACCCGCAGTGTCAGCAAATGCCAAGCAGGTGGCTCGATTCGTCAAGTCCGCTGTCCGCGACAAAACTAGACTGGCTCGGTGGATTGCTTCATTCGGAAGCAATGGGATTGTTTGGCGAGGACAGCAATGACGAGTACACGCGAAGTGGTGGTTCTGGGTGCGGCACGCTCTGCAATCGGAGCATTCGGCGGGTCGCTCGCCCATCTCGAGCCGGCGGAGCTAGCGGGCATCGTCATGAAAGAAGCGGTGACGCGCTCGGGCGTCGACCCGCAGGCGATCAACTACGTGACGGTCGGCAACACGATTCCCACCGAGGGCCGCTTCGCCTACGTGGCGCGCGTGGCGGCAGTGCGCGCCGGCCTGCCGATGCAATCGGTGGCGATGTCCGTGAACCGGCTGTGTTCCTCGGGGCTGCAAGGCATCGTCACGACCGCGCAGAACATCCTTCTCGGCGATTGCGACTATGGTGTCGGCGGAGGTGTCGAGGTGATGAGCCGCAGCGGACATCTTCTCGCCTCGATGCGCAACGGCACGCGCATGGGCGACGCCGTGCTCACCGACATGATGGTCGCGACGCTGACCGATCCGTTCGGCGTCGGGCACATGGGCGTGACGGCGGAGAACCTCGCGCGCAAGTGGAACATCACGCGCGAACAGCAGGATGCGCTCGCCGTGGAATCGCATCGCAGAGCGGCGCACGCGATTGCCGAGGGGCGCTTCAGATCGCAGATCGTCCCGATCGTGAAAGAGACGCGCAAGGGCGCGGTCGTGTTCGACACCGACGAACACGTCAAGCCCGCGACGACGATGGAGTCGCTCGCCAGGCTCACGCCTGCTTTCAGGAAGGACGGCACGGTGACCGCGGGGAACGCCTCCGGCATCAACGACGGCGCTGCGTTCTTCGTGCTCGCCGATGCAGCGGTCGCGATGGCTGCCGGACACAAGCCGATCGCGCGGCTCGTGTCGTACGCGGTCGCGGGCGTGTCCAACGAGATCATGGGCGAGGGCCCGATTCCCGCCACGAAACTGGCGCTCCGCAAAGGCGACCTGACCCTCGATCAGATGGACGTGATCGAAAGCAACGAAGCGTTCGCCGCGCAGGCGATCGCGGTCGAGCGAGGCCTCGAACTCGACCGGCAGAAGACCAATCCGAACGGCGGCGCGATCGCGCTGGGGCATCCGATCGGCTGTTCGGGCGCTTTTCTCGCCACCAAGGCGATCTACGAATTGCAGCGCATCGCGGGCCGATACGCACTCGTGACGATGTGCGTCGGCGGCGGTCAGGGCATCGCCGCCGTGTTCGAGCGGCTGTAAAATCGCGAACCTCGTATAATTGTTGTCGACTTTAATATTATTGGCTGATAGACTGAGTCCAAGCGTGAGGCTGCGTGTCCCCCCGCGTCGATCCTCGACGTCGCCGGGGCACGCATGGGAATCGTGGTTGAACAGCCGCGCAGATCACATCAATAACGATTCGGTATGCATAATAAATAACGAACGGAGACGAAATGAGGAAAGCACGACTTGCGATTGCTGTGATGGCGCCATTGGCGTGTGCACCTGCATTCGCGCAAAGTTCGGTCACGTTATACGGAATCGTCGATACAGGCGTCGAATATCTGACGCACGCGACGCCGACCGGCGGATCGGTTGCGCGCATGCCAGTGATCGGCGGCGGAGACCTGCCTTCGCGATGGGGCCTGAAGGGATCGGAAGACCTGGGCGGAGGACTGAAAGCGATCTTCACGCTGGAAAATGGCTTCTCCCTCTCCAACGGCGCGCTGCAGCAAGCCAGTCGTCTGTTCGGGCGTCAGGCCTATGTCGGACTGAAGAACGGCTGGGGACAGCTTACCTTCGGGCGCCAGTACAGCATGCAGACATGGGCGATGACCGATGCGAACATCGTCGGTCCGGCCGGCATCGGGAGTCTGGGTTCGCTCGACAGCGCGTTGCTGGCCGACCGGTTCGATAACGCCGTCGCCTATATGGGTACGTTCTACGGATTCACCATCGGCGCAAGCTATTCATTCGGCCGCGATGCATCGACGGCCGGCAATTGCGGCGGTCAGGTTGCAGGCGACTTCGTGGCCTGCCGCGGCCTGTCCGCCATGATCAAGTACGACGCGAGCAACTGGGGTGTCGCGACCTCCTTCGAAGAGCTGAGAGGCGGGCAGGGCTCCGCGCCGAATACGGTCGTGCCGGGCGCGCCCGGTGTCGCGTTCACGAACTCCGGCGATACCGATCGCCGCTATCAGGTGAATGGGCATCTCACCGTCGGACCGGTGCGCTTGGGCATGGGCTGGATACATCGTCTCCTTCACGGCGACGTGCGCTCGGTCAAGACGGATGTCGAATACCTCGGCGCATCCGTTCTCTATGGCGCGTGGCAGTTCGACGCCCAGCTTTCGCACATCGGCAATGCCGCCGACGACGCCGATGGCACGCTCGGCATGCTCAGGGCGAACTACTTCCTGAGCAAGCGCACGTCGGTGTATGGCGTCGCGGGGTATATGAAAAATCATGGCAAGGGCGCGATCTACTCGGTATCGGCGGGCACCGCTGTTCCCGCCGCTCCGTTCGGCGGCTCGAATCAGATGGGCTTCGAACTCGGCATTCGTCAGATGTTCTGACGATCCCGACATCGCTTCGCACCATCCCGGAATCATTCACCAAGGAAAGTTGAACATGGCAAAAGCGATTCGCTTTGATGAAATCGGTGGCCCCGAGGTCCTTCGTCTCGAAACCGTTGCGGTCGGCGAACCCGGCCCTGGCGAGGCGCGCGTGCGTCACACCTTCGTGGCGGTCAATTTCATCGACATCTATTTCCGCACTGGGCAATATCCGCTTGCGCTGCCCAATGGCCTCGGCTCCGATGCGGTAGGCGTGGTCGAAGCCATCGGCGAAGGCGTCGATGACATCAAGGTGGGCGACCGCGTCGGCTATCTGCTCGGGCCGCAGGGCGCCTACTCTGACGTTCGCGTGATGCCCGCGGATGTGCTGATTCCCTTGCCCGATGGCATCAGCGACAAGACGGCCGCGACGCTGATCATGAAAGGTATGACCGCGCAGTATCTGTTTCGCCAGGTCTACCCGCTCAAGGGCCACGAAACCATCCTGTATCACGCTGCCGCGGGCGGAGTCGGACTCATCGCCTGTCAGTGGGCGCGCGCGTTGGGCGTCACGATGATCGGCACGGTCAGCTCGGATGCGAAGGCCGAAGCGGCAAAGGCGAATGGCTGCACGCATACCATCGTGACGACGCGGGAAAACATCGCCGAGCGCGTGCGCGAGCTTACCGATGGCAAGGGCGTCGAAGTGGTGTTCGACTCGGTGGGCAAGGACACGCTGGAAGCGTCGCTGGACAGCCTGCAGGTGCGCGGGACATTGGTCAGCAACGGCACGTCGTCCGGTCCCGTGCAGATCGACACGCGCGTACTGGCTCGCAAGGGATCGCTCTGGGTGACGCGGCCCGCGATGGTGCATTACGCGACGCCGCGCTCGCACATGCTGTCGATGGCTCGCGAGCTTTTCGATCTCGTGCTGGCCGGGAAGATCAAGAGCGAGCCGGGGCAGATGTTCGCGCTCGATCAAGCCGCCGACGCGCATCGCGCGCTCGAATCGCGCAAGACGGTGGGTTCCACGGTGCTCGTGCCGTGACGGAGAAGATCAATATCACCTCTGCGACGGTGCTCATCGTGCCGGGCTTGCGCGAACACGTGGCGGACCATTGGCAGACGCTGCTCGCGCAGAAGCTGCCGCGCGTGCGAAGCGTCGCGCCGCTCGAGCATGACAAGCTCAGTTGCGCTGCACGCGTCGCTGCGATCGATCGCGCACTGGCATCGATCGAAGGTCCGGTCATCGTCGTCGCGCACAGTGCGGGCGTGATGATGCTCGCGCATTGGGCGCAGCGCTGCGCCACGCATGCGATTCACGGTGCATTGCTCGCTGCGCCCGCTGATCTCGAAACGCCCATGCCCCCCGGCTATCCGACGATCGACGCACTGGACGAACACGGATGGCTGCCGGTTCCGCGCGGCGTGCTGCCATTCCCGAGCATCGTCGCGGCGAGCAGCAACGACCCTTTGACGCGGCTGGATCGCGCCCGTGAATTCGCGCGGTCGTGGGCAAGCCGCTTCGTCGAACTCGGCGATGTCGGTCATCTGAATCCAGCGTCGGGTCATGGCGAATGGCCCATGGCCGGCGAACTCATCGGCCAGCTTGCCACGCCGCACTAGCGTCACGCGCTGCGCCGCATCGTCCACGTCCGCTCACCACAGCGGACGCAATCAACGCCTCTGCGCGCCGTCTGCCTGCCGCAAGCAAATCTGCCTCTCATTTGGAAATCGACATGAATTTTCTCGACGGTCATCTCTTTCCCGAGAACCAGCAACCGCTGATCATCACGGCCGCGCCGTACGCGCCCGGATGGTTGCCCGGTGACTTCCCCGAAGACATTCCGGTCACGATGGAAGATCAGATCCAGAAAGCGGTGGACTGCTACAACGCGGGCGCCACCGTATTGCATCTGCACGTGCGCGAGCTGGATGGCAAGGGCAGCAAGCGCCTGTCCATGTTCAATCAGCTCATCGCAGGCGTGCGCAAGGCGGTGCCGGAGATGATCATCCAGGTCGGCGGTTCGATTTCGTTCGCTCCCGAGGACGAAGGGCAGGCCGCCAAATGGCTGTCGGACGATACGCGCCATATGCTGGCCGAACTCGAACCGAAGCCGGATCAGGTGACCGTGACGGTGAACACGTCCCAGATGAACGTCACCGATCAGGCGGAAGACGCGGACTTCAAGGGCACGTCGCGCGAGCAGCCCGCGCTGTTCAATGCCTACAAGGAAATGACCGTTCCCGCGCAGCCCGGATGGGTCGAGGAACACGTGCGGCGTCTGACGGCCAAGGGCATTCAGAGCGCCTTCCAATGCTACAACCTCAACAGTTTCGAATCGGTCGAGCGCCTGATGCGACGCGGCTTCTACAAGGGCCCGCTGGTGATGAACTGGGTCGCGATAGCCGGCGGCATGGATACGCCGAACGTCTACAGCCTCGCCAACTTCATTCGCGCCGTGCCCGATGGCGCGGTGGTCACGGTGGAAAGCAACGTACGCAACGTGCTGCCGGTGAACATGTGGGGCATTTCCATGGGTCTGCATGTGCGCTGCGGCACGGAAGACTGTCTCTGGAACCAGTCGCGCACGGAGAAGATCAGCACCGTGAAGCAGATCGAGCAACTGGTGCGTATGTCACGGGAATTCGGACGCGAGATCGCGACGGCGCGGCAGGCGCGCGAGATCTCGCGCATCGGCGTGTTCTACGACACCGTTGAGGAATCCCTGCAGGCCAACGGCTTCGCGCCGAATCGCAATGGCGGCAATCAGGGTTTTCTGCGCAAGACCGCCTGACGCCGCGAGCGAAGTAAAAAGAACACGGCCAGCGATATCCGATGAATGAACCGGATACGCTGGCCGCGATGCTTCAGTAAGGCTTGTCACCGATGATGCCTGCGCGTTCCATCTTGCGCGGGGCCGGCCAGTAATCCATGACCGCGTAGTGCTGCGTGGAGCGATTGTCCCAGACCGCGATGCTGTTCGGTTTCCATCTGAAACGCACCTGATACTCGGGGATTAGCGCCTGGCTTTGCAGATAGTTGAGCAGAAGGCTCGCGCCCGGCGTCTTGTCGAGGCCGTAGCGGACATTCTCGGGTGTATGGAAGTTGACGAAGTGCGTCGTGAAGCTTCCCACGTAGAGGACTTTCTCGCCGGTTTCCGGGTGCGTGCGGACGACGGGATGCTCCACGTCCGGATTTTGCGCAGCGAGCTTTCTGCGCTCCTCGGGATCCATCGCCGCACCGAACGAATGCTCGATGCTGCTTTTCGCCCGAAGGCCCGTGATGCGGCGCTTGATCTCTTCCGGCAACTGCTTGTAGGCCTCGACCATATTGACCCAGATCGTGTCGCCGCCGGTTTCGGGGCACTCGATGCAGCGAAGCACCGCGCCCATGGAAGGCTTCGGCCGCCACAAACCGTCGGTGTGAAAGTTGTTTTCGTAGGGGTTTTTCGCATCCGATCGATAAATCCGCACGAGCCCGGGATGCTCCGGATCGCTTCCCGCAACCGGATGATCTTCGAGATCACCGAACTTGCGGGCGAACGCGACATGTTCCTCGCGGGAGATGTTCTGGTCGCGGAAGAAGAGCACGCGGTGCTGCAGCAACAGTGCCTTGATCTCCGCAAACAAGGACGCATCGCGCGATGCGTCGCCCAGATTGACGCCTGACAGTTCAGCGCCAATGCAGGCGGTGAGCTTTTCAATCTTGATCATCTGCATGTCTCCTGATTCTCTTCATTGTCCGGTAGCCTCCATCATAGGCGCTCGATTTATTCATGTCGACATAAATAAAATGACGACACGCAAGGCCTGCGCAGCCACGCGCTCCAGCGCGATGGCGATGCCCTGTCCGACGCCGATGCACATCGTGCAAAGCGCGTAGCGTGCGCCGGATCGCGAACGGCGTCGCAAATGAACACGTCTTTCATGAGTTTCCTCGTATTGACCGCTTTAACGTCACGCAGCCACTGCGGACTGCGGCGCGAAATCGAATGCGTTGGCGAAGGCGTCGACGAGATGTTCGCCGATGGGCAGCGCCGAAGTCGCGGCAGGAGACGGGGCATTGCAGACATGCAGGCTTCGCTTCGATGGACGAATCAGGAAGTCATGAATCAATGCGCCGCTCGATGAGACGGCCTGCGCGCGAACGCCCGCAGGGTAGGGTTCGAGGTCCTCGAGCGTGAGCTCGGGACAATACTTGCGGCATAGCGCGAGATAGCCGCTCTTCCAGAGCGAATTGCGCATCTCCGAGATGCCCGACGGACCGTAGGTCCTGAGCATCTTCCAGAATCCGCCGAAGGACGCCATCTCGGCGAGATCGGAGACGTCGATGTCGCGCCAGCGATAGCCTTCGCGCGCCATCGCGAGCACCGCGTTCGGGCCCACGGTCACGTAGCCGCCGATCATGCGCGTCAGGTGCACGCCAAGGAACGGCAGCGCGGGGTCCGGCACCGGATAGACGAGATGCCGCACGATATCGTTCTTCGATGCGGGCAGCCGGTAGTACTCGCCACGAAACGGCACGATACGGAAGTCGACGTCGACCTTGCACATGCGCGCGAGGCGATCGGCCATGAGGCCCGCGCAGACGATCGCGTGCTTCGCGCGAAAGCGTCCGCTCGCGGTCGTCACGACGACACCATCGTCGTCCTCGCTCATGCCGACGACCCGTTGCCCGAGCATGATCTCGGCGCCGTTCTCCTGCGCGACCCGCGCCATGGCGCGGGTCACGGCGGGATAGTCGGCGATACCGCTCGACGCGACGCGTATCGCCGCTTCGCCGACGATGCGCGGCTCTTCGCGCGTCAGTTCGTTCTGGTCGAGCCATTGCGGCTGCAACTGATTCTGGCGGCATCGTTCGAACAGATCCTTGAGCCGTTCGACTTCGATCCGGTTCGTCGCGACGATGAGCTTGCCGCACTGCTCGAAGCGGATGCCGTGGCGGCGTGAAAACGCGTAGGTGGCGGCGGCGCCACGGCGGCAGAACTCCGCCTTCAGGCTGCCGGGCGCGTAGTAGACGCCCGCGTGGATCACGCCGCTGTTGTGGCCGGACTGATGCACGGCGAGCGCGTCTTCCTTTTCGAGCACGATCACCTTGAGCGCGGGATAGCGCTGCGTGAGCTGCATCGCGGTGGACGCGCCGATGATGCCGCCGCCGATCACGATCACGTCCGCATCGGCATCGCGGAAGGAGACGTGGGCGCTCATTGGGCGAAGGTCCCGCGCTGGCGCATTAATTCACGATGCAGTTGCGGATGCTTCTCGAACGGCGCGCGTCCATGCAGCCAGAAATAGTTATTGGCGACGATCAGCTCGCCCACCGGCAACGAGATTTCGCGGGTCGCGGATGACGTTTCCATCGAGTTCGACATGGCGTGCAGGAAGCGCGCTTCGGCGAGCGTGCGCGGCTGCACGAACTGGTCGATGAAGGCCATCGACAGACCGAATTCCGAATGGAAGAACAGCGGGCGCTCGACCGCGGCGCTGACGTTCTTCGAGCCGGGCGCCTTGTAGACGAACGGCAGCGCGCCCATCGGATCGAGCGCGAACTGGTCGCGTTCGGTCCAGTCGTCGAGGTGCATGAGACGCGACTCGCCGCCGCTCGCGTTGGTCTCGTCGAACTTCATCATGAGCAGCCAGTGCGTCTCTTCCTCGACGTAGGTGCCGTCCGTGTGCAGCGAGAACAGGCGATAGGCCTGGCGCAGATAGGAGTCGCTCGAGTCAGTATCTTTAACGAGGAAGCGGGCGTAGTAGGTTCCCGACATCGCGTCGTGATTGCCCGGTCCGAGAAGATGCGCGACGGCCGTGCCGAAGCGGACGAAATCGTCGCTATCGGACGTCACGCCTTGCACGCCGGTCGTGAATCCACCGCTCGAGCGATCGCGCGCGATCTGCGTGAGCGTCGAGCCGAGCGCGCCACCGAACGCGCGGTCCAGTTCGTGCGCCAGCATGAAGCGCATGAAGGGCACGTATTGCAGGTTCTGCACATCGACATCCTTCACGGCCTCGAAAAAGCGCGTGAGCCCGTCCTCGTCGAGTTCGATGCGGCGCAGGCGAGCGTGCTGCGGATGGGCGTGAATGCGGAAATGCGTCTGGACGACACTGGCTTCGACGGGCGCGTTCATCAATTGCTCCATGTGAGAGATGTCGCTATTTCACGTGGATCCTGTGTTCGGTTAAACTGCCAGAAACCTCATTTTTAATCCGAAAAAGCGATTAAATGGATAGCCGCCTGTTGAAGGCTTTCGTGGCGCTGGCCGAGGATCTTCACTTCGCGCGGACGGCGGATCGGCTGAATGTCGCGCAGTCCGTGCTCAGCGATCAGTTGAAGAAGCTCGAAACCGCGCTCGGCGTCAGGCTGCTGAACCGCAACAAGCGTTCGGCCGTCACCCTGACGGACGCGGGCGCGGCATTTCTGCGGGAGGCGGTGCTGGCGCTTCGCCAGCTCGAACGCGCCGAGTCGGTCGGCAAGCTCGCGGCGCGGGGGGAAATCGGCAACGTTTCGCTAGGCTACATCGGTTCGGCCGTGTCCACGGGCCTGCTGCCGGCGGCGCTCAAGCGCTTTCGCGCGGATTGTCCCCATGTCGACATGGAGATCACGGCCATGGAGACGCCGCGGCAGCTCGAATGCCTGCATGACGGCCGGCTCGATGTCGGGTTTCTGCGTTCCAGATCGCGCTACCCGGACGGCGTCGCGGCGACCGTCGTGAAGCGCGAGCCGCTGATGATCGCGCTGGCGTCGAATCATCCGCTCGCGGCGTCCGGGATCGTGCGTCCGCAGGCATTGCGCGACGCCGCGTTCATCGTTCCGCAGTTCAGCGAGAGCGAAGGCTTCGCGGAGAACCTGTCGAGTCTCGGCCGGCTCGGCGGCTTCGACGCTTCGCCGCGCCATCGCGTCGCCGATTTCATGACGGCGCTTTGCATGGCCGCTGCGGGCTACGGCGTCGTGCTGGTCCCGGAATCGATGAAGTCGCTCGCGCCGGCTGACGTCGCGTTCCTGCGGGTCGCGGGTTATCACGAGGAAGCGGAACTCGCTATTGCTTACAGGACGCGGGAGAATGCGCCATCGGTGAAGCGATTCGTCGAGATCACAGTGGCGCTGTTCGCGGGCGCTGGCATCTGATGAATTCGGTGCGTGGCCTCAGTCCGAACGTTTGAGCATTCGATGGGTCAGACGCGATGTACCCGGAGCGGGATGACTGGAGAGAGGATCATGAGCAGAACCGAGAAAGAAAAGATGCTCGCCGGAGAACTGTACACGGCGAACGCACCCGAAATTCAGGCCGATCAGGCAGCAGCCCGCGCGTGGATGGCGCGCTTCAACGGCGCCATCGACATGCCGCTCTCGGAGAGATACGAACTCCTGCAAGAGCGGCTCGCCGCGATTGGACCGGACTCCATGATCCGGCCGCCGTTTCACTGCGATTATGGCTTCAACATCAGTCTGGGCGCCGGGGTGTTCCTCAATTACGGCTGCATCATCCTTGACGTCGTTCAGGTCGAGATCGGCGACATGACGCAGATTGCAACCGGCGTGCAGATTCTGACGGCCGATCATCCTCGCGATCCGGCCGTTCGCGCGGCAGGCCTGGAATTCGGGCGCCCGGTGCGGATCGGACGTAACGTGTGGATCGGCGCGGGCGCGATCATTCTGCCGGGCGTGACGATTGGCGACGACGCATTGATCGGCGCGGGCAGCATCGTCACGCGCGACGTGCCGGCGGGCGCCACCGCTGTCGGCAATCCTGCGCGCGTGCGTCCGGCCGCGAAAGATCACGCGTGAAGCGCTTTGCCACGTCCCTGAAACGCGGTCAGATCCGGGTACATGCTGCGAATCTTTTGCCACTCGCTGGCATCGAAGAATTCGCACGCACCGCCGGTATAGCGTTTTGCGACTTCGGTCGTGAAGCGCACTGCTTCCGCAAGATCGACTTCGTGACTGGCGCTTGAATCGCTGCCGCCCACGACCGATCGCGCGGTGATCGCCACGCCGACCACGGGTTTGTCGGTGGCGACGTGCGGCTGCATGATGCTGTTGAAATGCGATAGCCCGTTGTCATAGGGCGTGATGTCCTGCAGCGAAATCGGGAACGTAACGGCCGGTTGGCCCGTCGTCGACTCCATGATCGCGACGAGATCGGGCGCCATGCGCAGGATGTAGCCCTGCATCGCGGTCGGCGACAGCGCGAAGCCACGATGCTTGACGATGCGGTTGCCCTTGGACGCGTCGAGCGACAGAATCGCGTCCATCTCGGCCGATACCTCGTATTCGTTCATCGTGGCCGAGGAGACGGGCATTCCCATAAACGGCACGCCGTTGTTCTCGCTCATGGGTGCGTCGGTCGACAGATGAGTCGTCACGATCACGTCGCCGGGCAGCGCGTCGCCGTTCGCCTTCATCTGCGCGAGCTTGAGCGCTACGGCAAGCGCACCGATCGGGCCGTCCGCGTCCGATACCATGCCGAGCTTCGCCGGGCGCGCGCCGATCGCGCCATTCCTGCCGATGACGCCGAGCGTGCGAGCCTGGCCACCAGCCTTTTTGCCGTGCGTGCCCGGAATCACGATCGTGATGAAATCGGTGCTTTTCGCGGGATTGCCGGGCGGTTCGTTCTTGATGGACCTGACTTCGACCGTTATGCCGTGGCCGGTATAAGGCTCGAAAATCTCGGCGATGGTGTGACCAGTAACGGTGGCGCTATCGAGCGCGTCGAAGATGACGAGGGTCTGTTTCAATGCCATGTGAAGTATCTCAATATAGAGCCGATGCGGCGCGCATCGGGCCGCATCGATCGTTTGTTGGGAGTCAGAACAAATGCCGAAGGCCGAGCATCACGGAGAGCTGCTCGCTCCTGCCGTTGAGCGTGACGCCCTTGGCCGCCGAAGCATTCGTGGTCGTATTGCCGAACAGCCCCGACCATCCGCCACTCGTCCACTCGTAGGCGGTGGCCAGATAGACATCGGTGCGCTTGCTCAGGCTGTAGTCCGCGACGCCGTATGTGGTCGTGCGAGTGCCATCGAAGCCGTCGGCGTGGGTGCGGTCCTGCATCCCGGCGACGGTGAAGAGCCAGCTCGGGGTGGCGCGGTAGCTTGCGCCGAGCGTGAAGAAATCGTCGCTGCGCCGCTGACTGAACACCGAATTGATCGCGACAGGCGCGGTCGGTGAGCCCGAGGCCATGCTGGTGATGGACGCCGTATCGGTGCCGCCGTTGGACGAATCGAAACCCGCGTCGCGATTACTGTGCAGGTAGTTCGCATACAGACTGGCATTGCCGATCGTCGCCTTGACACCGCCGAGATAGATGCGCGCACGACGGCTCTGCGTGTCGTTCGTCTGTTGTGCGTCACCGATCAGGGTAATCGGTCCGGACGCGTATTTGACGCCGAGCGACATCGACGAACGCGCGCGCGATTCGCCGGCAATGCCGCCTGCCGCATACTCCGCGATCACCTGCATCGGCCCCCACGCGCCGGTATAGCTGATCGCGTTGTCATAGCGCTGGCCAACCAGATACACCTGCCACGAGTTGCTCGGTGCGGCGCCGACGCCCAGCGGATCGACGTAGTACAGCATGGTGTTCGCGGTGGTGTACTGACGTCCGAGCGCGAGGTCGCCCCAGCGCTCACGGCCAAGCTTGACGAACGCCTGGCGTCCGAATAGCTGTCCTTGCTGATCCAGCTTGCCGGTATTCGCAAGAAAGCCGTTTTCGAGCGTGAAACCGGCCCGCCAGCCGTCGCCGAGCGCCTCGTCGCCTTTCAGCCCGAAGCGGCTGCCCGAGAGGAAGCCCTCGTTACCCTGCTGCAGCCCGATCGTCGAATCGCCGGACGGGTTAGTGTGCGTCTGATAGCTCAATGCAACGTCCATGACGCCGTACAGCGTCACGCTCGACTGGGCCTGCGCGCCAGCCGCGAAGCCCGTAAGCACGGCGAGCGCAATGATCTCTGTCTTCAATTTAGACATCCTAATCGTGAACGGCAAAAATTGCCGCCTCTGAAAAAAAGGCGGCGGACGATCAACGCCGCAACGTCGGCCACTGATCGATATCCGACGGACCCGTGATCGAGTTCAACGGGAAGGTCGCGTGTTCGCCCAACGTCTCGACCTGAGTCTTGCTGACGAAATGCAGCGCGCCGCGTTCGCCGAGGACCGTGCCGGTGGCGCCGTCGGACAGCAATGCGGAGCCTTCCGGCAGCGCGAATACCTGTTCCGGCGCATTGATGTCGAGGAACTCGGCAAGCCGTTCCTCACGGCTCTCGCCGTTGTGTCCGGCCGGCTTGCCGCTGATGAAGTGCGGATTGATCTGAAACGGCACGAGGCCGAGCGCGCGCAGCGTCGGCGGCTGCACGATCGGCATATCGTTGGTGGTGCGGATCGTGGGGCACGCAACGTTGCTTCCCGCGCTCCATCCCATGTACGGGGTGCCCGCCGCGACTTTCGCGCGGATTGCATCGACGATGCCCGCGTCATACATGCGCTTGAGGAGCGCGAACGTATTGCCGCCACCTACGGCGATGGCCTGCGCACTCTCGACTGCGGCCAGCGGGTCCGCGCTGTGATGAATCGATTCGAGCGCGTAGCCGAGACCTTCGAACACTGGCTTGACGATTTGTTCGTAGCTGTCGAAGCTGAACGTCACGCCGGCGAACGGCACGAAGAGCACCTTGAGAGGTTCGCGCTGGAGGAGCGCGTGGATCTGTTCGGTGGCGTGCTCGAGATAACCGAGCTGGTCCTTTCGGGAGCTGCTCATCAGCAGGATGCGTTGGGTCATGGCGTATTCCTTGATCGAATCGGATGGCGGCGCTCAGGCGAGCGTCGCGCGGATGATTTGCACGACGCGGTCGATCTCGTCGTGCGTATTGAAGTAGTGCAGCGACACGCGGGCCATCGTGCTCACGCCGTATCGCGCGAGGATCGTGTCGGCCATGAAGCCGCCTGCCTCGATGATGCAGTGCTGCGCCTCCAGCGCCGACACGAGCGTGGCAGGATCGACCCCGCGCAGGTTGAACGGCACGATGCCGATGCGTTGCGCGACATGCGTCGGTCCGTAAAGCTCGAAGCCGGGCAGTGTCGAGAACTGGTCGACCGCGTATGCAGTCAACTCCCGCACGCGTTCGGCGATTGCGTCGATGCCGATTTCCCGGGCGTAACGCACCGCTGCGCCGAGCGCGAGAATGGCCGGCACGACGGGGCATCCGGCTTCGAAGCGTCGCGCGCTCGCCACGAACGAGAGCGCGCCCGTCGTGCGGTCGAATGTGCCGTTCCACCAGCCCGCGAGCACCGGCTCCAGCTTGTCGATATGCGCCTCTCGCACGTAAAGGAAGCCCGAGCCTTCAGTCGCGCGCAGGGCCTTGCGCCCGCATGCCGCGAGAAAGTCGCAGTCGAGCTGCTCGACGCTGACCGGCAGCATGCCCACGCTCTGCGACGCATTCACGAGCGACATCACGCCGTGCTCGCGCGCTACCTTGCAGATGCTCGCGGCGGGCTGAACCGCGCCGGTGGAATTGGGCACGTGAGAGAAGGTGACGAGCCGTGTGCGTGGCGTGATGGCGGCGGCGAACGATTCCGGCGCGAGCATGCCAGCCGCGTCAGCCGCGATCATCTTCACCACCACGCCGTGCGTGTGTTCGAGGCGCCGCCAGGGCAGCAGGTTGCTGAGCATTTCGGTATCGGCGACGAGAATCTCGTCGCCCGGTTGCCAGCGAATGCCGTGCGCGACGAGCGAAATGGCTTCCGTCGCGTTCTTGGTGAAGGCGATTTCGTGCGGGCCCGCCTCTATGAACGCGGCGAGCTCGCCGCGCACGGCGTCCACGCGGGCGTAGGTTTCCTTGCGGAACGAGGGCAGGTAGATGCCTACGTGCCCCGTGTCGAGCAGATAGCGACGCGCTTCGTCGAGCACGGAATCGGGCGGCAGGGACGCGGCGGCCGTGTCCATGTAGACGGTGGTGGCGGTCAGCGGCGTGGCTGCGCGGATGGCTTCGATATTCATGCTGCGTTTCAGTCCAGTAGAAGGGGAGCGGATTACTTGTGCAAACGGGTGACGGAACCCCCGAAACTGAACAGGGCGTCGCCGGCGATGACACCGCCCGCGAATGCGCTCATCTCGGCGCTATGGCGCTCGCCGCGCAGGCGCGTGATGACAAAGCGGATCGCGAGTCCGGCAAGTACGGCCCAGCCAGCAAGCGGCGAAGCGATCAGCATGCCGGTCGAAAGCAGAATGCCGAGCTGGCGCTTGGCGCCGCCGAGCAATTGCAGGAGCGCGCCCGGAATCGCCCAGATGGCGAGGTTGCGGGCGATTTCCATCGACGAGCCTGCCTTGACCGACGCCGCATAAACGCGGTCGACCGGCGGCACCATGTTGCGTGAGAAGAAGTGATCGTGAAACGCGATCACGACGATCGCCGCGACGATGAAGCCTGCCATCGCAGCGATCAGTTGCTGCCGGCGGCCTGCCAGTTCGGCGTCCATGTCGCGGCCTTCACCGCGCAGCAGATAGCCGGTCTTGAGGTCGTAGCCCATGTCCGCGAACGCCGGGCCCGTGGCGGCCGAGAAGCCGGCCAGCACGGCCAGCGCCGAGGGCGGGAAGCCGATCACGATGCCGATCGTCAACGTGATGAGCGCGACGGCGAACGCCGGGAACCAGCCGGAATGCATCGCCGCGATGCCGACGATCAATTCGTGCGCGTAAGCGGCGAGCGCGGCATAGACGATGAAGCCGACCAGCATCCCCGGCGACAACTCGGTGATGTGACCTGCAAGCACCGAGATCAGCAGCGCGACGAGCATGTATGCGATGAATCCGCCGGACAGCACGCGTGTTGCGCGCGCGCCGGACATTTCCAGATTGCGCGGATCGGTGTCGTTGCTTGCACGCGAGCGATGAATCTCGCGCGCCACCTGAAACAGCGCGACGATGCCCGCGCCGATCATCAGCCCGTGCGGAATATAGGCCGCCGCGATGTCGACATGAAGGAGCGGAATCGAATAGCCGCGGATCAGCAGACCTATGCCGAACATCGTCAGCGCGGCGAGATTGCCGAGGAAGGCCGCGCCGAACGCGGACATCGGCACGCCGACGATCGCGCCGGCAACGCCGGCCGCAACGCCGAGTCCGAGGAAGGCGGCCTTGCGGCCACCCTGATCGCCCGCCCAGATGGCTTCGGCGGTAGCGACTCCGGCCGGCCACGTACCGGTCGCCGGAAAGATCTTGCTGCCGAAGAGGTGATAGAGCATTGCGCCATCGACGAGCATCGCCGCAATGGCGCCGATGAGCATCGGCGTGACGAGTTCGGGCATGCCCATCGCGAACGGCACGCCGAGCGGGATCATCAGCGAATTGGCGGCGCCGAACGTGGCCGACGAAATGGCCGTCTGCACGAGGTTTTGCCGTTCGAGCACGCGGAAGCGGCGCGTCACCTGCAGCGGAATGCGCGAGAACACGATCGCGATCAACGCGCCGATGATCGACGTGTTCGCCGAAATGCCGAGCGAAACGATGAGCTGCATGCCGATGATCGCGCCGAGCACCGAGAGCGCCATCGACACGACCAGCAGCAAAGGCTCGAAGAAGGACACGCGCGGGCGCGGCGCGTCTGCTGGCATGGATGTGTCTAAATCGGCAGGCATGTCGATTGATCCTTTCATGATGTCGTGTCTCCGCCGGCTCGAGTGGCGCGGCTCAGGCAATAGGGTGGGTGAGTCGTCGGAAGGGTCAACCGGTCAGCCCGACCACGGGCTCGATCGTTTCGCGGGTCTTCTTCAGGGCTTCGATGAGTCGCGGAATGGCCTCGCCATCCAGCCGCTGGACGGGCCCGGCGATGCCCAGCGAACCGATGACGCTGCGGCGGTCGCGAGACCATAGCGGGACTGCGAGCCCGGCGACCGTCGCGGCCGCCTCTTCCCGGGTGTGGCACCACCCGTCCGCTCGAACCTTGGCGAGTTGTTCTTCCAGCTTCGCGTCGCCTGCCGTTTTGTTGTGTTGATGGATCGTGGCGCGAAACGCTTCGGGCTGGAAAGCGAGGATTGCTTTTGCGTGCGCGCCGGCGTTGAGCGCAAACCGCTGACCCAATTCGATCGAGAAGCGCAACTGCTGCTGACTCTGCGCCATGTCGGTGCAAACCGCGTCGGTGCCGTCGAGTAGGGAAAGGAAGACGGTTTCGCCGCTCGTCTGGGCCAGCGCATCGAGCGCGGGTTGCACGACGTCGGAAGGCGCGAAGGTGCGGTGCGCGACCTGACCAAGCTCGAACAGCCGCAAGCCCAGCGAATAGCGGCCGGTGCTGTCCTGCCTCAGGAAACCATTCTCCGCGAACGACGCGAGCACGCGATGCACCACGGCGTGGTGAACGCCGGTGGCTTTCGCGAGTTCTCTCACGCCCCACGACGGGTCCTGAAGTGTGAATCGGGTAAGCAAGGCCAACGCGCTATCGAGTGTTTTGAGCATTTCTTCGTCTCTCTATGAGAGACAGTGTCTCTCCTTGAAAAAATGATATTTGCGATAGGGGCCTTTAGTCAATCAAGGGTTTACGCGACGGAAAGGTCAGACAATGCGTCGCTGCGAGATGCGCCGCCAAAAAAAATGCCCGTCCGTCTGGACGGGCAAAACGAGAGAGCGGAATTTGCCGCCGGGAGCGCGCGACTAGAAGCGCTCGCCGTCGAAACCGGGCAACGCTTGCGTGCCTTCGATCTCGACGGAATGCAGGCGTCCGGCGTTCACGCCGAGCAGCCTGAGCATGGTCGGCGCGACCTGCGTGGTCAGCACACGGTCATCGACCGTTCGGCCCGCGTGCTTCATGCCGGGCGCGTACACGATCAGGCCGAGATGGCCGTCATCTGGCGCGTTGCCCCCGTGCTCTTCATCCTTCGACGCGCTCGACGTATAGATCACGCCCGGATTCGGCTGCACGATGATGTCCGGCGTGCGACCCTGTTTCGGATCGCCGAACGCGGCTGCGATGCGCGGACCGTAAAGCAGATAGGCATACGGTCCGTCCGCGCAGATGCCCGGCGCGTTACAGCTCAGATTGTCCTTGAGCGACTTGACCGCCTGCGCCAGTTGATGCTGATCGCGCAGCCAGATGAGACTGACGTCGTCGCTCTGGACGAAGCCCGTGTCGGCCAGCCCGCTCCCATCGTTCAGGTTGCCGGTCTTCGTCGCGTTCTGGCCGTAATTGCCCTTCGGATCGAGATAGTTGTTCGCCTGAAGCAGCGCCGCGACCGTATCGCCGTTCTTGACGAGCTTGCTGTGATCGGTCGGCGACTGGCCGTGCTTGGCCGTCACGATGATCGCGGTGGAGCGATACAGGCCGCGCTGTTTCAGCTCCGACACGATACGCCCGAGCGACGCGTCGACATAAGCGATGGCGGCGCTCACCTGCGGACCCGGCGTGAAGCTGGCGTCGAGATAGCCGCCGTTCGTCGCCACCGTGGCCTTCTGCGCGACGCTCAGCGTCTGGAAGTTCGCGCCGAAGAGGGTCGGCACGCCAGGCGAGGCATCGCCTGTCGAACTCTTGCCGTCGATCTGATTGACGAGCGCCTGCACGTGGAGATCGTCGAAGACTTCGGTATGCGTGTAGATATCGGTGTAGTTCGAGTTCGTCTTCGGGTCGATGGCGTTGATCTCGGTACGCATCAGATCGTCGACGCCCGTGCCCGACGGTCCGTTCAGCCAGTCGTAGCCCCACGCGTGTTTGTCGGCCCACGCCGTGCGCGCTTGCGGCACGCTCGCCTTGACGACCTCGAAGACGGTATTGGTCTTCACATAATCGTGCGGATAAACGGGCTTGCAGACGCCATCGACTTTCGCATGGGGAATCGCCTGCGGATTGAATGCGCCGCCGCCGTCCAGATGTGTGAGCGCTCCGCCGTTCTGGCCATCGATGCCGGTGGTTTCGTCGAAGACTACATTCCAGCCCTGCGCGCCGCTGCAGTTGGCATCGGACGGTGCGTACAGGGTGCGGTCGTACGACACGTCGTAGAAGAGCCCGGTCGTCTTGGGCGAGCCACCGGTCACGAGTGCGGCGAGACCCGGAAAGGAATCGGACAGTCCGGGCGTGTGAGCGTTCGTGTAAGTAACACCGTCCTTCGCGAGCAGCGCGATGTTGGGACACGCATTGGACGCCACGCAGCGCGCGACGTCCTGTTCGTGCAGACCGTCGAAACTGATCAGAATCACATGTTTCGCGATAGCGCGGTCGTCATGATCCGGCCGGCGATGATCGCGCTCGTCCGCCTTCGCATGCGACGCGTGAAAGGCGACCGCCGCGAGAATCGCGCCGAGGAGAGGGATTTGCGCGAGGGCGCGCCTGTTCGTCTTCTTCATGTCTCACCTTTTTGTCAATTGATGAACCTCTTTTCAGAGGCCTATCAATTTGCGGTGCGATTGCGGCGTGTCCATGAACAAGCGCTTTCGATTGACTGTCTTCTGCGTACTTTATTTTCGTCGATTGCAGTCTTTGTTAAGGATGTCATAAGGATGGGTATGCGTTGCAGGATGAGCCCGATCATCGCCGGGACTTTTTTTCCGTCAGGATTTGCAGGAAAACCCGTCCTGGCTGAACCATCCCTAGATAACAGATTTGTAATTCAGCTTGCGTGAGGCGCGCGTAAAATTGCCTGCAGACGAACTTTGAGCAAACGGAACTGCCACGATGCGGGTACTCATTGTCGAAGACGAGCAGAAGGCGGGCGCCTACATCAAAAAGGGCCTCGAGGAAGCGGGTTACCTTGTCGACGTGGTCGGCGATGGCGCCGAGGGCCTCATTCTCGCGAAAGAAGAGAACTACGACGTGATCGTTCTCGACGTCATGCTGCCCTCGATGGACGGCTGGTCGGTGGTCAAGAACCTGCGCGAGTCGAAGTCGACGCCCGTTCTTTTTTTGACCGCGCGCGACGACGTTTCCGACCGCGTGCGCGGCCTGGAACTGGGTGCCGACGACTATCTGGTCAAACCGTTCGCCTTTGTCGAACTGCTCGCCCGGGTGCGCTCGCTTGCGCGTCGCGGTCCCCCTCGGGAAAGCGATCTCATCGTTCTCGGAGATCTGGAAATCGACGTCACGCGGCGGCGCGTCAAGCGCGCGGGCAAGCGCATCGACCTCACGCCGCGCGAGTTCGCGTTGCTGCAATTGCTCGCCAGACGGCACGGCGAAGTATTGAGCCGCACGCAGATAGCGTCATACGTCTGGGACATGAATTTCGACAGCGACACCAATGTCGTGGAAGTCGCCATACGAAGACTGCGCGCGAAGATCGACGACGAATTCGCCACCAAACTGATTCAGACCGTTCGCGGTGTGGGTTACGTCATCGCGCTGGAAGACTCGGCGTGATCAGACCACGTTCGCTGACCACCACGCTTGCTCTGGCGTTCGCGGCGACCACACTGGCGGTATTCGGGCTCGTCGGCACGTTCGTCTACTTCGCGCTGGAACAGCAGGTCAAGGTTCAGGATGATCTCGATATCGTTCTCGCGGCCCGGCATACACGCCGCCTTGCCGACGAGTTGACCGACTACGGCGATATTCTGCAGCATCAGGAACGACTCGAAAGCCAGGTGCTCGGAAACGGAGCCCTATCGCTGCGAATCCTGGATTCCTCCGGAAAGACGCTCGTACAACACAACGTCGATCCAGCGACCGCCACGCTGGAGATTCCCGCCGCCGTACCTGCCGACGCACAGATCACGGAACGATCCATCCTGCCGCTCGCCACGACCGCCGGCGCGCCGATTCGCGCACTCGCGGTCGATGCCTTGCTGCAGAACGGAACGACTGCGACCATCGTCGTCATGCGCAACATGCATGACCGCTGGGTGCTGCTGGATCGATACCGCGACAAGCTGAATGTGGCAGGCATGCTCGGCGTTCTGCTGGCGTTCTGCATCGGCTATTTCCTCGTGCGTCGTGCCATGCGGCCGGTGCGTGAAATGGCTGTCGATGCGGCCAGCATCACCTCGGACAAGCTCAATACACGCATCGAAATGTCGCGCATTCCCACCGAACTCGAACCGCTCGTCGTCTCGCTGAACGGGATGCTCGCCGGACTGGAGAGCAGCTTTCAACGACTCTCGCAGTTCACCGCCGATCTCGCGCACGACATGCGTACGCCGCTTTCCAACATGCGTGGCGCGATGGAGGTTGCGCTCGCGCGGCCACGCCCCGTCGAGGAGTATCAGGCGACACTCGAGTCCAGCCTCGAAGAGTGCGAGCGGCTTTCGCGGATGATCGAGAACGTGCTTTTTCTCGCGCGCGCCGAGCATCCGCAGTTTTCGAAGAACATGCGCGTCATCGACGGCGGCAAGGAGTTGCAGCATATCGGTGATTACTTCGAGGGACTGGCGGACGATGCGGGTGTTCATATCGTCGTGTGTGGGTCCGCGATGTTGCGCGTCGATGTGGAACTCTTCAGGCGCGCGGTCAGCAACCTGCTTGCCAACGCCATGCGATTCACGCCGGCGCAAGGCGTGATCACCCTGTCGATCCACGACGCGGGAGACATGACCCGCGTTTGCGTGGAGAACGAAGGCACGCCCATTCATCCTTCCCTGCTCGAGCGGATCTTCGATCGCTTCTACCGGGCAGATCCATCGCGCGGTGCGTCAGGGGCGGTTGCAGGATCGGCCGGACTCGGACTTGCAATTGTTCGCACCATCATGGACCTGCACGGCGGCCGCGCGCACGCCGAGAGCGATGCGCGCAGCACGCGGTTCATACTGACCTTCCCGGTTGCGGAAGCGCCTGGCTTGCCCGCGAGACAGAAATAAACGTTCCGCAGGCAGCAGCGTTTCTACGCCTTCAGATTTCAAACTTGTAACGTCACAGTCAGACTTTCGGCAGCGCTCCGAATCCAGAATGACTCCAGCGTCGGCAATCATTGAAGCCGGTGTCGGGAGGGTCAATTGCACTCGGGCAAAACCCTCGTCTTCTATATCGGAGAGGGAAAACCATGAAAGCCATGGCATGTGCGGTACTGGTAGCGACCACATTGCTGCCGTTCAGCGCGTTCGCGCAAACCACGGGCAGCCAGGTGACACGCGCGGAAGTGCGCGCCGATCTCGCGCAGCTGGAAGCGGTCGGGTATCGGCCGAGCACACATGACGCCGATTATCCCAATGCGCTCATGTCCGCCGAGGCGAAAGTCGCAACGATGCAAGGTCACAACGGCGCGTATGGCGGCGATCAGGGCGGCGCGCATCAAACGGGTACCGCTTCGCAATAGCGTTTGAAGCGGCGTCGCCGCGAAACTCAATTAATCTATTTACGTATTACTAAGGGATTTGAATCATGAAAAAGACTGCTATGTTTCTTCTTGCTTCATTGGCTATCGGCGTGGCGGGTCAGGCGTCCGCGCAGACCAGCGGATTGACGCGCTCCGAGGTCAATCAACAACTGGTTCAGGCCGAAGCACAGGGTCTGTTGCCTTCGAGCGGCACGGACTATCCGCCGAATGCAGCCGCCGTCGCGCGGAACAAGGCGGCCTTCCAGGCACGCGAGCAGGCGCATGCTTCGGCAACGGGTTACGGCGGAGCAGCGGACGGTCAGACGTCGAACTGAACGCGGACGCGCGGGGAACGGTTTCATCGATTACGCTACGTCGCGTAAGCAAACGCTAAGCCTTTTTGCTTGCAATCTGTTTACGCTCGTAGCTTTTCCTCGTTCGCCAACCTCCGCCATGTTGCCCACCGCTCTGATTGTGTTTCGGGAAGTGCTCGAAGCGTCGCTGATCGTTTCCATCGTCCTTGCGGCGAGCAGAGGCGTCGCGGGACGTGGATGGTGGGTCGGCGGCGGACTGATTGGCGGTTTGGCCGGCGCGGCCCTGCTCGCGCTGTTCGCGGATGCGCTGTCGAATCTTGCATCGGGGTTCGGACAGGAATACTTCAATGCCGCCGTCATGTTCGTCGCGGTCGCGATGCTCGGATGGCACAGCATCTGGATGAGCCGGCATAGCCGCGAGATGGCGCGGCAGATCGCCGAAGTCGGCAAGGCGGTGGCCAGCGGAACCCGGCCGCTGGCGGGCCTTGCCATCGTGGTTGGCGCGGCCGTGCTGCGCGAGGGCGCCGAGGCCGTCCTGTTTCTCTACGGCGTGCTCGTCAGTTCGCCGGGTCAGAAGCCCGAAATGGCGCTTGGCGGGGTGCTTGGTCTCGCAGGTGGCGTATTCCTGGGCTATGCCATGTATGCGGGCCTGTTGCAGATCCCGCTGAAGCGTCTCTTCACTGTGACCAACGCGCTGATTGTCCTGCTTGCCGCGGGCATGGCAAGCCAGGGTATCGGCTTCCTCATCTCGGCCGATCTCGTGCCGACCTGGGGCGACGCCGCCTGGGACACCTCCGGCCTGCTCGACGAGACCTCGTTGCTCGGCAAGATGCTGCATGCGCTCATCGGCTACACGGCACGTCCTGCAGGTACGCAAATCGTCGCGTACGTTGTCACCGCGGTGACCATCGTCCTGCTGTCCCGCGTCGCGGCCGGGCGGGAAGCGTATAGGCACGCCGTGCGGCACTGAGTTGCACGGGTTGCGCCGGCATGTTTCGACATGCCGAACTCCCGTGCCGCTTCAATCACACGTCCAATATCATTGATCGGCGCTTACCCTCCAGCCGCCGCCCAGCGCGACCAGCAGCCCCACGGAGGCAACGGCCCGGCGCGCGTCGATCTGCTCGGCGGTGCGTTCGTTGGTGAGCGCAATGGTCTGTGCGGTCACGACATCCAGATAGCTCACCGCGCCAGCATCGAAACGATTCTTCACGAGCTTCAGGGAGAGCGCCGCCGCGTCCGAGGCGACGCGCTGACTGCGTGCCTCGTCGGCGAGTGCGTTCAAAGCTGTGAGGTTGTCCTCGACTTGCTGGAACGAAGTCAGCACGGTTTGCCGATAATCCGCGACGTAGCCGTCATAGCGGGCATGCGCGCTCGCAAGCGAAGCCTTCCGGCGTCCGCCATCGAACAAGGTGCCTGCGAGCTGCGGACCGAGTGACCAGAAGAGACTCGGCGCGGTGAGCCAGGGCGCAAAGAAGCTCGATTCCAGACCCGCGCTCGCGCTCAGGACCAGGTCGGGAAAGAACGCGGCGCGCGCTTCGCCGATTTGCGCATTGGCGGCGAACACGCGGCGTTCGGCCGCGGCGATGTCCGGCCGCCGTTCGAGCAACTGCGAAGGCACGGCATGCGGAATGTCCGGCAACAGGAAGGTTTGTTGGCGCGATGGAATCGAGAACGTCGAAGCCGGTTCGCCGATGAGCGTCGCGATCGCATGTTCGAGCATGGCGCGTTGAGACGCGGCCTCGGTTGCCTGCGTGCGCGTGCTTTCCAGTTGCGCCTGCGCCTGTGCGACCGCGGATGCGTCGATTGCGCCGCTGGCGAGTTGCCGCTTCAGCAGTTGCAGGGCAGCGTCGTAGGCACTGACGGAATCGTCGAGAAGCTGCTTTTGCGTATCGAGCGAGCGGAGATTGAAGTAGTCCACCGCGAGCTGACTCGAGAGCGAGAGGCGCAACGCTTCGACATCGGCGGCGCTTGCTTCGGCGCTGGCTTGCGCGTCGAGGGTGGCATCGTGGATGCGCCCGAACAGATCCGGTTCCCAGGACGCGGATACGCCTGCCGAATAGTCGGAGATGGTCTGTCCCGCCAGCGATTTGCCGAGCAGATTCTGCGAGGTGCGGTAGCGGCTCTGCGCGACGCCGGCGCTCACTGTCGGCAAGAAGCCCGCGCGCTGATAGTCGACCATGGCGCGCGCTTCCTGCAACGAAGAGACGGCCTTCTTCAGCGTCTCGTTCGAGACGTTCACGCGCGCTTCGAGCGCATCGAGCTGCGGGTCCTTGTATGCCGTCCACCAGGGGCCGCGCGGTGTCGAATCGGCAGGCTGGGCAACGGACCATTGTGGAGAGCCCGCGAAATGCGCCGGAACGGCGACCTCGGGTTGATGGTACGGCGGCACCGTCGAGCAGGCGGCGAGCGCCACGCAGACGAGGGCGGCGGCGCAACGATGCAGGGCGAAAGGGACGCGATTCATTCTGTTTTCCTTCACGATGCGCTGGCGGTCTTCGCGATCTTCACCGCTTCGCCGCTCGTGATGGCGTCGCCGGGATTGTCGATCACCTTGTCGGACGCCTGCAGGCCGGTCACGACTTCGACATGCGTGCCGAAATCGCGACCGAGCGTCACGGTCCTGAGGCTGATCCGGTTCGATGCATCGACGGTGGCCACCGTCACGCCGTTCGGCCGAAAGAGCAGGGCGCTGACAGGAAGATCCAGTTTCGGCGTCTGACTGACGAGCTCCAGATGCGCCTGTGCGTACGCGCCCGGCAACAGCGCGCCATCGCCGTTCGCGACATCCAGCTCGACGCGCAGGGTGCGCGTTACCGGGTCCATTGCGCCGGCATTGCGCGCGACCGTCGCGGGGAAACGTCGTCCGGGGTACTGCTGCACGGTGAGATACGCCTGTGTCGTCGAGGTCACGTAAGGCGCGTCGCCCTGCGGCACGTCGATGAATACGCGCAGGGTGTCGCTCTGCACTTCATGGAAGAGTTCGCCCGTGGCGCCAGCGAGTCCCGGTGCGCCGCCTGCCGTGACGAGCGCGCCGACATCGACACGGCGCGCGCTCAGCACGCCGTCGAACGGCGCGAGCACTTTTTCATACGACACGAGTTCCGTGAGGCGGCGCACGTTGGCTTGCGCGGATGACAGCATGGCCTGCTTCGCGAGCATGTCGCCGGATTTCGTATCGGCGTCCTGTTGCGAGACCGACTGCGTCTTCAGCATGTCCTGCCAGCGCGCGGCCGTGTCCCGCGCGTAGACATAGTTCGCACGCGCGGTGGCTTCGTCGGCGCGTGCCTGCTGCAATTGCGCATCGACTTCGGGCGTCTGGATCACCGCGAGCAGTTGCCCTTGTTTCACGTGCGCGCCGATATCGGCGTACCAGTGCTGAACATAGCCGCTGGTGCGCGCGTAGATGGACGCGTCCGAGAACGCCGACACGGCGCCCGGCAGCAGCAGTTCCTGCGTGGCGGGCGCTGCACGCGGCGCGATGACCGAGACGTTCATCACGCTCTGGACGTCGGCCTGCGCGGCCAGCGCGCTTTGTGCATGCAGGCGCGGCACGATGCCGACAGCGAGCAGTGCGGCGGCGATCCCGAGCAGGATCAGCGGAGGAAGAATGCGCCGTGGCATGCGCGGCTTGGTGGTGTGTTCGTCTTGCTGATTCATGATGGTCGTTATTTGGCGTCGATGGAAGGATGGAGGTCCGATGCGCCTCGCGCGGCGCGCCGGCGTGCGAGCCATGCGTGCACCACGCCGAACACCACGGGGACGAAAAGCAGCGTGGACACCGTGCCGAGCATCAGGCCGCCGATCACCGCGCGTCCGAGCGGCGCGTTCTGTTCGCCGCCATCGCCCAGTCCGAGCGCCATCGGCAGCATGCCGATCAGCATGGCGAGCGCGGTCATCAGCACCGGGCGAAAGCGTGAGAAGCCCGCTTCGATCGCGGCTTGCACCGGCGCCATGCCATTGCTCAACAGTTCGCGCGCCGCGTTGACCACCAGAATGCTGTTGGCCGTCGCGATGCCGATACAGAGAATCGTCCCGGTCAGCGCCGGCACGCTCAGCGTGGTGCCCGTCGCGAAGAGCATCCACGCGATACCTGCAAGCGATGCAGGCAATCCGCCGATGATGATGAGCGGATCGAGCCACGACTGAAAGTTCACGACCATCAGCAAATAGACGAGCGCGATGGCGAAGATCAGTCCGAAGCCGAGTCCGTTGAACGATTGCGTCATCGACTGGACCTGCCCGCGCATGACGATGGTCGAGCCACCCGGCAGATGGGCGCGGCTCTGCGCGATCAGGCGCGACACGTCCGCGGCGACGCCACCCAGATCGCGGCCCTGCACCGAGGCGTAGATATCGATCACGGGCTGCACGTTGTAGTGCGACACCACCGCCTGCTGCGAGCCGCGCTGCATGCTGCCGAGCGACGCCAGGATGCTCTGCGGCGCGCTCGACGCCGTGTGCTGGCTGAGCGGCAGATTGGCGAGCGTCTGCAACGAATGGATGTCGTACTGAGGCACCTGCGCCATGAGCGGATAGCTCACGCCGTTCTTCGGATCGAGCCAGAAATTCGGCGTCGTCTGCGAACTGCCCGAGAGCGAGATCAGCATGTCCTGCGCGATCTGCTTTTGCGTGAGGCCGGCCAGCATGGCCTTGGTGCGATCGACACGGACGTTGATCGCCGGGGCATCGTCGGGCTGCTGGATGTGTGCATCGACGAGTCCGTGGACGCCGCGTATCCGGGCGAGCAGATCGTTGGCTACCGCGCGATTGGCGGCGAGGTTCCTGCCGACGATCTGTATGTCGATCGGCGCGGGCTGGCCGAAGTTGAGAATCTGGCTCGTGATGTCGGCGGGCAGGAACGAGAACGTGGTGCCGGGAAACGAGGCCGCCAGCACGCCGCGCAGTTTCGCGACGTACGATGCGGTGGGCGCATGACCGGGCTTGAGGGCGATCATAATGTCGGCATCTTCCGAGCCGATCGGCGCCGACGACGAATACGTGAGGTTGATGCCGCTCACCGGCAGGCCGATGTTATCGAGCAGCGACGCCTCTTCGGACTTCGGTATCACCGTGCGGATCTTCGCCTCGACTTCATCGGTGAGCCGCGCCGTTTCTTCGATGCGTGTGCCCGTCGGCGCGCGCATGTGCAGGCGAATCTCGCCGGTATCGACACTGGGAAAGAAGTCGCGTCCCGCGAACGGAATCAGCGCCATCGAGCCCGCGCAGAAAAGCGCGAAGACCATGACGACGCTGCGCGGCCTGCCCGTGTTGCGCGTCAACGCGGCCTTGTAACGCAGGCGCACAGCTTCGAAGCGATGCTCGAAGCCCGCCTGCCAGCGCGACAGAAACGCGAGCCGCCCAGCCGGCGCCTGTTTCGCGCGGGCCTTGAGCAGGTACATGGCGAGCGTCGGAATCAGCGTGCGCGAGAAGAAGTACGAAGCGCACATGGCGAACACGACTGCCTCGGCCATCGGCACGAACAGATAGCGCGCCACGCCCGAAAGCATGAACATCGGCGCGAACACGATGCAGATCGAAAGCGTCGATACGAACGTGGGGACGGCGATCTCACCGGAGCCGTTGAGAATGGCGTCCGCAAGCGGCGCGCCGTTCTCCAGATGATGCGTGATGTTCTCGATCGCGACGGTCGCATCGTCCACCAGAATGCCGACGGCGAGCGCGAGACCGCCGAGCGTCATGATGTTGATGGTCTCGCCGAGCGCAGACAGCGCCAGCAGCGAAGTGATGACCGACAGCGGAATGGTCACCGCGATGATGAGCGTCGCGCGCCAGCTGCCGAGAAAGAGCAGGATCATCATCGCGGTCAGGCACGCGGCGATCAGCGCCTCGCGCACCACGCCGAGAATCGCGGACTTGACGAACACCGACTGATCCGCGAGCGGCACGATATGCAACGCCTTGGGCAAGCCGGCGGAGATCGTAGGCAGCATCGACTTGATCTGCTGGATGATGGTCAGCGTGGACGTGCTGCCGGTCTTCTCGACGGTCAGCAGCGCGGCGCGCTTTCCGTCGCTGCGTACGATGTTGGTTTGCGGCGCATAGCCGTCGCGCACCTGGGCCACGTCGCGCAGATAGACCACGCCGCCGTTGACCGCCTCGATGGGCAGATCGTTGAGCGCGGCGACGCTCTCTGTGCTGCCGTTCATCTGGACGTTGTATTCGCGCGTGCCGATCTTCGCGGTGCCGCCCGGTAAAATCAGGTTCTGCACGTTCACCGCGTTGACGATATCGCTCGGCGAGAGGTTTCTCGCCTGCAGCTTGCGCGGATCGATATCGATCATGATCTGGCGAATCTTGCCGCCATAGGGCAGCGGCACGGCTGCGCCCTGCACGGTGGCGAGCTGCGTGCGAACGAAGCTGTTGCCGAGGTCGTACAGCGATTGCTCCGGCAGCGTCGCACTCGTCAGACCCAGTTGCAGGATGGGCACGGTGGACGCGTTATACGTGATGATATTAGGCGGCAGCGTGCCTGGCGGCAGGACGCGCAGAATCGACGCCGAGCTGGACGTCGCCTGCGCCACCGCGCGGTTGATGTCCGCGCCGGGATGAAAAAAGATTTTGATGATCGACACGCCGTTGAGCGACTGCGACTCCACGTGCTCGATGTTCTCGATATCCGAAGTCAGCGCGCGCTCATAGTTGGTCGTGATGCGCCGGGCCATGTCCTCGGCGGAAAAGCCGTTATAGGACCAGACGATGCTGACTACCGGAATATTGATGTTGGGGAAGATATCGGTCGGCGTGCGCAGGATCGCGAGCGGGCCGATCATGAACAGCAGCAGCGCCAGAACGATGAAGGTATAGGGCCTACGAAGGGCCAGTCGAACGATCCACACTAGACGTATCCACGGTTGTTACCCGGCGCTCGGACACGCGGGTTTTTGATTGCACAACGCAGTGGAGTGTGCGGGTCGCCGACTTACCTGATTCTGACTGTCACATGACAATCCTGTAATCTGCGTCGGCCGTCTGGTGACGCGTCAGTCGGCCCAGTTGACCCAGCCGAAATGCGCCGTGACCAGCACGGCGATGCCGAACGCGATCCGATACCAGGCGAACGGCACGAAGTCATGCGTGGCGACGTAGCGCAGCAGCCAGCGCACGCATACCCATGCGCTCAGGAACGAGAAGATCAATCCGACGGCGAACAAAGGCGCGTCGGCCGCCGAGAGCAGATGACGTTCCTTGAAGAGGCTGTACGCGCCCGCGCCGATGAGGGTGGGAATCGCAAGAAAGAAACTGAACTCGGTCGCCGCGTTTCGGCTCAGCCCGACCAGCATGCCGCCGATGATGGTCGACCCCGAACGGCTGACGCCCGGCACGAGCGCGAGACATTGCAGGAGACCGACCTTGAGCGCATCGAACGGCGACATGTCGTCGACGGTGAAGACGCGCACCACGCTTTTGGGCCGGCGCTCGGCCCACAGGATCACCAGCGCGCCGGCGATGAAGGAGGTGGCCACGACGGTCGGGGTGAAGAGATGCGCCTTGACCGCCTTGCCTGCCAGAAGACCGATCACCACCGCAGGCAGGAACGCAATCAGCACGTTCGACACGAAACGCCGCGCACGCGAGGAATCGCCGAGCGCGGCGGCGGTGTCGACGAGACGACGCCAGTAGAACAGGATCACGGCGAAGATGGCGCCCGTCTGGATCGCGATGTCGAATACCTTGGCTTTCTCGCTGGTGAAGTCGAGCAGCGAGCCAGCCAGGATCAGGTGACCGGTCGACGAGATGGGCAGAAACTCCGTCAACCCTTCGACGATGCCCATGATCGCGGCTTTGACGAGCAACAACGTATCCATATGCATTCCGCCCTTGGTTTTTGATTGTCATGAGGCCGTGGCCGGCCGTGCAGCAGGCACGTCGTTACTATGATCCGAGCTTGTCCATCGTTGCAAGCAGATCCGCCAATGCCTTCTTGCAGGCCGCCTGTTCGGGCGCTTTGGCGCGCAACGTCTCGAGCGCGCGATCGATCGCCTTGTCGACGGTATGCCAGTCCGACGCGGCTCTGGGCTTGAGCGCGGGTTCGGCTTCGTCCCACGACGTTTCAAGATCCTTGATGCGAGTCTTGGCTCCAGCGAGATCGTTCTTATCGACCTTCGCCGCCGTATCCACGACGATGCCGCGAAACGCAGACAGGTCTCCAAGCTTCGATGCGGCCTGTACCGAGGCAACCAGTTCGAAACCCGAAGGCGAGAACGAAGTAAGGAACGCCGCCGCGCCGATGACAGCGCTGACGCCAGTGACCAACAGCCAATTTGCTTTCATGCTTCGACTCTCCCGTTAAAGACTAGATGTGTGCCGACGGCGATGCCTTGGCCGTCGGCTTGCGAATACTGACGAAAATCACCAGCGCGACGATCGCCGTGAGAAACGCCACGCTCGTATAGACCGCGCCGAGCCCGACGCCGCCATACGTACGCGACTGCGAGAGCAGATCGCCGAGTGAAGCGCCCAGCGGGCGCGTGAGGATATAGGCGATCCAGAAGGCGAGCACGCGGTTCGCACCGAAATACGCCGCCGCCGCAGTAAGCGCGATGAGTCCGCCAAAGACCACGACGCCCCACGAGAATCCCAGTCCCAATGCTTCCGTCGCCAGATCGCCTGCCGCGGTGCCCAGCGCGAACGTGCAAAGAATCGCGACCCAGTAGAAGATCTCGCGCGGCCGGGTGTCGATATGCTGGATCGACAAGGTTCCCTCGCTGCGATACCAGAGCCAGAAAACGATCGCGAGCAGCGCGCCGAAGCAGGCGGTGCTCAGATACAGGCTGACGCCGGCGCCATCGGTCAGCGCATCGGTGATCTGCGTGCCAGCGACGCTGATCAGCACCACGCTGAGCCAGTAAGCCCACGGGACCAGTCTTCGAAAGTGCAGTTGCAAGCCGAGCGCGATGGCGAGAAGCGCGGCCGTGATCGCGTCGGTGATGAGCATGCCCAGCCCGACATTGACGGCGAGATAGTCGGCGCCCGTCTCGCCGACGGTCGTCGACAGTATCTTGATCAGCCAGAACGCGATCGTCACTTCCGGAACCTTGTTCGCTGCCTGGATGAGATACGTTCGTTTGGATATGGACATCAGAGGCCTCTCCTTGAGATTGAACCAGCGTCGACTCATGAGGCACTCTGATGGGGATTACTTAGGGGTCGCTTAGTGAGGGAATCGGGAAGGGAGCGTCGTCGTTCTTGCTAAAATCGCCAATAAGAATCATTCGCATTATGCCATGTTCGAGAGATTGTTTACTTAGCGTAAGCTTTCAGCGTTGCGCTTTCGCCTTATCTGACGGGCGTCTCGCGAGATCGGCGTTCGAAGACATTTACACGTTTGTAAATAAACATTACAATCCGGTCTCGGTTGTTGAGGATGATTCTCATTAACCATTTCTAAACGCGATCCCGTTTCGCGCCCTGTCCGCTCCATGCAACGTGGGGCTTCATCCTTCTTCACTCTGTCACCATGCCCGCTTTGTTAAAGACGCGGACGCGCCTGCTCGCGTCCGTCGGTGCTCTTTATTGCGCAAGTTTTCTCGTTCCGTCCCAGGCCGTCGCGCAGTCGACGTCTGCGCCAAACGCCAGCGACCCGTCGGCGCAATCGCTGCCCGCGGTCCAGGTGAACGCGGCGGCGGTTCAGTCGGACCTGCAGACGAAGGAATTGCCATCGTATAAATTCACTGCGCCACTGCTCGACACGCCGCGTTCGATCACGGTCATTCCCGAGGAACTCATCAAGGAGACCAACGCGACCACCTTCGCCGATGCGCTCAAGACCGTTCCCGGCATCACCTTCCTCGGCGGCGATGCGGCAGCGAATCCTTCGGCGGACCGGCCGGTGATTCGCGGGTTCGAATCGCGCAATTCGATTTTCGTCGACGGCATCCGCGACTCGGGCGTGCAGAACCGCGAAACGTTCGATATCGAGAGCATCACGGTGATCAAGGGACCGGACTCCGTCTATGCGGGGCGCGGTGCGGTGGGCGGTTCCATCGACATCGAAACGAAGATGCCGAAGAACGAGAACTTCATCAGCGGCAGCGCGGGCATCGGGACCGATGCGTACAAGCGCCTGACGCTCGATGTGAACCAGAAGTTCGCCGACGACAGCGCGTTCCGTTTCAACGCGATGGGCTTCGATGCGAATCAGCCGGGCCGCAACAACGTGTATAGCAAGCGCTGGGGCGTGGCGCCTTCGGTGGCGTTCGGCCTGAACAGCCCGACGACGGTCACGTTCAGCTACTACCATCTGAACAGCTACGACATGCCCGATTTCAGCGTGCCTTTCCGCTCGACGGGCGGCACTCCGATCAACAGCGACCGCGGCCAGTTCTACGGTTTCAATAACCGTGACTATCGCTATGGACAGACCGACACCGGCGAAGTGCGCGTCGAGCATCGCTTCAACGACAATCTGAAGCTCAGGAACACGACGATGTTCGGCCGCTCCACGCTCGACTACATCGCGACCAATCCGCAGTTGACGAGCCCGACGTCGAACATTCTCAGTCTGCAGGCAAAGAGCGGCAAGTACGCGACCAACAGCATCACGAACCAGACCGAGCTGACCGGCAAGGCGACGCTGCTCGGCATGCAGCACACGATGACGGGCGGCGTCGAGTTCAGTCACGAGCGCAGCCTCTATGAAGGCTATCTCGTCACCGATAGCGCGGGCAACAACATCCGCACGGGCGGTCCGTGCTCGGTCGCGTACAACTGCACGCCGGTCAACGCGTGGAATCCGGACAATCCGTGGCTCGGCAGCGTGCTGCTCAATGGCGACAAGGGCTTTCCCGGCGCGGCGACGCACACGCAGACCAATATCGCTTCGGCCTATCTGTTCGACAGCGTGAAGATCACCGACCGCTGGCTCTTCAACGCGGGCGCGCGCTTCGACCGTTTCGACGTCACGTCGACGCAGGCCGGCGCGAAGGACCTGACCAACAACTCGAATCTCTTCAGCTATCAGCTCGGTCTCGTGTACAAGCTGCTTCCGACGGTCAGCCTGTACACGTCGTATGGCACCTCCGCGAATCCGCCGGGCGCGAACTCGGGTCTCGGCGGCGGCACGGATCAGCTCACGGCCACGAATCAGGATCTGTCGCCGGAGCGCAGCCGCAACATCGAAGTCGGCGCGAAGTGGGACGTGCTCGACCGTCTGTCGATGAACCTCGCGCTGTTCCAGACCGACAAGACCAACGCACGCGTGAGCGACGGTCTGGGCGGCACGATCAACGCGGGTCATCAGCGCGTGCGCGGCGTCGAAGTCGGCACGGCCGGCAACGTCACGGGCAAGTGGAGCATCTTCGGCGGCTATTCGTATCTCGACGCGATCACCGTCGATGCGGGCGCGGTCAGCGCGGCGTCGTCCGGTCTGCCGATGGTGATGGTGCCCAAGCACAACTTCACGCTCTGGTCGTTCTACGACGTCTCGCCGAAGCTGAAGGTCGGCGCGGGCGCGATCATCGCGAGCAAGTCGTATGCGTCGGTTTCGCCGACGGTGCTCAAGTGGACGCCCGGCTACGCGCGCTTCGACGCAATGGCGACCTATCACGTCGCGAAAAGCGTGGACTTGCAATTGAACGTGAACAACATCTTCGACCGCAAATACTATTCGAGCGCATACCCGATCTATGCGACCTGGGCGCCCGGACGTTCGGCGATGCTGACGCTCAATTTCTATCAGTAAGACGATCTGCGCGCGATGTCGCCTGGACATCGCGCGCGTCACGCATGCACGGCCTTCCTGCAATGTCCTAAGCGTCTCATAAGGATTGTTCGACTAACCTCCCGGATCGCGCAGAGAGAAACTCTGCAGATATACGATTCCCTTCGCCGCCCGTGCGCTATGGCGAAGGCGACGGGGAGGCGCGTATGAGGGTGTTGCTGGTCGAGGACGACCGCATGATCGGCGAGTCCGTTCACGATGCGTTGAAGGATTGCAGCTACGCCGTGGATTGGGTGCGCGACGGCAAGCTCGCGTGGACGAGCCTCATGACGCACGTCTACGATGCGATTCTGCTCGACCTCGGCCTTCCGGGCGCCGATGGCTTCGAGGTGCTGCGCACCGTGCGCCGCGGGGATCATCCCGTGCCGCTCATCGTCATCACGGCGCGCGATTCGATCGAGGACCGCATCCGCGGACTGGACGAAGGCGCCGACGATTACCTCATCAAGCCATTCGAAATCGCCGAGCTGCTCGCGCGCATGCGCGCCGTGATTCGCCGGCGCGGAGGGCAGGCCGCGCCGGTCATGACCAACGGCGTGCTCACGCTGGACCCGGCGACGCGCGAAGCGAGTTCGGGCGGCGCGCTGATCCGCCTTTCCAGCCGCGAATTCGCGCTCATGCAGGCGCTGATGATCCGGCCTGGCGCGATTCTGTCGCGTGCGGATCTGGAAGACCGCATCTACGGATGGAACGAAGAAGTCGAAAGCAATGCCGTGGAGTTTCTGATCCACTCGTTGCGCAAGAAACTCGGCGTCGACGCCATCAAGAACGTCCGTGGCGTCGGCTGGATGGTGTCCAGGCAAACATGACGCGTTCGCTCCAGTTCAGGCTGTCCGCCTGGCTGTCGATGTTGATCGTCGCGTTTGCGACCATCGGCGGCGCCATTGCGTTCAAGGTGGCGTTTCACGAGGCAAACGAATTGCAGGACGGCCAGCTCCTGCAGGTTTCCGCGCTCGTGACGCCGGGCACGCTGGACGTGATGGAGCGCGAGGCGCTTGCAAACGTCGCGGGCGCGGATCACGAATCGAGGCTCGTGATTCAGACCGTCGACGAGTCGAAGCCGCTCGCCGTCCCCGCCGCATTGCCCGACGGACTCCAGAGCGCGATCGTCGGCGGCGTGTCCTGGCGTTTCTTCGTCAAGACGCTCCCGAACGGAACGCGCGTCGTGATCGGTCAGCAGACCGTCGGACGCGACGAGATCGCGCGCAATAGCGCGCTCGCCACCGTCATGCCGTTCGGGGCGCTGGCGATCGTACTGATCGCGGCGTTGCATCTGATCCTGCAGCATATGTTCCGGCCGCTTTCGGCAATGTCCGTCGATCTCGACACACGTCCCGAACACGATCTCTCGCCGCTTTCGAGCGCGACGTTGCCGAGCGAAATCGTCCCGTTCGTCGTTGCGATCAACCGGCTGCTTGCGCGCGTGGAGACATCGTTCGCGCTGCAACGCAGATTCGTTGCCGACGCGGCCCACGAACTTCGCTCGCCGCTGACGGCGCTGTCCTTGCAAGTCGAGCGGTTGAACGAGTGCGAGTTGTCCGACGGCGCACGCGAGCGTCTCGATGCGGTACGGCGTGGTCTCGCGCGATCGCGATCCCTGCTCACACAATTGCTGACCTTCGCGCGTCTGCAAAACCATGTGTCGGCGCAAAGCCTGAACCTGCGTGTTCAGGAGGTCTTTCGCAACATCTTGGAGGACCTCATGCCGCTCGCGGAAGCGAAGGCGATCGATATAGGCGTGTCCAGCGTGCAGGAGGTGTACGTGGATGCGCCGCAGGCCGACCTGACGATCATGATCAAGAATCTCGTCGACAACGCCATTCGATACACGCCGCACGGAGGCCGCGTGGATCTCTCTACGGGAACCACGGAAGGCAGGCCGTGGATCCGGATCGAGGACACGGGCCCGGGCATCGCGCCCGAGGAGCGCACGCGTGTGTTCGACCCTTTCTATCGCGTGCTTGGCAGCGAAGTGGATGGATCAGGACTCGGACTGTCGATCGTCGGGACGATCGCACAGCGTATCAGCGCTCATGTGACGCTCGGGGGCGCAGTGTCATGCGGTCTGGTGGTCGTGGTGACGCTCTGACGTGAGCAATGCGCGAGGTCGGCAGGCATCCACAATTTCCGATAATGAAAATACACTGCGAAGACTTTTGAAGTGCCGTGAATGGCGGTCAGATCTAAAATCAATTCGATAATCTCAAGGCTCCTATATTTATTCGTGTCTGTTTCGAAAGCGATTTGTTTTGAATCGATGATCCGGTAAATCGCCAAATCAGATCGAGCGGAGAGAAACGATCCACTGCGACGTTTCAGCAACGCGGGCGCTGGCCGCAATGCCGCATTCGCTTGTCAATTCTGCTACGCCATCCCGAATTACATGTACTCGTCTCAGGCGAAGACCATCCACGTTATGACGGCCTTTTTATTAAGGAATTCGATTCTCGCGCCGTAAACCAATCAAGCGCCGAAACGGTTCGCTCGTCGCCTGTCGCTTCATCTTCGTGAGGCGCAAATCAATTCGACTCCACCGAGTCGCGCACGAGAGATTTCTCGATGGCCTCGACACGCTCCGATATTCCCAGCGCGATGCGTCGCAAAATCCTTTCGACGCTCGTCTGCGGCGCCGGCTCGCTTGTGCTGTCCGCTTGCGGCGGCGGTGGTGGCGTGAGTTCACCGACTGCGGCCAGCTCGTCGAGCAAGACGAGTCCGGGCACGAGCGGCGGCTCGCAGGACACGACCGGCACTACACCGGGTACAGGCACCGGTTCACAGAGCGCGAGCGTGACCAGTCCGGACACGGTCACCGGCACGCGCAATGCGAGCGACGCAGCCCGAACGGCGTCCTGACGGACACCTCTTTCGGCGTGAAGGGCGACGGAACCACGAACGACCGCGTGGCGCTGCAGGCCGCGATCGACGGATCGGTCGGGCAGATTCTCCTGATCACCGGGCAAAGCCGGATCGACAGCACGGGCCTCACGCTGCGCTCGAACACGCACATCCGCTTCGCACAAGGCGCTTCGATCAAGCTGCTGGCTCACAATACCGACTCGTATCAGATGATGCGCCTCTGGGATGTGAGCAACGTGAACATCGAATCGCCGTACCTCGACGGCAGCAAGTCGCTCAATGCGGCGACGTCGGGGGAGTGGGGCATGGGCATTTCGATCGCAGGCAGTTCGAACATCACGATCACGTCGCCGACGACCATCGACTGCTGGGGTGACGGCATCTACATTGCCAACAGCTATTCCGTGGACGGCGTGACGAGCAAGGGCATCACGGTCAGCAACCATCTCGCGGATGGCTGTCGCCGCCAGGGTGTGTCGATCATTTCGGGCGACACCGTCACGTTCAACAGCCCTGTCTGGCAGAACATCGGTGGAACGGCTCCGGGGGCGGGGCTCGACATCGAACCGAATGACAACACTGCGGTGTTCCGGGCGATCAGGATCGTCAGCCCGAAGACGCTGGGCTGCGCCGGCCCGGGCATCCAGGTCGATCTGGGATCGCTCGCGGGACCGGTCCCCAAGACCGTCGATATCCAGATCACGAACCATATCGACAACAGCCTGGTCGATGGCCCGTTCAGCGTGGGCGGCATGGCGCCGAGCGGCTACATCGTGACGGGAGTGATCACCAACACGAATCCGGTGTGGCAGAAGTGCTGGTACCTGGGTAACGGGATACCGTCAGGTCTGACGATCTCGGTTGTGAACCCGAGGATCGGCTAAGCTCGCGAACCGAACCCTTCAGGGCGACACCTTTTTCCACCCCGGTCCGGGGTCGAATGATTTCATCGCCTGGACCTTCTTGTCGCCTTCCGGGCCGAGATCGCGCTCATAGACCTGTCCGTCGTGACTGACCATGAAGCTCTTGATGCCCGTTTCCCCATAATGGGCCGGCCATGCGACCACGGCAAAGCCGCCGAACAGACGGCCGTTGACCATGTAGTCGTATGCGCCACCCGGCGCATGAGTCCCCTGGGCGCGCAGCAGCTTGTAGTGATAACCGTAGTAGCCCGACTCCGATCTGGCGCGAGCGCCGGCTGTCATGAAGGCCGGACCGAGCGGACTCGGTTCCTCGTCGGCGCTGGTCGGCCAGTACAGGCCGTCGTGTTTGCCGTTGCTGCTGGCGAACTTGTCTGCATAGACGTAGACCTTGTTGCCGTCGTGATACTTCGATGCGTAGTCGCGTTGTGCATCGTAGATCGCGAGCATCGTCTGGATCACGGCAAGCTCGTTGCGGCCGATCTCCCGAAGGCGCATCTCGTCGGCGCCAGCGCGCATGTCGAATTCCCAGCCTTGCTGCGTTTTCACGAGGGGGATCGGCAGCGTCCAGCCGTCGTTGCCGACGGCGATCCGGGCGTGGTCATTGTCGGTCGTCTGGATCGCGTGCGAAGCCTGCCACGCGGTCAGGAACTTGCTGCGCAGCTCGGCGCCGACCGAAGGAATCACGTCGCGGAAGTCGCCGCCCAGCAACGCCCTGAGTTCGCTTTCGTCGTTGTCCGCGACGGCGCTGCCGAAGGCGTTCATCGCCGCCTCGGGTGTCTGGAAGAACTTCTGCGCGCTCATCGCCGGAACCGGAATGACGGCGAGCGCGAGCGCGACGCTCAGCGTGCTGCCGGCCAAGGCGAGGAGCGCGCCAATCTCCGATAGTCTCTTCATGATCGCTCTCCTCAGCGCCGTCCGCCGTGGCGCGCACCGCCGCCACCACCACCACGCGCGCCGCCACCGCCGCCACCACGATGGAAGTTCGATGACTGGAAGCTCGACTGTCCACGGTTGAAATCGCGTTGCGCCGCGCCACCGCCGCCGCCGACACCCTGAAATGCGGTGTCGCGCGGGCCGCCGCCGTATGCGCCCCGGTTGCCCGCCTGCGCGCCCGCTGCGCCGCCACGGGCGTGTGATTGAGCGCGCTCTGGCGTGTGCGCCGGCCGATTGGCGGTCTGAGGCCGATTGGCCGCTGGCGCTTTGCGGTCGGCCGTCTGCGCCCGATTGCCCGCTCCCGCCTGACGATTTTGCGCATGCGCGCGATTGCCGGCGTCGGCGCGGTTGGCGACGTTCGCGTTGTTGGCGCGAGCGGGCCGGTTGGCCGCCTGGTCGCGTGTCGCGGGCCGATTGGCCGCGCCCGCGCGCTCCGGCGTAGCGCCGTTGCGTCCGCGATAGTCGCGCCGGGCATCGGCACCTTGCACGCCGCGTGAGTACTTGTCGCGCGTTGCGTTGTCGCGATAGGAAACGCCCTGGCGATGCTGCGCGTCATGCTGCCACTTGCCGCCCTCGACCTTGGTGCGGTCGAAGTTGCGATCGATGTTCGTGGCCTTGTTGATGTTGACGTTGACGTCGTTGTTGTTCCAGTTGCAATCGCTGAAGATCGCGCCCGCCGCGGCAATGCCGAGGCCCCACGCAAAGCCGCTCGCAAGGGCGGCGCCGGGGTAATAGGCCGGTGGGGGCGGCCAGTAGGTCGGCGGATAGGCCGGCGCGGGCCAGGCGCCATACACGACGGTCGGATTGTAGGAGGGCACGTAGATGACCTGCGGATTGGCCGGTTCGATACGCACGATCTGCGTGGGCGGCGCCTGACCCGGCTGGCCGCTCTGGCTCGTGGCGGACCGTGCTTCGACACTCACTTTCTGCTGCGGCGTCGACTTCAGATGTCCGGTGTCCTGCGCGCGAATCCTCAGACGCTGCACGGCGGCCAGCACGTCGTTGGGTTGCGCGAGAAACGCATCGCCGAGTCGCTGGGTCCAGTCCAGCTTGTCGTTCATGGGGACGAGCACCTGGGGAAACGCCACCAGCGACTTCACGCTGACGTCCCATGTCTGATCCTGCACGGCCTTTACCGCGGCGTCGCCTTTCACATTCGGATTCGATCTGACCCAACGCGCGGCGTGCACGATTTCCAGCGGATAAGTCGATGCCATCAGCACCTGCGACAGCAGCGAATCAGGATAGAGTGCGATCGGCGCGACCAGCGCCTCGAGTTCCTCCGGCGGATATTGCTGGGCCGCAGGCTGCGTCGCGGAAGCGGGCAGCGGCGGCACAGCCGCAACGGAGGCGGGCACCGCTGCCGAAACCGGCGCCGCGACGGAGGCAGGCGGCGCCGCCGAAGCTTGAGCAGGCGCCGACGCCGCTTGAGTCTGAGCCGGCTGATCCTGCTGTTTCGAGGGGCAGCCTGCCAGCAAGACGACGAGGCTGGCACTCAGGAACCGTCCATGGCGCGTCGTCATGACCATCCCCGTTCGGTTATCAAAACGGCCACACCCATTCCGCGATTTCCGGCTTGTCGGTGCCGTGCGTGTGCGCGTAATCCAGATGAGAGATGACCGCGTTCTTCATATCCTCTCTCAGATGCGCGGTTCTACCGCGCAGGCGCGGCACGCGATCGAGCACATCGATCACGAGATTGAAACGATCGACCTGATTGAGTATCGCCAGTTCGAGCGGCGTGTTGATATTGCCCTTCTCTTTATAGCCGCGCACGTGCAGATTCTCGTGATTGCGGAACCGGTAGGCGAGCCTGTGGATCAGCCACGGATAGCCGTGGAAATTGAAGATCACGGGCTTGTCGATGGTGAACAGGCTCTCGAAATTGCGCACGCTCGAGCCGTGCGGATGCTCCGTGTTGGGCTGCATCTTGAAGAGATCGACTACGTTCACGAAGCGCACCTTGAGCTCCGGCAGACGCTCGCGGAGTATGGCGGTCGCGGCGAGCGCTTCCTGCGTCGCGACATCGCCGCAGGACGCCATGACCACGTCGGGTTCGTCGTTCTCGTCGTTGCTCGCGCGGCGCCACACACCGATGCCCTTCGCGCAGTGGACGATCGCTTCGTCGATGGTCGTGAACTGCAGATGCTTCTGCTTGTCCGCGACGATCACATTGATGCAATCGCTCGAGCGCAGGCACTGGTCTGCCACGACAAGCAGCGTGTTGGCGTCCGGCGGCAGATACACGCGCGTCACCGAAGGGCTCTTGTTGGTGACGAGATCGATGAAGCCCGGGTCCTGATGCGAGAAGCCGTTGTGATCCTGCCGCCACACGGTGGACGAGAGCAGGATGGTTTCCGACGACACCGACGCGCGCCACGGCACATGGTTCTTGCAGATGTCGAGCCATTTCGCATGCTGATTGAACATCGAATCGATGACATGCGCGAATGCTTCGTAGGTATGAAAGAAGCCGTGTCGCCCTGACAGCAGATAGCCTTCGAGCCAGCCGAGCAGCGTGTGCTCGGAGAGCATTTCCATGACGCGGCCATCGCGCGACAACTCGCCGCCGTCCTCGTCTTCGGGAAGGAGATCGGCCATCCAGACTTTCTTGCTGACTTCATAGATGGCCTGAAGTCGATTCGATGCCGTTTCGTCGGGGCCGAACACGCGGAACCGGTCCATGTTGCAACGCATGACGTCGCGCAGGAACGCGCCCAGCGGACGCGTGTTTTCGTGCTGGATCTTGCCGGCCTGACCGACATCGACGGCATAGGCGCGGAAATCGGGAAGCTTCAGTTCCTTGCGAAGCACGCCGCCGTTCGTGTGGGGATTGGCACTCATGCGTCGCGTGCCGGTGGGCGCGATCGCTCGAATCTCCGCGCGCAGCCTGCCGTCGTCGTCGAAAAGCTCCTCGGGCTTGTAGCTCTGCATCCAGCGTTCGAGCACCGCGAGATTCGCGGGATTGTTATGCACATCGGAGAACGGCACCTGATGCGCGCGCCACGAGCCCTCGACCTTGTGGCCGTTGATTTCCTTCGGCCCGGTCCAGCCCTTCGGCGTGCGCAACACGATCATCGGCCAGCGCGGCCGCTCGACGTCCTTGCCGTTGCGCGCTTCGTCCCAGATCGCGCGGATCCCGGCGGTCGCGGCATCGAGCGTCTCCGCCATCTTCCGATGCATTTCGGCCGGATCCGATCCCTCGACGAAATAAGGCCGATAGCCATAGCCGACGAACAAGGCCTCCAGTTCCTCGTGGCTGATGCGCGCGAGGATCGTCGGATTGGCGATCTTGTAGCCGTTCAGGTTCAGGATCGGCAGCACGGCGCCGTCGCGCGCGGGATTGATGAACTTGTTCGAGTGCCAGGCCGTCGCGAGCGGACCGGTCTCCGCTTCGCCGTCGCCGACCACGCACGCGACGATCAAGCCCGGGTTGTCCAATGCCGCCCCATAGGCGTGAGAGAGGCTATAGCCAAGCTCTCCGCCTTCATGAATGGAGCCCGGGGTTTCCGGTGTCACGTGTGAGCCGATATGACCGGGAAAAGAGAACTGCTTGAAGAACTTCTGCATGCCTTCTGCATCTTCGCTCTTGTCCGGATACACCTCCGAATAGGTGCCTTCCAGATAGGCGGGGCCGAGCACGCCGGGCGCGCCGTGACCGGGTCCTGCCATGAAGATCACGTCGAGATCGTCGCGCTTGATTACGCGGTTCAGATGCGCCCACGTGAACGAGAGAGCGGGGCTCGCGCCCCAGTGACCGAGCAGGCGTTGTTTAACGTGCCCGGATTTGAGCGGCTCTCGCAGCAGCGGATTTTCGATGAGAAAGATCATGCCCGCCGAAAGGTAATTGCACGCGCGCCACCATGCATCGACGAGTCGAAGTTCATCGCTCTCGGGAACGGGCTTTTGCGGTGCGTCGCTTCTGGAGTGCTTGCTCATAACGACGTCTCCATTCAATGAACGTGCATCGGAATGTATGTCGCATGGTTACTCGCGGCGTTGCACCGCGTACGAGTCATCTGGTCGCCGCGAGGACGCTGAGCGCTGCCGGTGTCATCTGCAGCTTCGGATGACCCTTCCATATAGAGTCGATATCACGCACGAACACGAAATACAAGTAGCACGGCTTTGCGTAAGTTGGTACTTAAGTCTCCTGGACATGCACGCGTCCCGTTTCTTGAATTCACTTTGGAGTTCGCATACTGTGACCACAGCGGCATCTTGACCTGGCTGAAGGAGATGAACGTGCGAGCTTCCGACATCATGACGACTTCGATCATTACGGCCACTCCGGACATGACCATACGGCACGCGGCAGGGATGATGGTGTTCGCCGGCATCAGCGGCATGCCCGTGGTCGACGAGTCCGGCACACTGCTCGGCATGGTCACGGAGGGCGATCTGATGCGTCGCGCGGAAATCGGGACCGGCGTCAAACAGCGTTCGTGGTGGCTCGAACTTGCCGCGTCCACGACCGAACTCGCGAGCCAGTATGTGAAGGAACACGCGAGGAAGGTCAAGGACGTGATGACCACCGATGTCTCGACGGTGACCGAATCATGTCCGGTCGCCGATATCGCCGAGCTGCTCGATCGTCGCCATATCAAGCGCGTGCCGGTCATGCGCGACGGAAAAATCGTCGGCGTGGTAAGCCGCGCCAACCTGATTCGCGCGCTCGTGACCATGGCGCCCGATGTGTCCGCTACGGCGGAGAGCGGCGATAACGCGATCCGCGAGGACGTGCTCGCGGCCATGAAGGACCATCCCTGGGCGCTGGCACGTGAAAACGTCACCGTCGAAAACGGAACCGTGCATCTCTGGGGGCCGGTCGTGGGTTCGGAGGAAGGCAACGCGATCCGCGTCGCAGCCGAGAATGTCCCGGGCGTGAAAGACGTCAAGACGCACTTCGGGCTTCCGCCGTCCGATCCGTCGCCGCGCTAGCAGGAACTGACGCATGGGTGCATGTGCATGACAACAACAGTCCGGCAAGAGTGGCGCATCGAGAAGCAGTGACGCGAACTGGCCTTGACCGCGTCCTGCTTGATCAGTATTTGATGTTTCTTGCGGCTTGACGCCCGTGCTGCTTCGTCTCCCGCTTGTCGTGCCGGCAATGCGCGTTCGATTGCTGGTTGGCGGCGCGGCAGTCCTGCTTCGTGTGCCGGGCGTGCTGGCGCGTATCCTGGCGGACGTCGCGCCCGGCGCGCCTTTGCTGTGCCTGCTCCGTTGCCGAAGACACGTCCGGCCAGGAGCAGACGAGAATCGCCGCAACGAACGCGATGAGCCTGAGATTGCACGCGAGCATGATGTGAGTTCCGGGGGGCGGGTCGAGACATCCTGGATGTCGTGTGTGCATCAAGATAGCTGCATCCTCGGCCATTGTGAATGACTTTTGTAAAGCGAACGCTCAACGCGGGATATCGCGCGAGGCAGGCGGGGGTTATATCGACCGGAGAGGCACGCGTGAAACCATGCAGAGTGATCATCGGCGCCTGTTCTTCGTTTGTCCTCGGCAGCGCCTGCGCGAGCCCGGTCGATTTTTCGAACGCATTGCCCAATTTCTTCGGCGCGGGGATCGGCTCGACCACCGAGTATGCCGGCGGCAAGGACCGCATCGTAGGCGTGCTTCCGGGCATGCGTTACGTGACGAGCGGTGGCCATCTGTTCGAATGGTACGGAACGTATACGCAATACAACTTCGGAAGCCTGGCGGGGTTTCAGTGGGGGCCGGCGCTGGCGCTTCGTCTAGGACGACGGAATGTCGACGACCCCGTGGTGTCACAGGTCCACGACGTCTCCACCACGCTCGAAGGGGGCGGGTACGTCGGCTACGAATACAGTCACATCGGCGATGTGCCGTACCGTTTGCGAGGGGAGATTACCGTCGTCACGAATGCCGGTTCCGTCTACACGGGTGCGCGCACGTCGGTGAATACGAGCGCGTGGTTTCCGCTGCATTCGCGCGTGTTCGTCGGCGGCGGACTCGGCGCGACATGGGTGAGCGGCGGCTTCAACGAGACCTACTACGGCGTGACATCCGAGGACTCGCAGAAGAGCGGATTGCCGGTCTTCAATCCCGGAGGCGGCCTCAATCAGATTACCGGCTGGGTTGCCGGTATCTTTCAAATCAGCCCGAAATGGTACGCGGGCGCGATGGTCTATTACCAGCGTCTGATGGGCGACTCGGCGGCCAGCCCCATCGTGACGCAGCGTGGCACGCGCAATCAACTGACATACGGTGTTGGGCTTGCCTATGCCTTTCGATGATCTGCACGTTCGACGCACGAGTGTGATCGACATGGAACGGGTGTAGCAGCAGTTGATCTCGAGCCTGAACGCTTCTCCTGACAGTTTGCTTATCGCCAGAAAGACGGCGATAGTGCGACGGCTGGCGCCGTCCTTAAGGTTGTCTTAAGCAACTGTCACTCAGGCTTGGCATCCCAACGGTGCTATGGTCTCCGAGGCATATGGCTCAACCGCATGTTGTCCACCTGCTCTTTGCCTGTGCCGCCACCTTATCTGCACTGTGCTCCGGCGTCGGTGTCGCGTACACCGTGTCGGCGAGTTTCGTCATGCGACGTTTCTTCTCGCGTCCGATACACGCGCCCGTCTCCTTCCCGGCGGTCACCGTCATCACGCCGTTGCACGGCGCCGAGTGGCAGCTATTCGAGAACTTGACGAGCTTTGTGCAGCAGGACTATCCGGGAGCGGTTCAATATGTTTTGGGCGTCCATGACGAGGGTGACGCGGCGCTTAAAGCCGTCGACATGTTGTGCGCGCGCTTTCCCGAGAAACACATAACAGTCGTCGTAGACGCCAGGGTGTACGGGCCCAACCGAAAAGTCGCCAATCTTGCGAACATGCTGGACCGCGCGGAGCACGATCTGCTCTGCTTCGCCGACAGCGACGTCCGCGTGAAGCCCAGCTTCCTGCGCGACGTCGTAGGTGCGCTTCAGCAACCCGGCGTCGGCCTTGTTACTTGCGCCTATCGCGGAATGTGTGCGCCCGGGTTCTGGCCTCGGGTCAGCGGCGCCATGACCGACTATCACTTCCTGCCCGGCGTAGTGACCGGACTCTCGATTGAACGCGCGCGACCTTGCTTCGGCCAGTCGATTGCCATCATGAGGGCGACACTGCAGCGCATCGGTGGCCTCGCGCAGTTCGGACATCATCTCGCGGAAGACTACGCGATTGGCGAAGCGGTCCGCAGCAGTGGTGCTTCAGTCGTCGTTGCGCCTTTCATCGTGAGTCATGCCTGCGTCGAAACCACGTTTTCCCAACTGTTCGCGCACGAGTTGCGGTGGAGCCGCACGATCCGCGCTGCGGACAGGATGGGGCATCTCGGCGCCGTCCTGATGCATCCGTTTCCGCTTGCATTGCTCGCCGTGCTCTTTTCTTCCGGCAATCCGCTGGCATGCGGGTTGGTCGTGCTGACCCTCGTCGTTCGTGCACTCCTGGTATGGCAAACCGATCGCTCGACGGGCGAGCGCTGCAACGGCTTCCCATGGTTGCCGCTCTGGGATGTCCTTCAATTCGTAATCTACGTGGCGAGCTTCCTCTCGTTTCGCGTGTTGTGGCGTGGACGACGCTTCGATGTCGACGGGGACGGCTTGATGTCGCCGTGTGTCCAACGTGACCCAGGCCTGAAATGATGATCGACTCGATATCTGCCACTCGTTCTGGACAGGACGTGCCGAAATGAAATTTCTCGGGTCCATTGCCGCGTTGCTCGGCCTGGTGATCGCAGGATGGCTCATCTGGCGCGACGACCCTGTAGCGATCCTGCATTTGCTGGAAACCGGCGGCGCAGGGCTGCTGCTGGCCGCGCTCGTGCATGTCCTTCCGATGTTGCCGAACGCCTGGGACTGGCGCCTGCTGATACGTGAAGCAGAGCGGCCTTCCTTCGCGACCATGCTCAAGCTCGTCTGGATTCGCGAGTCGATCAACGGACTGCTGCCCGTCGCGCGGATCGGCGGAGAGATCGTGTCATTTCGCCTGCTCGGTCGTGTCGGTGTGCGTCCGGCAACAGCGGTGGCGAGTCTCGTCGTCGACATGCAACTCACGCTGATCAGTCAGGTTGTGTTTGCGCTCGTAGCCATTGGCTACGTGCTGGGGCAGACTTCGTCGGATGCCGCGCGTCTTGCGGGAGGGTTCGCATGGGGTCTTGCCGGACTCATGCCGGTGCTCCTGCTGTTCGCGCTCGTGCAGCATGCACGGCCGTTCGAACGTGTCGCGCGAACGCTCAACAAGGTCACCAGCGGAAAGGTGTACGCCCTGGTCGGAAAGTCAGCGCGAATCGATCAGTCCATCAAGCTGATCTGGCGACAGACCGGCATCGTGGCGCGCTATGTGTTCGTCTGGCAAACGCTGCAGTGCCTCGGCCTGGCACTGGAGATCTGGGTGGCGTTGCGCGTGCTCGGCTCGAATGCAAGCTTCACGACGGCGTTCGTGCTGGAGGCGCTGATTCAACTCGTCAGCAGCGTGGCCTTTGTCGTGCCGGGTGGCATCGGCGTGCAGGAAGGCGGCTTCGTTCTGATCGGCGGCATGCTGGGTATCGATGCGCCCACGTGTCTCGCGCTCGCAGGTGCGCGGCGCGTGCGCGATCTGCTGTTCTTCGTGCCGGGGCTCGTTTACTGGCAGTTGGCCGAGCGTTCGTTCGGTCCTCGGCGCCCGATGGCTGCCAAGCTGGACAACGTGAACGCAAAGTAATCCCGTAACCTTTGAGGGCATCCATGAAAACACTGTTTCTCCAGGCACCTTCGTTCGACGGCTTCGATGGCGGAGCAGGCTCACGCTTCCAGACGAGACGCGAGATACGATCATTCTGGTATCCGACGTGGCTCGTCCAGCCCGCTGCGCTGGTCCCGGATAGCCGTGTCGTGGACGCCCCCGCGGATGGCCTGTCTCTGGATGCGACGCTGGATATCGCTCAGGAATACGATCTGATCATCATTCATACGAGCTCGCCGTCGTTCTCGAGCGATGTGCGTTTCGCGGAGCATCTGAAACAACGCAAATCCAGCATCCGGATTGGGATGATCGGGGCAAAGGTGGCCGTCGATCCTCACGGCTCGCTTGCCGCGAGCGATTCGATCGATTTCGTGTGTCGTGAAGAATTCGACTTCACGTGCCGCGACATCGCGCAGGGAGTGCCGTTCGAGTCCATTCCCGGCCTGAGTTATCGGCTACCCGACGGTGGCATCACGCACAACGAAGCCAGGCCGATTCTCGAAGACATGGATCAGTTGCCGTTCGTCGCGCCCATCTACAAGCGTGACCTCAAGACCGAGAACTACTTCAGCGGATATCTCAAGCATCCCTATGTATCGCTCTACACGGGACGGGGCTGCAAGTCGCGGTGCACGTTTTGCCTCTGGCCGCATACGGTCGGGGGGCATCGCTACCGGACCCGGTCGGTGGAGAACGTCCTCGAAGAAGTGAAATGGATCAGGGACAACATGCCCGAAGTGAAGGAGATCATGTTCGATGACGACACCTTCACCGATCTCAGGCCGAGGGCCGAGGAGATTGCTCGCGGTCTCGGCAAGCTGGGGGTGACGTGGTCCTGCAACGCGAAAGCGAACGTGCCGTACTCGACCCTCAAGGTGATGAAGGATAACGGCCTGCGGCTTTTGCTGGTGGGCTACGAATCGGGTGATGACCAGATTCTCGTCAATGTCAAAAAAGGGTTGCGCACCGATATGGCGCGCCGCTTCAGTGAAGATTGCCGCAAGCTCGGCATCAAGATCCACGGCACATTCATTCTTGGGCTTCCGGGAGAAACGCAAGAAACGATTCAGAAAACTATCCAGTACGCAAAAGAGATCAATCCGCACACCATCCAGGTTTCGCTCGCCGCGCCGTATCCGGGGACGGTCCTTCACAAGCAGGCTGTCGAGAATGGATGGCTGGAGAAGAGCAAGGTCATCACGCTCGTCAGTTCAGCGGGTACTCAGCAATCGGCTATCGGCTATCCGCACCTGTCGCGCGAAGAGATCTTTCTCGGCGTCGAGGAGTTTTACAAGCGCTTTTATTTCAGGCCCACGAAAATCTGGGAAATCGTCCGCGAGATGCTCGTGAGCTGGGAGATGATGAAACGACGCCTGCAGGAAGGCGTGGAGTTCTTCCGATTCCTGCGCGACCATAAGGCGTGAATAAAGAAGGGCCGCAGCCGCTTCGGGCTGCGGCGACCGACGTCCGTGACCCGTTGAGTGTGGACGACGATGCCGCTGCGCGCGATCCTTCGGCACGCGCCGGTTCCGGTGAATGCGTGCAGTCGTCTGGATGCGCTGCTCAAGTGCGCCCGCGCGGAAGTTGCTGGCCTGAGATTCACGCTTGAATGCGTCGTGGAGTGCGACTCCACGGATCTTCCCGTCCTTCGGGCGGAGATTGCGTATCAGGCGTGTCCGCTGGCTTGCTCGAGGATAGGAGACGCTTATGCGATGTGAGGCGCTCGTGGCGTCAATCTCGTCACCTCGCATCGCATGCTCATTCGAGGGTCGTCAGGCGGCCGCTGGACGGCCCGTCTTGACCGTTTCGAGCGCCTTGATCGCCGCGACGATACGCTTCTCCGGCGCGCTATCCAGCATGGCGAGCGCGGCGCGCAGAAGTTCGCTCTTCTTTACACGTACGCCGTTCGCGAGACATTTCTGCTTGAGTGACGCGAGTTTCGCATAGTCCGATTTCGGCATCGTGAAGCTGTCGCGCACGACCTTTTCTTTCTTCGCTCGCTTCGCCTCGCTTGCGCTTGCTGTGTCCTTGGATTTGCTGGCCACAGTCCGGGCGGACTTCTCCGCGGCTGGCTTGGCGAGCTTCTGGCTGCTCTTTTCAGCCTGCCCGGGCTTCGACGCGCTGGCGGACGGCTTGATCACTTCTTTCCTGGCAGTCTTCTTTGCCGCACGGGGCGTGGGCGCAGCGTTTTCGACCTCGCTGGCGACGGGCGCTTTCGCAAGCGCCTTCTTGTTCTTTGCCGGGGCGCTTTTCGGGAAGTTGAAGGCTTTCTTGGTAGGCGGTTCGATTTTTGGCGTGTTCATGGTCTCTCCCTTCGATCGGAAAAAACAGTATATACGGTTTTCCAACCTTTGATCTCGCATCGGCTCCGTCAACCGCTGGACACATTGCCGGAACATGCGATCGCGTCGCGCGAATTGACGCCCGCTGGCTCGCGAGCCGCAGCAGACCTATGCCGACTCGCTCAGATGCTGTTCGAGCCAGAACACGAACACGGATGCGAGCGGCGCATCCGCGCGCTCCGGCGGCCGCACGATGTGGTACGGATGCCGCGACGGCACGGTAGCCTTGAACGGCCGCACGAGCGTGCCCTCGATCAGATCGTCGCGCACGGAGATGCTGTCGCCGAGTGCGACGCCCTGACCGTGCAGGGCAGCCTCGACCGCGATATGAGCATTGCCGATCTCCAGAACGCGCATGCGTTCGGGATGCTCCACCTTCGCTTCCATGAGCCAGCGCATCCACGAACCGGCGTGCTCGCAGAACAGCGCATAGTGCCGCAGGTCCTCGGGTGAGCGGATCGCCTTCGGGCCGTTCATCAACGCGGGACTCACCACCGGATACAGCGACGGATGCTCGATCAGCGTGACCGAGCGGTCTTTCCAGTGCGCCTCGCCGTAGCGGATGCAGACATCCACGTCAGGCGAATAGACTTCCTTGTCGTCGTTCGACGGAATCAACTTCAGCTTGATCGACGGATAGCGATGCAGAAAGTCGCCGATATGCCGCGCGAGCCAGCGCGAGGTGAACGAGAGCGGCGCCGACACGACGAGATCCCCCGCAACGACCGTCTCGCCCACCTTCGCGACTGCCGTGGCGATCATCTCGAACGCGCCGCGCACCGAGGGCAGCAGTGCTTCGCCCGCCGGCGTGAGCTTGAGCCGCGCGCGCGAGCGGATGAACAGGTCGACGCCGAGCGATTCCTCCAGCACGCGCACCTGATGGCTGACCGCGCTCGCCGTGACGTTCAGCTCCTCTGCGGCCTTGGCGACGGTGGCATGGCGCGCGGTCGCTTCGAAAGCGCGCAGGGGATTGAGCGGCGGCAGGCGGCTACGCATGGTCGTTCGGCTGGTTCACAGTTGAGATGCTGAGAAAAATTTCATTAAAGCAGGTTCAAAATCTCGCTACAAACAAAAAAATTGTAGGCCTATGCTCGTCGTGAACTCAACGTGACGAGGATTCAGCATGAAGGTGACGGAAGGGACCGAACGGCTGTGGGGCGGACGTTTCAGATCGGCGCCCGCAGCCGAACTCAAGGCGCTGTCGCGCTCCGAGGAAAGCTTCTTCAGGCTCGCGCCCTATGACCTGGCAGGCTCCAAGGCGCACGCCCGCGAGCTGCAGCGCGCGGGCATCCTGAACGCGGACGAACTGCGGGACCTGCTGAAGGAAATGGAGCAGGTGCGCGCCGAATTCGTCGAAGGGCGCCTCGCGCCGTCGCCGCACGACGAGGACGTCCACACGTTCCTCGAACGCGTGCTGACGGAACGGCTCGGCGCGGCGGGCGCGAAGCTGCGCGCGGGACGCTCGCGCAACGACCAGGCCGCCAACGACCTGCGCCTGTTCCTGCGCGACAAGGCGCGCAGGATCGCGCGCGACGTGATTGCGCTGCAGGATGCGCTCGTCGCTCAGGCAGAAGCGCATCTGCGCAGCTACAGCACGGGCTTCACGCATCTGCAGCCGGCGCAGCCCGTCGTGTTCGCGCATCAGTTGCTGGCGCATGCGCAGGCGTTCTATCGCGATGTCGATCGCCTGCTCGACTGGGACCGGCGCAGCGCGCGTTCGCCGCTCGGCGCGGCGGCGCTCGCGGGCTCGGCCATCTGCGTGAATCCGGCGCTCTCCGCACGCGAACTCGGCTACGACGGGCCCTGCGAAAACTCGATCGACGCCGTCGCGGCGCGCGATCACGTCGCTGAATTCCTGTTCGTCACGAGCATGCTGGCGGTGGACTTGTCGCGGCTCTCGGAGGAAGTGATTCTCTGGACCTCGCGCCAGTTCCGCTGGGTCGAGCTCGACGACGGCTACGCGACCGGCAGCTCGATCATGCCGCAGAAGAAGAACTCCGACATCGCGGAACTGACGCGCGGCAAGGCGGGGCGTCTGATCGGCAATCTGAGCGGCCTGCTCGCGACGCTCAAGTCGCTGCCGCTCGCGTACAACCGCGATCTTGCCGAAGACAAGAACGCCGCGTTCGACAGCATCGACACGCTCGCGCTCACGCTGCCCGCGATGGCCGGCATGATCCGCACGATGCGCGTGAACGTGGACGAATTGCGCAGGCAGGCGCCGCTCGGCTTCACGCTCGCGACCGAAGTGGCCGACTGGCTCGCGCTCGCAGGCATTCCGTTCAGCGAGGCGCACGAGATCACCGGCGCGCTGGTGCGGGCGTGCGAGGAACGCGGCATCGAATTGTCCGAGGTGACGGTGGACCTGCTCGCCGCAGTCGATCCGCGTCTTCATGCAGACGTGCTGGACCGTCTCACGCTCGAAGCCGCCGTCGATGCACGCAGCGGCTTCGGCGGCACGGCGCCGGCACGCGTCGTCGAGCAGATCGATCGCCTGAAACTGGCGCTCGCGCGGCAGAGCGAATGGGCAAACGAATACGGAGGTCCGACATGTTGAGCGCAGCGGAGCAGGCGCAGCATTCGATGACAGCGCAGCCGTCGACGCTCGAACGCGTGCGTCGCAGGTACTGGGGCCGCTATGTGGCGTCGGCGGCGATCATCGTCGTGATCGGATATATCGTCGCGGCGTTCGCGCGCGGGCAGATCGAATGGCAGACGGTCGGGCGCTTTCTCACCGCGCGCACGATCCTGATGGGCCTCGTCAACACCATCGTCATGACGATACTCGCGATGGCGTTGGGCATCACGCTCGGCGTCATCACGGCAGTGATGCGGCTCTCCAGCAATCCGGTGCTGAGTTCCGTCTCGCAAGGCTACGTATGGCTCTTTCGCGGCACGCCGGTCATTCTGCAACTGCTCCTGTGGTTCAACCTCGCGCTCGTGTTTCCGACCATCGGCATTCCGGGCGTGTTCGCGCTGCGTACGGTCGATGTCATGACGCCGTTTCTCGCGGCACTCCTCGGACTGGGCATCAATCAGGGTGCGTATACGTCGGAAGTGGTGCGCGCGGGGCTGCTGTCCGTCGATACCGGGCAATACGAAGCGGCGAAGTCGATCGGCATGCCGCGCCTTCAGGCACTGCGCCGCATCATTCTTCCGCAGGCGATGCGCGTGATCGTGCCGCCCATCGGCAATGAGCTCGTCGGCATGGTCAAGCTCACGTCGCTCGCGAGCGTGATCCAGTACGCGGAGATGTTGCACAACGCGCAGAACATCTACTACGCGAACGGACGCGTGATCGAGCTGCTGATCGTCGGGGCGATCTGGTATCTCGTCGTCGTCACGGTGCTTTCGTTTCTGCAGACGCGGGTCGAGCGGCGCTATGCGCGCGGCGCGGGCCGGGCCTCGAGCCGTCAGTGAGGAGACACGCATGAATCCAATCGTACGCGCAGCGGATGTGCGCAAATCGTTCGGCGAGTTCCAGGCGCTGAAGGGCATCACGCTCGATGTCGCCGAGGGCGAAGTGCTGTGCATCATCGGGCCTTCGGGCTCGGGCAAGAGCACGTTCCTGCGCTGCATCAACCAGCTCGAAACGGTCAGCGAAGGATCGCTGTGGGTGAAGGGCGAATTGCTCGGCTATCGGCAGGCGGGACACAAGCTCCATGAACTCTCGGAGAAGGAGATCGCGCGGCAGCGTCTCGCGACCGCGATGGTCTTTCAGCGCTTCAATCTCTTCCCGCACATGACGGCGCTGGAGAACGTGATCGAAGGTCCGGTGCATGTGCTGAAGCGGCCGCGCGTGGAAGCCGTGAAGGAAGCGCGCGCGCTGCTCGAACGCGTGGGGCTCGGCCACAAGTGCGATGCCTTTCCCGTGGAGTTGTCGGGCGGCCAGCAGCAGCGCGTGGCCATCGCACGCGCGCTCGCGATGCATCCGCAACTGCTGCTGTTCGATGAACCCACGTCCGCGCTCGATCCCGAACTGGTCGGTGAAGTGCTCGCCGTGATGCGCGGCCTCGCTCGAAGCGGCATGACGATGATCATCGTCACCCACGAACTGGGCTTCGCGCGCGAAGTGGCGAATCGCGTTGTATTCATGGATCAAGGGCAAATCGTCGAGGCCGGACCGCCAGAGCAGGTGCTGTCCGAACCGCGCCATGCCCGCACGCGAGATTTCATTTCCGCCGTTCTGGCCTGAGAACGTCTGAAGCTTATTCAATCAATCGATTCCGGAGCGAGCGTTTCATGAAAGCCATTCTTCGTTTGCAAAGCCTCTGTGCATTGGTGTGCGCCGCCGCGCTGCTGCATGTCGATGCGGCCAGCGCGCAGACGTCCGCGCCAGGCAAGAAGGAAATCGTCGCCGCCGTGGTGCCGAACTATCCGCCGTTCGAGTTCAAGGACCCCGAAACCGACAAGCTGACCGGCTTCGACATCGGCCTCGGCGAAGCGCTCGCCGCGAAGATGGGCGTGAAGATGGTATGGCAGGAAACGAGCTTCGATCAGATGCTGAGCGCGCTCGCCACAAAGCGCGTCGATATCATCCTGTCGGGCATGACGGATATTCCCGAGCGGCGCGCGTCGGTGAACTTTCTCGACTATCTGAAGAGCGGCCCGCAGTTCTATGCGCTGAAAACGCGCGCGGGCGATTTCCCCAACATGGATACGCTGTGCGGCAAGACGATCGGTTCGAGCCGGCGCACCTCGTTTCCTACGAACATCAAGGCGTGGAGCGATGAGCATTGCGTGAAGACGGGCAAGAAGCCGGTCACGGTCGTCGGCACCGATGGCTCGTCGGATGCGCGCATGCAACTGCGTCAGGGACGGCTCGACGCAGCCGTGCAGGGCGGCGAGACCATGCCGTATCAGAACCGGATCGATCAGAACGCCTACGTGACGATCGGCGCGCCTTTCATGTCGCAATACATGGGCGTCGGCATGGCGAAGGACAACGCGGCCGTCAACGACGCCGTGACGAAGGCCTTCGATCAGCTGATCGCCGACGGCACCTATCAAAAGATACTTGCCAAGTGGGGCTTGCAGGACCATGGCGTTCAAAAGGCGCTGATCAATGCAAGCAACTGATTCACGATCCGCGACGCCGCGCTGGCCCAATGGCAAGCGCTCGTGCGTCGCGCTCGCGTTCGATCTCGACGGCCCGACCGGCGGCGCCATGCTCGACGGCTCGATCTGGCGCAATCCCGCGTACTTCACGCTGGGCGCCTATGGGCCGTGGCGCGCGCTCGGCAGGATTCTCGATGTGCTCGGCGAACGCGGCGTGCGCGCGACGTTCTTCATACCCGCATGGGTGATGGAGAACTGGCCGTCGCAATGCCGCGAGATCGTGCGCGGCGGTCATGAAGTCGCGTATCACGGCTACCGGCACGAGGCGTTCTGGACGCTCACGCCGGAGCGTCAGCGCGAGGTCATGGAGATCTCGACACAACTCTTCCAACGTCATCTCGGCGTGCGTCCGGTCGGCTTTCGCACGCCATCGGGCGACTGGACCGCTGCGACCGCCGGCATTCTCGCGGAGTTCGGCGTGCGCTATTCCAGCTCGATGCGCGGCGACGATCGTCCCTATGTGCTCGATGCGCAGAGCGGTCTGATCGAGATTCCCGCGCGCTGGGAACTGGACGACTATGCATCGCTTGCGTATCAGCGCAGGCCGGACTTTCCCGCGGGCCTCGATCGTATCGCGAGCTACGAGACGACGCTCGACAACTGGCGCCGCGAGTTCGACGGCTCGCATGAAGAGGGGCTCTGCATGACCACGCTGTTTCATCCGAAGGTGTCGGGCAAGCCCGGGCGCATCGCGCTCATCGAGGGCTTGATCGATCACATGCTCGCGGCGGGCGACGCATGGTTCGCGACCGGCAGCGAAGTAGCCGATTGGTGGATGTCGAGCGGGCAGGCGGGCGCATGAGAAACGCTGCGAAATGGCCCGGCGGCGCGCGCTCGGCCGTGATTCTCACCGTCGATTTCAACGACGATCTTGGCATTCGCACGCAGACGCCGGCTATCGAGGGCCGCGAGAAATCCTTGTCCGTGTGGCGCTATGGCGCGAAGCGCGGCGTGCATCGCCTGCTCGATACGCTCGCTGAATACGATGTGCCTTCGAGCTGGTTCGTGCCTGGACAGGTCGTGCGAACGCATCGCGATCTCGTCGCGCTTATCGACGCGGCTGGTCACGAAATGGGGATAAGCGGCGATGCCTGCGAGGACTTCGATGCGCTCGATCTCGCGCAGCAGAAGCATTCGTTCGATCGCGGGCACGCGGTGCTCGCCGAAGCGCTCGGGCGTGCTCCCGTCGGCTTTCGTCCGTTCACCGGCAACTGGGCGCCGGGCTTCGCCACGCATCTGCACGCGCGCGACGTCACGTGGACCTCGGCGTGGCATGGCGACGACCTGCCTTACTACCATCACGATGCGCCGTTGATCGAATTGCCGCTGCACGTGGAACTCGAAGACGAGCCTTACTTCGCGTTCAATCTCGCGCCGCCGGTGCCGGTCGGTCAGTCGCGCATCGCGTCGTATCGCGAAGTGCTCGACAACTGGACGCGCGACTTCGAGGCATTTCATCGCTTCGGCCTGTGCTTCGTGATGCGGTTGCATCCGGAGATCATCGGCACGGCGGGACGCATCGGCGTATTGCGGTCCCTGCTCGCGACGATGCGCGCACGCGGCGATGTCTGGTTCGCGACCGGCGCGCAGGCCGCGTCGTGGTGGCGCGAGCGATGCGATGCCAACGAGGCAGGACATCCGGTCGAGATCTTCGAGCGTCACAGGAACACCATCGTATGAACAAGCGAGAGCACTTTCTGTCGGAACGGCTTGCGAACTTCATCGCGGACTCGTCGTTCGATGATCTGCCGCCAGAGGTCGTCGAGAAGGCAAAACGGCATCTGCTCGATACGCTCGGCGCAGCGCTCGCCGGCGCGCGCACCGAGCCGGCGCGCGTTGCGCGCTCGGTGATGGACTCGACCGGCGACGCCATCGTTTGGGGCACATCGCGACGCACGCATGCACGCGATGCCGCGTTCATCAACGGCATCGCGGCGCATGCGCTCGAACTCGACGATTCCGGCGGTTGCGATCACTCGGGCGCGGTCGTCGTGCCGGCGGTGTTTGCGGCGCTGAACCGTGTCGAGCGGCCCTTATCCGGCCGGGAGTTGCTGCACGCGATCGTGCTCGGCTACGACATCGCGCGGCGCGTGCTCGAAGCGTGCGGCGGCTACTCGGCGCACAACGGACGCGGCTGGCATTCGACGATGTCCTGCGGCGTATTCGGCGCCGCCGCCGCGAGTGCGCGCGTGCTCGGTCTCGATGCGCGCGGCATCGGCGCGGTGCTCGGGCATGCGGCGAGCTTCGCGGGAGGACTCTGGGGCTTCATCCACGACGGGTCGCAGACCAAGCGCCTGCATTCCGGACGCGCGGCGGAAGGCGGCCTCACGGCGGCGTTGCTCGCGGCGCAGGGTATGAGCGGCGCGAGCCGCGTTTTCGAGGACGTGTGGGGCGGCTTCCTGCGCACGTTCGCGCCCGATTCGGCCAGCCCCGAAGCGCTCGTCGCGGAACTCGGCGCGAACTGGAAGATCATGCGCTGCTCAATCAAGCCACATGCGTGCTGCCGCAGCATTCATTCGGCGCTGGACGCGCTCATCGAACTGACGAAGGGTGGTTCGGTCGCGCAAGTGCGCGTGAAGCTCAGCGAATTCGTACACGGGATGTGCGGCGACCGCGAGCCGGTCAATCTGGCATCGGCGCAAATGAGCATGCCCTATGCGCTCGCCGCTGTACTCGTGTTCGGCCATGCGGGCATCGAGGCGTTCACCGGACGCGCGCGCGGGGACGAGCGCGTCACGCCGATGATGCAGCGCATCGTGCTCGAGCCGGATGCATCGCTGGCCGATCTCGACGAGCCCGAAGTCACGGTCACGTACGTCGACGGCACGGTGCGCTCGCTTCAGGCGACGATTCCGCTGGGCGACCCGCGCCGTCCACTGGACGATACGCAACTGCTGACGAAGTACCGGAGCCTCGCGGCCGATGTGATCGGACACGATGCAACCGGTTCGCTGGCACATGCTGTGCTGAGCGTCGAAGAATGGACGGACGCGAACGTGCTCGAACGTCTGCTCGTGGGACACGCTGGGTCGTACGAGAGCGAAATCAGGTAGTGGCCACTGGATCTACCGTCAGGCTAAGGGGCGCGCTCCTGAAGGCCCGTCACACAGCGGATGGGCGGCTCTGGCTAGCAAGGGCCGATTGTCGCACCGTCGGCCTGCTTCGGAGAATTGCTTGAATTTATGTCACAATATGCCTTAAATCTAATGCGACCACGCCTCTATGCGCTTGCCTGGATTGGTCGCTTTGCGGGTGTGGGGCGAACGACATCTCAGGTCGGCGTCCCTGCATGAATCAGGAGCAATGCAATGAGCAGAATCGTTAATTCGCTTTGGAAGGCGATTCATGCGATAGGGCGGGATCGACTACTTATGGGACTGATAGCGCTGGCATTGATTGCGGGCGCGGGGATTGCCATCGCAAGCAAGGTGAAGATGGCCTTCGACAAAAACGGATTGGAGATCTGTCTCATCTGCTCGGAGGTCGGGCATACGCGATCGCCCGATTAGTGAATCAATAACGATCGCGCGTGAGGCCCTTTCGTCATACCTCACGACGATACGCTCGTCGCACGCGGTCGAGTTTGCAAATCCCTACCTGTTGACGCGGTAACGACATGTCGTAGCGGGCTTCGAGTGAAAGAATCTGTAACCACTTGAATCTCACTGTCGCTGTGCTCCGTATGCGCAATGAGAGGTCGGCGGCTCAGCCGAAGCCGTGGGCGCGCGAATCAGCGGGGAGCATCTGATGCTTGGAAATTACGATCGTATCGTCGTCATGGGCTTTTGGATTGTCGGGGTATCAATCCTCGGCTTATTCACATTGTTCCCGCACCATGAGCAGCATGCGATCGAACCGGTATGGTCATCCCGGCAACAGTCATCAGTGGTGACGGGCACCGTTGGTTCATTGTCGCCCGCTACGAATGTCCTTCCGGTACGCGCTAATTCGGACGAAGGGGAGGATATCGACGCCGATAAGCCGGTCACGGCCGAAATGAAATCGAGCGTCGGTGGCCCGGATGCTGCCGATGAGCTGGATTCGAGTCCGCGAGAGGCGAGCTCGCAGGCTTCGAATGTCGAAAGAGGGAGGCCGGGGCGCGCGATCACGCAGCAGCCGCGACGGCCTGCCGAGCGCAAGCATGCAGCGCCGCAGAGCAATGAACGCGCGGGAAGCGCACACGACAATACTGTCTCCTCCGGGCATCATGAAGCGGAGATCGATCATGCGGAAAGCCCGAATCGTGACGCAATGCTCCCTGTGCAGCCTGCGCTGGCGAACTCAGCACTGCGGGCGTTGCCGGGGGATGAGACGGCTCAGCCTGCGATCCAGAGCCGGCCGCTTCCGGTCGACGTTCCGCCGCCCTTGCCAGCGACACCGCCGCCAAAATCCCGGCAGGATGTGCAAGACGAACTTCGCAAGGCGCGGTTGAACGGTTCGCTTCCCAGATTCGGCAATCCGGACCCCTACGGTCCGGGCGGATCGCCGAGTTCGGCTGACAGATAGCGAGCAGACGCGCTGCATCCGCCCTGTTCGCGCAGGTGCTGGATCAACCGCGTCACTGCCGCCGATAAAGCCCGCCCGCGCAGCGTCAACAGCCCAAGGTTCACCATCGGCACGGGCAACTCCACCGGCAACACGGCCACGATCGCGTAACGGGCGTAGTACTGCGCCACGTCCTCGGGCACCACCGAGATCATGTCCGAAGCTTCGATCATCGCGGTCGTGGCAAGAAGGTTGGAGGTCTCGATGACGTCGAGCGTGTCGGTCATGCCGGCGAGCGCCAGGATGTTCTCCACGCGCAGGCGCATCGGGCTTCCGACGGGATGGAGAATCCACGTCAGCGTCACGAGATCCTCGAGCGCCAGTTTGTCCATTTGTGTGGCGGGATGTTGCGGCCTGCCGATCACGCGCATGTGCTCGGGCGTGCCGAACAGTTCCACCTCGACTTCCGGATGACTGCTCCGGTCGGGCAGACGGCCGATCACCACATCGAGATCCCCACGGATCAGCGACGGCAACAGCATGTCGCTGGTGCCCACATCGACGGAAATCCGCACCCGCGGGTTATCCGCCTTGAACGCCAGCAGGCTGCGCGTGATGAGCGAGGGCACCGGCCCGACCACCGTCCCGATGCGCGCGAGCCCCGCCGCGCCTGCCGCCAGTTCCCTGATTTCCGATTCGGCATGGCTGAACTCGTGGACCACGCCCTGCGCGAAACGAATGAGCACTTCGCCGAACGCAGTCGGCTCCATGCCGCGCGGCAGACGCGTGAACAACGGCACGCCGATGCGCTCTTCGAGTTGCTGCAGAAGCAGGCTCGCCGCGGGCTGCGTGGTGTGCATCGCCGCCGCGGCCTTGCGAAGGTTGCGGTACTCGGCCAGCGCATTGATCAGGGCGATCTGGCGACTGGAGATCTTCAGCGGCGCATGTGACGGCGCGACGGCGGCCGCCGGGTCGGGGAGGTCGGAAGACATATGAATTCTGGTATCGATAGATACGGATCGACAATTATTCATATATCGCGCGGACATGTACAGTCCAGTTCACTTCAAGCGAGCCACGACACACATGAACACGCGAATCACCCAAATCGAAGTCCGCGACATCCGGTTTCCCACGTCGAAGTCTCTCGACGGCTCCGACGCGATGAATGCCGCGCCCGATTACTCGGCGACCTACGTGGTTCTGCACACGGATTCACCCGACGGCATGGAAGGGCACGGCCTGACGTTCACGATCGGACGTGGCAACGAGATTTGCGTGAAGGCCGTCGAATCGCTGTCCGGGCTCGTCTCGGGCCTCACGCTCGAAGCGATCACCGCCGACATGGGCGGCTTCTGGAAGCGGATAACGTCCGCCGATAGCCAGTTGCGCTGGCTCGGGCCGGAGAAGGGCGTGATCCACCTCGCCACGGCGGCCATCGTCAATGCGGTGTGGGATCTGTGGGCCAAATCGGCGGGCAAGCCGATCTGGAAGCTGCTCGTCGACATGACGCCCGAAGCGCTCGTGCAATGCCTCGACTTCAGCTATGTCACCGACGTGCTGACGCCGGAGGAAGCGATCGCGCTGCTGCGCAGACAAGCGCCCGGCAAGGCGCGCCGCGAGGCCGAGATGCTGGAGCACGGCTTTCCCGGCTATACGACCGCGCCGGGCTGGCTCGGCTACTCCGAGGAGAAGATGCGCCGGCTCGCCCGCGAAGCCGTCGCTGCCGGCTGGACCCACGTCAAGCAGAAGATCGGCGCCGACATCGACGAGGACATGCGGCGCGCGCAGATCCTGCGCGAGGAGATCGGCTGGGAGCGCGCGCTGATGATGGACGCCAATCAGGTCTGGAGCGTCGATCAGTCGATCGAGGCGATGCGCCGGCTGGCTGTCTTCGAGCCCTTGTGGATCGAGGAGCCGACGAGCCCCGACGATATTCTCGGCCATGCGCGCATCCGCGAGCGGATCGCGCCGATAGGCGTCGCGACCGGCGAGCACTGCCACAATCGCGTGATGTTCAAGCAGATGTTCCAGGCGCGCGCATTCGATTTCTGCCAGGTCGATGCAGCACGTCTCGGCGGTCTCAACGAGGTCTTGATCGTCCTGCTGATGGCGGCGAAGTTCGGCATCCCGGTGTGCCCTCACGGTGGAGGCGTGGGTCTTTGCGAGTACACGCAGCATATTTCGCTGTTCGACTACATCGCCGTGGGCGGGTCGCTCGAGAATCGCGTGCTCGAGTATGTCGATCATCTGCACGAACACTTCCTCGACCCCGTGACGATTCGACAGGGCCGCTATATGCCGCCCAGCCGGCCCGGCTACAGCGTCGAGATGAAGCGCGACACGCTTGCGCGCTTTCAGTATCCGGACGTGCCCGTCTGGTCAGACATCGAAGCATCCTAAGGCGCGGCGCTATCTCTCAGCGCCGCCATCACGCGCCAATTGATTCTGCAATCCATCCAGCACGACGTCGATATATCGATCGAAGCTTCGCTCGAGTGCGCGATTGGTTCCTCCCTTCCATCGCACGATGAACGCCTGGTTGGACATGCGCGTCATGTTCGCCGTCAACAGCGGAAACGCATCACGTTCAAGCTCTTCGAAACGTGTGCGCAGCCTGCTCTCCCATTCGTCGCGCTCATCGGCGCCGTGGCTGGCGAATTCGAGCGTGACGAATCCGACCATGGCGGTGATCACGGTGTTGTAGACGTGAATCAGTTCCTCGGATTTGAAGCCCGCCGACAACAACGTCTGAAGTACCGCCTCGACCATCACCGGATTCATACTGGCGTTCGAAATGATCTGCGACCCGAGCAGCGGCGCGACGTTCGGATGCCGCGCGACTGCCGAACGGTAGCGATGGAACAATTCTTTTAGCCACTCGCGCCAGCGCCCCGGCGGAAGCGTTGGGGGAACGAGGTCGCCGAGCGCGCGCGTGATGACTTCGACGAGCAATTCGTCGCGGCTCGCGACGTACCAGTAAATGGCGGTCGGATAGACGCCGAGCTCGCGCGCGACATCGCGCAGGCTGAACGACGTGTAACCCTTGGCGTCGATCAGTGCGAGCGCCGCTTCGACGACACGTTCCCGCGAGAGCCCCTGATCGCGCGCGGAGCGGCCCCGTCGCTTCTTTTCTGGCGCGGGCGGCGCTGCCTCTTCCTTTTTGCTCAACGTAACTTCCCGAGTTTCAGTTCGACCGAGCGTCACTCTACTGCAATCGGTGCCCGCACGCGACACGTGCGGGAAAACCCGGCAATCTGCTCGCTTGCGCGGTTTAATTGTACGGCGTACAGTAAATGCAAATCGGCGGCACGGACCTCGCGGGCGCGCCGCTTTGGCTGAACAGAACGCCGCTCAAGCAAGCGGCGCGGCATTCATTTTGATTAGGCATACTACGCAAAGGATCGGTTCATGAAACCCAGGGCGCTTACTTTCGACTACTTCGGCACGCTCGTCGACGTGACCACGGGAGGCATACGCGGCATCGAAGCCGTGCTGCAGCATCTCTCCCTCGCTCCGGCGAAATCCGCCGCCGATGTCTACCTCGACTGGGACATGCGCGCGGTCCAGACCTACCGAAGCCACGCCTATATGCGTTATCGCGTGGTGGCGCAGCATGCGCTCACGGGCTGTCTGGAAGCGCTCGCGCAAGGATGCACCGACGGCCGGGACATGGCGGCGCTGACCGAGCTGCTGCTCACGCATCTCGTGGAGTCCTCGCCGCCCTTCGACGACGCCGTGGCTTTCCTCGACTGGGCCCGTGAACACTTCACGCTGATGCCCATCACCAACATGGACACGGACCTGTGGCGCCGCAGCCGCCTCGTGAGCTACTTTCCGCACGTGACGACGGCTGAAATGGCGCGGGCCTACAAGCCTTCGGAAACGATCTTCAAGACCGGGCTCGCGACGCTCGGCCTGAATGCCGACGAGATCTTCCATTGCTCGATCGGCACCTGGGCGGACATCGACGGCGCGAAGCCGCTCGGCATCCGGGTCGCGTGGATCAATCGCGGCAACGAGCGTCTGGGCGACTGGCAGGCGCGTCCGGACCATGAATTCGCCACGCTCGAACCGGTGCGCGGCTTACTGGAACGGCTCATCGAACGGTAACAGGAGCACGAACATGCGTATCCCGGCAATCAAGACTTTCATTCTATGTATGAGCATCGCGTGTGCGGCTCCGGCCGTGCGTGCGGACACACTCGTGAAGATCGGCGTGGCGGGTCCGCTGACCGGCTCGCAGGCGGCAAGCGGCAAGGACAATGAACGCGGCGCGAGACTGGCGGTCGACGACCTGAACGCGAGGCGCATGACGCTCGGCGCCCAGCCGCTCAGGTTCGAACTGATCTCGGTGGACGACCAGTCGGATCCGAAAGCCGGCGTGACGGCCGCGCAGAAGCTCGTGGACAGCGGCGTGATCGCCGTCATCGGTCACTGGAATTCAGGCGTGACGATTCCCGCATCGAAGATCTACAACGACGCCAAGGTAATCATGATCACGCCCGCGGCGTCGAACCCGGCGCTGACCGAGCCGGGCTACCCGTACGTGTTTCGCCTCACCACGGACGACAACGTGCTCGGCGCGAAGATGGCGGATTACGCGCTCAATACGCTGCATCTGAAGCGCGTCGCGGTGATCGACGACCGCACCGCTTATGGCTCGGGCGTCGCGGATGTGTTCGTCGCCACCGCGAAGAAGCTCGGCATCGATATCGTGACGCGCGAGTATTCGACCGATCACACGGTGGACTTCAAGGCCGTGCTCTCGAAAATCAAGCCGACGAAACCAGACGGCATCTTCTACGGCGGCTACTACGGCCAGGCCGCCTATCTGGCCCGGCAGATGCGTGATCTCGCGGTCAACGGCGTATTGATGGGCGGCGACGGCTTGTGCGTCGGCGAATTCCCGCGCCTGGCCGACGGTGCGCTCGACAAGAAGATGTACTGTCCGCAGGGCGGCATGCCGCTCGGCGCATTGCCGGAAGGCAAGCGTTTCGAGACACGTTTCAAGGCGGCGTATGGCGTGAATCCGGATCAGAAGGGACCGTCGTTCTATGCAGCGACGATGATGATCGGCGACGCGATCTCGTCGGCGCAATCGCTCTCTCCCGAAGCGCTCGACAAGACGCTGCATCAGACCACCTTCAATACGCTGTTCGGTCAGGTCCGGTTCGATCAGCGCGGCGAATGGATCAAGGCGCCGATGACGGTGTACTGGTCGGCGGGCGGATCGATCGTGCCGGTCGACTGACCGCGGGAAGGATGCCGATCGTGAACCAACCTCGAACCATCCAGGAAGCGTATGTCCACTGAAAACGCAGTATCTCCGCAACTCGACGTGGAAGGACTCGGCCGAGCCGCGGAGCGCGCCGCCGGCGTCTTTGCCGAGGCGAATCCGAAGAGCGCCGCCGCCCATCTCGACGCGCTCGCTGTCATGCCTGGCGGCAACACGCGCTCGGTGCTGTTCTATGCGCCGTTTCCGCTGACGATCGCACGCGGCGAAGGCAAGCGCCTGTGGGATCTGGACGGCCACGCCTACACGGATTTCCTTGCCGAATACACGACGGCGATGTACGGCCACAGCCATCCCGTGATACGCGCGGCGATCGTCGAGGCGCTCGACAACGGCCTGAACCTGACGGGTCACAACACGCTCGAAGTGCCGCTCGCGCGCCTGTTGCGCGAACGCTTCGAGTCGGTCGAGTCCTTGCGCTTCACCAATTCGGGAACCGAGTCGAACCTGATGGCCATCGCGGCATCGCTCATCTTTACGGGGCGCAGGAAAGTCGTAGCGTTCACCGGCGGATATCACGGCGGCGTGCTGACCTTCGGCAACGGCAACAGTCCCGTGAACGTGCCGCACGAGTTCATCGTCGCGTCCTACAACGATCTGCCCGGCGCGCAACGGATCTTCGCCGCGCATGGCGATGAAATCGCCGCCGTCATTGTCGAACCGATGCAGGTCGCGGGCGGATGCATCGTCGGCGAAGCGGATTTTCTCGCAGGCCTTCGCGATCTCACGCAGCGTCACGGCGCGCTGCTGATCTTCGACGAAGTCGTGACCTCGCGGCTGTCGGGCGGCGGACGGCAGGCGCTGCTCGGGATCCGGCCCGACCTCACGACCTTTGGCAAGTACATCGGCGGCGGCATGTCGTTCGGCGCGTTCGGCGGCCGGGCGGACGTGATGGCGCAATTCGATCCGCGCAGACCCGGCGCGACGCCGCACGCGGGCACCTTCAACAACAACGTGCTGTCGATGGCGGCGGGGCACGCGGGTCTGTCGCGGCTCTATACGCCGGGTGCTGCCGCCGCGCTCAGCGAAAAGGGCGAGCGGCTGCGCGCGCGACTGAACGGACTGTGTCGCGAACGCGGCGTGGCGATGCAATTCACCGGTATCGGATCGTTGATGAACTTGCATGCGGGCGTGCATCCGATCCATTCGGTGGAGGACTTCATCGAAGGCGAGTCGCTGCTCAAGGACCTGTTCTTCTTCCACATGCTGGAGCGCGGCTGCTATGTCGCGCGGCGCGGCTTCATCGTGCTGACGCTGGCGCACGACGAAGGCGATCTCGAACGCTTCGCGCAAGCGGTGGCGTCGTTCATCGATCGTCATGAAGCGCTGTTGCGCGCGCGATAGATCATTCATGGAGACTTCGTTGATCCCTGCTCAGTCACCTGCCGGACCGAAGCGCCTGCGCAGCCGCCGCTGGTTCGATGACCCGTCGAATCCCGGCATGACCGCGCTTTATCTCGAGCGCTACATGAACTTCGGCATCACGCGTGAGGAGTTGCAGTCGGGCAAGCCGATCGTCGGCATTGCGCGAACCGGCTCGGATCTCGCGCCGTGCAACCGGCATCATCTCGAACTGGCGAAGCGCGTACGCGACGGCATTCGCGACGCGGGCGGCATCCCGCTCGAGTTCCCCGTGCATCCGATCCAGGAAACCGGCAAGCGTCCGACCGCCGCGCTCGACCGCAATCTCGCGTATCTCGGTCTCGTCGAAGTACTGCACGGTTATCCGCTCGACGGCGTCGTGCTCACCACTGGTTGCGACAAGACCACGCCCGCCTGCCTGATGGCGGCGGCGACGGTCAACATTCCGTCGATCGTGCTGTCGGGCGGACCGATGCTCGACGGCTGGTATCGCGGCAAGCTGGCGGGGTCGGGCACGGTCGTGTGGGAGGCGCGCAAGGAACTCGCGACCGGCCAGATCGACTACGACGCGTTCATGGAGAAAGTGGCGTCGTCCGCGCCATCCGCCGGGCATTGCAATTCCATGGGCACCGCGCTTTCGATGAACGCGCTCGCCGAGGCGCTCGGCATGTCGCTGCCCGGTTGCGCGTCCGTGCCCGCGCCCTACCGCGAGCGCGGCTGGTTCGCCTACGAGACGGGCAGGCGGATCGTGTCGATGATCGCGGAGAACCTGCGGCCGTCGGACATCATGACGCGCGAGGCGTTCGAGAATGCGGTCGTGGTCGCGGCCGCGATCGGCGCGTCGTCGAATTGCCCGATTCATCTGATCGCGATCGCGCGTCACGTCGGCGTGCGCCATACGCTCGACGACTGGCAGCGCGTGGGCGCGCAGATTCCGCTGCTGGTCGATTGCCAGCCGGCCGGGCGCTTTCTGGGCGAGGCGTTCCACCGTGCGGGCGGCGTGCCTGGCGTGATGCGCGAACTGCTCCGTGCGGGCCGGCTTCATCGCGATGCATTGACCGTGACGGGAAGCACGCTCGCCGAGAATCTCGCCGGCGTCGCCGAGCCCGACCGCGAGGTGATTCGCGCTTTCGATGCGCCGCTCAAGGCAGCGGGCGGCCATGTCGTGCTGAGCGGCAATCTGTTCGACAACGCCGTGATGAAAGTCAGCGTGATCGACGCGCGCTTTCGGGAGCGCTTTCTGTCGAACGCCGCCGACGCGGATGCATTCGAAGTGAAAGCGGTCGTCTTCGAAGGCCCGGAGGACTATCACGCGCGCATCGACGATCCTGCACTCGATATCGACGAAGATTCGATCCTGGTCATGCGCAACTGCGGTCCGGTCGGTTATCCGGGCGGCGCCGAAGTGGTCAACATGCAGCCGCCCGCCGCGCTGATCCGGCGCGGCGTCGACACGCTGCCGACCATGGGCGACGGCCGTCAGAGCGGAACGTCGGGCAGTCCGTCGATCCTGAACGTGTCGCCGGAAGCGGTGGTGGGAGGCGGGCTCGCGTTGCTGAAGACCGGCGATCGCCTGCGTATCGATCTCAACGCGCGGCGTGTCGATCTGCTCGTGTGCGCCGATGAACTCGCCGCGCGGCGCGCCGCGTGGACGCCGCCCGAACTCGCGGACCAGACGCCGTGGCAGGCCATCTATCGAAGCATGGTCGGACAGCACGGCGACGGCGCGTGCCTCGAACCGGCGACACTGTTTCTGAACATCGTCGAGACGCGCGGCGAGGCGCGCGACAACCATTGATGGAGAGCGCATGATTCGACAGGACGACGCGCAAGCGACGCGCGTAGGCATCGTGACAGGAGCGGGCTCGGGCATCGGCCGTGCGGCGGCGCTCGAACTGCTTCGCAACGGCTGGTCGATCGCGCTGCTCGGCAGGCGCCGCGAGCCGCTCGTGGAGATTGCACATGCCCGCGAGTTTGCGGGCCGCGCACTCGCGCTCCCATGCGACGTGTCGGATGCGCGGGCGGTGGCCGCGTCGTTCGACGCGGTCGTCGCGCGATTCGGCCGGCTCGACCTGCTGTTCAACAACGCGGGCGTCGGCAATCCGCCGGGGCCTTTCGACACGTGGACGCCCGCGCAATGGCGCGGCGTGGTCGACGTGAATCTCAACGGCATGTTCTTCTGCCTGCAGAGCGCGTTCCGGATCATGTCGGCACAGACGCCGCGCGGCGGCCGCATCATCAACAACGGTTCGCTGTCCGCATGGGCGCCGCGTCCCAATTCGATGGCCTATACCGCGACCAAGCATGCCGTCGCGGGACTCACGCGCTGCGCATCGCTCGACGGCCGCGCGCAGGACATTGCCGTCGGTCAGATCGATGTCGGCAACGCCCACAGTGCGCTTGCCTCGGCGATGGCGCAGGGCGTGCCGCAGGCGAACGGCGAACTCGCCGCCGAACCGCTGATCGACGTGGAGATAGTCGGGCGTTCGGTCGCCTATATGGCCAGTCTGCCGCTCGACGCAAACGTGCTGTTCCATACGGTCATGGCGACCAAAATGCCGTTCGTCGGCAGAGGCTGACCGGATGCGTGAGGCGGCTGGGCGACGGCTATTGGCGCGGCGGGACCATCGTCGGCGGGACGACCCAGGCGGACGTCGGGGCCATGTAGTAAGGCGGTGCGCTGCGTCGCATCAGCATGCCGGTGACCGAGAGCGTGACGCCCGTCGGAAGCGGTGGCCCGATGATCAATACACGGGGGACCAGGACCCGGCCCTGCGCGTCCTGAGAAAAGCGCTTGTCGATCACGCACAGCGGCGGGTCCATCGCCAGCATCCAGACGGCTTGTTGCGCGCCGCCGTCGGTTTCCATGACGTCCTGCACGGGCGTGCCGCGAAGCGTCATGTTCGTGCCGACCGGGAAGCAGACAGGGGCGGCGGCCCAGGCCGCGCTGGCCCACATGAAGGGCAGCATGCACAGAAGGCGGTTCTTCACGGGACGACGCTCCTTTCGGCAATTGAACGAAATCGCTTTCACCGGCCTTATCGGACCTGTCCGGCAGCCGAAACAGGGTCCCGGTTGCGCGTGATCCATTCACTGAAGAGCTTGACCTTCGGCTGATTCGCGACGCAATCCGGATAGACGAAGTAGTAGCGTGACCCCGTCTCCAGCACGGTGTCGAACGGCATGACAAGCCGTCGGGCGGCGACGTCTTCGCTGACCAGCGTGCGGTCGCTGATCGCAACCCCGAAACCCTGCATGGCGGCATTGGTCGCCATATCGAGCGTTTCGAAGGTCGGGCCGAGCGTCGCATCGATCTCGTTCGCACCCGCGCGGTCGAGCCAGAGCTTCCAGTCGCGATGATCCCGCGTCGGATGCAGCAGGGCATGATGCGCAAGATCCGCCGTGGCGGCCAGCGGCCTTTCAGTAAGCAGATCGGGCGAGCACACGGGCGTAAGCTGCTCGTCGAAGAGCGGCACGGCGTGCACGTCCGCACCCGGCGACGAACCATAGATGATCGCCGCATCGAACGATTCCACCTGAAAGTCGACGTCGTGCTGCCAGGTTGTAGTGATCTGCAGTTGCAGTTCGGGATGCTCGCCCTGAAAGCGCATGATCCTCGGCAGCATCCAGCGCATCACGCAGGTCGGAACCTTCAGCGCGAGATCGGTGCGCTGGCGCGTGAGCCGCAACGATACTTCCTCGATACGCGCGAACCCCTCTCTGACGACGGGCAGCAGCACGTCGCCTTCGGCGGTCAACGTCAGTCCCCGTGCGCCCCGTATGAAAAGAGGAAATCCGAAGTACTCTTCGAGCGCGAGAATCTGCCTGCTGATCGCCCCTTGCGTGAGGCACAGATGTTCAGCCGCGCGCGTGAAACTGCGGTGCCGCGCGACTGTCTCGAAGATCTGCAATGCATTGAGCGGAGGAAGTCGTCGCATGGGGCGTGTCTCCGGTCAGGGGAATCGTGTGCTGCGCAGGTAGTGTAGCAAGCCCGACGCACCGCGACGGCGACACGCTATCAATGAAGTATCTTGCCCAGAAATTCCCTCGCACGCTCGGAGCGTGGATGGGCAAAGAACGCGTCCTTGTCGTCGTCTTCGACGATGCGCCCGTGGTCCATGAAGATCACCCGGTGCGCGACCTTTCTGGCGAAGCCCATTTCGTGCGTGACGCACATCATCGTCATGCCTTCCTGGGCCAGCTCGACCATCACGTCCAGCACTTCGTTGATCATCTCCGGATCGAGCGCGGAAGTCGGTTCGTCGAACAGCATCGCGACCGGGTCCATCGATAACGCCCGCGCGATCGCCACGCGCTGCTGCTGGCCGCCGGACAGCTGCGCGGGGTACTTGTCCGCGTGCGCGCGCAGGCCGACTCGCTGGAGCAGGCGCAGCGCCTTGTCGGACGCTTCGTCTTTCGAGCGGCCCAGCACTTTCGTCTGCGCAAGCGTGAGGTTCTCCGTGATCGACATATGCGGAAACAGCTCGAAATGCTGAAACACCATCCCGACCTTCGAGCGCAGTTTCGACAGATTGGTCCGCTTGTCATGGACGGACTCGCCGTTGATCGTGATGTTCCCGCTCTGAAACGGCTCGAGTCCGTTGACCGTCTTGATGAGGGTCGATTTGCCAGACCCGGAAGGCCCGCAGACCACGACCACTTCGCCTTTGCTGACCGTGGTGGTGCAGTCGGTCAGAACCTGAAACTGGCCGTACCACTTCGACACGTTACCGATGGAAATCATGCGCGAACCCGTTTTGAAAGGACGTTGGACACCGTGTCGAATTTCAACGATGTCTGCCGACCCGATACCGGCGTTCGAGCGCGCGCGCATACCAGGTCAGCGGAAAGCACATCGCGAAGTACAGCAACGCGACGAGGGCGTAGATCGGGAAAGGGCGAAACACTGCGTTCGTGATCATGGTGCCGGTCTTGGTCAGCTCCGTGAGCCCGATGATCGACGTGAGCGCGGTGCTCTTCACGACCTGCACGAGAAAGCCGACGGTGGGCGGCACGGCGATCTTCCATGCCTGCGGCCACACGACGTAGCGCAACTGCTGCGTCCATGTCATGCCGAGGCTCGCCGCCGCGCTCCATTGACCGCGCGGCACCGCTTCGACGCAGCCTCGCCAGATGTCGGAGAGATAGGCGCCGGTATAGAGCGTGAGCGTGACCGTCGCCGCAGCCCACGGCGACACTTCGACGCCCAGCAGCGGCAGGCCGAAGAAGCCGAGGAAGAGCTGCATCAGGAGCGGCGTGCCCTGGAACACTTCGACATACAGCACCACGAACCTGCGCAGCCACGGCAACGGCGACACGCGCATGGCGAGCAGCACCAGCCCCGTCAGGCCGCCGCCTGCGAACGCGATCACCGAAAGCAACAGCGTCCAGCGCGCAGCGAGCATCAGATTGCGCGCGATATCCCATAGCGTGAACTCGATCATCGTGAACGCTCCTTCGGAAGGCCGCGACCGGCCAGGGCTGCACGCACGGACAGGAGGCCGCGCAAGCCGCGTCGCGGCGCAATCGTGACGCCGCGGGCGGCCCGCCCTGCGAACAGCCGCCGGCCGACCCGGTTGATCAAGAGGCGCAGCACGATCGACAGCAGCAGATAGATCGCGGTGACGATCACGTAGCATTCGAACGATCGGAAGTTGCGCGACTGAATGAAACTGGCGGCATGGGTCAGATCCGCCACCGAGATCTGCGACACGACCGCGGAGCCGAGCATCACGATCAGGACCTGGCCGAGCAACGCCGGAAATACGTTGGCAATCGCCTGCGGCAGCACCACGTGGCGAAACACGTGCGGGCCGCGCAAGCCGAGCGCCATCGCGGCCTGAACCTGTCCGCGCGGAATCGAGTCGATGCCCGCCCGGACGATTTCTATCGCATACGCGCCGAGATTCACCGTCATTGCGAGCACGGCGGCTTCCATTTCGCCGATATGCACGCCGAGGCTCGGCAGCCCGAAGAACACGAAGAACAGCTGCACGAGAAACGGCGTATTGCGAATCAGCTCGACGTACGCAGCTACCAAGGCGCGAACCGGCTTCGATCCCGTCACGGCGATGCACGCTCCGCCGATACCGACCAGACCGCCCAGGACCGTCGATACGGCGGTGAGACCCAGCGTGACCGCGACACCATGCGCGAGCACGTCCGCGTAGAGACCGAAGTCGCTGAAATCGAACGTGTAGGTCATCGAGGTATCCCCGGCGCGCGAATGGACGAAAAGGCGCAGCGCATCACAGATCGGCCGGCAGCGGTGCGCGCAGCCACTTCTGGGAAATGGCGTTCATCGTGCCGTCCTTCTTCGCGGCTGCGATGGCTTCGTCCACCTTCTGCTTGAGGCGCGGTTCGTTCTTGTTCAGACCGACATGATCAGGCGAACTGAACAGCGAAAATTTCTGCTCGGGATCGTTCGAGGGGTGACGGGCGATGATGGTCGCGCCCACGTCGTTGCCGACCACGAGCAATTGCGTCTGCCCGGCCAGAAACGCGGAGATCGCGCCATTCGGGTCGTCGAAGCGCTTGATGGTCGCGGACGGCGGCGCGACCTTGCTCACGCTCAGATCTTCGAGCGTGCCGCGCGCAACCGCGATGCTCTTGCCGGCCAGATCGCCCGCGTTCTTCACGGCCAGCGTTTTCGGACCGAATACGGCGAGGTTGTACGGCGCATACGCCTGCGAGAAGTCGATGACCTTTTCGCGCTCCGGCGTCTTGCCGACCGAGAGCAGCATGTCGGCCTTATGGTCGACGAGGTACGCCATGCGGTTGTCGCCCGTGACCTGAATCAGTTCGACCTTCGCGTTGAGCGTCTTGCCGATGAGGCTGGAAACGTCGATGTCATAGCCTTGCGGCTTCATGTCCGGCCCGATCGAGCCGAACGGCGGATAGTCCTCGAACACGCCGATCCGCACGACGCCGGATTTGCTGATGGAGTCGAGCGCATCGGCTTGCGCGAGCGGCACGAATGCGCAAAGGCCCACGACGCCGGAGAGGGCGAGGGTGGCGGACGCGCGCTTGAGGAAGCGCTGCACGGAAGTCGTCGTGTTCATGGGGTGTCTCCTGTGACTGTGTTTTGGTCGGCGTGAATCAGTGCGCGGTACGTGCCGCGATGAGCTTGCAGGCATGCGGAGGCAACTCCGCGAAGATGGGCATGCCAACCCGCAGGTCCGGTGTTTCGCGCGGGGTCGTGGCGGCGGTGAGCGTGAAGCCGGCGCAATCGATGGTGGCTTCGAGCGACGAGCCGACATCGCGGATGAACGCCACTTTGCCGGCCAGCACATTCGGTCCCGGATTGGCCATGACCGAGCGCATCGATACATCCTCGGGGCGAATCAGCAAGCGGACATCACCTGTTGCGTCGACTGCGCGCAGCGCGCCGTCGACGATAATCTGCTGGCCGCCCGGGAGCGCGATGCGATCCGTGCCGTCGAGCGTGACGGGCAGGATGTTGCCGAGACCGATGAAATCGGCGACGAACTCGCTGACGGGATTGCGATAGATGTCGAGCGGCTTGCCGACCTGCGCGATGCGTCCTTTTTCCATCACGACGATTTCGTCGGCCATCGTCATGGCTTCGCGCTGGTCATGCGTCACCATGATCGTCGTGATGCCGAGGCGTTGCTGCAGCAGGCGGATTTCGACCTGCATCGCTTCGCGCAGCTTCGCGTCGAGCGCGGAGAGCGGTTCGTCGAGCAGCAACAGCTTCGGCGACGACGCGATCGCGCGCGCGATGGCCACGCGCTGGCGCTGCCCGCCCGAGAGCCGCGAGATGGGCCGGTCCGCCATATGCGGCAACTGGATCAGCTCGAGCAGCTCGGCGACCCGCGCCGCCTGCGCGTCCTTCGCGACGCGGCGCAGCCGCAGCGGATAGGCGATGTTCTGCGCCACCGTCATGTGAGGAAAGAGCGCGAGCGACTGGAACACCATGCCGAAATCGCGCTGGTTCGCCGGCACGTGCGTCAGATCGCGCCCGGCGAATGCGACGGTTCCGGACGTCGCCGTTTCGAGGCCCGCGATGATCCGCAACAGCGTCGTCTTCCCGCAGCCGGAGGGTCCGAGAAAGCACACGAGCTTGCCGTCGGGCACGGCGAGATCGACGTGGTCGACTGCATATGCGGTGTGAAAGCGCTTCGTCACCGCCTGAAGTGTCAGATGAGTCATGAGGGTTCCCTTTCACAGCGCGACTTCACAGCGCGACGCCAGCGTCGCCGACCAGTTTTTCGAGCAGCCAGATCAACGCGAAATCGATGAGCACGATGACGACCGCGAACGAGAACACGGTCGGATCGAGCGATGACACGGTGCGGCTGTACAGCCAGATCGGCAACGTCATCGTGTCGATGCCGTACAGAAAGAACGTCACCGTGAATTCGTTGAACGAGATGATGAAGGCGAACAGCATGCCGGCCAGAATGCCTGGCCGCATGAGCGGCAGAACCACATCGACGATCGCGCGGCGCGGGCTCGCGCCCATCAGGCACGCGGCTTCCTCGAACTCGGGGCCGATCGAGGCGACCGACGCGGCGCAGTTCTTCACCGTGAACGGCAAGGCGAGAATCACGTGCGCGATGATGAGCCGGAAGATGCCGAGCTCGACGGGCAGCACGTTGAACACGAGCAGCAGCGAAAGCCCGAGCATCACGAGCGGATAGACGAGCGGCAGCGCGACGAGCTGTTCGATCACGGCCTTGCCGCGAAAGCGGTAGCGTGAGAGCGCGTAGGCGGCGGGCACCGAGACCGCGGTGGCGAGCAGCATCGTCGAGATCGCGACGATGAAGCTCGTTGTCAGGGCAGTGCCCATCGAGAGCACATCGCTGGCGTCGGGCGACAGGAACGTGTGCCACCCGGCGTGATACCAGCGCAGTCCGAAGCTCTGCGGCGGGAATTCGAGCGTGTCCGACGTGCCGAACGACATCGTGATCATCGTCAGGATCGGCAATGCCGCGAGAAACAGCACGATGGTCGCGAGCAGGCTGGTCGCGCGGCTCAGCCGTCCCGGCATGATCGCGGAGAGGCGCAGGGTACTCATGAGCAAGACTCCTCCGTGCGTTGCATGCCGCGCACGAGCCGTTGCGAGACCGACATGACGACGAGCGTCGCCACCATCAGCACCACGCCGGATGCCGACGCCGCCGGCCAGTTCAGGAGCGGCGCGACCTGATCGTGCACCAGCACGGCGAGCATGGGCACGCGCCGCCCGCCGAGCAGCAGCGGCACGGCGAACGCGCTCGCGTTGTAAGCGAAGACCAGCAGGGCGCCGGACACGAGGCCGGGCATCGCGAGCGGCAGCACGATGTGGCGCAACGTCTGCCCGCGGCTTGCGCCGAGCGTCGCGGCCGCTTCCTCGTAGGAGCGCGAGATGGCGCGCATCGCGCTCGCGAGTGGCAGCACGGCGAGCGGAAACGCGGTCTGGATCAGGCCGAGCAGCACGCCGTTCTCACGGTAGAGCCACTGCAGCGGTCGCTGCACGACGCCGGCGGCGAGCAACGCATGATTGAGCATGCCCGCCGGTCCCAGCATCACGAGCCAGCCGTAGCCCTGCAGCAGCAGGTTGACGAGCAGCGGCAGGAGCACGCCTGCAAGGAGCAGCCGGCGCGCGAGCCGCGACTCCGTGCGCGCCATGGCAAGCGCGACAGGAATCGCGAGCAGCACCGCGCAGATCATGCTTTGGAACGCGAGCTTCAGCGTGAGCCAGAGCGAACGCAGAAAGTACGAATCGGCGAGGTCCGCGTAGTTGCGCAGCGTGAACGCATGCCACTCGTTCCCCGACACGCCGATGCTCATGCGCAGCACCGCGAGCGAAGCCGCGATGAGCACGGCGAGAAACGCCAGGATCGGCGCGAGCAGCGCCCAGGGCGGCACCCTGGGCAACGCGGGAGCCGCCGGCTGCCCGACGGCTTCGTCTGCCATTGCGCCTGTCCTGCGACGGAAAAGGAGTGCGGACATGGATGTCAGGCCGAGAAGATTTCCGTGTAGCGCTTGATCCAGGCCGGCTGCACCGCCGCCAGCGCCTTGTCGTCGTGCAACACGGCGCTCTCGGCGATCTGTTGGGCAGACGGCACGAACGCGCGGCTTTCGGCGGGAATCACGGCCTTCGAGTTCACCGGACCGTTCAGCACGTCGGCGGCCATGCGGCCTTGCACGCCGGCGTCGAGAGAATGGTTGATGAACGCGTGGATCAGGTCGATATCGCCCGGATGCGCCTTCGGGATGACCGTGAACATCAGTTGTGTCGCGAAGCCTTCCTTCATGCCATACGTGACGGCCATCTTGTACTCGGGCTTGCGCAATTGATTGGGGAAGAACGCCGGCGAATAGATGCCGCCGATATCCAGCGATCCGGTGCGAAACAGATCGGCGACCTGGTTCGGGTTCTCGCCGAGCGTGAGCACGCGGTCCTTCAGTTGCGCGAGCTTCTTGAAGCCCGGTTCGATGTTCTGCTGCGAGCCTCCGGCCATCTTGGCGGCGATGATCGCGAGATCGACCGCTTCAGCCCACTCCGGCGGCGGCAGGAAGATCCGGCCTGCATACTTCGGATCCCAGAGCGCCTCGTAGCTCGACGGCGCCGTCTTGACCGAGGCCGTGCTGTAGAAGAGGCCGTCCGACCACAGCAGATAACCGATCCCGAAACCATTGGCGCCGGTGCGGTACTGCGCGCCGACGTCCTTCAGGTTCGGCAGCTTGTTCAGATCGGGCTTCATCAGAAGGCCGGCGTCCGCGAGGCCCGACGCGCCCACGCCCGCGAGCGTGATCACGTCGTAGGTCGGCCTGTCGCCGGCCGCCTTCACTTTCGCCACCATGCCGGAGGTGCCGTCGGCGCGGTCCGCGACGACCTGCGCGCCGGTCTTCTGACTGAAGGTCGCGGCGATGTTGCGCAATGCCGCCGCGCCGGTGTCGTCGGACCACGTCAAGAGGCGCAGCGTCTTGCCGGCAAAGCTCTTTTCCTGCGCCTTCGCCGTGCTGATGAACGGCATCGGCAGGCTCGATGCGGCGAGCGCCGCGCCGATGGTCTTGATGGCCTGCCTTCTGCCTCGTTTGATGTCTTGCATGGCTCACTCCTCGCGAAAACGGTGCAGCGGTCGGTCAATGCGGTGGGTCGATCAACAACGGCTTCGGTGAGAACACTCTAGGGATGCCAAATTTCGGCAACAATCGAATTCTCGGCATGGTTGCCATGAGCCGAACGCATGGCTCAAGCTTCGAAAAGCCTTTCAAACGGGATCGGCCGCGCTCAGGATCTGTTTGACTTCCTGGAATGCCGCGAGCCCGAACGGCCCCAGTTCGCGGCCGATGCTGCTTTTCTTGTAGCCGCCCCAGGACGTCTGAGGAAAGATCAGTTGCGGTGAATTGATCCAGACGACGCCGGCCTGCAGCGCGCCGGCCACGCGCTGGCCGCGTGGCCCGTCGCGCGTGACGACGGTTGCGACCAGGCCGAACTCGGTATCGTTGGCCGTGGCGATCGCATCGTCTTCCGTATCGAAGCTGCGCACGCATAACACGGGTCCGAATATTTCTTCGCGCCATATTGCGCTGTCGGTGGGAAGATCGACGAACATGGTTGGCTGAACGAAATAGCCTGCTCCTTCCGGCGCTTCGCCCTGGACCACGAGACTCGCGCCATCCGCCTTGCCCCGCGCGATGAAACGTTGCACGCGTTCGTATTGCGCGCGGTTCGTGAGCGGCCCCATCTGCACGCCGGAGGCAAACGGATCGCCGACGACGGTTCGCGCCACGCGGTCGGCGAGACGCGCGATCAGCGCCTCCGCGAGCGGCCGCTCGACGAGCACCCGCGACGTGGCCGAGCACATCTGTCCGGCATTGAAGAACGCGCCGCCCGTGACGAGATCGACGGCGAGATCGAGGTCGGCGTCCGCGAACACGACGATCGACGACTTGCCGCCCAGTTCGAGGCTCACGCCCTTGATGGATTGCGCCGCCGCTTTCATGACCTGCTCGCCGACCGCCGTGCTGCCGGTGAACGACACTTTCGACACGAGCGGATGCGTCGTGAGCGCGGCACCGACCTCCGCGCCGGTACCCGTCACCACGTTGAATACGCCGGGCGGCAGACCCGCGCGCTCGACGATCGCGGCCAGTTCCAGCTCCGGCAAGGGGGTGAATTCGGACGGCTTCAGCACGACGGTGCATCCCGCGGCGAGCGCGGGGGCGAGCTTCCACGCTGTCGTGACCATGGGGAAGTTCCACGGCACGATCAAGCCGACCACGCCCGTCGGTTCACGACGGATCACGGCGCGATGATCGCTGCTCGGAATCGCGATCTCTTCTTCCGCCGCGTCCAGCGTTTCGGCGAGTTCAGCGTAGTAGTCGAAGGTCGCGACCACGTCGCCGATGTCGATGCGCGATTCGGCAATCGGCTTGCCGTTGTTGAGCGACTGAAGCGCGGCGAGGTGCTCGCCATGCGCCTCCACACCGCGCGCAATCGCACGCAGAAAACCGGCGCGCTGTGCGCCCGATGTCTGCTTCCAGGCGCGAAATGCACGCGATGCCGCGCGCACGGCGCAATCGACATCGGCGGGGCCGCCGACTTCCACTTCGACGATCGTTTCTTCCGTCGACGGATTGACGACGGCCAAGCGCCGCCGCGTCTCGGGCACGCACCAGCGGCCATCGATGAAAAGTTGCGTGCGCAGCGGGACATCGAAAAGAGGGCGTGTCTGCGCGCTCATGACGGCACCCGCGCAAACCAGTCGGCTTCGCGAACCTCGATCACGGTCGGGACCTCGCGCGAAACGGCTTTCCGCAATTGCGCGTCGAGCGCCTGTGGATCGTCGGCGCGCGCGGCCTCGCATCCGAAGGCTTTCGCCAGCGCGATGAAGTCGGGCGTGTAGATATCGACGCCAACGGGCGAGATATCGCGCTGGTCCATGTATTTCCGGATCTCGCCGTAGCCGAAGTTGTTCCAGAGCAGCACGATGACGGGCACGCGCGCTTCCACCGCGCTCGCCAGTTCCGGCAGCGTGAACTGCAGGCCGCCGTCGCCGATCAGACACACGACCGGCCGCTCGCGCGCGGCAAGCTTCGCGCCGATCGCGGCGGGCAGCCCGTATCCGAGCGTGCCGTAGCCGGTGGACGAGTTGAACCATGAGCGCGGGGCCGGCGCATCGTGAAGAAAATTGCCCGCGTAGACCGGGCTCGTCGAATCGCCTGCGATGATGACGCCGGGCAGCGCGTCGACGATCGTGTCGATCAGGCGTTGCTGCGATCGCATCGCGGCGTCGCAGCCGGCGAAGATTGCGTTGCGCACCGCCGTCACGCGCGCCGCGCCCCAGTCGGGCGATGCGGGACGCACCGGTCGCTCGTGCAGTCTCGTCGACAGCGCGCTCAACGTCTCGCGCGAGTCGCCGACGATCGCCACGTCCGGTTGCGCATTGCGCATGACCTGCTGCGCATCGATATCGATGCGGATGAGTTGTCCGTCGATCGCGAACCCGCCATCGAAAAGCACGTCGTAGTCGGTTTCGCCCAGTTCGGTGCCGACCGCGAGCACGACGTCGGCTTCGCGAATCATCGCGCGGGTCGGCGGCAGCGACTGTGTCGAGCCGATGAGAAGGGGCTCTTTGCACGGCAGAAGTCCCTTCGCGTTGGTGGTGAGCGCGACGGGCGCCTGCAGCCGCTCGGCCAGTTCGCGCAATTCGACCGCTGCGTGCGCCGCGCCGCCGCCGGCGAGAATCAGCGGGCGGCGGGCATCGGCGAGCAGTTCGACGGCAGCGGCGAGCGCGGCGGGATGTGCGGTGGGCTTCGCCGCGCGCACAGCGGGCGAAGCCTTCATCGCATGCACCGGGGACACGATGACATCGAGCGGAATCTCGATATGCACGGGCCGTGGCCGCGCGCTCTCGAACACGGCGAACGCGCGAGCCAGCACCTGAGGCAACTCGGCGGCATCGAGCAGGGTGTGGGAGAACGCGGCGAGTCCGTCGAATACTTGGCGCTGCGAAGGAAGCTCGTGCAGACGACCGTCGCCGTTGCCGAGGTGGTTGCGTGCATTGACGCTCGATATCACGAGCATCGGAATGGAGTCGGCATAGGCTTGCGCCATCGCGGTCGCGATGTTGGTCATGCCCGGCCCGGTGATGATGAAGCACACACCGGGCTTGCCCGTGACACGCGCGTAGCCGTCGGCCATGAAGCCCGCGCCTTGTTCGTGACGAGGCGTCACGTGCCGCATCGACGAGTGCGCAAGCCCGCGATAGAGCTCCACGGTGTGCACGCCCGGGATGCCGAAGACGTACTCGACGCCGTAGTTTTCGAGCAGTGTGACGAGCGTTTCGCCACAGGTTCGAAGGCATGAGTCGAAGTGCTTGATGGATTCGCGAAGGTTCATCGGTCGTCGCATTCCTGGTTGGTTTGAGCACGGACGCGGTCGGGGTGCACGAGTCAACAGTGCGCGCTGGCGGTGGCTGGGGTGGAATCATTCTCGACGCGGCCCGGTCGTGGCGACAATCGAAAAGATCTCATGGGGCGCATGACTTCCCTGCATGAGGCCGGGAAGACCCGCATGCACGGAGCCAATGCGGGAAAGGAACGAACGATGTCTGAAGCAGAATGGCGCGATGCTGCATACTTTGACATCGCACCGCCGGGAACATCGACATGGCTAACGACCTTGCACGATCATGGCTGACCTTGAGCGCGCCCGTGGCGGCCGCGCGGGCCGCGGGCCGCCCCATCGTGGCGCTGGAATCGACCATCATCGCCCACGGCATGCCTTACCCCGAGAACATCCGGACCGCGCGCGACGTAGAGGCGCTGATTCGGGATGCGGGGGCCGAGCCCGCGACGATCGCCGTGATCGGCGGGCGAATCCGCGTCGGCGTGACGGATGGCGAGCTGGAACTGCTCGGCCGTTCGGACCACGTGCACAAGGTCAGCCGCCGCGACCTGCCGGCCGTGCTGGCCAGCGGCGAGCCTGGGGCCACGACGGTTGCCGGCACGATGATATGTGCCGCACTGGCGGGCATCGAGGTATTCGTCACCGGCGGCATTGGAGGCGTGCACCGGGGCGCGCAGGAAACGTTCGATATCTCGGCCGATCTGCAGGAGCTGGCGAAGACCTCGGTGGCGGTGGTCTGCGCCGGCGCGAAGTCCATCCTCGACATCGGGCTCACGCTGGAATACCTGGAGACGCACGGCGTGCCGGTGCTCAGTTGCGAGCAGGACAATTTCGCGGCGTTCTACACGCGCGACAGTGGCTTTCGCGCGGACTTCAGGCTGGACGACGCGGCGCAGCAGGCACGCTTCATCCGCGCCAAGTGGGACCTGGGACTCGCCGGGGGTGTCGTATTGAGCACGCCGGTGCCGAAAGCGTCGGAGATGGCGGTCGAAGAGATCGACGCTCTGACGCGGCAGGCGCTCGTCGAGGCGACGGAGCGAGGCATCACCGGCAAGGCGCTGACCCCCTTCTTGCTGGCTCGCATCCACGCGCTGACGGGCGGGCGCAGTCTGGCGACGAACATCGCGATCGTGAAACACAATGCCGAGGTGGGGGCGAGATTGGCGTTGGCGCTGGCGCATGCGAAGCCTGGGGCAGGCGAGGCCTGATGGCCGTGTTCGACGCAAAGGAGAGTGGATATGGAAACAGAGCAGCGCTCGAGCCCGCACATTCCGGCAATCGCGCCGGCGCGAACCGCGCTCATCGTCATGCATTACCAGACCGATATTCTCGGGCTCTTTTTATCGGTCGCGCCGGCGCTGATCGCCAATACGCGCAAGCTATGCGACGCGGCGCGGGCGAGCGGCGTCGGCGTTTATTTCGCCAATCTCCGCTTCAGTCCGGGCTATCCGGAAGTCAGCCCATCGAACAAGAACGGGCAGGGAATCAAACGGCTGGGTCTTTTCACCGACGACGGTATCGCGCCGGAGTTGGGCCAGCGCGACGATGAACCGCTCGTCATCGCGCACCGGGCCAGCGTGTTCTTCGGCACCGGTCTCGCGGAACGGCTCGCTGCACGAGGCGTCGATTCGCTGATCATGGCCGGTATTGCGTCGACCGGGGTCGTGTTGTCGTCGGTTGCGTATGCGAGCGATGCGGACTTTCGCCTGTACACGGTCAAGGATTGTTGTTACGACCCGGATCAGGTGGTGCATGACCATCTGTTTTCCACCGCGTTCGATTCGCGTACGACTGTGTTGTCGCTCGCGGATGCCTTGGTGCTGCTCGCGTCGAGTGTGATGGGCTGAAGGACCACTTTCGAAAAAGCGGTCCCGGCAATCTACTGAAAGATGAATCCGTCAGTTAGCATAGTAATTGCCGTAATCAATGGCGAACTCGCCATGACGCTCGCAGGACAGAGCGAAGCCGCGCGCGGTTTGGTTTCACAGTTAGCGTTGTAGCGATGCAAAACACATAAAGACCATACTCAAAGGAAAGAGCACGAACGAGAGTCTCGCGAACTGGGCCGTTCGTGAAGCGAGCGACTCTGGCATCTCGATCGCGTCAAGCGGCTTATGTGAAGCTCTCGACCGGCGCGCAAGGCGTCTACTTTTTGTACACGAAGGGCGATGGCACGCGAAGTGTGACGTATAACGCAGCGAACCTCGCGGCGCTCATCAAGCAGCGTCAGCAGCAGCTAAAGAATGCTTGCCGCGCTCGCGCGCCGATTCGCTCCGTGCACCGATAGCTCTCTATCTCAAGAGGCTAACGCGATCAAAGGCAAAGACAAACTTCGGCGCAATCGCGCTGCCTCGTTCGGCCGTGCCGTATCCAGTCAAGCAGCCTTTTGAATCCGGCACAAATCGCCCGGAGAAAACGACCCGCTGTCCGCGCGAAAGCTTTGCGACCGAATCGAACAGCCGCGTTCCCCGCTGAATCTTCGACCCGGCGTCCTGCAACTCGCCGTTCGTGCCCAGCGTCAGATTGGGCGCAATCCTGATTTCAAACCGCGCTTCGTTGGCAAGATATGTATCGATACGTTCGACCGTACCGCTCCAATTGCGAGCCTCCTTCGGCATGTTGCACAGCGAGGTGTCGCGTGCGGGTCCAATCGACTCGTGCTGGACATCATTCTCGGCGTCATCCCAGCGCTGTGCTTGATGATTCACGACCGCAATGAGCGCGGCCTCGTCTTTTGGTCGCATGTCGCCCGTCTTGGGGCAGGCAAGCGCGCCGATGCAAATCAGCGCGAAGCTTGCTACCGCAAGCGAGAGAGTGTTTCGGTTCATGATGCGTAACGCGAGAAAAGTCGCGAAGTATAGGTTTATCGCGACACAACTCTGCTAGGCGCGCTCCGATATCCCTCTCAACTCGGAATCGTGGAAGGTCCGCAAATCCTCGGCTTGGACGGCGAGCCGATGGAGACGCGTTCGCGCGTGTCGATGCTCGCGGGGGTGGGCTTCGCCGTATGACGCAGCGGACGTAACCGACCCGCATCTCGCGGCCTGGCTGCCTTCGTTTGGCTCTCCAGCTCCACGGCCAAACGGCGGGCGTCGGACTGCCTACTTGCCGCCGGCGAATGCCCTCAAGCGCGCGTTGCTCGATGTGATCGATGTTTGTGCCAGTGGGATCTAGCGAAGCGCCGTGTCGATGCGCCGCGTTTCAACGCGGGCGAGCCGGAAGCCGTCACGCCGCACCGGCTTTTGCAACGCATTCGATTGTCAAGGTTCCGCGACGCCATCGCCGCCAAACGAGAACCGGCTTCCGCATGCCTGCGACACGCGCGAACTCGCTTCGACCAGGCGCGCGATGGCCATTTCCTTGATCGACGACACTTCCACGCTCGCGCCAATCAAGGTCAGACAGGCAACGGCTTCTTCCTGCACGTCCAGAATCGGCGCGCTTATGGCGGCGAGGCCAGGGATGAGCACGGACTCCGCCTCGTCATACCCACGCCGACGAACCGTCGCCAGACGATCGAGCAGATCTGACGGTGGCTTTTCGTGATTCTTCGATACGGCCAGTTCGATCAGATGGTCTCTTATCTGAGAGGGCATGAACGCGAGCATCGCGCGCCCCGTTGCCGAGTTGGTCAACTGGAATGTCGATCCGACTGACAGCGTCGTGATGAAGGGAACATAACTGCGTTCCCAACGGACGATGGTTGGACCGCGGTCACCGAGCACATTGAGCAGAGTGGGGAGACCCGTGTCGGCGACCAGTTGCGGCATCGCTTCGCCGGCAAGCCGCAAAGGATCGAGGCGTCCGAGCGCGGACGCGCCGATGCGAATCGCAGCGGGGCCCAGGTCGTAAAGTCCGGTGATTTCGTCCTGCACGGCCAGACCGCTCGCAGTGAGACTGGCGAGATATCGATGCGCAAGACTGTTCGGCATGCCTGCCGCGCGCGCCAGATCTCGCAACGGCGCAGCCTTCCCGGCTGTGACGAGCGCAAGCAGCATTTCCGTCGCCTTGTCCGCCGACTGGATGCGCCGTCGCCCGCCGCCACTGTCGGCGGACCCGGCAGACAATTCGTGCCTGGACGGCGTCGAAGTCTGCGTAGCTCGTCTTTTCGTTGTGGGCAATGCGGTGATTTCCTTGATCCGGATCGTCGATCGACGTGGGGATTCGCGCTCAGGCGGTCCGTTAACTCTACCACTCGCACGACGCTGTCCGGTCCTGTCAATGCCGCACTGCGGGCCGATGAACGCGCAAATCCATCCGAACGCTCGCGCCCGCATTCGTCCCCATTCTCGCGGAATGGCCGTTTTCCGCGTTTCTTTTTGATTCGATTCAAACCTGTCGATCAAGGTGTAACGACCGGCCCACGGGCCTGCCGATCGTTATCCTATAGACAACGGGTTATCCCTATTTGCAACGTCAAATGACCGAGCTTACCGTTCGGCCAATGGGACTTCCCGCTCTTCGCAATACGGGAAGCGTCGATTCTGAAATCTGCAGCCTGAGAGAAATCGTGCTTGAAAAAAGAGAGTTCTATATCGATGGGCGCTGGGATGAACCACGGACGGCGCGAGCGCTTCCCGTCGTCGATCCATCGACCGGACAGCCCTGCGCAGTCATTTCCGCCGGCGATGAAACCGACATCGATCGTGCGGTCGATGCGGCGCGCCGTGCCTTCACCGGCTGGTCGCGTACCACGCCGGCCGAGCGCCTCGCGCTGGTGGAGAAGCTCTTTGCGATCTACGAGCGTCGCGCGCCCGAGATGGCGGAGATGATCAGCCTGGAAATGGGCGCGCCCATCGACCTGGCCGCGCACGACCACGTCGGCGCCGGTGCGTTCCACATCGAAAATTTCATCGCCGCATTTCGTGACTTTCGATTCGAACGCCCGCTGGGAGCTCACGCTCCCGATGACCGCATCCTGATGGAGCCGATCGGCGTAGCGGGCCTCATCACGCCGTGGAACTGGCCGATGAACCAGGTCGCGCTGAAGGTCGTGCCCGCGTTGCTCGCGGGCTGCACCGCGGTGCTCAAGCCCTCGGAAATCGCCCCGTTGTCGTCGCTGCTTTTCGCGGAGTACATCGACGAAGCGGGCTTCCCGGGCGGTGTCTTCAATCTCGTCAATGGCGACGGCGCGCAAGCGGGCGCACGGCTCTCATCCCATCCGGATGTGGACATGATCAGCTTCACCGGTTCGACGCGCGCGGGCATCGCCATTTCGATCGCGGCGGCGCAGACCCTCAAGCGCGTATCGCTCGAACTCGGCGGCAAAGGCGCGAATCTTGTCTTCGCAGACGCGGATGCAGGCGCAGTGAAGCGCGGTGTGCTCCATTGCTTCAAGAACACGGGACAAAGCTGCAACGCACCCACGCGCATGCTGGTCGAGCGGTCGATCTACGAGCGCGTGGTCGAGCAAGCGCGCGAGATCGCGCAAAGCGTGGCCGTCGATGTGGCTCATCAGCCGGGCAAGCACATGGGGCCGCTCGCATCCGAGGCGCAGTTCATGAAAGTGCAGGAGATGATCGAAAAGGGCATCGACGAAGGCGCGCGACTCGTGGCAGGCGGTCCCGGACGCCCGCGCGGACACGAGGCTGGTTACTTCGTTCGTCCGACTGTCTTCGCCGATGTGAATAACCAGATGGCCATTGCCCGCGAGGAGATCTTCGGGCCGGTGCTCTCGATCATCCCGTTCGATAGCGAGGATGAAGCCATCGCCATTGCCAACGACACGCCCTACGGCCTCGCCAACTACGTGCAATCCACGGACGGCGAGAAGCGCAATCGCGTCGCCGCGCGGCTGCGCTCCGGCATGGTCGAGATGAACGGCAAACCGCGTGGAGCCGGATCGCCTTTCGGCGGCATCAAGGCATCGGGCCGCGCACGTGAGGGCGGCGTGTGGGGCATCGGGGAGTTTCTCGAGGTCAAGGCCGTCTCCGGCTGGGCGCAGGCCTGAAGACTGCCCGCATCAACACGACTCAAGCAGGAGAGAACAGATGTCCAAAGCATTATCCGGTGTACGCGTGCTGGATCTGTCGCGCGTGCTCGCCGGACCCTGGGCGAGTCAGACGCTCGCGGATCTGGGAGCAGAAGTCATCAAGATCGAACGGCCCGGAAGCGGCGATGACACGCGTGGCTGGGGACCGCCCTATCTGACGGACCCAGAAGGTCGACCCACGGGCGAAGCCGCCTACTATCTCGCGGCCAATCGCGGCAAGAAGTCTGTGACCCTGAACATAGCGCGTGCGGAGGGTCAGGCCATCGTCCGTCAGCTCGCGGCACAGGCCGACGTATTCATCGAGAACTACAAGGTGGGCGATATGGCCCGCTATGGTCTGTCATACGAAGACCTTCGGAAACTCAACCCGCGTCTCGTCTATTGCTCGGTGACGGGCTTCGGGCAGACCGGACCGCTCGCCGGGATGGCCGGCTACGACTTCATCGTTCAGGGCATGGGCGGCCTCATGAGCATCACCGGCGAACGCGATGAGTGTCCAGGTGGCGGCCCGCAGAAGGTCGGCGTCGCGTTTGCGGACATCATGACGGGCATGTATTCGACGGTCGCGATACTCGCGGCCATCGCGCAGAGGGCCACAACGGGTGAAGGGCAGTACATCGACATGGCGTTACTCGATGTTCAGGTGGCGACGATGGCCAACATGAACCTGAACTACCTCGTCTCGGGGACGACGCCGCGCCGGCAAGGCAATGCACACGCGAACATCGTGCCATATCAGGTGTTCGACGCGAAGGACGGGCAAATGGTGATCGCCGTCGGCAACGACAGTCAGTTCGCGAAGTTCTGCGAGACGGGTGACTGCCTTCATCTCGCGGCCGACCCGAGATTCGCGACCAACGCTGCACGCGTGGCTCACCGCGATGTGCTCATTCCCATGCTCGAAGAGATGATGCTCACGCGCACGGTGGACGAGTGGACCGTGCAGCTCAATCGGAAAAGCGTGCCCGCCGGGCCCATCAACAGCATCGCGCAGGCGTTCGAGCATCCGCAGGTGAAACATCGGCAGATGCGGGTGGACATTGCGCATCCGTTGGCAGGCAGCGTGCCGAGCGTGGCCAGTCCTATCCGCATGTCCGCGTCACCCATGACCTACGATACGCCGCCGCCAACGCTCGGTCAGCACACCGACGAGGTGCTCGCATCGCTCTGCGGGATGCGTGCGGGCGATATCGAGGCGCTGCGCAGCCGCGCGATCGTATGAAAGGCCGGCACATCTGCAATCGCGAACCGGGCGGGCGTTCCTTGCCGGCCGGCGCGCATATCGTTGAATCGGAGAAAGTACAGCATGAATGGCGCTGAGAGTCTTGTTACCACGTTGCTCGAGTCGGGCATCGACACCTGCTTCGCCAATCCCGGAACCAGTGAGATGCACTTCGTTGCGGCACTGGATCAGATCCCGGGCATGCGTTGCGTGCTCGGCCTTCAGGAAAACATCGTGACCGGCATGGCCGATGGTTACTACCGTATCGCCGGCAAGCCGGCGAGCACGCTGCTGCACTGCGGGCCGGGGCTCGCCAATGGCTGGGCGAATCTGCACAACGCGCGCCGGGCCAATAGCGGCATCGTCAATATCGTGGGCGATCAGGCGACCTATCATCAGCCGTTCGATGCACCGCTCACCGCCGATACCGCTGGCCTCGCCAATGCCGTGTCGCGCTGGGTGCGCACGAGCCGGCACGCGGCCGATGTCGGCAGGGATGCGGCGGCGGCGGTAGCGGCGGCGCGCACCGCGCCGGGACAGATCGCCACGCTCATTCTGCCGTCCGATACGTCGTGGGATGCAGGTGGCGTTGCCGCGCGCGCGCTGCCCGTTCCCGCCGCGCCTGCCGTCGATCCGTTCGCGGTCGAGACGGCTGCGCGCATCCTTCGGCACAACCCGAACGTACTGATCCTGCTCGGCGGACACTGCGCGATGCCGCAAGCGCAGGAGCTGGCATGGCGCATCGCGAGCGCAACGGGCGCGACACTGAAGTATGAGTATGTGAACGGACGCGTCGCGCGCGGCCGTGGCCGCTTGCCGATCGAGCGCCTGCCGTACAACACCGATCAGGCCATCAAGCTGCTGGAGCCATTCCAGCACATCATCCTGGTCAATGCGAAAGCACCGGTCGGATTCTTTGCGTACCCCGGCAAGCCTTCCATTCAATACTCGGGCACTGCGCAGATTCACACCGTGTCGCGCGTCGAGCAGAATCCTGTTTCCGCATTGCTGGCGCTCGCGCAAGCGCTGAATGCGCCCCCGGCCGCCATGCCCGATGCCGGTCCGCGACCCGAAGCGGGCCGAGGCACGCCGACGCCGGAAGGCCTCGCGCGGACGCTGGCCGCGCTCATGCCGGAGAACGCCATCGTGTCCGACGAGAGCGTTTCGTTCGGGCGCGGCTTCTACCAGTTCACCCATGGGGCCGCGCCGCACGACTGGCTTCAACTGACTGGCGGCGCCATCGGCGACGGCCTGCCCGTGGCGACCGGCGCGGCGGTGGCGAGCGGTGGAGCGAGGCGAGTCATCAGTCTGCAGGCGGACGGCTCGGCCATGTATTCGTTGCAGTCCTTATGGACGCAAGCCCGCGAGAAGCTGCCCTGCACGACGATCCTTCTCAGCAACCGGAAATACAACATCCTGATCGGCGAATACCAGAATGTCGGCGCCATTCCGGGCCCGACCGCGATGAGCATGCTCGATCTCTCCAACCCCGATCTCGACTGGGTGAAGCTCGCCAATGGCATGGGCGTGGAAGCGGCGCGCGCGACGACACTGGAAGCATGCGCGGACCTGATGAAGCAGAGCTTCCTGCAAAACGGGCCCTTCCTGATTGAACTGATCATCTGAATTCACGGAGACTCAACAACGTGAGCAATACCACGCATCTCGGCTTTCTGGGCCTCGGAAACATGGGCGCCGCGATTGCCCTGCGGCTCATTCATCCAGGCTCGACGCTGCATGTGTTCGACCCGAATCCGGAAGCGGTCGGGCCGCTCGTCGAAGCTGGCGCGATCGCGCATGCCAGCCCGCGTTCGGTGGCGGATGCGGCGACCGTTGTCATGGCCTGTCTGCCGAACAGCGACGTCTGCGAACGCGCGCTGTTCGGGCAGGATGCCGTGGTTGCGGGCAAGCGCGTGCAAACCTATATCGAGATGTCCACGCTCGGACCGACCGTGATCTCGTCGAATGCGAAGCGGCTCGCTGCCTCGAACATCGCGACCATCGATGCGCCAGTCAGCGGCGGGCCCGCTGCGGCGCGCGCAGGCACCTTGTCGATCATGCTGTCCGGCAATGACGAGACCATCGCGACCGCCATGCCGTGGCTCACACTCATCGCAAAGACAATCTGCCGGCTCGGCGAACAGCCCGGCCAGGCCCAGGCGATGAAGCTGGTGAACAACATCATGCTCGCAGCCAACATGGCCGTGGCTTCCGAGGCGCTCACGATCGGCGCGAAGGCGGGACTCGACGCGGACGCAATGGTCGAGGTGATCCGGTCGAGCACCGGCCACAGCGCGGCCGCGGATATTCTCGCCCGCTTCGCCATCTGCGGCGCATTCGACTTCGGTGCGTACATGTCGATCGTGGCAAAGGACGTGGAGCTTGCCATTGCCGAAGCAGAGGCGCTCGACGTGCCGGTGCCCGTGCTGAACGAAGCGCGAAGTCTATGGCATGGCGCCATCGAACAGGGCCACGGAGGCGACGACTTCACGTTCATCCTCAAGATCGTGGAAGTACGCGGCGGCGTGACGGTTCGTGGCGCGCCACGACGATAGCTCCGCGGATAGCGTTCATTAACCCTTCAACTGCCTGAACCCACGGAGAAAATCATGAATTCCGCCGAGCTGATTGCGAAACTTGCCTATGCCACTCCGGAAACCGCGCCACTGGTGCCGGGGCGTCGCGAATTCTTTAAATATCGCGATCTTAGTGTCACGGATGCCACGGACGGTCGCATGCGTGCGCAACTCACCATTGCCACGGGCGACATGCAGCAAACGGGCTGGCACTACCACTTGTGCGAGTCCCAGTTCATCTTCACGTTGCGGGGATGGGTTGATCTTCTGATCGAGGACGGACGGAAGATTCGCGTGAGCGCAGGCGAATCGCTGCTTATTCCGGGTGGGCTGAAGCACAACGAGATCGCCATCTCGGAAGACTTCGAGCTTCTTGAAGTGTCGGTGCCGGCAAAGATGGGCACAGTGGCCTGCGACGCGCCCGAGGCCTTCGCTTCCCGACGTTGAACGACATATCGAACGCAGAGAGAACTTCAAAATGACCAAGGGTTATATTTTTGCCGAAGTGAATATTCGCTCGGCCAACGCTGAGTGGAGCGAATACAGCAGCAAGGTTCAGGCAACGCTCGACGCATACGGCGGCGTGTTCCTGATTCGGGGCGGCACGCAAAACGTGCTGGAAGGAACAACGGATGGCGGCACGATCGTGGTCCTCGAATTCGAAAGCCTCCAACGCGCGGAAGAATGGTATGCATCGACCGCGTATCAGGACATCCTGCCGCTGCGACTGCGTAATGCAGAGGCGCGAGTCATGTGTCTCGCCGGGGCCAGTTAAGTCAATCTGAATGTCGTCGGGTCATCCAGCGCGATACTCCATCCTTGTAATTTCGTATGGCTAAATAAAATGAGGAGACCGGATTTTGAAAACAGCCGAAGACTTCACTGTGAGTTTGAAAATCAAAACCGAAAGAAATAGTCGGGACCGGAGACAGGTATGGCCTTGGTAATTGTTCTTTGTTCGCTGACGTTTCTCATGGTCGCGGCGTATCGCGGCTACAGCGTGATTCTTTTTGCGCCGATCGCCGCGCTCGGCGCTGTCTTCCTCACGGAACCCGCAGCCGTGGCGCCGGTGTTCTCGGGCATCTTCATGGAGAAGATGGTTGGCTTCGTGAAGCTCTACTTTCCGGTGTTTCTGCTTGGCGCATTATTTGGAAAGTTGATCGAGATATCGGGATTTGCAGCCGCCATTGTCGCGGCCGCCATCCGGTATATCGGCCGTTCACGCGCGAATGTCGTGATCATTACGGTGTGCGCGTTGCTGACTTACGGCGGGGTGTCGGTTTTCGTGGTCGTGTTTGCGGTTTATCCATTCGCTGCGGAGCTCTATCGGCAGAGCAATATTCCGAAGCGGTTAATGCCTGGCGTCATCGCGTTGGGCGCGTTCTGCTTCACCATGGATGCGCTTCCCGGCACGCCGCAGATTCAAAACATCATCCCGTCGACCTTTTTCAAGACCACGGGCTGGGCCGCGCCTGCGCTTGGGATGAGCGGTTCGGTATTCATGCTCGTCGTCGGACTGATCTATCTCGAATGGCGCAGAAAGAGCGTGATGGCAACGGGCGAAGGTTACGGCACGGCGCTCGTCAACGAACCGGAGCGCGTGGCGGAGAACATGCTGCCCAACCCGGTGCTGGCGATCATGCCGCTAGTCCTGGTCGGCGTCTCGAACTATTGCTTCACGAAGTGGATTCCGCTCTGGTATGGACCTTCGTACACCGTGGCGCCGGAGGTGCTGCCAGGCGTGCACGGTCAGGTTACGACGTCGATCAAGACGGTGACAGCGATCTGGTCCGTCGAGGCTGCATTGATTCTCGGCATCGCGCTCGTGGTCTTGACGGCGTACAGGCGGGTCGCAGCCACTTTTGCCGATGGCACGCGCGCTGCTGCAAGCGGCGCCTTGCTGGCTGCAATGAACACGGCGTCGGAATACGGTTCGGTGCAGTGATCGCTGCATTGCCGGGTTTCCTGGTCGTGAGCGATGCGCTCAAGACCATCCCTAACCCGCTCGTCAATGCCGCCGTGTCGGTGAGCACGCTGGCCGGCATCACCGGGTCGGCCTCCGGCGGCATGAGCATCGCGCTTGCCGCGACATCCGATTTGTTGATCAGGAATGCGCAAGCAGCGCACATACCGTTGGATGTCCTGCATCGCGTCGTCGCGATGGCGAGCGGCGGCATGGACACGCTACCGCACAACGGGGCCGTCATTACCTTGCTGGCGGTGACCGGGCTGACGCATCGACAGTCTTATCGGGAGATTTTCGCGATCACGCTCATCAAGACCATGGCGGTCGCGTTCGTCATCGGCGTCTATTACGTCACCGGGTGGGTTTGAAACCCGCGGGAGGGAGCAGCGACCGCGCGACGTCGAACAACGTGGAGGTGAACTTCAAATACCAGTTGGGACAGATTCCAGCTTCAGCGACGAAGCTCCTCCGCGCCTTTCCCCGTCCACCGTTTGAGCGCGCGCCGAAAGTTCGCGGCATCGCTGAATCCAAGCAGCATCGCGACGTCCTCGGTACTCATCTTCGTCGTTTTGAGGTATTCGAGCGCGAGTGAGCGTTTGACATCATCGACGATGGCCTGGAATGACGAGCCTTCTTCGTCCAGTCGCCGCCTCAGGGTGCGCGATGTCAGATGCATCGACTTCGCGACGCTCTCCATGTCGGGAAAGGATCCGGGCGTGGCCATCAGGCTTTGGTACACCTCGCCCGAGACGCCGCTGGATGTCTTCGCCTGTCCAATCAACCGATCGCAGGTCTCTTGCAGCAATGTCGTCGTGAGAGGGTGAGCAAGTTGCGGCTTGCGTTCAAGAATCGCGCTGTCGTAGACCAGCTCGCATTGCTCCTGATCGAAGAGGCATTCGCATCCGAGATAGTCAGCGTAAATGTCTGCGTGCGAGGGCGCGGGATATGAGAAACACGCTTTCACCGGCGGGCATACGCCGCCGGCGACGTCCTGAAGATGCGTCACGTGTTGCGTGTATTGCTGCTCGATGATGAATTCGCGCAGTTCGCGCGACGGACTCGACGTGAACGCATCAGGAAACGTCCAGACCATGCGATCCGGATACTCCGTCCATTCGATAGCGACGGTCGGCGTTGCGAGCCGGTGATACTTCACGCCGAGCTTGAAATAGTCGCGCAACGACAAACACGACATGAGCGCGTAGCCATACATCCCGTAGGCGGACAAATGCAATTTGCGTCCGACCTTGAAAGGCGTTGCCGGCTCGCAGCCGAGCGACACGGCATTCCTGCAGACAGTCGCGTACTGCCCGATGGACGTGAGCACCGAAGCGTCCTGGAGTTCGGCAACCGTGACGCCCGAGCCGCTCAGGCTGTCTTGGGGCGCGATTCCCTGTTCTGCGAGCACCTCGACCAGTGCGGCGATCTTGTAGGGCGCGAACATGCGTTCGTTGAGCGGAGGTCGAATGGTAGCCATGTGTCCTGTTGTCCTCTGAGGACTCTCGAGTGTCCGAAAAAGACCTTTTCTCGCGGATGCTACCTCAATAAGATTCGAGTCACAAGGCGCCACTCCGTGTACGGGAGGCGCTGAATGGAAACGGAGACGAGGATTTTTCGATGAGCGATTCGAGCCGCAAGGTCATCATTTCGTGCGCTGTCACCGGCGCCACCCACGTTCCGACGATGTCGGAGCATCTGCCGATCACCCCCGCCCAGATTCGCGATCAGGCGATCGAAGCCGCCGAAGCCGGAGCGGCGATCATCCATCTCCACGCACGCGATCCCATCGACGGCCGTCCGACGCCCAACCCCGACATCTTCCGCGAATTCGTCCCCGCCATCGCAGAGGCGACGGACGCGGTCATCAACATCACGACGGGCGGCAGCACGCGCATGAGTCTGGAAGAGAGGCTCGCCTATCCACTGCGCGCGGCGCCCGAGATGTGTTCGCTCAACATGGGCTCGATGAATTTCTCGATCCATCCGCTTGCGGCGAAAACGTCGTCCTGGCGCTACGAATGGGAAAAGGGGTATGTCGAAGGCATGGAGGACATGATCTTCCGCAACACCTTCAAGGACATCAAGCACATCCTCCTCGAACTCGGCGGTAAAGGCACGCGATTCGAGTTCGAGTGCTATGACCTCGGACATCTTTACAATCTCGCGCATTTCGTCGATCAGGGCTTGATCAAGCCGCCGTTCTTCATTCAGTCGGTGTTCGGCATTCTCGGCGGCATGGGCGCGGATCCCGAGAACATGACCGTGATGCGCGCAACGGCCGACCGCCTGTTCGGACGCGAGAACTATCACTTCTCCGTGCTCGGCGCGGGCCGTCACCAGATGCCGCTCGTCACGATGAGCGCGATTCTCGGCGGCAACGTCCGCGTCGGGCTGGAAGACAGCGTGTACATCGCCAAGGGCGTCAAGGCCGAGTCGAACGCGCAGCAAGTACGCAAGATCCGTCGCATCCTCGAAGAGCTGTCGCTCGAAATAGCGTCGCCGGACGAAGCGCGCGCGATGCTCGGGCTGAAAGGGCGCGACAAGGTTACACCGTAAGACTCTCGATATTCGCAGACAGGGCGCAGACCCATCCCGGAGACACAATGAACATCATCGACGACCTCGACAAGCTGCACCGCGCCGCTACCCGCAAAGCGATGCAGCGCCTTATTCCACTCATGTGTGCGATCTACTTCATGTCGTTCCTGGATCGCACGAACGTCGCGCTGGCGAAAGCTCAACTGGCAATCGATGTCGGCATCAGCGCCGCCGCGTACGGGTTGGGTTCGGGCATCTTCTTCATCGGTTATGCCTTGCTGGAGGTGCCGAGCAATCTCGCCGCGCATCGCATCGGGCCGCGTCGATGGATTGCGAGAATTGCGGTGACATGGGGCATTCTCTCCACCGCGATGATGTTCGTGCAGGGCGAGTGGTCGTTCTACGTTCTGCGCGTGCTGCTGGGCATCGCCGAGGCCGGGCTTTTCCCGGCGCTCATGTACATGGTCACGCTCTGGTTCGCACCGAACGACAAGCCGGTCGTCGTGGGCTGGATCTACATCGCGCCGGCGCTCGCGCTGATGCTCGGCAGTCCGCTCGGCGGCGCCCTGATGCAGATGAACGGCCTCGGCGGCCTTCATGGCTGGCAATGGATGTTCATGATCGAGGGCATTCCCAGCGTACTGGTCGGCATTCTGCTTTTCTTCAAGATGCCGGAGCGTCCGCGCGACGCTCGCTGGCTGTCCGTCGAGGAAGCCCAGGCGCTGGAGTCGCGTGCCGCCGCTGATGCGCAAGGACATCCGGAGCTGACGTCTTCTGACTGGATGGCGGCGTTGAAGCGCCCTACGACCGTCATGATGGGCCTGATCTACTTCCTCAACCAGGTGGCGTTCGTCGGTCTGTACTTTTTCGCGCCCTCGATGATTCAGCAGATGCACGTCAAGTCGCCGCTGCTCGTCGGCGTGCTTGCCGCGAGCGTCGGTCTTGGCTTCCTGCTGGGCGTGCTGATCCTGCCACGGATTCATCGGCGCTACGGCAATGACTGCGCGTTCCTTGGCATTCTCACGGTTGGACTCATCGCCGGTGCGTGCGCGTTCATCGCCACGTCGAGCCCCGCGGCGCGCATGGTGCTGCTTGCGGTGACGGCTTTCTTCGCCGGGGGCGTGTTGCCATCGTACTGGGCCATTGCGATGAAGCGTCTGCACGGCATTCAGGCCGCTGCAGGTCTCGCGTTCATCAACACGATCGGGCTGATCGGCGGGTTCGTCGGACCCTACCTGTTCGGCTTGGCCGAGACCGTGACGGGACGTAGCGATTCCGGCTTTTACATCATTCTCGTGGCGTCGTTGCTCGGCCTGCTGCTTGTGCCATTGTTCGCAAAGGCGATTCGCCGCGAGGCCGAAGCATCGTCCCCGCTTGGCAACGGCAGTGCTGCCGGCATGCAATCCTGAACGATCGACACAGAGCGAAAAGATGAGATTACAGAAAAAGGTAACGCTGATCACGGGCGCGGGACAGGGCATTGGCGCCGCTACCGCTCGCAAGTTCGCGCAGGAAGGCGCGGCCGTTGTCGTGTGCGATGTGAACGAGAAAGCGCTCAGGGAAGTGACGCAGGCTTGCCAGGAGGCGGGTGCAGAAACGGCGGCATACTGCATCGACATGACTGACAGGCTCGCCGTCGACGAGGTGGTCGCAGGCGTGATCAAGCGCTTCGGCCGTATCGACGTGCTCGTGAACAATGCGGGCATCACGCGCGACGCTCGTCTCCAGAAGATGACCCTCGACCAGTTCGACGCGGTGATCGACGTCAACCTGCGCGCTGTCTTTCATGCCAGCCAGGCCGTCCTGGACGGAATGGTCGCGCAAGGCTCGGGCGTCATTCTGAATGCGAGTTCGGTCGTCGGCATCTATGGGAATTTCGGCCAGACCAACTACGCCGCGTCCAAGTTCGGTGTGATCGGTTTCACCAAGACATGGAGCCGGGAACTCGGGCCGAAGGGCATTCGCGTCAACGCTGTCGCCCCCGGGTTCATCGACACGTCGATCCTGTCGACGATCCCCGAAGACGTTCTGCGCAAGATGCGCGAACAGGTGCCGCTGGGCCGGCTCGGTGCGCCGGAAGAGGTCGCGAATGTCTACGCGTTTCTCGCCAGCGACGAAGCGAGTTACATCAATGGCGCCGTGATCGAAGTGTCCGGCGGCATGACGCTCTGAGATCCACATGAATACTTTTGAACTGTTGAAGCCGCAGCCTGGTTTGCGGGTACTGATCACCGGCGCGGCCTCGGGCATCGGCGCCGCGATGGCTCAGGCGTTCGTCGAGGCCGACGCGCAGGTCGTCATCTGCGACGTCGATGCCGTCGCCGTCGAAGCATTTACGTCGACGAGTGCGTCGTTGCATGGCTGCGTCGCGGACGTGAGCGACTCGACCCAGGTCGATGAGGTCGTCGCGGCAACCGCGCGCGCGCTGGGCGGACTCGATCTGCTGATCAACAACGCCGGCATCGCCGGTCCGACAGGGGCTATCGAAGATATCGACGCGCAACAGTGGGAGCGAACGGTCACCACCAATCTGAACGGACAGTTCAACTTCCTGCGCAAGGCGGTGCCGCTCATGAAGGAGACATCCCGGAGCGCGAGCATCATCACGATGTCTTCGGTTGCGGGGCGGCTCGGCTACGCGTTTCGCACGCCCTATGCCGCGACGAAGTGGGCGCTGGTCGGGCTAACCAAATCGCTGGCCATCGAACTGGGGCCCAGCGACATTCGAGTCAACGCCATTCTGCCGGGCATCGTGCAAGGGGAACGGATGGATCGCGTGATCGCCGCGCGGGCGGAATCACTGGGCGTGACGGCAGACGCAATGCGGGATGAATACCTGGGGAAGATCTCGTTACGTCGCATGGTGACGGTGCAGGACATATCCGCCACGGCGCTTTTTCTTGCTTCACCCGCCGCCCGCAACATCACCGGGCAGTCGATCAGCGTCGACGGGAATGTAGAGTATCTCTGAGGACTTTCTGCTGGTTGGCTTCGCCGGCGACGTGGACAGAACCGATCTGCATCGTTATATTCGATAAGATATAACGTGGAGCGGCAATGGAAATGGTACAGGCGTCCAGATGTTCATCCGCCAGCTGAAGTATCTCGTCACGCTCGCGACCGAGCAGCATTTTGCGAAAGCGGCCGAGTTGTGCAACGTGTCGCAGCCGGCCTTGTCATCGGCGATCCGCAGTCTCGAAACGGAACTGGGGCTCGTGATCGTCAAACGCGGACGGCGCTTCCTTGGTTTCACGGAGGAAGGCGAGCGGGTGCTCGGCTGGGCGCGCCAGACGCTCGCCGCGCTCGAGCACATGCGCCAGGATGCGTCGGCGTCGCAGGTGCGCCTGACGGGCACGCTGCGCTTCGGCGTGATTCCGACGACCATGCCGATCATCGGCCTGTTGCTCGGCGCGTGCCGCGCGCAGCACGCAGCGATCCACTACGCCGTGCGTTCGCTGAGTTCCGACGTCATTCTCCGTCAGCTCGACGACTACGAGATCGATATCGGCTTCACGTATCTCGACAAGCGCGTGCAGGCCGGCTTCGCGGTTCTGCCGCTGTATCTGGAGCGCTACTTTCTGTTGTCTCCAGCGGGGACGCACACGCGTGCGCGCCCGCGCGCGGCGAAGTGGTCGGAACTGGGCAACCTGCCGTTCTGTCTGCTCGGCACCGCGATGCAGAATCGCCAGGTGATCAGCGCAGCGTTCAGGCGCGCGAGCGTCCAGCCGACTGTCGTGCTGGAAACCGATTCGCTGCTCGCCCTGCATTCGAACGTGCAGCACGCGGGGCTGCACAGCATCCTTCCGCATAGTCTTCTCAGCGTGATCGACGGCAAGGAAAGCGGCGTGCGCGCGATTCCACTCGAGCCCGAACTCACGCGCGAGATCGGACTCATCACGCGCAGTGCGCCGGCCATGCCGCCGCTCGTCGCGGCGATGTGGAGCGCGGTTGGCGAACTCGATCTCCAGCAGCGCTTCGATACGCTGCTGCCGCCCGCACAACGCGGCGCTTGATAAGCCGCACTTATCAGCGCATACGTCCAAACGATTGGACGCGACCACGCCCGTTCGCCGAGACTTGGCTCCATCGACCCAGCGCGTCATGACTTGCCGGGCCGATCTTTCAAATCAAACGGAGCGAGACGAAATGGCCAAGGTGCTTTGCGTGCTTTACGACGATCCCGTCAACGGCATGCCGAAAAAATACGCCCGCGACGGCGTGCCCGAAATCACGAGCTATCCCGGCGGCCAGACCGCGCCGACGCCCGATGCGATCGACTTCACGCCGGGCGAGTTGCTCGGCAGCGTGTCGGGTGAACTGGGCTTGCGGCGCTTCCTCGAATCGCAAGGACATACGCTGGTCGTCACGTCCGACAAGGACGGACCGGATTCCGTTTTCGAGCGCGAACTGCACGATGCAGAAGTCGTGATCTCGCAGCCGTTCTGGCCGGCGTACCTGACGGCCGAGCGCATCGCGAAGGCGCCGAAGCTCAAGCTCGCGCTCACGGCCGGAATCGGCTCCGATCACGTCGATCTGCAGGCCGCGATCGAGCGCGGCATCACGGTCGCCGAGGTGACGTACTGCAACAGTATCAGCGTGGCCGAGCACGTCGTCATGATGATCCTCTCGCAAGTGCGCAACTATCTGCCCTCGCACGAGTGGGTGAAGAAGGGCGGCTGGAACATCGCCGATTGCGTCGAACGCGCCTACGACCTCGAAGGCATGCATGTGGGCACGGTGGCGGCCGGGCGTATCGGACTGGCGGTGTTGCGGCGCCTTAAACCGTTCGACGTCAAGCTGCATTACACGGACCGTCATCGTCTGTCCGGCGAGATCGAGCGCGAGCTCAACCTGACGTGGCACGACAGCGTCGAATCGATGGTGAAGGTCTGCGACATCGTGACGATCAACTGCCCGCTTCACCCCGAAACCGAGCATCTGTTCAACGAAAAGATGATCTCGAAGATGAAGCGCGGTGCGTACATCATCAACACCGCGCGCGGCAAGATCTGCGATCGGGATGCCATCGTGCACGCGCTCGAAACCGGCCAGCTCGCAGGCTACGCAGGTGACGTCTGGTTCCCGCAGCCCGCGCCGGGCGATCATCCGTGGCGCACGATGCCGCACGAGGGCATGACGCCGCACACGTCCGGCACGACGCTGTCCGCGCAGACGCGCTACGCGGCCGGCACGCGCGAGATTCTGGACTGCTGGTTCGGCGAACGTCCGATCCGCGACGAGTATCTGATCGTCGATGGAGGCAAGCTCGCCGGTACCGGTGCGCATTCCTATTCCGCCGGCAACGCTACCAAAGGCTCGGAAGAAGCGAGCCGGTTCAAGGTCGCCTGATTGGGCATAGCCATCGCGCCGCGATGGGTGAGACATCACGCATCGCGGCGTATCAACCAATCTCGTCACAGCGAAATGGAAAATGTATCCGGCGAAGGGATGCGAGCAACGGCTCGCATCATGGCAGGACCTGCGTTGCTCGGCTTTCTTGGGGGCACGGCTGCGATCGGCGTGCTCGGCTTGCTCGCGAAAACCACCGGCTTGCCGCTTCTGATCGCGCCTTTCGGCGCATCGTGCGTGCTGCTTTTCGCAGTGCCCGAGAGCGCGTTTGCCCAACCGAGGAATCTGGTGTTCGGGCACCTGATTGCATCCGCGATCGGCGTAGGCATCTGCGCGTTCGCAGGCATCGGCTTATGGCAGATGGCGATCGCGGTCGGACTCGCCATCGCGGCGATGCAACTGACGCGCACGGTGCACCCGCCGGCGGGCGCGGATCCGCTGGTCATCATGCTGGCGGGCGGAGCATCGGTGAAGTTTCTGCTGCTGCCCGTGCTCGCCGGGGTGCTTTGCCTGTTCCTGATCTCGCGCGTGTTCAACTATTGCTTTCGCCCTCGCTAACTATCGTGCGATACATCCGCGCGATCGCTGTATAGCGGAACCGTCTTCCCGCTGGCGATGCTGTTGCCGACTGCCTGCAGATCGAGCGATGGCGTTTTGGCGAGCAGCACGTAAGCGAGCCGGTTCGCGCGCCACGTGACCGTCTTCATTTCGCCGACCTGACCCGAGCGCACCGGCGCGTCGCCCTCGTTTTCCTCGATCACGCACAGGGCGACCGGATCGCCGCGCTCCGGCAGATACACCATCTGGATGAGCGGGCGGTCATGGTAATTCAGGCGCTGCACGCGCTTGAACTTGAGACCGACCTGACGCAGATCGGGAACCGCGACCGGCATGCCGTCGCGCTGGTGGATATCGGACAGAACCTGCTCCGTGCTGACCTTGTCTTCCCGCAGATTGGCGACCGTGTCGCGTCCGTAGAGCACCTGATAGTCCGCCACGCTTTGCACCCACGGATCGGCGCCGCGATTGAACGGATTGTAGCCGCCGAGATAACCGGTGAGCACGCCCGAGCAGACCGCACCCGCGACGAAGGCCGCGGCCGCCCACTGCATCGAAAAGCGGCGCGCGCCGCGTGACGCCTTGCGCTCCTGGGGCGCGCTGACGCTCACGAGCTCCTCGATGCGGCGCGTGAGGCTTTCCGGCACGGGCGGAACCGTTTGCCGGTCGTACGCGGCGCGATACGGCAGGACCGACGCCTGCAGCGCCGCTGCGCGCGCCGCCAGTTCATCGGAGTGCGCGATCGCCGCTTCGACTTCCGCGCGCTGCTCCGGCGAAAGCTCCCCGTCGACGTACGACATCAGCAGCGAATCATCGACATTCATCATAAGGATTCCCCTTTTCTAGTTGTTGCCGTCGAGGCCTGCACGCTGAATTTCTGACCGATCGTAAGCCGCGCGCGCGACAGCCGGCTCATGACCGTGCCGATCGGCACGTCGAGCACCTCGGCCGCCTCGCGATAGCTGAGGCCTTCGATCGCCACCAGCACCATCACGACGCGCTGCGCTTCGGGCAGCGCCTCGACCGCGTCGATTACCTGGCGATGCAGCATATCGAGTTCCGGATTACGCGCCGAAGGATCGGCGAAAGATTCGATCTCCTCATCCTGCCAGTCCATGCTGCCGCGGCTGCGGATCGAACGTGCGCGCAATTCGTTCATCCACGTCGAATGCACGATCGAAAACAGCCAGCTCAGCGTCGACGTGCCCGGCTGCAACTGACTGCGCCGCTCCAGCGCCCGCACGCAGGCACGCTGCACCAGATCCTCGGCGTCGTGCTGGTTCTGCGTGAGCCGCAGCGCGAACCGCCATAGCCGCGGCAACAGCGTCGGCAGGACGGTCGTCAGGTCGTCGTCGTTCATCGCGGCAACTCCTGTGATGGGCGCACTCATGATTGACAACACTCCAGAAGCCGATCTATTCCGAAAATTTTTCGATTTTTTTTGCGGAATAAGCGGCGGGGGGCGGCTGTTTTCGGGTCACGGATCGCGCAACGGCGCGCACTCGAACCACCGAATAGGAGACAGATCATGGAGACCCTCCTCGACCGGGCCCGGCAGGCAGGCATGGCGGTCATGCTGGACGCGTGCATCGGACGCGAACGTTTTCATAGCATAGCCGGTTCGACGGCAACCCTCGCACGATTTGCGCAACTTTGCGAAGCACCGGCGGTGAGTCGTAACACGCTTGAAAGCTGGGCTGCGCTTTGCGAACGCGGCGACGTGACAGCCGTGGCGGCGGCGATCCGCCGCGCGCTCGGCGAATGAATCCTGACGTGAATAGTGGTTGATGTGCGACGTTTCGAACGCGTCGAAGCATCGATACAAATTAGGCATCCAAATCAATGCGGCGCATCCAAAGCCCGCAAACCAAGCTTCGCGATCCAATGGCGACGCGAATTTTGCCTGTGCCGCAAGGCGCATTTTTCTCTGGAGACTGACATGGCTGTAGATATGTTTCTGAAGCTGGGCGATATCAAGGGTGAATCTCTGGCGGTGGGTCACACCGAAGAGATCGAAGTGCTGAGCTGGTCCTGGGGTTGTTCGCAGATGGGCACCACGCACACCGGCACGGGCGGCGGCACCGGGACCGCGTCGGTGCAGGATCTCACGATCAGCAAGTACGTCGACAAAAGCTCGCCCACGATCGTGCAGTCGTGCTGCCAGGGCGTGCACATGCCCGAGGCCGTGCTCACGCTGCGCAAGGCGGGCGGCAACGAGCCGGTCGAGTATCTGAAGATCACGCTCAAGGAAGTGCTCATCAGCAGCCACTCGGTGGGCTCGGGCGGCGGGGACCAGATTGCCGAGAGTGTCACGCTCAACTTCGCGCAATTCAACATGGAGTATCAGCCGCAGGACAACACCGGCGCGAAGAAGGGCGGCGTGGTGACGGGCAAGTGGAACATCCCGAAGAACAAGTCGGAATGAACCGCCCGCTCACGAACTAACCCACGCCTTTTTCGGACCTCACCATGAATCGCGCAGATATCGCAGCCTGGCTCACCGACCTCTCGCCGGATGTTCCGTGCGGCGAGGACGAAGAGTACAGCGCCGATTTCCGGTCGCTGGAAGAGGCGCTCGCCGGCAAGCCCGACGCCCAGTACGGCGGCACCGTGATCGCCGCCACGCCGCCCGACTGGACGCTCGCCCACTCGCTCTCGATGACCTTGCTCGAACGCACGCGCGATCTGCGCGTGGCGGTGCATTACACGCGTTCGAGCACGGTCCGCGAGGGCTTCATCGGACTGGCGCGCGGCCTTGCGCTGATCGAAGGGCTGCTCGATCAGCACTGGGGCGGCGTGCATCCGCAGCTCGATGCCAGCGACGGCGACGATCCGATCGCGCGGGTCAACGCGCTCTCGGCGCTCGTCGACGACGCGGGACTGGTGGGCGATCTGCGCGACGTGCCGTTCGTCGCGCCGCGCGGCCAGCGCGGTTTCGCACTGCGCGAACTCGATGTGATGGCGGGTGAAGCGCCGCTTGTCGAAGGCGACGAGATGCCGACGCTCGCGGCCATCGATGCGGCGTTCGCGCAGGCAGGCATCGACGCAGCGCGGGCGATGGGCGTGGCGCTCGCGGCGGCGCGGGCGTCGCTCGCGCAGATCGAGAGCACGCTGACCGCTCGCGTGGGGCCGGCGCGCGCGCTCGATTTCGGACCGCTCGCGCGGCCGCTCGGACGCATCGGGGAGTTCGTGGCGGCGCGGGTCGAAGTGCTGGATCCGGATACGGGGAAAAGGGGAAGGGTGATGGAGACCAGCAGCAGTGAAGAGGGCGCGGGTTCCGGTCCGGCGACGCATCGAGTCGTCGCGGCCGGACCCGTAGCGCCCCGGCGCATCGCGAGCGCACAAGACGTGAGCGACGCGCTCGATGCGATCTGCGCGTACTACGCGGAGTGCGAGCCGTCGAGCCCATTGCCGGTGCTGTTGCAACGCGCGCGCAGGCTGGTCGGGAAGAGTTTCATCGAAATCATCGAGGACGTCGCGCCGGACGGCGCGCATCAATTCAGGCATCTGGGCGGCGTCGTCTGAGCGGCCCCGGATACAAGCAAAGCAAAGGAGCAGACATCGTGGCAAAGGAAAGCAGTCAGAAATTCATCGCGCGCAACCGCGCGCCGCGCGTGCAGATCGAATACGACGTCGAAATCTACGGCTCGGAGAAGAAGGTCAACCTGCCCTTCGTGATGGGCGTGCTCGCGGATCTGGCGGGACAGCCCGCCGAGCCGCTCGCGCCCGCCGCCGAACGGAAGTTTCTCGAAATCGACGTGGACAACTTCGACGAACGTCTCAAGTCGATGAAGCCGCGCGTCGCGGTGCAGGTGCCGAACACGCTGACGGGCGACGGCAACGTCGCGGTCGATCTGACCTTCGAGAGCATGGACGACTTCACGCCCGCCGCGATCGCACGCAAGGTCGAGCCGCTGCGGCAACTGCTGGAAGCGCGCACACAACTGGCGAACCTCCTGACCTACATGGACGGCAAGACCGGCGCCGAAGCGCTGATCGCCCGTCTGCTCGAAGAGCCCGCGTTGATGAAGGCGCTCGCCACCCAGCCTCGTCGGAACGACGACGCAGACAAACCCGTCACCGGAGCATGACGCGATGAACGATCTCAGCATCCAGCAACAGGGCAGCGCCGCCGTATTGGACGCGGCGCCCGGACTCGACGATTTCTCCACGCTGCTGCAAAAGGAATTCAAGCCCAAGTCCGAGCGTGCCCGCGACGCCGTGGCGAACGCGGTACGCACGCTCGCCGAGCAGGCATTGCGCGAGACCGGCGTGATTTCCGGCGATGTCCTCGCGACCATCGAGGCGCTGATCGCGCAGATCGATCAGACGCTCACCGGGCAGATCAACCTGATCCTGCACAGCGAGCCGTTCCAGCAGGTCGAGAGCGCGTGGCGCGGCCTGCATTACCTCGTGAACAACACGGAGACCGACGAGTCGCTCAAGATCCGCGTGCTCAACATCTCCAAGGCGGATCTGCACAAGACGCTGAAGAAGTATCGCGGCGTCGCGTGGGATCAGAGCCCGCTCTTCAAGAAGCTCTACGAGGAAGAGTACGGTCAGTTCGGCGGCGAGCCGTACGGCGCGCTGGTCGCGGACTACTACTTCGATCACAGCGGCCCGGATGTGGACCTGCTCACTCAGATCGCGAAGATCGCGGCGGCGGCGCACGCGCCGTTCATCGCGGGCGCGGACCCGGCGGCGCTTCTGATGGAATCGTGGCAGGAACTCGCCAATCCGCGCGATCTGACCAAGATCTTCCAGACGCCCGAGCACGCCGCGTGGCGTTCGCTGCGCGATTCCGAGGACTCGCGCTACATCGGCCTCGCGATGCCGCGCTTTCTCGCGCGCGCACCCTACGGCGCGAAGTCCGACCCGGTCGAGGCGTTCGACTTCGAGGAAGACACCGTCGGCGCGAACAGCAGCAAGTACGCGTGGGCGAACGCATCGTATGCGATGGCGGCGAACATCACGCGCTCGTTCAAGACCTCCGGCTGGTGCTCGCGCATTCGCGGCGTCGAGTCGGGCGGGGCGGTCGAGGGTCTGCCGGTGCATGCGTTTCCGACCGACGACGGCGGCGTCGACATGAAGTGCCCGACCGAGATCGCGATCAGCGACCGGCGCGAGGCCGAACTCGCCCGGAACGGCTTCATGCCGCTCGTGCACAAGAAGAACTCGGACTTCGCGGCATTCATCGGCGCGCAGTCGCTGCACAAACCCGCCGAATACGAAGACCCCGATGCCACCGCCAACGCGAATCTCGCCGCGCGTCTGCCTTATCTGTTCGCGTGCTGCCGCTTCGCGCACTACCTGAAGTGCATCGTGCGCGACAAGCTCGGCTCCTTCAAGGAACGCGACGACATGGAGCGCTGGCTGCAGAACTGGATTCTCCAGTACGTCGATGGCGACCCCACGCATTCCTCCGAAGACACCAAGGCGCGCAAGCCGCTCGCCGACGCGCAGGTCATCGTGGAGGAAGTGGCGGGCAATCCGGGCTACTACACGTCGAAGTTCTTCCTGCGCCCGCACTACCAGCTCGAAGGTCTCACGGTGTCCCTGCGGCTCGTGTCGAAGCTGCCGACGGCCAAGGCCGCCTGAGCCGCGTCACGTCCGCCCATTGCCCGCAAAAGGAGCCGCCCATGTCCGAACCTTCCGCCCGCGACCGGCTGCAGCCGTCGTTGCTGGACCGCCTGACCGATTTCGAACCGCATGCGCGTCACGAATCCCGCGAGCGTCGCGTGATCTCGGCGCGTGCGCTGCGCGACAGCGTGCAGCGCGATATCGGCTGGCTTCTCAACGCGAGCGGTCTCGGCGAGAGATCGAACGCGCAGGGCGCGGCGACGCTGCCGCATGTTGCGACGTCGGTGCTCAACTACGGCCTGCCGGATCTCGCCGGCCGCGACGTCGCCGCGCTCGCCGCGGGCGCGCTGGAGCGCATCATCCGCGACGCGCTGTGGGCTTTCGAGCCGCGGCTCGCGCGGGAATCGGTGCAGGTGACGGCGATCGACGAGGCGAAGGGCGCGGGCGTCGCCAAAAGCGCGCGTGGCGCGAGAGGCGGCCACGTGATCCGCTTCGAGATCGAGGCGGACATGTGGTCGCAGCCATATCCCGAGCGGCTGTTCCTGCGCACGGAACTGGATCTCGAAGCGGGCGAAGTGCGCGTCTGCGATGCGTCGGCCGGGGAGCAGCAGACATGAATCCCGCGTTCCTCAGGTATTACAGCCAGGAGCTTCAGCACGTCCGGGAGATGGGCGGAGAATTCGCCGCTGCGTTTCCGAAGATCGCCGGGCGGCTCGCACTCGATGGCGTCGAATGCGCGGACCCGTATGTCGAGCGGCTGCTGGAGGGCTTCAGCTTTCTCGCCGCGCGCGTGCAGATGAAGCTCGACGCCGAGTTCCCGCGCTTCACGCAGCATCTGCTGGAACAGGCGTATCCGCACTATCTCGCGCCGACGCCGTCGATGACCGTCGTGCAGTTGCAGGCCGACCACGCGAATCCGCAACTCGCGGCGAGCGCCGATGGCATCGTGGTGCCGCGTCATACGGCGCTGCGCGGCATGCTCGACAAGTCCGCGTCGACGCGCTGCGAATATCGCACCGCGCATGCGCTCACGCTGTGGCCCATCGAGATCGCGCAGGCGAAGTTCTTCACGCACGCGGGATCGCTGAACGCGGCGGCGGCGCTGCCCGCGGGTGTCAAGGCGGGACTGCGCCTGCGTGTGCGCGCGACCGGCTCGCTAGGCTTCGAGCGCCTCTCGCTCGACCGTCTCGCGCTGTATCTGCGCGGCCCGGATGGCCTGCCGGCCAAACTGCACGAGCGGCTGCTCGCGCATTGCGTCGGCGTCGCGGTGATGCAGCCGGGCAATGGCGCGAGCGCCGCAACCACGCTCGCCGTGCTGCCCGGCACGACGCTGCAGCCGCTCGGCTTTGCCGAAGACGAGGCGCTTCTGCCGGTCGGCCGGCAATCGTTCGACGGCTATCGTCTGCTGCAAGAATATTTCGCCTTCGCGCCGCGCTTCATGTTCGTCGAACTGGCCGGCTTGCGCGATGCGCTGCGTCTTTGCCACGGCCGGGAAGCGGAGATCGTGATCCTGCTCGATCAGGCGGATGCGTCGCTCGAACGCGGCGTCGACGCCTCGAATTTCGCGCTCGACTGCACGCCCGCCATCAACCTGTTTCGCCGCCGCACCGACCGCGTCGCGCTGTCGGACACGGAGTTCGAATATCACGTCGTGGTCGATCGCACGCGTCCGATGGACTACGAAATCCATCAGATCGACGAAGTCACCGGCTACGGCGCGGGCGCCGATGCGCAGAAGCAGTATCGGCCGTTCCACTGCGCGAACGATCTCGACCTGCCGGGCGAGGGCGGCGCGTTCTATCAACTGCGTCGCGAGGCGCGGCGCGCGTCGGTGCGGCAGCAGCAGAACGGCGCGCGCAGCAGCTACCTCGGCAGCGAAGCGTTCATCGCGCTGGTCGATGCGGCGAGCGCGCCCCAAAGCGGCGAAGCGCGCCAGCTCGGCATCAGCGCGTGGTGCACGAACCGCGATCTGCCACTCTCGATGCCGGTCGGCGCGGGCTCGACCGACTTCACGCTCGACGCCGAAGCGCCCGTCACCGCCGTGCGCTGCGTCGCGGGTCCGAGCCGGCCGCTGCCTTCGTTCGCGCAAGGACCGGCGGCGTGGCGGCTGCTCGATCATCTTTCGCTTAACTACGCATCGCTCGTCGATACGAACGAGCAGGAAGGCGCCCGCGCGCTGCGCGAACTCCTCACGCTCTACTGCCCCGCCGATGACGCCGCCGCGCACCGGCAGGTCGAAGGGCTGCGTTCGGTGTCGTGCGCGCCGGTCGTGCGCCGTCTGCCTTCGCCGGGTCCGATCGTCTACGGACGCGGCCTCGCGATCACGCTGCACTTCGACGACGCCGCGTTCGAAGGCGCGAGCGCGTTCCTGCTCGGCGCGGTGCTCGCGCAGTTCTTCGCGCAGTACGTGTCGATCAATTCGTTCACCGAGACCCACGTCGCGACGCTCGCGCGTGGTCCGGTCATGCGGTGGCCAGCGAGGACCGGACGATGCGCGACGCTCTGACCATCGACGGCGTGCTCGCCCGCGACGCCCGCCGCTTCGACTTCTTTCAGGCCCTGCGGCGGATCGAGCAGGCGCATGCGGAGCGTCCGCGCCTCGGCCGGTCGCTGTCCGTGCGCGACGACGCCGTGCGGCTCTCGCAAGACCCCGAGCTGATCTTTCATCCGACGACGCTCGGCGACTACGCGCCGGGCGAGGACGGCAAGCCCGGCCGGCTCGCGGTGAATTTTCTCGGCCTGCTCGGACCGAACGGACCGCTGCCGACTCACCTGACCGCCTACGTGCGCGAGCGCGCGCGCAACGCGAACGATCCGACGCTCGCGCGCTTTCTCGACGTGTTCCATCACCGCATGCTGTCGCTGTTCTATCGCGCGTGGGCGGATGCGCAGCCGGTCGTGAGCGCCGACCGTCCGCGCGACGATCGCTTCGCGGGCTACGTCGGCAGCCTGTTCGGCCTCGGCGCGCCCGCACTCGCCGATCGCGACGCCGTGCCCGATTCCGCCAAGCGTCACTTCGCGGGCGTGCTTGCCGCGCCGACGCGCCATGCCGACGGGCTGCGGCTGATTCTCGCGCGCTTTTTCGGCGTGAACGTGTCGATCGAGCCGTGGCGCGGCCACTGGATCGCGCTGCCGGAAGACGCGCGCACACGTCTTTGCGGCGCGCGGCTCGGCGTATCGACGGTCGTGGGCACGCGGGTCTGGGATTGCCAGCACAAGTTTCGCATCGTGATCGGACCGCTCGGCTATGTCGACTTCATGCGCTTTCTGCCGGGCGGCGCGAGCCTCACGAAGCTCGCCGACTGGGTCCGCAACTACGTGCGCGATCCGCTCGACTGGGACGTGGCGCTGCATCTGAAGCGCGAGGAAGTGCCGCCGCTGCGGCTGCAAGGGCATTCGATGAACGGCGCGCGCCTCGGCTGGAACACCTGGCTCACGAGCGGCGCGCCGGTTCATGACAACCATCGGGTCGTGATCGCCGGGCAGGCGCAAGCGAACCAGAAGCAAGCCAGAAGCAAGGAGACTTCTCATGACTGAAATCAGCCGCATGGCGTTGTTCGGCAAGCTCGATCCGCTTGCCTATCGTGCGATCGAAAACGGCGCTGCGTTCTGCAAGCTGCGCGGCAATCCGTATGTCGAACTGGCGCACTGCGTGCATCAGATTCTGCTCGCGGCGGATTCGGATCTGCGTCGTCTCGTGCGGCATTTCGAGCTGGACCAGGCCGCGCTCGAACGCGATCTGACCGCCGCGCTCGATCGCCTGCCGCGCGGCGCGACCGCCGTTTCCGATATCTCCGCGCAAGTCGATGAAGCCGTCGAGCGCGGCTGGGTCTTCGGCTCGCTGATGTTCAATGCCTCGAAGGTCCGCACCGGGCATCTCGTGATCGGCATGCTGCGCACGCCGAACCTGCGCAACGCGCTCTACGCGCTGTCCCGCCAGTTCGAGAAGATCAGCTTCGATGTGCTGTCCGCGCGCTTCGACGCGCTGCTCGACGGCTCGCCGGAAGCGCAGGCTGCGCCCGTCACGGAGCCCGCCGCGCCGCTCGCGCAGAACGACGCGCTCGCCCGCTACACCGTCGATCTGACCGCCGAGGCGCGCGAGGGCAAGCTCGATCCGATCGTCGGGCGCGATACGGAGATTCGCCAGGTCATCGACATTCTCATGCGGCGGCGGCAGAACAACCCGATCCTGACGGGCGAGGCGGGTGTCGGCAAGACGGCGGTGGTGGAAGGCTTCGCGCAGCGCGTCGTCGCCGGGGACGTGCCGCCCGCGTTGCACGACGCCGTCGTGCGTACGCTCGATGTCGGTCTGCTGCAGGCGGGCGCGAGCGTGAAGGGCGAATTCGAGAGCCGGCTGAAGCAGGTGATCGAAGCAGTGCAGGCGTCGGACCGGCCGGTGATTCTTTTCATCGACGAGGCGCACACGCTCGTCGGCGCGGGCGGCGCGGCGGGCACCGGCGACGCCGCCAACCTGCTCAAGCCCGCGCTCGCACGCGGCACGCTGCGCACGATCGCGGCGACGACCTGGGTCGAATACAAGAAGCACATCGAGAAGGACCCGGCGCTCACGCGGCGCTTTCAGGTGGTCAAGGTGCCGGAGCCGACCGAAGCGGGCGCGATCGCGATGATGCGCGGCCTCGTGCGCAAGATGGAGCGCCATCACGGCGTGCAGGTGCTCGACGAGGCGCTGGAGGCGGCGGTGAAGCTCTCGCATCGCTTCATTCCCGCGCGCCAGTTGCCCGACAAGGCCGTGAGCCTGCTCGACACCGCCTGCGCGCGCGTCGCGGTGAGCCAGCAGGCGCTGCCGCCCGCCATCGACGATGCGAGGCGCCGCATCGAGACGTGGACGACGGAAAGCGAGATTGTGGCGCGCGAAGCGGCGCTTGGCATCGACACGCGGGAACGCGCCGCCGATGTCGCCGCCCGGCTCGACGCCGAACGTGCGCGCCTCGCCGATCTCACCGCGCGCTGGGAGACGGAGCGCGCGCTTGTCGGACGCATTCTCGCGGCGCGGCGGGCGATCGAGGCGGGCGGCGAGTCCGTCACGCTCGCCGACCTGAAAGCGCTGACCGATGAACTCGGCGAGCGCCAGGGCGAAGCGCCGCTGATCCTGCCGGGCGTCGACGCGCACGCGGTCGCATCGGTGGTGCAGGACTGGACCGGCATCCCGGTCGGCCGCATGGTGCGCGACGAAGCCGCCAGCGTGCTCGAGCTGGCCGCGACGCTGAACCGCCGCATCGTCGGACAGGGTCACGCGATGGACATGATCGCGCGCCGCGTGCAGACCGCGCGCGCCGGCCTCGACGATCCCTGCAAGCCGGTCGGCGTGTTCATGCTGGCGGGCACCTCGGGCGTCGGCAAGACCGAAACCGCGCTCGCACTCGCCGAGGCGCTGTACGGCGGCGAGGACAACGTCGTCACCGTGAACATGAGCGAGTACCAGGAAGCGCACACCGTTTCGCTGTTGAAGGGCGCGCCGCCGGGATACGTCGGTTATGGCGAAGGCGGCGTGCTCACCGAGGCGGTGCGGCGCCGTCCCTATAGCGTCGTGCTGCTCGACGAGTTCGAGAAGGCGCATCCGGACGTGCACAAGCTCTTTTTTCAGGTCTTCGACAAGGGCCGCATGGAAGACGGCGAGGGGCGCGAGATCGATTTCAGCAACACGCTGATCCTGCTCACGACCAATGTCGGCACGGAACTCATCACGCATCTGTGCGGCGGGCGTGAAGCGCCGGCGCCGGAAGACATCGCGCGCTCGCTGCGCGAGCCGCTGCTCGAAGCATTTCCGCCGGCGCTGCTCGGGCGCGTCGCGGTGATCCCGTATTACCCGCTCGACCAGGCGATGCTCGATGCGGTGATCCGTCTCCAGCTCGCGCGCATCGGGCGGCGCATCGGCGAGCGGCAGCGCGTGAGCTTCGCCTGGGACGACGCGGTGGTCGGGCAGATCGCGCGGCGCTGCACGGAACTCGCGAGCGGCGGCCGGATGATCGACGCGATTCTCACCAACACCGTGCTGCCGCGCGTGAGCACGGAATTCCTGAGCCGTCTCGTCGATGGCCGCAGCGTGGCGAAAGTCGAAGTCGGCGTATGCGACGGCGAGTTCACCTATTCGTTCGATTGAGGAGCCGGTCATGCCACAACAAGTCGTCATGGGCGCGACGCTGCAATGCTCGTTCGGCGTGACGCCGTCCGCGCTCGTCGTCCTGCCCGTCAACCGCGTGCGCTGCGAAGGGTCGATTGCCGCGAACATCATGGATCACGAGCCGCTCGTGAACATCATGCCGTTCGGCATGTGCACCTCGCAGGCGAATCCCGAAGTCGCCGCGGCCACCGCCGCCGCGCTCGGCACGCCGACGCCGATGCCCTGCGTGCCCGCGACCCTGTCGCCCTGGGTGCCAGGCGCGCTCACGGCGCTGCTCGGCAACCAGCCGTCGCTCGACAACGTTTCCAAATGCCTCTGCAATTGGGGCGGCGTGGTGACGATCGCCGATCCGGCGACGTGCGAAACGCAGATTCCCTGAACGACGAGGCCGCCGATGATGCTCACCGACAACGATCGCATCGCGCAGGTGACCTGCGCGTTCGGCAAGAACGCGCTCGTGCTGTATCGCATGCGCGGACGCGAGGAACTGGGACGCCTCGCGCAATGGGATCTCGAACTGCTCGCCGACCGCTCGAATCTCGACATCGCGAAGATGCTCGGCAGCGACTTCTCGCTGTCGCTCGCGATTCCGTCGGGCGGCACGCGCGAGTACAACGGCATCGTCACGGCGTTCGAGCTGGCGCGGCCCGCGAGCACGCAGCCCAACCGCCCGGCGCTGTATCGCGCGACGGTGCGCCCGCGCCTGTGGCTGCTCACGCGCGCGTCGCACTGCCGCTTCTTCCACCAGATGACCGCGTCCGCGATCATCGGCCGCGTGCTCGCCGACTCTCACATCGACTTCGAGAACAAGTGCTCGGCGACGTATCCGGGCCTCGAACATTGCGCGCAGTACCGCGAGACGGATTTTGATTTCGTGAGCCGGCTCGCCGAGCGCGAAGGCATTTATTACTACTTCGAGCATCGGGGCGGCAAGCATCGGCTGATTCTCACGGATTCGTCGCATGCGCATGGCGCGACGCCGCATTGCGATGCACTGCCATTTCGCGCGCAGAGCAGCGCGCCGCACGAGCACGAGTGGGTCTACGCATGGTCCACGGGCGGCGAAGTGGCGACCGGCATCGTCGAGCTCAACGATTACGACTTCGAGAAGCCGTCGCAATCGGCGCAGCAAGGTCTCGTCGCGCGCGCGCATCGCGTGAAGCGCTTCGACGAACCCGTCTACGCGATGCAGGAGCACGCGCCGGGCTACACGCGCCACGAGGACGCCGAGCGTCTCGCACGCGCGCGCGTCGAGGCGCATCAGGCGGCCAATGTCTTCGTGAGCGCGCGCACGACCGCGCGCGCCATCTGGCCTGGCGGAACCGTGCATTTGAGCGATCATCCGCTCGCGCAGCACAACGGTGAGTACCTCGTCGTTTCGGCCGAATATGAAATCAATTCGGATGACTATATTTCCACTTTCGAGGCGCGCGCCCGGCCGCCCGTGTTCGATTGCGCCTTCACGGCGTTGCCGCGCGACGCCGGATTCCGGGCCGCGCGCAGCACGCCGCGCGCGTGCGTGGCGGGGCCGCAAACGGCGGTGGTCGTCGGGCCGAAAGGCGAAGAGATCCATACCGACAAATACGGCCGCATCAAGGTGCAGTTTCTTTGGGAGCAGCTCGGACCGGAGGCGTCGCGCGAGTCGCTGCAGCGCTGCTGGGTGCGCGTCGCGCAGCCCTGGGCCGGCAAGGGCTACGGGGCGTTCTTCCTGCCGCGCATCGGACAGGAAGTGCTGGTGCATTTCATCGAAGGCGATCCGGATCAGCCGCTCGTGATCGGCAGCGTCTACAACGCCGCGCAGACAACACCTTACGAACTGCCTGCGAAGATGGCCCGCACCACGCTCAAGAGCAATTCGACGAAAGGCGGCAACGGCTTCAACGAAATGCGCTTCGACGATACGAAGGATGCCGAGCAGTTGTTCTTTCACGCCGAGCGCGACCTGGAAACCTGGGTCAAGCACGACGCGCTCACGCGCATCGGCCGCGAGCGGCATGTAATCGTCGAGCAGGACGACTACGCGCGCTGCGGCGGAAATCGCAGCGACGCGGTGCAAGGCGACCAGCGCACGGGCATCGGCGGCAAGTTTTCCCTCGAAATCGGCGGCGATACACATCACAAGAGCGGGGCGAATATTTCGGTGGGGGCGGGTGTTAACGTCGATGTGAAGGGCGGAGCGAACGTCACCATCGAGGCCGGCGTGACGCTTACGCTCAAGGCGGGCGGCAACACCATCGTGCTCGGACCGTCCGGCATCGCGATCAGCGCGGCCGGGCCGGTGTCGATCGACGGCGTGGTCGTGCAGATCAACTGCGGCGGGGCAGGCGCCGGCGCGGGCGCGGCGAGCGCGTCGCCCGATGCGCCCGCCGCGCCCCGCCAGGCCGACGACGGCTCCAGATGAACGGACACCAAGGAGACTCCATGTATCTCACGCTCACGGTGGAGAGCTATCAGGGCAGCACGCCCGACGCGCCGCTCGCGTGCCGCTTCGGCGCCGCGGGCGGCACCATCGGGCGCGGCACCGGCAACGTGCTGGTGCTGCCGGATGCGGCGAAGACCGTGTCGCGCGTGCATGCGCGGATCGACTGGACCGAGGACGGCTGGCGGCTCGCCGATCTCGGCGGCAATCCGAGCCGGGTCAACGGCCGGCCGCTCGCGGGCGGCCAGCCCGCGCCGCTCGCCGACGGCGACGTGCTGGAGATCGGCGGCTACCGGCTCGGCGTGCGAACGATGGCGCGCGCACCCGCTGCAGCGTTCGACGCGCCGCTTGGCGTGCATGACCGTCGCGGCTTCGATCCTCTGGACGCGGCGAGCGCGCAGCAAGAGGGCGCGGCGCAGACCTTCGCGCACGATCCGCTCGCCTGCGCGGCGGTGCTGGCGGATTCGCCGCTGCCGAGCCCGCGCTTCGATCCGCTCTGCGGTGAACATGCAGCGCCTCACCGGCTCGACGGCCATGCGGCGTTCGCCGGATCGCAGAGCGATCACGTGCCGCCCGAGCAGGTCGCCTACGCGCCGCCCGTGCGCGCGATCACGCATGCGCTGGCGGGCGGCATTCCGCACGACTACGATCCGCTCGGCGACATGGCGCTGGCGCCTTGCACGAGCGCCCCGGAATTGCCGATCCCCACGACGGCCGCCGCGAACGACGCGGTAGCCGAATCGGCCTACGCGGCGTTGCTCGACGGCATGGGCGTCGATGCCGCCGCGCTCAACACACGCAATGCCGCCGAGGTCGCGCGTCTCGCGGGCGCGATGCTGCGCACGGCGGTGCGAGGCGTCGTGGACGTGCTGCTCTCGCGCTCGGTGATGAAGCGCGAAATCAGCCTCGACACGACCATGCTGGTCCAGCGCGACAACAACCCGCTCAAGTTTTTCCCCGACGGCGACGGCGCGCTCGCGCAGATGCTGCGTGGCGCGAGCGCCGGCTATCTGCCCGCGCAGAGCGCGCTTCAAGGCGCCTTCGACGATATCCGGCGGCACGAACTCGCGGTCCTCGCGGGCACGCGCGCGGCCATGCAGCACCTGCTCGGGCGCTTCGATCCGCAGGCGATCGCGGCGGCCGCCGACACCCGGCGCGGCTGGCTCGACTGGCTGCCCGCGTGCCGCAAGGCGCGTCAGTGGGAGCGTCTGGTGGCGCTGCATGCCGAACTGACGCGCGCGAGCGCCGACGACCTCCAGGCGCTCACCGGCAGCGCTTTCAACGACGCATATGAGCGGCAGGCGAACGATTTCGCCGATGCGAAGCCGCTGGCTCCTTCAATCCTTCATTGAATCCAAGCGCGAGGCGACGATGTCCAGGAACAACAAGGTGATCTGGTCCGAAGGCATGCTGCTTCAGCCGCAGCATCTGCAGCAGCATGACCGCTACATGCGCGCGCAGATCGACGCGCGTTGCGCCGCCCTGCGGCCCTATGCGTTCGGCTTTTCGGAACTGGAGATCGACGTCGGGCAACTGAAGCTCGGCCGCATCGCGCTGACCGCGTGCGCGGGCGTGCTGCCCGATGGCAGTCCGTTCCGGCTTCCCGCCGACGATGAACTCCCGCTTCCCCTCGCCGTGCCCGAGGACGCGCGCGATCTGACGGTCGTGCTCGCGTTGCCCGTCGCGCGTCATGGCGCGCCCGAGGCCGCGTATGCGGCGCAGGCCGGTCACGATGGCTTCGCGCGCCACCGTATCGCGGAAACGGAAGTGCTCGACAGCAACGAAGGCGCGACCGGCGCCGCGCTCGTGCAGGTCGGCAAGCTGCAGCTGCGCCTCGCGTTCGAGGAGGACGTGGCGCACGCGCATACGTCGCTCGGGATCGCGCGCATCGTCGAGCGTCGCGCGGACAACAGCATCGTGCTCGATGCCGCCTACGCGCCGCCCTGCCTCGACTATCGCGTGTCGCGGCGGCTGTGCGGATTCGTCGACGAACTCACGGGCCTCATGCACCAGCGCGCCGATGCGCTCGCCGCGCGCCTCGCCCAGCCCGCCGCGACCGGCGCGGCGGAGATCGCCGACTTTCTGCTGCTGCAGGTGCTCAACCGGGCGGAGCCGTTGTTCGCGGGGATCGCGTCGACGACCGGTCTGCATCCGCACGACCTTCATCAGCACGCCTTGCAACTGGCGGGCGAGCTTGCCACGTTCAGCCAGTCCGGCAAGCGTCCGGGCGCGTTCCCGGCGTATCGCCACGAGCGGCTCGACGCGACCTTCACGCCGATCGTCGATGCGCTGCGCGCCGCGCTCGCCGCCGTGATGGACCCGCATGCCGTGCCGATCGCGCTGGAGGAGCGCAAGTACGGCCTGCGCGTGGCGATCGTGCCGGACCGCGAGCTGTTCCGCTCGGCGAGCTTCGTGCTCGCGGTGAAGGCCGATCTCGCGCCCGCCGTGCTGCTCAACGGCTTTCCGCAGCAGGCCAAGCTCGGGCCAGTCGAGCGCATCCGCGATCTCGTCAATCTGCAATTGCCGGGCGTCGCGCTGCGTGCGCTGCCGGTCGCGCCGCGCCAGTTGCCGTTCCATGCCGGCTTCACCTATTTCGAGCTGGAGCGCGGCGGCGATCTGTGGTGGCAGTTCGCGACCTCGGCGGGCGTGGCGCTGCATGTAGCGGGGGATTTTCCCGGCATCCAGTTCGAGTTCTGGGCGATCCGCCCGTGAATCCCCGCTCCATTCGACGAAGGAACGTATCGTGAATGCACCCGCCTTGCCGCAAGCCGGCTTCGATCCCGACGACACCATTCTGATTCCGCAACCGGGCGCACGCCCGGCGGAGCGCGCGCGCATGGACGAAGCGCTGCGCGCACCGGTGCTGCCGGCCGCGAGCGGCCTGAACCCGCTGGTGCGCGCGGCCAATCCGCTCATCGAACTGGCGCTGCCGCTGCGTCAGCGTGCGGCGATCGCGGACATCGAAGGCGTGCGAGGCGAGCTCGTACGCATGGTGCGCGCCTTCGAGCAGGAGGCCCGCGCGGGCGGCGCCGACACCGAGAAGCTCGCGGCGGCGCGCTATTGCCTGTGCACCTGCATCGACGAGGCGATCGCGGGCACGCCGTGGGGCAGCGGCGTCTGGGCGAGCCGCAGCCTGCTCGTGACCTTTCACAACGAGGCGTCGGGCGGCGAGCGCTTCTTTCTGATCCTGCAACGGCTCGCGCAGGACCCGGCGCGCAACGTCGACGTGCTGGAGCTTCTGTACGTGATCCTGTCGCTCGGGTTCGAAGGACGCTATCGACTGATCGACGGCGGACGCAGTCAGCTCGAATCCGTGCGCGAGCGGCTCGAACGCATCATCCGCGACCAGCGCGGCGCGTTCGAAACCGAACTGTCGGTGCACTGGCGGCCCGCCGAGCGCGCGCGCCGGCCGCTCGTGCAGCGCATGCCGCCGTGGGTCTGCGCCGCACTGGCGGGCGTCGTGGTGGTGGCGACGCACATCGCGCTCGCGATGAGCCTGAATCGCACGTCCGACCCCGCGTTCGAAGCGCTCGACCGCGTTCGCGTGAGAGTGAGCGCGCGGCCCGCCGCGCCGGCGCGCGTGATCGCGCCCGCCGCGATGCCCGCCGCCGCCGCGAGCCTCGCGAGCTTCCTCGCGCCCGAGATTCGCGAAGGCCTGGTCTCGGTGCGCGAAGCGGCGGACCGCTCGATCGTCACGATCAACGGCGACAACCTGTTCGCCTCCGGCAGCGCGTCGCTCGATCCCGCCTACGGCGCGCTGATCGGGCGCATCGCGCAGGCGCTTGCAGGCGTGCCCGGCAAGGTCGTCGTGACGGGCCATACCGACGATCAGCGGCTCGTGTCCGCGCGCTTCCCGTCGAACTGGCATCTGTCGCAGGCGCGCGCCGACAGCGTGCGCGCGATGCTCGCGTCGCTCACTGGCACGCCCGCGCGCTTTTCGGCGGAAGGGCGCGGCGACGCCGAGCCGCTCGCGTCGAACGATACGCCCGCCGGCCGCGCGAAAAACCGCCGCGTGGAGATCACGCTGCTCGCGCCGGGCGCATCGTCGTAAGTCATTCGTCAAGCAGATCAGCATGGAGATATCGATGAAAAAGATCGCAGGAGCGCTCAGGACGCCGCAATGGTTGACGCTTGCGGGCGTGCTCGCGTTGCTCGTCGTCGTGTGGTTCGAAGGGCCGCTGTTCGCCTTCGATGGCCACGCGCCGCTCGAGACGGCTCGCCACCGCTGGATCGCGATGGCCGCGCTCGTCGCCGTGTGGGGAATCGTCTGGGGCGCGCGCCTCGTCGCCGCGCGGCTCGTCAATCTGCGCTTCATGAGCGGCGTGGCGGGGCAGGGACAGGCGCCAGCGGCCGGCAGCGCGGAGCTCGCGGTGCTGCGCGAGCGCTTCGAGCAGGCGCTCGCGATCCTGCGGCAGGCGCGCATGAAAGGCGTCAACGGCCGTCAATGGGTATATCAGTTGCCGTGGTACATGTTCATCGGCGCGCCGGGCACCGGCAAGAGCACGGCGCTTGCGCATTCCGGCCTGCGCTTTCCGCTGCGCGAGAAGCTCGGCGAGGACGCGATCGGCGGCGTCGGCGGCACGCGTCACTGCGACTGGTGGTTCACCGACGACGCCGTGCTCGTCGACACGGCAGGCCGCTTCACGACGCAGGACAGCGACGCACACGCCGACGAATCCGCGTGGACCGGCTTCCTGCAACTGCTGCGCAAATACCGGCCGCGGCGGCCGCTGAACGGCGTCATCGTCACGCTCTCGGCGGCGGATCTCGTGCGTGAGGACGACGCCGCGCGCGACACGCACATCCGCACGATCCGCAGCCGCCTCACGGAGCTGAGCGAGCGGCTCGGCGTGCGCTTTCCGGTGTACGTCGTCGTGACGAAGTGCGACCTGCTCGCGGGCTTCACCGAATTCTTCGACGATCTCGGCGAAGCGGAGCGCAACCAGGTCTGGGGCATCACCTTCGCGCTCGACGAGTCGCCGGGGGCGAGCGCGGCGCTCGCCGCATTCCCCGCCGAATTCGATGCGCTCGGCACGCGGCTGCAGGCGCGCGTGCTGCATCGCATGCAGCGTGAGACGGACGTCGCGCGGCGCGCGCGCATCTACGGCTTCGCGCAGCAGTTCGCGGGGCTGCAGCCGGCGCTCGGCCGTTTTCTCGATGGCGCGTTTCGCGGCACGCGCTTCGACGCGTCGCCGCTCCTGCGCGGGGTCTATTTCACGAGCGGCACGCAGCACGGCCGGCCGATCGACCGCGCGATCAGCAGCATCGCGCAATCGCTCGGCTTGCGTCGCGATGCGGCGTATAACCGCGATGCGTCGGGGCGCGCGTATTTCATCAACCGGATGCTCAAGGACGTGGTGATCGCGGAAGCCGGGCTGGTGGGCGCGAACGCCCGCTTCGAGCGCTGCAGCGCGTGGCTGCGGCGCGGCGCGCTCGCGCTGGTCGGCGTGACGCTCGCGCTCGCGCTCGCGTGCATGGCCGTGAGCTATCAGCGCAATCGCGCCTATGTCGCGGCGTTCGAGCGCGAGACGCAGCATGTCGGGCAACTGGCGCGCGAGGCGAACGCGGCCGCCGGTCCGCTCGCCGTGCTGCCGCTCCTGGACGCGGCGCGCGCGCTGCCCGGCGGCTATGCCGACGCCGGCAAGCCGGTGCCGTGGCTCACGCGGCTCTGGCTCTATCAGGGCGACAAGCTCGGTCAGGCGGCGCGCGTGACGTACCGGCGTCTGCTCGATCAGACCTTGCTGCCGCTCGCGGTCGGCACCTTGACGCAGGAATTGCGCGATGGCGCAACGGGCAATGCTTCGGCATCCGAAGCGCATCGGTATGAAGCGCTGCGCGCCTATCTGATGCTCGGCGACGCGCGCCATTTCGACGCCGCCGCGCTGCGCGCGCACCTGGTTCCGGCGCTCGCGGGTGACGCGAGTCCCGCGCAGCGCAGCGCGCTCGACGCGCATCTCGCCGCGCTGTTCGACAAGACGCACTTCGATCCGTCGCTCCCGCTCGACGACGCGCTCATCAGGACGGCGCGCGCGCGGCTGGCGGAGTTGCCGCTGTCGCAGCGCATCGGCAACCGGGTGGATGGCGAACTCGCGCAGGGCAACATCGCTGCGTTCAGCGTGAGCGCAGCGGCCGGACCCAACGCGCCGCTGCTGCTGCGGCGCACGAGCGGCGCGCCGCTCACGGCCGGCGTCGCGGGCGCGTACACGCGCGCCGGCTATGCGCAATACACGCGCCTGCGCGACGCCGCGCTCGCCAATGTCGAGAAGGACGCCTGGGTGCTCGGCCGCGACGACGTCGCGCTCACGCCCGATGGCATCGCCGCATTGCGCGCCGCACTCGACGAGCGTTACTTCGACGCGTATATCCACGCATGGGACGCACTGCTCGACGATGTGAGCGCAGCGCCCGTCAGCGGTCTCGCCGATGGCGCGCGTATCTCGAACGAGCTGTCCGCGCCCGACTCGCCGCTCAGGAAGTTCATCGTCGCGGCGGCGCGCGAGACGACGCTCGGCGCGAACCCGACGACGCGCGTCGACGACCACTTCCAGCCGCTGCATCAGCTCGCAGGCAAGCCGGGCGACCCCACGGTGCTGGATCGCGCGCTCGCGCCGCTCAAGGACGCCGCCGTCTATCTCGATGCCGCCGACGCCGCGCGCAGAATGGGCCAGCCCGCGCCCGCCGGCGACGCGCTCGGCAAGCTGAGGCTCGCGAGCCAGACGAGCCCGGCGCCGCTCACGCCGGTCGCCGCGTCGATCGCCACGGCCGGCACGGCGCTCCTCGAAGGCGGCGAGCGCGCCCGGCTGGATGCGCAGTGGAACGCGAACGCCGGCCTGCTGTGCCGCCGCGCGCTCGATGGCCGCTATCCCTTCGTGCGTGCTTCTACGCGCGACGTCGCCGCCGACGACTTCGGCAAGCTGTTCGCGCCGGGCGGCCTGATCGACGATTTCTTCCAGAAGAACCTGGCCGCGCTGGTCGATACGAGCGGGCCCGTCTGGCAATGGCGCGCCGGCACGCCGCCGGCGGGCATGCCGCGCGACGCGCTCGCGCAATTCCAGCGTGCCGCGCAGATCCGCGATGCGTTCTTCCACGACGGCAGCCGCGACATGTCGATCCGTTTTCGCGTGAAGGCGCTCTCGTTCGATCCGGCGGTGACGCAACTGAATCTCGACATCGACGGGCAGCAGCTTGCGCTCAGACAGGACGGCCTTCAGTCGATGCTGCTGCAGTGGCCGAGCGGCAAGAACACGGGCCGCGCCAGTGCGCAGTTCGATCCGGCTTTTGCGACGCAAGCCGCGCCGCTCGACGCGAGCGGTCCGTGGGCGCTCCTGCATCTGATCGATGCGGGCAGGCTCGATGCCACCGCGCAGCCGGACCGCTACCGGCTCACGCTCGATTCCGCCGGACGCAAGGCCGTGCTGCAGCTGGACGCGACGAGCGTCGTCAATCCCTTCCGGCGCGCGCCGCTCGAACAGTTTCGCTGTCCGGAACATCTGTGATGGCGTCGCCGGGTGTCGCCGGATGCTTCGGCAAGCTGCGCGGCAACGGCGACTTCGTGACGCGGCGTCTGCCGCAAGGCTTCGTCGTTCCCTGGGATGCGATGTTGCAGGCGGGCCTGCTCGCGAGCCGCGCGGCGCGCGGGCGCGCCTGGCTCGACGCGTATCTGACCGCGCCGCTGTGGCGCTTCGCGCTCGGCGGCGGCGTGCTGGGTGAGGACGGCTGGGCGGGCGTGCTGATGCCGAGCGTCGACAGTGCGGGCCGGCATTTTCCCCTGACGATCGCCGCGCCCGTCGAAGCGGGCGCGTGGTCCGCCTGGCGTCCGCATTCGCACGCGTGGTTTGCGCATTGCGGCGCGCTCGCGCTCGCGACGCTCGGCAAGGGCGCGCGTCTCGCGGATTTCGATGCCGGATTGCTGGCGCTATCGCTCGGACATGACGCGAACGAAGTTTCGACGCCGCCGCATGCAGGAGCCAGGGGAACGAGCGTCTGGTGGCACGCGCAATCGGCGCGCACGAGCGCAGGTCTGCCCGATGCCGCGTTCGTCGCGGCGCTCTTCGATGACCGTGCCGGTTAGACGCCGTCGAAGCAGGCGATGACGGCCGTGATGTTGTCCTTGCCGCCCGCATCGAGCGCGAGCGCCACCAGCCGCTCGCAGGCGTCGTCGATGCCTTGCGGCGTCATCGCTCCGAGGACCGTTTCGATTTCGCCATGCGGCACCTCGCCGTGCAGCCCGTCGCTGCACAGCAGATAACGGTCGCCGGGCAGCCACGCATGCGTTTCGATGATGGGCGCGATCGACGGCAGCGGCCCGAGCGCCTGCAGCAGCACGTTGCGCGGAGGCAAATGTTCGATGACACCGCGCTCCAGCGCCTGCTGATAGAGCGTCTGGTCGCGCGAAAGCTGCGTGAGCGCACCGTCGCGATAGCGGTAGAGGCGGCTGTCGCCGACGTGAAGCGAGATCAGACTCGCCGAGCCGGACGGCTGCCAGATGCCCGTCAACGTGGTGCCCATCGACCGGTGGGCGAGGCGCTCGCGCAGGTTCATCGCGTGAAGCGTCGCGTTGGCGTGGTCGAGCGCGTCGGCGGCGGCGCGCATCGCGCATGCCGATTCATCGTGTACGGTGGCGTCGGGATCGTAGGTGTGGGCGGCGTCGGCGTGAGCGCGCGACGTCGTATCGGCGGCGAGTCGCGTGGCGATGCAGTCGAGCGCGAGCGCGCTGGCGCGCGCGCCGAAGGCATGGCCGCCCATGCCGTCCGCGACCGCGACGAGGTTCAGCGCCGGATCGATCAGAAAGCGGTCCTGGTTCTCGCGGCGCACGCGGCCGGCATCGGTGAGGCCGGACGCCGCGCATGCGGCAAGGCGCACCGGCGCGCGGCGGATGAGCGTGTCGGGATTCATCGGTCGTGCTCCTTCGGATGCGGGTCGTGGTGAACGGGCGCTACAGTCCGACATCGCGCTGGAAACGCGCGCGGTCGTGTGGATCGGAGATGGCCGCCGCGAGCCGTTCGTGCAGCGCGCGCAGGCTGGCCGCGCGGGCGGCCTCGCGTTTTGCGATGAGGGTGGCGATCGGACCGAGATAAACGGCGAGCTTGAGCGCGGCGGCCCGCACCTCTTCTGCATCGAGCGACGAGGGCGCCAATGCCGCCCCATGCGCCGTGCCCGCGCTCGACCCGTCCGCGAAAGCGGCGACGAACTGCGCGCGGCCGCGCTCGGAAGGCACATGCGGCGCGAGTAGCGCGACGAGCGCCGGCAGATCCGGCGCGTCCGCGCTGCGCGCCGCGGCGCGCCGCACCAGCAGACGCGCAACCGGGCCGATCTGCGCGGCGAGCCGCGCCTCGACCGTGGCGAGCGTGGCGGCGGGCCACATCGTGAGCGACGGCAACGACTCGCCGCGCCACGAGCCCGTTCCCGACGCGAGCGCAGCGGCTGACGTCACCGGCTGCGCTTCGAGAATCGTGCAGTCGTCCGAGGCCTGGTGGAGCGCCAGCGCCTGCCGCAGCGCATCGGCCGTCTGAAAGCGCGCGGCGGGACGACGGGACAGCGCGCGCATCAGCACGTCATCGATCCCGGACGGCAGCGCCGGGTTGCAGACGGACGGCACGCGCGGCGTCTCGTGTATGACCTGCCGCATCACTTCCGCCTGCGATGCGCCCGCGAACGGCCGGCATCCGGTGAGCATCTGATAGAGCACGATCGCAGCGGAGAACAGGTCCGAGCGTCCATCGACGGACTCGCCCGTGAACTGCTCCGGCGACATGTAGCAAGGCGTGCCGATCATCGCGCCCGCCAGCGTCAGCGTCGACGATTCGACATGCGCGACGCCGAAGTCCGCGACTTTCAGCCGGCCTTGCTCACTGACGAGCAGGTTCGCAGGCTTGATGTCGCGATGCACGACACCGTGCGCGTGCGCGAAGCCGAGCGCGGCGAGCAGTTGCGCGAACCAGTCGAGCGCGCTCGCGAGTGCGAGCGGACGGCCCGCGTCGAGCAAGGGCTTCAGGGCGTGTCCGCAGACCAGCTCCATCGCGATATAGGCGGTGTCATCGGCTTCGCCGTAGTCGTACACGCCGACGATGTTCGGATGCGTGAGCCGTCCGGCGGCCTGCGCCTCGCTGCGCAGGCGCGTCATCAGACTCGCGCGCTCGCCGCTCTCCAGCAGCTCGTGGCGGACCGTTTTCAGCGCGACATGCCGCTCGATGTGCGGATCGAAGGCGCGATAGACCACGCCCATTGCGCCCGTGCCGAGCACCGCGTCGATGCGGTACTTGCCCAGTCGGGCGATGCGCGGCGGGTCCATCGCAGCGGCTTTCACCTCATGCCTCGATCATCTTGAACGCTTCCACGAGACTCGTCTTCATGCGCGCGAACGACGCGGCGAGCGAAGCGATCTCGTCGCGGCCGCGCTCGCTGAAGTTCGCGCCGTCGAGTTGACCGAGGCTGGCTTCATCGGCGGCGCGCGAGAGGGCGCGGATGCGCCGCGTGACGAGCAGATGCACCGTTACGTTCAGCGCGATCAGCAACAGCACGAACACGGCGAAGAGCGAGCCGAGAAAGGTGCGCAGCACCGCGTTGCTGCGCGCGATGGGCAGCGCCATCGGCACCGAGACGAAATCCGCGCCGATGACGTCGTGCATCGCCCAGTTGAAGCCGTTGTCGGGACCGTATTTGTCGACGAGCGTTTTCGGGGCGCGCGAGGGCACGCTGTGGCATTCCATGCAGGCGGCGTCGTTGATGCGGTTCGGGCGCGCAATGTAGAGGTTCTGCCCGGTCGGCGTGTCGCGCAGTCCGACGACTTCCTTCAGTTCGGGCTTGTCGTGCAGATGGCGGATGACATCCGCTTCCCAGTCCGAGGGACGGTCGCGCGGATTGGTCGGGTTCAGCATCGTCGAGCGATAGGAGTATCCCGCGAGGCGCTTCTCCAGCGTCATCAGCGTTTCGACGGCCGAGAAGGCCGGCACCGATTGCGGCACGAAGCTGTACTTGAGCTGCGTCTGCAGAAGCGGCGTGACTTGCGTCGCGGTGTAGTTCTGCGCCGCGCCCGCCGCTTCCATGAGGACGCGCGCGTTCTGCACGGTTTCGTCGATGGCCGCGCGACGCAGCAACTCGCGCGCGGCGAATCCGGCCGACACGAAGCCGACGACGAACACCGCCAGAAACACCAGATTGAACTTGACGGCGAGCGACAGTCTCATGATTCCACCTCGGTTGACGGGTTCTGCGCGGGCGAAGGCGCACGCCGGCGCGGCATGGCGGGAGGCAGGCACAGCACGCGCCGCCATTCGGGAAGATTGCGCAGGTTCTGCCGCACTTGCGCGCGGAACGGCTCGCCCTGCGCAAGCGGCCGAAAGCGTGCGACGAAGCCACGCCGGATCGGCAGCGGCGCGCTCAGCCAGTCGGCGATATCGGCATATGTCGCCGCGCGGCCCTGCACGGGCGCGACGAGCTTCGCCTTCGCGGGCGTCGCCGATGAAGCAAGCGGATCGCGAAAAGGCAGCGGCATCGCGGCGATGAACGACGTCGCGGGGCGCTTGCCCACATCGAGCGGCTTGCCGGTCTCGCGTTCGGCGTAGTGTTCGCCGTCGAGCTGCTGATGCGCGTCGGCATGTTCGGGCAGGGCGAGCATCATGCTGCCCGTTTCGATGAAGAGCGAAGTCATGTCGCGGCTCGCATGCAGTACCGCCGCGCCGTCGAGCAGGCTCGCGTCGAGCGCGGGCGTATCGATCGACAAAGGCCCGGCCGTGCCCGTGCGCGGACGCGCGATCTTGATCCAGCCTGAGAGGAGCGCGAGCGCATCGCCGTGCGGCAAGGCATCGATGGCGACGCGCGTGTTGGCGCCGAGCGCGACGATCGTGCCGTCGCCGTCCTCGATTTGCGCGCCGCCGTGTGCATCGGTGGCGAGCAGATCGCCTGGCTGCAGCGCGACGGGCGCATCGACGTTGAACACGGACGTCGCGCGGATCAGCGTGACGGTTCCTTCGGGCAGCAGCATCGCCTGGCCCGCGTGCGCACCGTGCAGCGCGCACAGACATGCAAGGGCGACGCTCAAACGAATGGTGTGCAGCAGGGTTCGGGCGTTCATCGCGGCGATGCCTCGGAGCGTGAAGGTATTGCGACGAAAACAGCCGTACCCCGGCTTCTATTCCACATGAATTTTTCTTTGTCGATGGAACAGATCGGCGTCGTGCGTGGTGGTCTCGGCGATGCTCGATCCGTGGAAACAGGCACCCCGAATGAAGAACGCCTTCGCATGAGCGAAGGCGTTCTTCATGTCTTGCGCCAAGGCGCTATCCGTTCAAAAAGCCGAGCACGGCCTTGCGCACCTTCAGGTCCCAGGTCTGCTCTTCCTTGTGACTCGTGGCGAGCGTGAGCAGACCTTTGATCATCGCGTCGTCGGAACTGAATGCGAAGCCCGCATCGCCCAGATAGTCCGATCCCCAGACCTTGAGGCTGTCGACGTACTTGCAGCCGGCCGTGAATTCCGCCTGCGTGACGATGTTCTCGTCATCCTTGAACATCGCGAGGAAGTGCATCTTGTCGCCGCAGATGCCGGAGTTCAGGGCGAGCACCGAGAGCGCCGGAATCGGCACGGCGTAGCGCTTGAACCAGCCGTTGAAGGCGAGCGGCCGGGTATGCAGCGCGTCGCGTTGCATGCGCGCTTCCCAGTAACCCTTCGCCTGCTCGCAAAAGCGCTTGATGCGCTTGATTTCCACGATCTTCCAGATCACCTTCGCGAGTGTTTCCATGATCGACACGACCGCATCGATGATGGTCGACGCACCCTGGCTCGCGAACTGCAGGCCGAGGCTCGCGCCGCCCTTGACGAGGTCGTATACGCCGGAACCGATGCTCAGCTTCATCGCGCGCCTGATCGCTTCCACGATGGTTCCGGGATGCCCGGCCAGCAGTTGCACGTCGCGGCCTTGCACCCATTCGCGATACTTGGTGATGCTGCTATCGACGGTATTGGCGATGCCCTTGGCGATATCGAGGCCCGCGCCGATGAACGGCGCGAGCGTGGCGAGCAGCTTGCCGCACAGGAAATCGATGAGCTTGCGCAACAGCGCGGGCATCGTGTCGAGCGCGAAACCGCCGGGATCGTTGCGGATGTCGGCGACCTTTTCGCGAATCATGTCCCACAGTTTTCTCGCCCCTTCCTCGACTTTGGCGCGAATGGCCTCGTACAGCCGCTGCGCCGCGCTGCTCAACGCCGGCAACGTAAGCGTGGAATTCGTGAGCTGATTCGATTTCGTGAGCGTCGGTTCCTTGCGCTTCCTGATCTTCTGCTGCACCTGTTCGAGCGCGAGCGATGCCGATTTTTGCACGACACTGTTGTCCAGCACCGCGGATGCGCGCGCCGCCGCGACATTGGTGTCCGGCGCGAACCCGAGGCCCACGTTGGTGATATCGAAAGCGCCTTCCAGCAGCACCTGAAACGTGTCGTCCTCCAGTTCCAGGTTGCCGAAGAGGTACAGCACGCCGAGGCGTGCGTTGATGAGCGCCGGCGTCATGAAGTCCTGCGCGCCTGCCGCGGCGTCCGTGTCGCCGTTGCCGCGCAGTTGCTGATCGAGCAGCGTGAAGTATTTCGAGCCGTTGCGCGAAGCGCTTTTCCAGGCATCGTCGGGGCCGGCCGAAAGTTGCCAGCGCTCGTACGCCTGCACCAGCGAGTGGAATTGATGAACCGTCCGGTTGCGCTGATACATGAGGATCTGCTGATCCAGATCCTTCAGCGCCGCGCCGCGTACCTGAAGCAGCGCCGAGGTTCCTCTTAGCCATTCATCGTGGGGAACGATGTCGGGCAACTGGGCATAAGCGTAGGGCATGGAGAGGTCTCCTCGAAAATCTGAGCTTGTGGTTGAGTGTCGGGGAGAGCGCCTAGCACCACGCGATATCGTTCAGCTTCACGTAGCGGGTCTCGATCAGGCGGCCGCTGCGACTGCGCACGTCCACCCGATAGATGCAGCCGAAGCTGAAGAAGTTGTGCTCAAGGACGAAGATTTCGCGGTGCATGATGCCTCCTGTCGAGCCGTTCGCCGAGCGAATCGTGCCGATCATGGTCGCCGTGGGATGTCGCGACCGTCGATAGCAAAACAGCGAGGCAGGAGGTTTTGTTCCGCGTGGAAGCGGCGATTTATTTGCGGGCGGGAAAGGAATAAACGCGGGTTTGAAGTGTCCGGCCGGACGGGTTTCCTGCCGTCATGGAGCACCGCGCGGCTCCATGCGGCGCGCGGCACCGATGCACGCGCGCCGCTGCACTCGCGACGCAGGATAGCGACGCGTCTTAACGAAGACTATCCAGCGCCTTCGCGAACCTCGCGACGGTGCCTTCGACGTCATGCAGCTTATCCAGGCCAAACAAGCCGATGCGGAAGGTCTTGAAATCCGCGGGCTCGTCGCACTGGAGAGGCACGCCAGCCGCAATCTGCAAGCCCGCGTCGGCGAATTTCTTCCCGGAGCGTATGCCGTCGTCGTCCGTGTAGCTGACCACGACGCCCGGCGCCTGAAAGCCTTCCGCCGCCACGCTCCTGAAGCCCGCGCCAGTCAGAAGCGAACGAATGCGCTTGCCGAGTTCGAGCTGCTCGGCTCTCACCTTGTCGAAACCGTACGCTTCGGTTTCCTTCATCACGTCGCGCAGCGTCGCGAGACTGTCCGTGGGCATCGTGGCGTGATATGCGACGCCGCCGCCTTCGTAGGCCTCCATGATCTGCAGCCATTTGCGAAGATCGCACGCGAAACTGGTGCTGATGGTCGAGTCGATTCTTTCGCGCGCGAGCGGGCTGAGCATGACCAGTGCGCAACAGGGCGGCGCGCTCCATCCCTTTTGCGGCGCGCTGATCAGAATGTCGACGCCGCTCGCCTGCATATCCACCCAGATCGCGCCGGAGGCGATGCAATCCAGTACGAACATGCCGCCGACATCGTGAACGGCATCGGATACCGCGCGCAAATAGGCGTCGGGCAACATCATTCCGGACGCGGTTTCGACATGCGGCGCGAAGACCAGATCAGGTTTGTTCTCCTTGATCGCAGCCACCACTTCTTCGACCGGAGGCGGTGCATAGGCTGCCTGCCTCCCCGATTCGACCGGACGCGCCTTCAACACCGTCGATTCAGACGGAATGCCGCCCATGTCGAAAATCTGCGTCCAGCGGAAGCTGAACCAGCCATTGCGGATGACCAGACACTTCTTGTTCGTCGCGAACTGCCGGGCAACGGCTTCCATGCCGAACGTCCCGCTGCCCGGGACGACCACAGCCGACTTCGCGTTGTAGACCTGTTTCAGGGCGGCAGAAATATCGCGCAAGACGCCCTGAAAAAGCCGCGACATATGGTTGATCGATCGGTCGGTGTAGACGACTGAATATTCGAGGAGCCCCTCGCGGTCGACATCGGGAAGTAACCCTGGCACGTTCGCCTCCGATAAAAAACGAATGGACGTCGGGCCGCGTCGCGACCTCGGCACGTCGAAACAGACATCGTACGTCGCTCGGGCCATCCCTGCTGACCTGTCTTCAGCAACCGAAAGGACATTTCACATCGCGGAATTCGCGATGAATTTTCGCGCCGTCGACTTTTTGCCGCTTGAAAACGTGTTTTGCATTGCAAAAATAGTCGTCTAAGCCATTGAAAAATATACGTTAATAATGTCTTATGTCTTATATAAGACTTCACTCGCGAGCGTGAAATGGCGGTAGTATTGAGTCATGCAGTTCGCTACGACAGACGCGGCGGCCCGCCAAATCATTCAGTTAAACCCGCTTTGTTCCCAGGAGAGTCACATGGCCCAATATCAAGACGACATCAAGGCAGTTGCTGGTTTGAAAGAGACTAACGGCAGCGCCTGGAATGCCATCAATCCCGAGTACGCCGCCCGCATGCGTGCCCAGAACAAGTTCAAGACGGGCCTGGATATCGCCAGGTACACGGCGAAGATCATGCGCGCCGACATGGCCGCGTATGATGCCGACCCGTCGAAGTACACGCAGTCGCTGGGTTGCTGGCACGGCTTCATCGGTCAGCAGAAGATGATCTCCATCAAGAAGCACTTCAACAGCACCGAGCGCCGTTACCTTTATCTGTCCGGCTGGATGGTGGCCGCGCTGCGCTCGGAGTTCGGCCCGCTGCCGGACCAGTCGATGCACGAAAAGACCTCCGTCAGCGCGCTGATTCGCGAGCTGTACACGTTCCTGCGTCAGGCCGACGCCCGTGAACTGGGCGGCCTGTTCCGCCAGCTCGACGCTGCCGATGGTTCTGCCAAGGCCGCGATCCAGGAAAAGATCGACAACCACGTCACGCATGTCGTGCCGATCATCGCCGACATCGATGCGGGCTTCGGCAACGCGGAAGCCACGTACCTGCTGGCCAAGCAGTTCATCGAAGCGGGCGCATGCTGCATCCAGATCGAAAACCAGGTGTCCGACGAGAAGCAGTGCGGCCACCAGGATGGCAAGGTCACCGTGCCGCACGAAGACTTTCTGGCGAAGATCCGCGCGATCCGCTACGCCTTCCTGGAGCTGGGCGTGGATGACGGCATCATCGTCGCTCGTACTGACTCGCTGGGCGCAGGCCTGACCAAGCAGATCGCCGTGACCCACACGCCGGGCGACCTTGGCGACCAGTACAACGCGTTCCTCGACTGCGAGGAATTGTCGGCCGACCAACTGGGCAATGGCGACGTCATCATCAAGCGCGACGGCAAGCTGCTGCGTCCCAAGCGCCTGCCGAGCAACCTGTTCCAGTTCCGCGCCGGCTCGGGCGAAGCGCGCTGCGTGCTGGATTGCGTCACCGCGCTGCAAAACGGCGCCGACCTGCTGTGGATCGAAACCGAAAAGCCGCATATCGCGCAGATCAACGGCATGGTGAGCGAGATTCGCAAGGTCGTCCCGAACGCGAAGCTGGTGTACAACAACAGCCCGTCGTTCAACTGGACGCTGAATTTCCGCCAGCAGGCTTACGACGCGATGAAGGCCGCGGGCAAGGATGTCTCGGCATACGACCGCGCCCAGTTGATGAGCGTGGAATACGACCAGACCGAACTGGCGCAGCTCGCCGATGAAAAGATCCGTACCTTCCAGGCCGACGCGTCGCGCGAAGCAGGTATCTTCCATCATCTGATCACGCTGCCGACGTACCACACCGCCGCGTTGTCGACTGACAATCTGGCCAAGGAATACTTCGGCGATCAGGGCATGCTGGGTTACGTGGCGGGCGTGCAGCGCAAGGAAATCCGTCAGGGCATCGCGTGCGTCAAGCACCAGAACATGTCGGGCTCGGATATCGGCGATGACCACAAGGAGTACTTCAGCGGCGAAGCGGCGCTGAAGGCGGCGGGTAAGGACAACACGATGAATCAGTTCTGATACCGGCAGCGATATCTCGGGCAAACGCCAACCTGCGGGTTGGCGTTTTTTTTGTCCGGTAAGGCAACGTCAGGCTAGTGAGTACAATCGACGAATCAGGTACGCAGGCCATGGACTCGTCTCTGCAACGGATGCTGGAAGCGATCGATGCCGACAAGGCGAAACTGGACGCGATGCGTCCGCTATCGCCTCCGGCTCTGGCTTCGCTGCGTGACAGACTGCGGCTTGAATGGACGCCTGAAGCGCATGGAGCCGGGCGCCACACTCGCGCATTGCGCGAGTCTCGGGTCGTGCTCGACAGCATGGCCATGGACGGCAAATCGCTGCCGCAGTACTGCGAAAGCATGGGCCGTCCCGACGCGATGCGTTACCTCGATGAGATCGTCGCGACGAACGAGTCCCTGTCCGCATGGCAGATCAGGAACATCCACAACGTGGTGCTGAAGGGCCGTGCCGGTGAGGAAGCCTGCCGCTATCGCCATGTGAACGTAGCGATATCGGGCGCGCGTACGATTCCACCGGACTTTCTGAATCTGCCGGCTGAACTGGCTTCGCTCGTCGAGTGGCATGCGAGAGCAGGGAACATGCATCCTCTCGCTCGCGCGGCGGAACTTCATACGCGGTTCGTTAAGGTCCATCCGTTCGTGGACGGAAATGGCAGAACGGGGCGCCTGCTCTTGAACGTCGAGTTGATGAAATCCGGTTATCCCCCGGCCGTCGTCCGGAGCGGGGATCGTGCGGATTATTGCGATTCGCTGGATGACGCTTGCGTGAGCAACGACTACACGGGCATTGCCCGGCTGATCGCCGTATTGGTTCAGCGATCAATGAACGTCTATCTCGACGCGCTCGGACTGGCGTAGCGATGCGCCGTGATGGCCTGCTGCACTGCGAAACCACTTGCCGTATTCACCTTTCGCGAACTCAAAGCGTGCGGGACACGCCGACAGATATCGCGCGTCTGTTGGGCGGCGAGCGTCATGCGGCGTTCGCCACACCGGGCCCGTAAGAACAATTCCCCGTTTAATCAATGACGTAGAGCGATACGACGAATTGGCACGCCGCATGCAATGTTGGTTTCAAGCCAATGTTGTCTTGCGCCGAACGGCGTGTACGGCATTTGGAGGCTTCGAAACACCGGGAGTCAACCCATGCCGCTCGCTCGACTGCTTCTTTGCTTGCTCCAGTGCACGTTCGCTGCCGCGGTGCTGTTGCCCGTCGTCGCGGGCGCCGCGAGTCTGCCAGCCGCGTCGCACAACCATGCACCCGGCACGCGCGACGAGGACGCCAGCGCTTCGTCGATGCCGCACGCGCTGCAAAGCGGCATCGAGCGCCTGCGCGCCGGGACGTGGTGGGAAGCCAACCGGAAGATCCGCCCGGAACTCGCGCAAGTCGGCGACCTGATGTTCCTCCTGCCGCTTGCCGACAAGAACCTTGAACCTTCGTCGGATGCGATCGGCCGCGTGCAGCGCCTGCGCGAAGCGCTGCGCAGCCACCAGACGCGCGAACCCGCCGGCTGGTCCCGGCTCGTCGCGCAGGTGCGGGCAGAGCGCACGAAGGCCGGCGATCAATCAGCCGCGCTGCTCGCCGATGCGCTCGTCAACGAAGTCCGCTACCGCGACGGAACCGACGGCAGCTACTACGCGCCGGCGCGGTTCTTTGCCGAAAGCGGCGTGTGCAAGGATTTCGCCGTCGCCAAATATCTGCTGCTGCGCGACGCGGGTTTCGACATTGCGCGACTGCGTCTCGTGTCGCTCGCGCCGCGCTACAACAACACGCCGGACGACTGGCACGTCATCCTCGTCGTGCAGATCGATGGCGCGAGCGAACCGCTCGCGCTCGATTCACCGAGCGCGCCGCCCGCGAAGCGCACGGATGATACGGATCGCGAAGCATCGACATCGAACGGTCCGTCCGCGCTGCTCGCCGCGATCCTCGCCGGACGCAAGCCCGCCGATGCGGTGCTGCGCGCGCCGTCAGGACCGCTTGGCGCGCCGCTCAGCCTGTCGGGCCAGGCGCGGCGGCCGCTTGCGACCGTGTTCAACGAACAGGGCAGCCGTTCGTTCGAACGCGCTGCGCCGGGCGCGCTTAGACGCGCGTCAGCGGCGGGGCGCAACGCGAGCGCGACGTACGTCGACGAAATCGGCGATCCGTGGAAAGTCGACAGATCCGGGACGTTTCCGAAGTGGCGCGTCGCTGCCGATCAGGCGGATGTGGCGGGAAGGTTGATACGCGTGGCGGCGCGTTGACTGACGCACGGGTGGCGCGCGCAAATGCCGCCGCGAGGTATGTTCAACGCCCCCAGCGCAGCACGAGCGGATCGAGCTTGCGCGCGACTTTCAACAGCCCGTCGCGCACGGCGGGATGCATCGCCGCCAGCGGATGACGCACCGCATCCGAACGAATCACGCCGCCTTCCTTCATCAAGGCCTTGCACGCGGCAAGACCGCATTGCCGGTTCTCGTAGTTGATGAGCGGAAGCCATTGCTGATACAACTCCGCAGCCTTCTCGGTATCGCCCGCGAAATAGGCGTCGACGATCTTGCGGATGCCGTCCGGATAGCCGCCGCCCGTCATCGCACCGGTCGCGCCTGCGTCGAAGTCGGGCATCAGCGTGATGGCCTCTTCGCCATCCCACGGACCGACGATCGCATCGCCGCCGAGTTCGATCAGTTCGCGCAGCTTCGATGCCGCCTGCGCCGTTTCGATCTTGAAGTACGACACGTGCTCGACATCGCGCGCGAGCTTCGCGAGAAACGATGCGGAAAGCGGCGTGCCCGCGACGGGCGCGTCCTGAATCATGATCGGAATGTCGATCGCATTCGATACTTCGCGATAGAACTCGTGAATGCCGCGCTCACCGACGCGAATCGTCGCGCCGTGATACGGCGGCATGATCATGACCATCGCGGCGCCTGCGTCCTGTGCCGCCCGGCTGCGCTCGGCACAGACGCGCGAGCTGAAATGCGTGGTCGTGACGATGACCGGCACGCGGCCCGCCACATGTTCGAGCACGGTGCGTTGCACGGTGTCGCGCTCGGCATCGGACAGCGCGAACTGCTCAGAGAAGTTCGCGAGTATGCAGACGCCGTGCGAACCGGCATCGATCATGAAATCTATCGCGCGTTTCTGGCCTTCGAGATCGAGACGGCCCTGATCGTCGAAGATGGTCGGGGCGACGGGAAATACGCCGCGATAAACAGGTGCAGCCATTGAAGTGTGTCTCCTTTGATGGGTCTAGATCCGGTACAGCGCGCTTGCGTTGTCGAAAAAGAGCGCGAGCCGTTCTTCACGCGTGCGCTGCGCGACGATGGTCTTGAATCCCTTGAAAAGCTCATCGAGCGTGACGACGAGGCTATCGACCGGAAAGTTGCTCGCGAACATGCACCGCTCGACGCCGAAGCTCTCGATCGCATCGCGCACGACGCGTCCGTTGCGCGCGACGCTCCAGCTTACACCCGCTTCGCCGATGCCCGATATCTTGAGCCATACGTTCGGCCATCGCGCGAGCGCATCGAGCGCGGCGCGCCATGCGGCGAGCGCTTCGTCGCTGCGATCCGCGGGCAGGCCCGTGTGATTCACGATGATCTTCATCTGCGGAAAGTCGCGCGCCAGTTCCGCCGCTTCGCCGAAATGCCACCACGGCGCCTGCAATTCGAACATCAGGCCGCTTTGCGCGAGCAACGCATAGCCGCGCCGCCAGCGCGCGCAACGCATCGAGCCCGGCACATCGAAATCCGCGCGATGCGCCGCGCGCGCAACCGTCTTCGGCTTGTGGCGCACGCTGCGCACGAGCGGCATGTCGCGATAGGCGTCGATCACATCGGCGACATCATCGCGATCGAGCCAGATCTGCGCAGCCATCGCGTTCGGCAGGCCGGTGCGTTCGTGCAGCGCGGTGGCCCAGCGCGCCTCGCCGAGCACGTCGCGCGGGTTCCATTCGCCCTCCATCATGACCGTCTTCACGACGCGATGATTGCCCGCCTGCGCGAAGTAATCATCGGGCAGGAAGTCCTTGCAGATCGCCGCGTAGTCGCCATAGCGAAACGGAATGCGCGGCAGATCGCGCAGCCACGGATGATCGTTGTGCGTCACGTCCCAGAAGTGATGATGCGCGTCGACGATGGGCAGGTCCGCGTCGTCGCCGCTTTCCAGGAAGCGTTCGCGCAAGGCTTCGATACGCGCTTGCATCATGACGTCAGCTCGCACGGTCCTGCGCCATTCTCACGGCGATATCGAAGGCCTTTTGCGTGGCGCCGACATCGGCGCGGCCCTGGCCGTGGATATCGAACGCGGTGCCGTGCGCGGGCGTCGTGACCGGCACGGGCAGGCCGCCGTGCACCGTGACGCCGCGCCAGAAGCCCATCAGCTTCATCGCGATCTGGCCTTGGTCGTGGTACATCGTGACCACGCCGTCGAAGACCTTCTGATCGCGCGCGCGCACGAAGATGGTGTCGGCGGGGAAGGGGCCTTGCGCGTCATAACCCTGCGCGCGCGCCTGTTCGACGGCTGGCGCGATCACGTCGATTTCCTCGCGGCCGAAGGCGCCGTTATCGCCGTTATGCGGATTGAAGCCGCATACGGCGATGCGCGGCGCGTGGATGCCTGCGCGCTTCAATCCATCGTGAATCAGTCGCACCGCGCCGATGATGCGCTCGGGCGTGAGCTTCGCGCTCACGTCCTTCAGCGCGATATGCGAGGTCACGCGCGAGGTCCACAGCTCGTCGAGCACGTTGAACTCGCAGAACGCGCCGCTGTAGTCGAGCTGGCGCGCGAACCACTCCATTTCGTCGTTCGTCTCCATGCCGGCCATGTGCAGCGAGGTTTTGTTGACGGGCGCGAAGAGCATCGCTTGCGTGCGGTTCACGCGCGTCATCGCGAGTGCCTGTTTGAAGGCTTCGAGGCTGTAGCGGCCGCCGCGTTCCGTCGCCACGGCGCGCTCGTAGAGCCCATCGTCGGGCAGGCGGAAGTCGATGAGCGAAGGCACGTCGGTATCGCGCGCGGCGGCGGCTTCATCGTCGACCACGTGATACTCGAAGCGTTGCTGCGCGATCTCCATGCCTTTGTCGAGCTCACGCCTGTCGCCGATGATCAGCAGATCGGCGCGCGCGCGATTCTCGGGCTTCGCGATGAGACGCGCGATGAGTTCGGGACCGATGCCGGCGGGATCGCCGAGAAGAACTGCGATGCGAGGTTTCATGTTCGTAGGGTCTGTGGGTCGGTGATCAGCGTGTGCGGCGCAGATCGATTGCAATCGAACCGAAGATATACACCAGCGCGCACGCGCCGTAAAAGTGCAGCACCGCATCGAAGGAGCCGGTGCGCTGAAGAATGAAGCCGGTGATGAGCGGAATCGAAATGCCGCCGACGCTGCCTGCGCAGTTCATGCACGCACCGAGCAGGCCGACGCGTCCCGGGCTTGCGAGCAGCGAAGGCAGGCTCCAGTAGAGGCTGCCCCACATCAGCAGGAACGATGCGCCGCACAGCACTGCGACCGCGACGACGGGCGACGTGATCGTCGGCAGCGCGGCGAACACGGCGAGCGTCGCCGCGCCCGATACGGTGATCATGCTCTTCACGACCTTGCCGCGCGAGAAATTCTTCGCGCACAGCGCATCGCACAGAAAGCCGCCCGACAGCGAGCCGAGCGCGCCCGCGAGAAAGATGAAGAAGGTCGCCGCGCCGATCTGCGACAGGCTCAGGCCCCGCGCCTGCGTCAGGTAGCTCGGGCCCCACGTGAGCAGGCCGAAGAAGATCATCGCCCAGCTCATGCGGCCGACGCACATCGCGATGGTCGAGCGCAGCGGCAACGGCGCATCGTCATGGACCGCGCGGGCAGCGCCGGACACGGACGGCGCGCCGTCGCGGATATGCGCGAGTTCCGCGCCATTCACGCCGGGATGTTTCGCGGGGTCGTCGCGCAGATAGCGCCATGCAAGCCAGCCACACGCGATCGTCGCAAGCCCCGCGACGACGAACGCGGTGCGCCACGAGCCGAACATGAGGATCAGATGCGAGATCGCGAGGCCGCCGATCGCCGCGCCGAGCGGCGAGCCCGCATCCATCAGCACCGCGCCGCGCGCGCGTTCGCCGCGCGATAGCCAGAGCGCGTTGAGCTTGCTGCCTGCGGGAAAGAGCGGGGCTTCCGCGCCGCCGAGACCCACGCGCAGCAGCAGCATCGACAGGCCGCCGGTGGCCGCGCCCATCAACGTTTGAAAGAGACCCCACAAGACAGTTGCGCCTGCAATGACCTTGCGCGGCCCCAGTTTGTCGATGAGCCAGCCGCCCGGAATCTGCAACAGCGCATACGACCAGAAGAAGCTCGAGAGCACGAGCCCCTGCATCGCGGGCGAGAGCGCGAACTCCTTCGCGATGGTGGGCATCGCGATGGAAAGCGAGATGCGGTCCACGAGGTTGATCAGCGTGATGAGAAACACCACGCCGAAGATGCGCCAGCGTACGCTCGTCGCGTGTCCGGACGCGGCGGCGTCATGCGCCGCGGGTGATTCGATCCTGCCTTCCATGCCTGTCTCCTGATATGGGCGGGCTGCATCGGCCCTGCATCATTGCGTCATTCGATGATGTCGAAATCGCTCAGATGCTTGTCGGACAGCGTGATGCCGAGGCCCGGCGTTTCATCGGAGAGTTGCAGATAGCCGTTCTCCGGTTGCGGCTCGCCGTCGAAGATGTAATAGAAGAGCTCGTTGCCCACTTCCACATCGAACACGGGGAAGAATTCGGACATCGGGCTCGCGGTGCTCGACATCGTCAGGTGATAGTTATGCATCTGGCCCGCGTGCGGGATCACGGGCACGGACCAGGCTTCCGCCATCGCGTTGATCTTGCGCGCGGCGGTGATGCCGCCCACGCGGTTCGTGTCGTACTGAATGACATCCACGGCGCGGCGTTCCAGCAGATCCTTGAAGCCATAGCTCGTGAACTCGTGCTCGCCGCCGGAGATCGGCACGATGTTCATCTTCTTAAGCTCCTGATAGCCTTCGACGTCGTCGCCGATCACGGGTTCTTCGAGCCAGCGCGGATTGAACTCGGCAAGACGCGGCAACATGCGGCGCGCGTATTCCAGCGTCCAGCCCATGTAGCACTCCAGCATGATGTCGACATCGTCGCCTGCGAGTTCGCGCAACAGGCGGACCTGCTCCAGATTCTTCGCCATGCCCTTCGGGCCGTCTTTCGGGCCGTAGCCGAAGCGCATCTTCATCGCGGTGAAGCCCTGGTCGAGATAGCCCTGGGCTTCCGCGAGAAAGGCGTCGCGGTCGTCGTTGTTATAGAGCTTCGACGCATAGCACCAGATCTTCTCATGCGTGCGGCCGCCGAGCAGCTTGAAGACAGGCTTTTTCACCGCCTTGCCCATGATGTCCCACAGCGCGATGTCCACTGCGGAGATCGCCGCCATGCCGATGCCCTTGCGACCCCATGCGAGCGTGCGCCGATACATCTTCTGCCAGATGTATTCGTGATCGAACGGATCTTCGCCGATGGCGATGGGCGCGAGATATTCATCGACGATCTGCTTCGCGACGCGCGGCGCGAGCGCGCAATTGCCGATACCCACCGTGCCGTCGTCGCATTCGATCTCGACGACGAGCCAGCCGTGAAAGCGGAATGAGCCCATCGCATCGCCGCGTTCGTAGAGAACGTCGACGGCGTTCGTGCAGAAGTGCGATTGCGGCGGCACGACCTTGCCTTTCCATTCGAAAACGCGTGCGCGGACATGCTTGATCTTCATCTCGGGTGTCTCCGGTTCCAGTCGGGTGGGGGCCGCTGCAACGAGGGTTTGCGCGGCTGTATCGGGTAGCGCTAGTGTGCGAAACTCTGCGATAACTGACCATTGAATTATTTGCATCAGGCTATTTCCTGGAGTTATCGCTCGCATGATCGCGCCCGCCACGACCATCCGCAAACGCCTGCGCCTGCGTCATCTGCAATTGATGACGGCGCTTTCGGAAACCGAATCGCTCAGAAGCGCCGCCGACGAACTCGCGATGACGCAGCCCGCCGCGACCAAGGCGCTTAAGGAGCTGGAGGACACCATCGGCGCGACGCTGTTCGTGCGTCATGCGCGCGGCATGGAGCCGACGATCTACGGGGAGGCGGTGATGCGCTACGCGCGCGTCGTCTTCGAGGATCTCGATGAACTGCGCGAGGAACTGGCGGCGATCGAGGCGGGCGATATCGGCAAGGTGCGCATCGGCGCGGTGATGGCGCCGGCGCCCGATTTGCTGACGAAGGTGATCGTGCAGCTGAAGGAAGCGCATCCGCGCCTGCAGATCAGCGTGCAGATCGATACGAGCGATGTGCTCGTGCAGGCGTTGCAGCAGGATCAGCTGGATATCGTGGTGGGGCGCATTCCTTACGGCTTTTCCGCGCTCGATCTGACGTTCGAGACCTTGTCGGAAGAGGCATTGGCGATCGTGGCGCGGCCGGATCACCCGGCGGTCGCCATGGCGGGGAGGCCGAAGCTTGCAGATCTCGCGAAGTATCCGTGGATCGTGCAGCCGCATCCGAGTCCGATGAGGCAGATCATCGATCAGACGTTTCGGGAGTCGCGTGTTGCGCCGCCGGTGAGTACGGTCGAGACGTCTTCCATTCTCACCACGTTGTCGCTGTTGCGGGACTCGGACATGCTTGCGGTGTTGCCGAGTTCCGTCGCTGACTATTATTCGGCGCTCGATACGATTGCGTCGTTGCCCACTGCATTGCGCGGGCGGCTCGCGCCTTATGGGTTGATTCTCAGGAAGAACCGGCGGATCAGTCCGGCGACGCAACTGGTGATCGATGCGATTCGACGGGCTTGAAGAATCGATAAGCGGTGAATAAAAAAGGTGATAACCCGCGCACTGGCGCGCGCTTATTTCGCCGTGCACGCTAGCCCGCTCAACGAGCGGGCTTTTTAATTGAGAATGAGAAATATCGTATGGCTATCAAGTCGTTGCCATATCTATGCTCTGTGCGCTGCCCGCTTGTGTTGAGCGAGGGCAAGTCATCCATCGCGAGAGAAAAGAACGAAGGATAAGCAATGAGCGACACGAACATCTTTGTGAAAATAGATGGCGTCACCGGTGAAGCGAGTGCCGTGGGCCATGTCGGTGAAATTGATGTGTACCGCTATGAATGGAATATGCACCAAAGTTCGCGCGGCGCTTCTCGCAATAAGCGCGCGACTATCGAACACATCACGTTCGTGCATCGCATCAGTCTCGCATCTACTGGTTTGCTCAATATGCTCTTGCATAGCAAGGTGGCGTCGGAAGGTATTTTGACTGTTCTTAGTCCCTTTGCGCAATCGTCAACGACTCCACTCGGAAAAATCATTCCGCCGAAGCCCACACTTAAGATTCAAATGAAAAATGTCATGGTGCATCGAATCGTGCCATACGGCACCGGCTACGGACATTATGAGCGTGTCGTGATTTCGTTTGACGAGTTCAAACGAGAATACACCCTGATGAACATGGAGGGCGCTGCATGTGGCGTTTCAACCAATCACTACGTAATACGGTGCGGCGACTGATCATGTTCAAGATTGATCGCTCGAAAATCAATTGGGATACGGTGATTATGGGTTGCGCAGTCTTCGCGCTTCAGTTGCCGTTTTTGCCATCGACGTTGGAGTTTCGACTTTACTCGGTGGTGACATGGGGCACCGTAGTCAAGCTCAATGCCGGAGGCTTTCATCCAGAAATAGAGTTCACGACGAGTGATGGAAGGCGATCATCGTTCGCAGGGAGCACAACGTATCGCACAGAAGTGGGTGATCGCGTCGAAATCAGGTATCGGACAACCCCGTATATCGAGGCCAGAGTAAATAACGAATTGAGTATATGGGGCATGCACACATTTATAACGGCATTCTCTGCGGTCTTTATCATAGGTGGTCTTTACGGTATGCGTCCAAACAAGCACCGGTGGGGCGACGATGATTAAATCGAGCCAATGGGAGTATGAAACGGCCGGTTCTGCTGCCGCATCAATCGGTGATCTGCTGCTTTCGGGCGGGAAATTCATTTTGAAAGATCCAGCGCATAAGCTCCACGCGTTTGAATATGCCGGCTTTGGCGCGGGCGTCGGCTTGAGCACGCGTATGCCGAAAAGTCTGCGACTGCCAGATATTAGATTGCCGCGTAAAGGCACGGTAAGCGGTTCGGGTGCAACGACGGACTTTCAAGGCAGGGGCTTTGTCTACCGGTTCCGCGAGCCCGAATTAAAGCCAGAGGATTTTGCAGGAATGACGATCTATGTAGATGCGAGCGCCGGACTGCTAGTCACGGAAAACATCTCAGGCTTCATTGCAGGCATCGATCAACGAGCAATGATTCCGTGGATGTTCAACCCCGGCTTGTTTGCAAGTGCGCTTGGAGCGAGCGCGAAAGCCTTTGTTCTCTTGCGCGGGATGGGTGAGGGGTTAGTCGATGCCATAGGAGGCGGCGTTATGCTTGGCTCGATTAACTATAAAGGTCCGTACACTGAGTAGGCCCCGATCGTCCACGCCCGCATTCGCGGGCGTTCCCTGCGGTCTGGCGAAAGCCGACGTTCACCGCCCGACCAACTCCCCATCCAAAGCATCATCCTTCGCCGAAGCATGATCCAGCGCGATATCCGGCCGCATGAAAAACGTCATCACGATCCCCACCGCGAGCAAACCGAGCGACCCCGCAAAAGGCAACGTCCAGCTCCCAGTCCGATCGACGACGAACCCGAACACGATTGGCGAAAAGATCCCCGCGATAGCCGATCCCGCATTCACGAGCCCGCTCGCGATCCCGACGTGCTTGGGCGTAATATCCATCGGCACGGCCCAGATCGGCCCGATGGTCATCTCAAGGAAGAAGAACGACAGGCTCAACGAAGCAGCCATGACCGGCAGCGACTTCACGACCATCACGGGCGCGAGAAACACGAGCGCACCGAGGAACGCGACGATGATCATGTTGCGCCGCGCCGAAACCACGCTGCCGGTGCGCTTCAGAATGCGATCCGAAATCACGCCGCCCGCGGTATTGCCGACGACACCCGAAAGAAACACGCCTGCGGAAAACAGCGCCGAACTCTTCAGATCGAGACCGCGTCCATGCATGAAGAAGGTCGGCAGCCAGGTGAAGAACAGCCAGCCGGTCCAGCCATAGCAGAAATAGACGATCATCGTCGGCGCGATGCGCTTGAGCAGGCGGCCCCAGGGCGTCGGCTCGCGCGTCTTGTCGACGGCGACCTTGTGTTCGGGCGGCAACTCCGCTTCTTCCTCGGCCGTCATGTGCCGATGCTTGCGCGGGTTATCGGCGAAGTACCACGCATAGGCGATGACCCAAACGGCCGTCAGCGCGCCGACCAGCACGAACGAAGCACGCCACGAAGCGAATGCGACCAGCAACGCGATCAAGGGTGGCGTGACCGCGTTGCCGAGGCGTGAGAACGAATGCGTGAGCCCTTGCACGAAGCCGCGCTTGCTCGCCGGATACCAGTTGACCAGCGCGCGGGCTTGCGCGGGCAGCGCCGCACCCTCGCCGACGCCGAGCAGCATGCGCGCGCAGAACAGCGAGACGACACCGCCCGCGAAGCCCGTCGCGACCGACGCGACGATCCAGATCGACGCGCACAGCACGAGCGTCGTCTTGGCGCCGAAGCGGTCGCTGAACCATCCGCCGATGACCTGGCAGATCGCATACGTATAGGCGAACGCGCCGAACACGAGGCCGACGTCGGTATTGGTGAGATGAAGATCGTCGCGTATCAGGCCCGCCGCAGCGGACAGGTTGACGCGATCGAGATACATGATGAACGACATCGCGCACATCAGCGCGAGAACGGAGCGGGTGACTCTGGGGCGATGCAGCATCTTTGGTGTCTCCTCTAAGGCTTGTTTCGCTCTTGTTCGAGGACGGACCGCATGTCGATCCGGCGTCCCGCAGTCTCGCGAAAACAGCGATAGCCGTCTATTGAATTCGCCTCATGAGGTGATTACCGGAGGTTATGGCTGGCGCCGCTCGTATTGGCGGACCTGCAAAGACGCTTCGCGAAAACATGAGCCTTGAAATGAAAGGTTCGCGAACCTATCCTCTTTGAGCAGACAGATTCAGGCCGCAAGCGGTGCGGACGCTGTCGGTCGAAGGAGACGCGCATGCGTCGCTGGCTTCTTCTCATGATCCCGCTGGTCATGAGCGCAATGTCGCTTCACGCGGATGCGGACAACGGACAGGACCGGCGGCGAAACGACGATCACCACGTCCTCAGCGTGTTCGATGCACACGGCAAGCCTGTCGGACGGCTTGCGTCGTACCACGGATACGACGGCGTCTATCTCGACATAAACGGTGCGATCGTATTCGCCGCCGTCACGTGGCTGCGCATCGATCCCAACACGATCGATTCGTCGAAATTTCAGTGGTGGACGTTCGGGCCGTTCAACTACTCGACCACCGATTGCAGTGGTTCGCCGATCATCGCGCCGGGGAGCGGTCCGCGGCCGGCCATCGCGACGAGAAACGGCGCCGACGTCACGCTGCTGATCGCAGGCAATACGGTCTCGACGCCGGCCCAGATCGTCGCGGTCTTCGACGGCACCCGATGCACCCCGCCGCCGGTCATCGGTCACGTGCCGCCTTCCACTGCGCCCGTGCCGGCATTCACGGCGGAGACGAACTATCCGCTGACGGCGCATTACCCTGAGCCGCTGACCATCGGCTATTGATTGACCGCATCGACGGAGAAACGTGATGTGTCGAATCCTCGTTGCCGTGCTCGCCATGTGCGCGAGCCTGAGTCTTGCAGGCGAGCGCGATCATCCGGGGCGCGATCGACCCGAAGGGCCGCGCCTGCCCATGGTGTACGACGCACAGGGAAGGGCCGTGGGGCCGCTCGAATATCTCGGCGGCGTCAACGGCGTGTATATCGCGATAGACGGCAGGCCCATCTTCGTCACGGTCGATCACAAGCTCGTTGCACCGTTGCAGTACTCGGCCTCGGAGTATCAATGGGTCGCGACGCAGCCGGTGGGCTACGCATCCACTGACTGCAGCGGTGGCGTGCTCGTCCCGTACTCGGACAGTCCCACTCCGGCGATCGCGGTCAGGGACGGGGTCGACGTAACGGTTTATGTCGCCGTCGACGGCTATTCGGGCAATGTGCACGTATGGTCGACGAGGCAGACGGATAGTTCGGGCGCGACCTCGTGCACCGCGGCCCAGTATGACGAGGGCGATCTGTATTGGGCGGTCCGGAGCACCTATCCGCTGACGCAGCGCCATCCCGAACCCTTGCGCATCGATTATTGACGCGATGCGAGCGCGTCGACCATGGAGGCCGATATGAAATGCTGGCTGACCGGAGCCTTGCTCGTGCTCTACGCCGTTGCGTCGCTCGCCGGCGATTCGTCGCACGACGAGAGGCATCGACCGGTGAGAGTGTTCGATGCGAACGGCCGTGTGATTGGCGATCTCACGCAGTTCAGCGCCAATAACGGCGTCGCGTTGACGGTCGGCGACGCGACCACGATCGTGCCGCTCACGCGCGTCCAGGATGCGAGCTATCACTTCTCGGCGACCGACTTCGAATGGCTCGCGATATCCGAGGGCGAGTACACGTCGACCGATTGCAGCGGCGATCCGATCATCGAGTCGGCCTGGGGTCCCAGGATCGCGATTCCGTTCAGGCAAGGCAGCGAGGTCACGGTGTACTTCGCCGCCGCGGGTCCGGGGCAATCCCTGTTGGCTCGCTCCAGACTCGGTTCAAACCCGTCCACGTGTACTCAATACACGACCCCGATCACGGAAGTGGGATACCCGGCAGCCGCGAAACTCGTGATCACGCGCGATCATCCGGAGCCGCTCAGAATCGGATATTGAAAGACGCGATGTCCGTGCGGACTTCGCGTCCTCCTTCGCCTTCAGGCGTTGGCGCCGCCATCGACGGTGAGCGACGCGCCGGTGATGTAGCTCGCGTTCGCGCTCGCAAGAAAGACCACGGCTTGCGCGATGTCCTCGCCCTTTCCATAGTCGCCGGTGGCCGTCAGCGATTTCAAGGTCGGCCCGAACGGACCTTCGACCGGATTCATGTCCGTATCGATGGAGCCGGGCTGCACCAGGTTCGCCGTAATGCCTTGCGGACCGAGTTCTCGCGCCAGGCCCTGCGTGAACGCGACGAGCGCGGACTTGGAGGCGGAGTAGACACCGAGCATCGAGGCGGGCACGCGGTCGGCAAAATAGCTGCCGATCGAAATGATGCGTCCACCCCGCGCGAGATGCGGAATCGCCGCTTTTGCGGCCAGAATCGGCCCGCGCACATTGACGTTGAGCGTCGCGTCGATGTCTTCGATGGAAATGTCTTTCACATCGCCCATCCGAAGAATGCCGGCGTTGTTGATCAGAATATCGAGGCCGCCCAGCGCTTCGACCGTCTTCCGCACGGACGCCTGAACCGCCGATGCATCGGCGCTATCGGCCTGAATCGCGACGCCGCGGCGGCCTTCCGCCTCGATCGCCTGCACGACTTGCGCCGCCTGTTCCGACGACTTCTCATACGTGATCGCGACATCCGCGCCGGCGGCAGCCATTGCTTTCGCGATCGCGGCTCCAATACCGCGGCTTGCTCCCGTGACAAGGGCGCGTTTTCCTTCAAGCATCATGATGTTCTCCATTCTCTGTGGGTCGATAACGGTTTGCGCATTCAGGCAAAAAGCTGCTGAGCCTCGGTGTAGGACAAAGGCTGATCGTCGAGCGCTTCGGAGCGGCCGTGTGTGAGAAAGTCCTTCGCCAGAGCCTTCGCTCTGCCGAGCACGACCTGCGAAATGCCGCTGCCCGCACTGAGCCGGCGCACGCCGAATTTTCCGAGGATCGTTGCATCGGCCAGGCCCGGGAGCGCCATTACGTTCAGCGGTAACCGGATTGCACCGGCGATCGCTTCGATATCGGACGGCTGCACGAGCGCTGGCAGAAAGAGACCATCCGCGCCCGCCGATGCATATACATGACCCCGAGCGATCGCCTCCTGCGGCTGCTTCGCCTGCTCGACGAGGCTGGCAAGAAAGACATCGCTGCGGGCGTTGACGAAGAGGTCCAGGCCGGCTTTCGCCACGGCGTTCTTGATCGCCTCGATCTTCGCGGCCAGCAGCGATGGCGCGTCCGGCCCGTCTTCGATATTGATGCCGGCAATGCCCAGATCCGCGAGTTGCAGCACGTGCGCGGCGACGGTTTCGGGATCATCGGAATAGCCGTTTTCGACATCGACCGACAAGGGCACTTGAAGAACGCGGACGATACGCCGAACCGAGCCGACGACTTCATCGAACGGAAGCTTGCGTCCGTCGGGATAACCCAGCGCCCAGGCAAAGCCCGCGCTGGTCGTGGCGATCGCGGATGCGCCCTGCGCTTCGATGAGGCGTGCGCTGCCGGCGTCCCAGGCATTCGGCAAAAGGAGCGGTGTCGATTGGTCGTGCAGTTGACGGAACGTGCTTGCGTTGGACATGGCTGTTTCCTTTTCCTTGAAATCTCGAATGAATGAAACGTGCTGAGTACTCAGGCCGCTACCGCGCTTTTGGTTCCCGCGAACGATGCGATGCGGCGCGTCGCAAGCCCTGACACCAGGATCGCGATCACGACGGGAATGGCGGCCAGATAGCCCAGGTTGTGGCTGCCGGTAAGCGGAATCACGGCGGCGCCGAGCGTGCCGGCGATCGACACGCCCACATAAGTCGCCGACGTGTTGAGGCCGACCAGCACCGAGGTCATCGGCGGATTCAGGCTGGCGAGGCGAAACTGCTGCGGCACCAGGACGCCCCACGCACACGCGCCCCAGATCGTCACCGCGATAGCCGCGCTCCAGAGGTGCGCGCTGGTGATCGGCATGGTGAAGACGACGACCGCGACGATGGCCAGCTTGATCAATACGACCTTGTGCGAACCGATCCGGTCGAGAATGCGTCCGGTCAGCAGGTTCGAGAACGTTCCCGCCAGCCCCCACAGCACCAGCAACGCGCCCAGCACCGTGGGGCTGTGGCCGGTCGCACGGTCGAACACGACAGAGAAGTAGCTGAAGATGATGAAGGTGCCGATCTGAGCCAGCACGGTCGTGGTGAGCGTCAGGCCGACGCGCGCATCGGTCAGCGGCGACAGACGCGCGCGCAGCGAGACGGCCGGCGGCAGCGGCACTTCGGGCATGAATGCGAGGATGCCGACGAATGCCGCCGCTCCGAGCGCGGCGACCAGCACCAGCGTCCAGTGCCAGCCCGCGAGGCCGCCGATGACTGCGCCGATCGGCGAGCCGAGCGCGGTCGCGGTGGTCAGGCCCGCCACGATGATGGACAACGCGTAGCCACGCCGTTCCGGCGGCACCAGCGCCGCGCCGGTGCCGCTGGCGGTCGGTGAGAACATCGCAGCGCCGAGGCCCGCCAGCGCGCGCGTAGCCAATGCGATGCCCAGGTTCGGCGCCACGATGGTGCCAAGATTGGCAATCACGAACAGGCCGATACCGCTCAGAAGCAATCGCTTACGCCCGAGGTTCGCCGCAAGCGCCGCGATGGTCGGACCCAGCAGTGCGTAGCTCAGCGCATAGACGCTGATCAACTGACCCGCTGCACCGATGCTCACGCCAAACGAATGAGCAATTTCAGGCAGGATGCCCGCGAAGACGAAGCTATCGGTCCCCAGCGCGAACATGCCGAGTGCCAGTGTTAATAGACGACGATCCATTTCGACTTCTCCCGAAGGATAGAGATGCAAATTGCGTTGCGTGACGAAACTATAGGGAAGCCAGCCGCATCGCACTACCGAGCGGAAGTGGGAAGCTGTTCCCCGTAAATCGGCGAAGTGCAGGGGCCCTAGTTCTTCTGCGCCACCTGCTGCTGCGGCGCATCCCAGCCGCCTCCCAGCGCGCGGAAGGTCCGCACGGCGGCGCGTGCGGCGTCCGCTTTCGTCGCATGGAGATCGTCGCGCGCGACGAGCAGTTGCCGGTCGGCGTCGAGCACGTCGGTGAGCGTGATCGAACCCGCGCGATACGCTTTCTCCGAAAGGTCGCGCGCCCGCGTCAATGCATCGACTTCCTGCTGAACTTCCTGCGCGCGAATCTCGGTCTGCGAGAGCGCCATGAACGCGTCTTCGACGTCTTCGGTCGCCTTGAGCGCCGCTTCGCGATACTGCGCGAGCGCCTCCGCATACGCGCCGCGCGCGTTCTTCACCTCGGCGTCCACCTTGCCGAAGTCGAACAGGCGCCATCGCAGCGCGCCCGTGCCGACCGCCTGGAACGCCTTCGCGCTCAGGAAGTGACTGGCCGAGAGGCTGTCGAAACCCAGCGCGCCGGCAAGCGAAATTTTCGGGTAGTACTCGGCGAGCGCCACGCCGATACCTTCACTGGACGCCGCCAGATGCCGCTCCGCCGCGATGATGTCGGGCCGCCGCCTCAATACATCGACGGGCGTATCGCCGCTGCTGATCGCCGGCACGTCCGGAATCGCACCGGCATGCGTGCCGAGTTCCGCCGCATAGGTGCCGGGCTGCGCGCCCAACAGCACATCGAGCCGATTCGATTGCGCTTCGAGCGACACCCGCAAGCTCGGCACGGCGGCACGCGCCTGACGCAACGACGCTTCGGCCTGGGCCACTTCGCGTTCGTCGGATGCGCCGGCCCGCTTGCGCGCTTTCACGAGTTCCAGCAGTCGCGCGTCCGTGTCCACCTGATCCTGCGTGACGGCCAGTTGCGCCTGCAGACCGCGGATTTGCAGATAGGCGTCGGCGGCGTCGGCGGCGACGGTGACGCGGGTGCCGAGTTGCGCCGCCTCGGCGGCCTGTTCTTCGTCGCTGGCGGCCGTATGTGCGCGTCTGAGCCCGCCGGCCAGATCGATCTCCCAGCTTGCGGTCGCGCCCGCAACGTATTGCTTCTGATCGCGGCTGTAGTTCGGGAACGCGCTCGCGAGCGCGCCGAGCGGACTCTGCACGCTCTGGTGTTCGGCGGAATACGACGCGTTGGCATCGACCGTCGGAAGCAACTGCGCGCCTGCCGCCTGGGCTGCCGCACGCGACTGGGCAACGCGCGCGATCGCTGCCTGAATGCTCAGGTTCTGAGCCAGCGCGCGTTGCACCACGGTGACCAGTTCCGGATCGTCGAACCCGGTCCACCAGTTGTCGAGGCTGGGCGCGGGCAGTGTGGTTTGCCGCTCGGCCACCTGCTGCGCGTTATGAAACGGCGCCATCTGCGTTTCAGGCGCGACGTAGTTCGGGCCAACCGCGCACGCCGCGAGGAAAGCGCTGACGAACAGAGCGCCCGCAACCGCTTTCGACGTTCTGAACAAGAGCTTGATCATTTCGCTTCTCCACTGCTGAGTTTGCGCGGCAAGGCGCGGAGGTCCCGGACACCGAGCTTGCGAACGAAGGCATAGAACGCCGGCGTGAAAGCAAGGCCGAAGAGCGTCACGCCGAGCATGCCGAAGAACACTGTCGTTCCGAGCGACTGCCGCATCTCCGAGCCGGCGCCGGCGGCGATGGCGAGTGGCGCCACGCCTGCGATGAAGGCGAACGACGTCATCAGGATCGGGCGCAGCCGCACGTGGGCCGCGTGCGTGGCGGCTTCCTCCGCGTCGACGCCGTCTTCGTCCTGACGCTGCTTGGCGAACTCCACGATCAGAATCGCGTTCTTGGCGGCCAGCCCCACGAGCACCACGAAGCCGATCTGCGCAAGGATGTCGATCGGCATGCCGCGCACGTTCAGGCCGATCGCCGCCGCGAGCAGACACATCGGCACGATCAGCACGATCGCGAGCGGCGTCTTCCAGCTTTCATATTGCGCAGCCAGCACGAGGAACACGAACAGCGCCGATGCGGCAAAGATCACGAGCGGCGACATGGTCTGCTCTTTTTGCTGGTGAGCCAGATCGGTCCATTCGTAGGCGATGCCGTTCGGAAGCACTTGCTGGGCGAGTTCTTCCATGCGTTCGATCGCATCGCCGGAAGAAAGACCGGGGCCTGCCGCGCCCATGATTTCCGCCGCGGGATACATGTTGTAGCGCGGCACGCGGTACGGCTGCGTGTCGTTGCGGAACGTCGCCACGCTGCTGATCGGCACCATGTCGCCCGACGTATTGCGCACCTTGAGCCTGCCGATATCCTGCGGTGTCCGGCGGAATGCTTCATCTGCCTGAACCCGCACTTGATAGGTGCGTCCCATGAAGTTGAAGTCGTTGACGTATTGCGAGCCGAGGTAAAGCTCCATCGTCGAAAACACGTCTGTCGGCGTGAGGCCGATCTTTTCCGCCTTCAGACGATCGACGTCCGCATAGACCGACGGGGCGCCCGCGTTGTACAGCGTGAAGACGCCGCCGAAGGTCTTATCCTTGTTGGCTGCCGCCACGAGTGCGTGAGCCGCGTCGGCGAGCGCCTGCGGACCGAGCCCGCCGCGATCTTCGAGCATCAGCTTGAAGCCGCCCGCCGCACCGAGCCCTTGCACGGGCGGCGGATTCACCACCACGACGACCGCGTCCTTGATCCCGGCCACGCGCTTGCGCAGTTCGACCAGCATCGAGGCCGCATTGACGCCGGGCACGTGCTTGCCGTACAGCGAAGGCAGGCCGTAGAACAGCGTCCCCACGTTGGGCGCGATGGTGCCTGTCGTGACGTCGAAGCCGGATACGGGGGACGTGTGCGTGACGCCTTTGAGCTTGGGGGTGTCGAGCACGATGTCGTTGATCTCGCGAATCACCTTGTCGGTGCGCTCGAGACTGGAGCCGGGCGGAAGGAACGCGATCACCGCCTGATAGCCGATGTCCTGTTCCGGAATGAATCCCGTGGGCATTCTCGACATCTGCAGCCCGGTTGCCGCGATCAGGCCGGCATAGACGAGCAGCATCACGGTCGTCGCGCGCACGGCGCGGCCAGTCATCTTTCCGTACTTCGACGACAGCCATTCGAACGACGCGTTGAAGCGGCCGAAGATCGCATGATGCAGGCGGCCCAGCGCAGTGGTTCCGCCGTGCGTCTTCTCCATGTCGTGCGGCTTGAGCAGCACCGCGCAGAGCGCGGGACTGAGCGTGAGGGACACGAAGCACGAGATGACGGTGGATGCGGCGATCGTGATCGCGAACTGCTTGAAGAACAGGCCGGAGATGCCGGACATCAGCGCGGTCGGCCCGAACACCGCACACAGCGTGAGCGCGATGGCGATGATGGCGGTCGAGACTTCGTTCATCGTCCGATGCGCGGCCTCGCGTGGCGTCATGCCGAACGCCATGTTGCGCTCCACGTTCTCGACCACCACGATGGCGTCGTCGACGACGATCCCGACCGCCAGCACCAGTCCGAACAGCGACAGGTTATTGATCGAAGCGCCGAATATCGACAGGACGGCGAAGGTTCCGACCAGCGACACCGGGATCGCTACCACCGGAATGATCGTCGCGCGCCAGTTCTGCAGGAACAGATAGACCACGCCGACCACCAGCAGGATCGCGATGAGGATGGTCTTGGCGACTTCATGGATCGACTGCGAAACGAACGTGGTCGGGTCGTAGATCTTGATGTAGTCGACGCCGGGAGGAAAGCTCTTCTTCAGTTCGGCCATCCTGGCCCAGACGTCGTGTTCGACCTGCACGACGTTGGCATCCGGCGTCGCGATCACGAACCACGGCGTGGCCGCGTAGCGGTCGGCATACGCCTTCGAGCCGTAATCCACCGAGCCGAGTTCGACGCGGCCGATATCGCGAATCCGCGTGACGTGTCCCTGCGTGTCCGACTTCACGACCACGTCGCCGAACTGCTCGGGCGTGCTCAGGCGGCCGAGCGCCTCGACGTTGATCTGATACGCGCCCGTGCCGTGGTTCGACACCGGCGGCTGATTCAGCACGCCCGCGGATACGGCGGCGTTCTGCGCGCGAAGCGCAGCGAGTATTTCACCTGCGCTGATCTTGTACGAAGCCGCTTTATCCGGATCGATCCAGATGCGCATCGCGTACTGCCGCTCGCCGAACAACTGGAAGTCCGACACGCCCGGCAAACGTGCGATCTGATCGCGAACCTTGAGCATATAGTTCGACAGATACTCGGGACTGCGAGAACCATCGGGGGAATAGACGTGAACGCCGAGCAGCAGCGCCTGAATCGTCTTCTTGACCTGCACGCCTTGCAGTTGCACATCGGCGGGCAGGCGCGAGAGCGTGTCTTCCACGCGGCTGCGCGTCAGTAACAGCGCAGTGTCCGGATTCGTGCCGACCTTGAAGATCACCGTGATCGTCAATTGACCATTGCCGGTCGACTGGCTCGAGATGTAATCCATGTTCTCGACGCCGTTGATGGACTGCTCGAGCGGCGTGGCGACCGTGCGCGCAATCGTATCGGCGGATGCGCCGGGATACGATGTCGTGATCTGAATGGTGGTCGGAACGATGTTCGGATACTGCGCCACCGGCAGCTTAATCATCGTCGCGAGGCCGATGAGCACGACGAATATGTTGAGCACCGCGGCAAAGCGCGGATGCTCGATGAAGAAGTGCGTCAGCTTCATGATCTTGCTCCTTCGGCCACTTGCTCTGTCGAGAACTGGATGCTTCCCGCGCGCGGCGAGATCTTCGCGCCCGGCCGAACCGACGGAATCCCGTCGATCACGACACGGTCGTTCGGCGCAAGCCCGGACCGGATCACGCGCAGGCCGCCGCGCAGATCGCCGATCTGTACCTTCCTCGGCGTGACCACGTCGTCCGCGCCGACCACGTACACCATGTGATCGGTTTGATCGTCGAGCACCGCGGCATCGGGCACGAGCAGCGCCGGCTGCGGCGCGGTCGTCGCCAGCCGCACGCGTGCGAAGCCGCCGGGTGTCAGCGACAGATCGCGATTGGGGATCGTGGCGCGCGCGTGGATGGTGCCGCTCGACCGGTCGAGCGCGTTGTCGATGAAATCGAACTTGCCGGTGCGCGTGAATCCGCTGTCGCCGGTGGGCGAGATACTCACGATGTCGGCCAGCGGTCCTTGCAGGCTTGCGCGCGAACGCTGGAACGCGGCGTAGTCGTTTTCGCTGATATCGAAGTCCAGATAGATCGGATCGAGCGAAACGATGGTGGCGAGCAGTGTCGTCGGCGCGCTGCCGGCGCGGCTGCCGGACACCAGATTGCCGATCGAGACGAGATGCGAGCCGATGCGACCGGTGAAGGGCGCCACGATTCTGCAGCGATCCAGGTCGAAGCGCGCGTCGCGCACCAGCGCGTTCGCGCGGTCGACGGCCGCCTGCGCCGCGCGCTGCTCGGCCACGCGCTGATCGACGTTTTGGGCGCTTCCCGCTTCGGCACGCTGCAGCTCCTGCGCGCGGGCCAGTTCGCGTGTGGCGAGCGTCAGCCGCGCGCTGGCAGAGCCGAGTTCGGCCGTCGCTTCGCTCAGCTTGATCTGATACGGTTCCTGATCGATTTCGAAGAGCAGATCGCCCTGATGGACGATGTCGCCGTCCCTGAAGTGGATCTGCGTGAGCGTGCCGCCCACCTGCGCACGCAGTTCGACACGATTCACCGCTGAAAACTGGCCCAGAGACCCGAGCCGGTCTTCTATGTCGCGCTGCAACGGCGCGCTCGTCATCACCGATGGTGGCGGTGTGACGATCGGCGCGGCATCGGACCCATGCAGGTGAAACGCCGCCCCAACCGCCGCGGCGATCACCAGGCCAGCGACGCCTTTGCCGATCCATCGAACCGAAGGGGACCTGGCCGGGATTTCCGGAGCGTCGACTGCCGTCCCGGCTTGATCGATTTGGTTTTCCATGGGCATCCTAAGTAAGTTGATTTGCTGGACGAGATCGAGGTCGAGACCGATTCCTGCGCCGATCCACGAAGACTGCCAGCTAAGTTTCGTGACGCAACTATAGGCAAGCCGGTTGCGGCTCGGTACTGGCCGAAACCGGGAAGCTGTTCCCCGCAAAATGGTTAAGTTGCGTGATGAAACTTCGATTACTATCTGTCCATCATGTACAGAAAACGCTTCGACGAAATGGATTGCTCGATCGCTCGCGCCCTCGACGAAGTAGGCGAGTGGTGGACGCTGCTGATCGTGCGCGAATGCACGCAGGGCAGCAGGCGCTTCGACGAGTTCCAGAATGGGCTTGGCATCGCCAGGAATGTTCTGACGGCACGGCTCGAGCGGATGATCGAGCTGGGCATTCTCGAACGCTTCCCGATTGCGGAGCGCGCGAATACCTTCGGCTACCGGCTAACCTCGAAAGGGGCGGATTTGTATCCGGTGCTGGTCGCGCTCATGCAGTGGGGAGACAGATGGCTGAGATCGAACGGCAAGCCGCCTATCGCACTGGTCGAACATGCGAGCGGGAATCCCGTCGAGACGGTTGAGGTTCGCGGAGCGGGCGGACATGCGCTGGGCTATCGGGACGTTCGCTTCGCGGCCGGCCCCGGCGCGACGAGGAAGACGCGGGATGTCATCGAGAACCGTAATGATCGCGTGCTCGGTGACCCGGAGGCTTAGCGCTGCTTTTGCTTGCCGAAGCGCGACAAGGACTCCCTGAGCTTCGGTGCTGCGAAGTCGATGAAATGCCGGAGTTTGATCGGCATCAGGTTGCGCGACACATGAACCATATGCACGGGCACCGGTTCGATCTCGAACTGCGGCAGAAGTATTTCGATCTGTCCGCTGCGCAGTGCTTCGTCGGCGTCGTGCTCGAACACGTAGGTGATGCCCGCATCGTCGGCTGCGGCGCTGACCGCGGCGTCGGGCGACGTGACTTCGAGCCGGGGCTTTACGGCCAGCAGATAGATCTTTTGCGTCGACGGAAGCCGGAAGCGCCAGGGCGACAGGTACGGGCTATTGAAGACCACGCACGGGTATTTCACGAGGTCATCGGGTTCGCGCGGGGGCGTGATTCTGGCGAGGAAGGCCGGACTTGCGCACACGATCGGGCGCAATGAGCCGATGCGCGTGGCGATCATATTGCTGTCGGGCAACTCGCCGATGCGTACGGCGAGATCGGCGTGCGAATCGATCAGGTCGATGTTCCGGTCGGAGAGAAGGAGCCGTACCGTGATGTCCGGATACTGCGCGAGGAACTGGTTGATGACCGGTAACACATGCAGGCGGCCAAGCTGCACGGGCGCGGTGACGACCAGCTCGCCACGCGCGGTGGCGAATTCACCGGTGGCTTCGTGCTCCTGTTCACGGACGAGGTCGAGAATGCGCCGCGCCGCGGCGACGTATGACATGCCTGCGTCGGTCAACGTGAGCTTGCGCGTGGTGCGTATGAGCAGCCGAGTGCCGAGCATCTCTTCGAGATCGGCAACCTTGCGGGTCAGCGTGCTGACAGGAATTTTCAGCTCACGAGCCGCCGCCGACAAGCTGCCTCCGTCCACCGCGGTCACCAGCATTTCCATGGCTTCTAGTCGGTCCACTGCGTTTGCTCACGACGAATTGAGTCGCCGTATTGTAGGGGAAGTGGCCTGCGAAGGCTCGAATCCATCTGTCTCTGGAGATCCGAAATGTATGCACAAGCTATCGCGCAATGCGTGGAAGCAGTCAGAACGATCGAGACGTATCTCGACAAGGCGGAGCGCTTCGCGAGTGCGAAGAAGTTCGATGTCGCCGTCCTGCTGTCGACGCGGCTCGCGCCTGACATGGCCGCGTTGCTCTATCAGATACAAAGCGCTTGCGACTATCTGAAGGGCGGAGCCGCGTGGCTGTCGGGACAGCAGCCTCCGCGACATGTAGACAATGAGCAGACGCTCGAGGAAGCGCGTGCGCGCATCCGCAAGACGATTGAGTTCGTCGAGAGCATCGCGGTCGAGCAATACGCCGACGCGGCCGCACAGATCGTAAAAGTGTCGTGGGTGCCGGGAAAATTAACGGGGGAGAACTATCTGCTGCAAATCGTGATTCCGAATGTCTACTTTCATGTTGCTATGGCTTATGCGATCTTGCGTGCAAATGGAGTTGACGTCGGGAAGCAGGACTTTATCGGTCTGGTCAATGCCTTCGACGCTTGAATGGCGATGGAGGCCGCTTCGGTACGTAGTTAGTGCAAGAAGTGACTTTGTGGAAACGTATATCTAATGTATTTTGGCGACAGCAACTTAAGGCAACCAGCGCTGCCCGTCATGCCAGTTTGCGTAGAATGCCTACACTGGTCCTGACTTTCACCTCCGCGCACCAAGGACATCTCATGCTGCAGCCATTCGCGTCTTCAGATTCCTTCACGATCGGAGTCGAGCTCGAGATTCAAGTAGTTAATACGCATGACTACAATCTGACCAAGGCCACAACGGAGCTGCTGAGTCGAGTCAAGGAGAAAAGCTTCGCGGGAGCGATCAATCCAGAGACGACTGAAGGAATGATCGAAGTGTCCACCGGCGTGTGCAAGGACTTCAGTCAGGCGAGAAGCGAGTTGCTGGTTCTTCGCGACACGCTGGTGCACGCCGCCGACTTTTTGAATGTCGGGGTATGCGGAGGAGGGACCAACTTTTTCCAGAACTGGTTCGACCAACGGTCGGACGGACGCGAACGCTCTGAGTACCTCATGGGGCTGTACGGGGCTCTTTATCAGCAATTCACGATCTTTGGCCAACACGTGCATGTTGGCTGTCCCGATGCCGACTCGGCGCTCGTTCTACTGCATTCGCTTTCGCGTTATGTTCCACACTTCATCGCTTTGGCGGCCTCGTCTCCTTTCGTACAAGGAAGCGACACGCAGTTTCAGTGTGCCAGGCTCAATTCGGTTGCACCGTTCCCTCTGGCCGGATATGCACCCTTCGTAACGAGATGGTCCGACTTCGAGCAATACTTCGATCGCATGACCAACACGGGGCTCGTCAAGAGCCTCAAAGACTTTTACTGGGATATTCGCCCAAGTCCGGGATATGGCACGATCGAAGTTCGTGTCATGGATACGCCACTGCGCGTCGAATGGGCTGCCGCAATCGCGGCCTATATACAGACCCTCTCGCGCTATCTCCTGGTTGACAGGCCTGTGCGCCTCAGCGAGCGAGATTACGAGGTCTATCGAACCAACCGTTTCATGGCGTGCCGCTTTGGTCTGGACGGAACGTGCTTGAATCCGGAGACTGGCCACCGTAACTCGATTCGGAGCGAGATTGTCGACACGCTGGACGCGATCGCGAGTCATGCGCAAGCTCTGGGAGCAGAGGAAGGCCTCGACATCATCAGGCGCAATATGGCCTCCGGTCTGAGCGATGCTGACTGGCTACGCCGCGTTTATGGCGCGCATGACTCGTTGCATGAAGTAGTCCGGCAGCAATGTCAGATTTGGAGAGGGGCGGAGACGCTTCGCTAACTCGTCTATGCACTCATCATGAACGCGATCCAACTGTTCCAGCGAACCCTATACAGCCAACGTTTGATTCCTTCTGTGATAGCACTATTTGGCGTTGTCATAAGCGGCTTTTTACAGAGGTTCCTTAAAGCCTCCAAATCGAATTCGTTGTATCGCATCACCGCTTTGCAACTGGCGTGATCAGGTGTGTCGCGCGCTGGTACTTCCGCGAATTCATTTCAATCTCGACAAGTTGACAAAGCACCAACTGCCGACGTGGATAGGAGATTTGATCGAGTTTCCGCCGTGCATCACCGCCGCGCTCGAAGCGCAAGAGGCAATGTACGCCGGCAAGTCGCCTCTTCCTCGCTGCGCAATCCGGCCAAAATCGCGTTTGAGGTCATCGTCCGGCGCGTATGCCAGAAGGGAGAAGTGCCGATTCGACAACACACAGGTAGCCATCGGAGCCGCACGCGCATTCCTCACCAAGGTGACGGGAGGCAAAGCCTGAGCGGGCGGGCTCCCTATCTCCCTACATCGCCGAAGAGAGCAGTGACCTGCCTATTTCGGCTCGACGTGTTTGACGAGGCTCTGGCGTGCAGCCTCAATCTTCATTGCGCACGTCTTGAACTCTTGCGCAACTTCGGCCGCCCACGGGGTAGAAAGTCTACGAACCTGGACTAAAACCCTAGCCAGATCTCGGCCGCGAGTCGCGGCGTCGCATAATTGAACTCTTTGATCAGCGAATCGATCTTGTTGCCTTCGCCAGATGGACAATTCGGCGAGAGCACTACAAAGATCGTCCCATTCATCAAGTCGTATGAAGTCTTGGAAACGGCAGACATTCGTGTCGCGCAACAGGGCTTCGAAGACTTCTTCGCTCAGGACGATCAGTTGATTGCAAATACCGATTGCTTCCTTCAGATCAACAGACTTTCTCGTGCTATGGATAGGAAACTGCAGGAGAAAGAAGAGCGCCAATGTGGAAACGGCGAGAGTTCCATCGTAGCCCCACCAGAGCACAGTCCAGTCAGCTATGAGGAACGAAGGCATCTGTGGAACTCCCGGTCCTGATCGTGGATGGAAATGTTATGTGCATCACGAAGGCTTCGCAAGGTAACGGCCCGAATATTTTGCTCGTGTCACTCTCTATGTCGCAAACTTTCGGCCCCGCGTGTGTCTCGATCATGTCACGATGGCAAAGACAGATTCCCCGCAAGGCACTTGCGCTGCATTGCGGTCAGCGCCTTGATCATCTTCGCCGCTCACCTTCTTCCCTCCCTGATCCGCTCGCACGGTTGGCGCATTGGCACGAATGGATACATTCTCATACTCCTCGAGTACACGTTATAACCAATGTAGTGCGCTTCGATGCTGCAGGCGCGCGCTATATTCTGCAGTTTCCGGTCGCCTCTTTTGTTATACAAGTTGCCCACTTCCGGACTACTATCCGCCTATGCCTGGACAAACGATTCTTGGACGGTAACTGGAGGCCCGACTGGCTAGCAACCGGCTGTCAGGGCAAAGGAGGCAACATGCAACGCCTGGCGTCGTGTTCGTGGATTCGCACCCCAAAACAATGTTGCTTCCTGAAGCGACCGTTCGTGCTTAGTCTGGCGTCCACCTACGCGATCGCGGGATACGGCGCACCGCCGCTCCCGAGCGGGGGGCACTTCGTCGCGGGCAGCGGCGCTATAACGACCGGCAGCCAGTCGGTCACGATCAACCAGACGTCGTCGCGCGGCGTCATCGACTGGCGCAGCTTTTCGATCGGGTCGTCTCGCACCGTGACCTTCGACAACGGTAGCGGCGCGACGCTCAATCGGGTTACGGGCGGCGATCCTTCCACGATCCTGGGGCAGATGCACGCGAGCGGCAGTGTCTATCTCATCAATCCGCAGGGCGTGCTTGTGGCCCCCAATGGCGTGATCGCGACGGGCGGGCGCTTCGTTGCATCGACCCTGAATATCGATCCGAACGCCTTCATGCAGGGCGGGCCGCTAACGTTTTCGGGCGGAGGCAACGGCGTGGTGATCAATCTCGGCAAGATCGGTTCGAGCGGCGGCGACGTGTTCCTCGTGTCGCGCAAGGCGGTGATTAATGCCGGAAGCATCGATGCGCCGAAGGGAACGGTTGAACTCGCGGCAGGCAATCAGGTGCTGTTGCAGGACGCGTCCGGCGGCCAACAGATATTCGTGCAAGCGGGAAGCGGTGGCACGGTGATAAACGCGGGCACGATCGAAGCGGCGCAAGCCAGCTTGCAAGCCGCCGATGGCAACGTGTATGCGCTCGCGGGCAACAGCGCTGCGATACGCGCGACCGGCACTTCGACTCGCGATGGCCACGCCTGGCTCGTCGCCGACAAGGGCGAAGTTCATGCGGACGGCACGATCATCGCGACGAATGCGGACGGTAGCGGCGGCGCCGTCGACACGCGCGCAACGACACTCGACATCGGGAGCGCGACGGTGCTTGCGGGCCATTGGACATTGAGCGCACCGATCTTCACGATCGATGCGAACGCCGCCAATGCAATCTCGCGCAGCCTGGGCAAGGGCACATCGGTGGACGTTACGGTCACAGGCGCGAACAGCGATATCACGGTGAGCGGCAACGTCGAGTGGCAAGGCGCCGCATCGCTGGCGCTGAATTCCGCGCATAGCGTGTCGATCGCCGCTGGCTCGGCCATTCGCAACACCGGCGGCGGCAACCTCACCGTTCGCGCCGATGCAACCGGCATCGACAATGGCGGCGGCATCGGCAATCAAGGCACGATCGACTGGTCGAGGAGCAGCGGCATCGTAAGTCTGCTCTACGACATGAATGGCGGCTATTCGGCCGGAACGCTGCTCGCCAATCGATGCTGGCCGGGCTTGCCCTTCAGCGGTTACGTCACGCAGATCACCGCGTACATGCTCGTGAACAACGTCACGGATCTGGGGAACGTGTCGCGGGATCTGAAGGGCAATTACGCTCTCGGCAAGGATATCGACCTGAAGACGTCGCAGAGCACCTCCTTCACTCCGATCGCACCGACCGACACGGCGCCCTTCGCCGGGCAGTTCGATGGCTTCGGCCATGTCGTCAGTAACCTGAATATCCAGGTCCCCGCTCAAGCGTACGTTCCGTATGCCGGGCTTTTCGGTGTCGTTGGAACGAGCGGCGTCGTACGGTACATCGGGGTGGCGAACGCCGAGGTGGAGGGCGGTATCGGCGGCAGTTTCGGCGCGCTCGCCGGCCGCAACGATGGCGTCATAGCCTATGCATGGTCGACCGGTGGAGTCGGGTCGGGCGCTTCGTTCGGCGGGGTCGGGGGCGGAGGTCTTGTCGGGTGGAACAAGGGCACGATAGAACGGTCGTGGAGCGGCGCAGCGGTCGGCGGCAATGGTTCCTATGGCGGCCTCGTCAACCAGAACGACGGCTGGATCGTGCAGTCTTTCGCGACCGGCTCGATCAACGTTGGCGGCTCGCATGCGAGCGGCGGGGGACTGGTCGCCAGGAACACCGGGGTGATTCAACAATCGTATGGCACGGGTCCTGTCGGCTCCTTGATCGGAGACGGCGCACTCGTCGAATACAACGCGAGCACGGGCATCATCGAAGAGTCGTTTGCCGTGGGGCGGTCGAGTGATCGACCGACGCCCGATACCAACGGCGCCATCGCCACGCTGAACTCGGGGACGATCCGCAACGACGTGTACTGGAACAAGGAAACGACAAATCAGCTGAACGCGGTGCATCTCGCCGAGGGCGGCACGGCACCGCCCGCGACAAACGGACTGACCACTGCGCAGATGAGCAATCCGGCGAGCTTCGTGTCGTGGAACTTCGGGCCTTCAGGCGTTTGGGCCATGCCTGCGGGTGCGACGTATCCCGTGTTGCGGTGGCAACTGACGGCGCATTGAGAACCCTATGCGGCCCTTAACGTGGCCTCATCTAGTGACCGCACTTATTCAGGATGCGACCTTCGACCGGACAAGTGCCGAGCGGCGGTAGAGGGGCGATTACAGGCAATCGCGTACGCCAATCCGAGGTGAATGCGGTAGATGGCTGGGCGGCGACGGTTTAAGGCTTTCGTGAGGCATGGTGCGCTGACAAGGTACGCCAATCGGACGCGTAGCGCGTTGAACGCGCGCGACACGTTCAAGGCGGCATAGCCGACATGGCCCGCCATCATTTGACGCCGGCTCAACGAGCGTGCTTCAGCTTTTCTTCAGGTTTCGTCGATGGTCTTCGTGTTCAGCTCGGCGCATCCTGATTCTGCCAGGCGCGAAGTCAAAGGCCACCTCAGGCGTCCTCTACGCGCCGACGTCCACGGCTGGTCTCTCGACAGGCGTGCCGAATCCGGAACCGGAGTAAGTCGAAATGAAAATGATCCAAGTCGTAACGGTTGTCGCAGCGATGGTCGTCTCGTGCCACGTTTGGGCGCAAGACGGACCGCCGGCCCAGCAGCCTCAATCAACGCAGTCCGCAAAGGATATCGGCGGGGTCGCTGATACGTCGGTCACGAGCGCAGGTTCGCTTTCGTCCCTGGACCGAGGTCATTCCAGTCCTGGCGATTCGGCCCGGTCGAGTGAAATGCGCGTGCGGTCCGATACGTTTCGCCATCACTGAACGGTCGCACGGAAAAGTCAGTGGCCGATGCGCCGTTCGACGTTGCGGAAACGTCCCATCGAGCGGAAACGCCTAAACCACGCGTTCGTGCGAAGCTCGCAAAGCAGGGGCGAGCGTTCCGCGAGCGCGACTTCGAGCCAATGGAACATTTCGTCCGGCCGCTCGAGCCGCGCGTAGATTTCGGCGAGCAGGAAAGGCGAGGTGTAGCGGTTTCGTCGTCTCGCCAGCAAATCCTGTAAGTACCATTCGAGAACTTTTTTATAACCGCCGGAACACCACACTGTCCGAATCGCCTCGGCACGGGCGAATTCATTGCAGCGCGTGAGCGCGTCGATGGTTGCGTCGATCGCTTCCTCGAAATGCTCCTCGACCTCGAAAGCGGTCGCGAGCAGTTGATAAATGAGCGGCGAGCTCGGGCCGTGCCCCGCGCTGAGATACTCGCGAATCACTTCGTCATGCCGGCCTGACTGCACGAGCCCGAAAACACGCGAACCTTCGAATCCGAGGGGATCGACTCTTTCTGCGAGTTCAAACTGGGCGCGTCCTTCCGCCTCGCGGCCGAGGACGAGCAACAGTCGCGCATAGAGGCGGCTGGTTTCAGCGTGACTCGGATTCAGACGCAGCGCCGCGAGAAACTCCTCTTCCGCGCGGCGCCAGTCCCAGTCGTAGAAGTAATGGACGCCCGCGAGGGCCTGATGCGCCTCGGGAAGGCTTGGGTCCAGCTCCAGGGCGCGCAGTGCCGCTTCGCGCGCTTTCGGATAGCCCTGCGAGGGCGCGTAGAAGCCATGCGTCGCCGTCGAGCCATAGATGTTCGACATCCCCACGTAGCCCAGTGCATAGGTCGGGTCGAGATCCAGCGCGGTCTCGAAGTAGCTGTGTGCACGGATGAAGTCCTCGTCGTTCAGCGCATGATGCGCGGCGAAGCCGGCATCGAAATGAACGCGGCGCGTCCAGTAGTAGCGACCGCGCAGATACGCGTCGTGCGCGGCCGGATCGATCGGCAGCCTGCGTGACAACCTGTGTTGCTGCCGCTCGGCGAGTGCGGGCGAGACTTCCTTCGCAAGCGCCGCGCCAACCTCTTTTTGAATATCGAGCGCGCCTCTCGCCATCGGCTCGTGCGCGCAGCCCAAGAGCTGCACCTGGTCGAAGGAGCGAATCAGTTGCGCCTGAATGCGAACCCGTCCGCCCTCGCGCATCAGCGATCCTTCCAGCACATAGTCGACATCGAGCTCGTGGGCAATCTGGGCGATGCTCTTGTTGGCTCGCTGATAGCGAGCGGCCGTGGTGCGCGCGATTACCAGGATCCGCTGCGGATCGAGCATGCCGAGATTGGCGGAGGTCTCATCGGCGAGCGCGGCGCAAAAACTGTCGAGGCTGGTGTCGTCGCTGTTGTTCTCGAACGGCAAAACCAGGACGCGGATCGGAGCGTCGGGCGCAGCAGCAGGCGCGGCTTCCGCGGCGGGCTCCCCGGCCACCGCTCGAATGCCTTCCAGGCGGTAGCCCTTGCCCTTGACTGTGATCAAGTAGCGCGGGACGTCGGGGTCTTCGTCGAGCGCGATACGGATCTTTCGGATGGCTGTGTTGATGCTCGTGTCGGTGTCACGGTACGCATTCGCGCCCCACAGCGCCCGCACGATGTCCGCGCGCGTGACGAGCTGCCCGTTGCGCGATGCCATCAGGATCAGCAGCTCCATCGGCAGACGTTCGAGCTTGACCGGTTCGCCGCGGCGCCGCAACTCGTAGCGGCGCATGTCCAACTCGACGTCTTCCATGTTTGCGGGGCCGGGCGTGTTCATGGGCGCTCTCTCAGGGGCGATCGTATGTTCACATTCGTTGCGTCGGCCGACCGCGCGTTGCGCGCCATCCCGAACGATGCGGCGAACGACAGCAGCGCGCACGCCACCATGACGAGCGCGGGCGAAGCGCGCAGTCGCGCATCGAGAAAATGCGCCGCGAGGGGTGTCAACCCGAGCGCCAGGGTGAGCCCGAGATTCATCGTGGTGGCGACACCGCTGAACCTGACGTCGAGCGGAAACGACTCGGCGATCGCGCAGGCGTACGTGCCGTTCGCCAGCGACGCGATGACCCCGGCCATTACATATAGCGCGGACAGGTTGCACGAACGATTCGTCACCGCGATGAAAAAGACAGGCGCGAAGAGTGCGGACAGAATCGTCCCGAGTCTGAACACTTGGCGGCGGGACACGCGGTCGCCGAGATGCGATGTAACGAGGATGCACGCCGCGACGGAGATGAGATAACTGATTTGCGCGTCGATGATCTGGGCCTGCTCATAGCGGAGTCCACGCAGATAGGTCGGCAGATAGCCGAGCAAAATGCCGCTCGACGCGCCTACCAGAAGGCACGCGCCCGTACCGGTCACCAGACGCGTGAAATGTCGACGGCAGAGCGTATTGAAGGGCTCACGATGGCGTGCGCTGACGGCGCGCGCGTACTCGTCGGTTTCGGCGAGACGCCTGCGTATCGCGAAGCTCAATAGACCGATCATGCCGCCGATGAGAAAGCCGAGCCGCCAGCCGTAATCGTCCATCTGAAGGGGAGTAAGCGACCTTTGCACGACGAGATTGACGCAGGTCGCGAGGAGCAGGGCGAGATTGACGGCGACGAACACGATGCCGCATAGAAACCCTGGCCGTGCGCGGGCGGTTTCCACCGCATAGACGACGGCGCCCGGGAGTTCTCCGCCGAGACACAATCCCTGAATCAGTCGCAGCAGCACGAGAAGCACGGGCGCGGCGATGCCCCAGTCGGAATATGTAGGAAGCACTCCAATGAGGAAGGTCGCAACGGACGCGATCATCGCGGATGACAGAAAAGCAATGCGCCGGCCATACAGATCGCCCAGGCGGCCAAACACGATGCCGCCGACAGGTCTGGAGAGATAGCCGATAGCAAGCACCATGAAGGACAGCATCTCGCCGGATGTGCCAGCGTGCCGGGAAAAAAATGCGGCTCCAATGTTGCGGGCGAAGAAGCCATAGATCACGAAATCGAAGACTTCGAGTGCGCCACCTGTACTGGCCACCAGGATGGTCCAGCGCTGGCGGGCAGTCATGGCCGTCATGGCTGGTGAATGGTTATTTGGTTTTCTCGACACGAGGCGCCTCCATTGATGCCGGCGATCGGTTTCGATTAAGAGTAGGGCAGTTTTCTTCTCTCCGACGCCTGAAAAGCGTCCGTCATTCATGATTTCTTCATCGCGTCTTGATTGTTGGTCGCCCGTCGCCGCCGCAGTATGGATCAGTGTCGATGACAAAAGGGGACTGAAATGAAACACCGATTCTGGAGTGCTTACGCGGCCTTGGCCGGCGCATTGCTGCTCTCTGGCGGCGTCGCGCGCGCCGATGATCACCAGTGCTCAAACGCTACCCTGAGAGGGACTTACGCCTTCGCCGCGCACGGTTCGCTGGTAGGCATCATTGTCGGCGGAACGATCTATCCGTACGCGAGTCCTCAGTTGATCGACGGCGTAGCCGTACAGACGTTCGATGGCAGAGGTTCGTTCACGCGCAAGGACTTCCTGATGAACACCGGCATGGCGCGACCGGGCGCGGTTAATTCCGCCGGTTTCGCGCAAGGACAGACCGGCACGTATCAGGTGAATAGTGACTGCACGGGCTCGATGCACATCGAGTTTCCGGGAGCGCCGCAGGCGGGCGCGATACTCGATGTCCAGATCGTCGTCGAGCGCGACGGTCGCGTCATCAGAGGGGTGCTGAGCCGTGAGCAGGTTCCGGGCTCGATGCCGTCTGGAAACGGCACACCATGCGGTTCTCCATGCCTGCTGGCGCCGCAGATCAGTCTGGAAGGGACCCGGGGGGACTTCGAATCATGGAGGTAAGGGTCGATCGAATGGTTGGAAGCGCCGCGCTTACTTCTGCTCATTCTGAGGGCATCGCGGCGCGTGACCGATCCTGCCGCCACGGGTCGCTCTATGTCCCCCACGTGAAGGATCAGTCCTACGCCGGGGCCCGTGACGAGGGATGATTTCGACGTGTCACACGAGACGATCTAACCGAACGCTCTTTATTCAAGCACGTGGTGCCTTGAAGAAAGAGCTGCCATGAAAAATATTATTTCGGACTCCTATGATCGACTGCCTGGAATATCGATCAAAGTCTAGGCGCCGAGGGAGGAGAACTCAAAGCGGCTTCGTCGACGAACCTTCAGTATTGCCGGCTGCCCACTCTCACGAATTGACCGAAGAATCGCGCAATCTCGCGGCTCGCCGCCGGTCCGCGCATGTCCGTATGGGTGCCGTCGGGATGGCCTCCGGACCACGCATGACCCAGTCCGTGCACGACCCACTGCTCGCCGATCGATTCACCGTCACGATCGTGAAACACTTGCCGGGTATAGGCGTGGCCACCCGCTTCGTCGGCGACGTATATCGAGGAAGACGTCACTGTGTCGTCGGACATGCCATGCAGCAACTGGCTCATCGCCACGATCTGTTCGCTGTTGCGCGGATGCACCGTGTCGTCGGCATCGCCGTGAAAAACGATCAGAGGTACCGCGTGCGGTTTGGGGCCGCCGGACAGGATGTCGGGCAAGCGCACTTTGCCCTTGCCGTCATTCATCGCGCAGAGTGCTGTCATCTGCTCGTCGGCGACGCCGAACGCCAGGCCCGAATGAATCGCCGCGGCCGCGTAAAGCTCCGGATGTGTAACCGTAAGATTGACGGCCAATGCTCCACCGGCCGACATACCCGCGATATAAACGCGAGGTCGATCCACGTTATACGTGGCCGCGACCTCGCGCGTGAGGGCCGCGACGGCCGCCGCTTCGCCTGATTCGCGCGTCTGATTCGCCGGCATGAACCAGTTCCAGCACCTCAGTGGATTCGAACTTTCCGACTGCTCCGGATAGACGACGATAAAGCCGTTCTCTTCGGCGACGATGTTCATTTCGGTCCCCGACGCGAAGTCGTCCGGGTCCTGCTGCGCGCCGTGGAGCATGACGATCATCGGCAGCGGCTGGCCTTCGTATGCGGTCGGAACGTAGACCTTGAATCGATAGCGCTCGTTGCCATGCTCGAAACTCTTGCTCAACCAGCGATGAGCGCCCGCTTGCGCGATCGGGTCGTCGCTGTGCGGCGGTTCATCTTCGGAGGATGTCTTTTTCGTTTCACTTTCCGATGGCAGCGGAGTCGCAGGGCTTGCGACCGCTGTCTCGGCATTGTCGAAGAATTGCGCCGTGAGACCGACGAGTTCGCGCGGAAACATCGACCAGAACGAGTCGTGCGCCCACGCAAGCGGATGGAATGGATTCATCGATTTTCCCGTCGGGTCGAGCAGAATAAAAAACCCGCGTGATGCGGGTTTCGAAAGTCAACAGTGGCACGTCAGGGCTGACGGCACGGATTAGCGCTTCGCGTCGGCCTTGGCGGAACGAACGGCCTTCTCGGATGACTCGATCGCCTCGGCGCCGGCATCCGCAAGATCGGTCGATGCCTCGGCGGCACTCGATAGCAGTCCGACAGCCTCTTGCGAAGCAGATTCGGACGCCTTCTTCAGTCCGAAGCCGAACTGCTCGATCGGGCCACGCGCCTCATTGAGAATGTCCGTCTGCGTCGCACGAACGATCTGCCAGAAATGCCGCGTATAAGCAGCCGCCTTTTCGGGCGTCTCGGCGAGCAGAGTCGATTGCCAGCTCAGGAAATCGGCGGGTTTTGCCTGCGGGCCGGCCTTGGCAACGGCAGTGCTTTCTTCGAAGACGGTCTTGGCCGTCTGCACATTCAGTTCAGCAAGTTGCTGAAGCCCGCTCGCATACCGCTTTGCAACATTCACGAGGACCTGGAGGCTTGCTGCCGGGTAGACAAACGTTTGATTCGCGAAAGAAGAAGGAAACATTGTTGCTCCTGCGTTCAGCTTCGTATAAAAAGCTGTAGTTATGACCGAGCGCGATTTTGCTGCACCGCAATATAGAGACTTATCATACGGCACTTTCGGCTGTCGTCAAGTAAGCATTCGTGATTCCCTCTCCGTGTCATCAGCGGTGTCGATTCCTTCTTTATGTCCTACGAATCCCGTTTTTCAACGCGTCCCACAACGAACGGCGTGACGCCGTTCGGCACCGAACCGCTCTGGAACGACCGCAGCCCGAGGTCGGTGCTCCGATACTTGTCGTCCGCCCGCTGCTTCAACTGATCGACGAACCAGATTTCACTCCGCTCCCGAAGAACGGACCCGGAGGTCGGATCGGATTGCATATATGCCATGAGGCTCGGCGATGTCAGCAAGGTCGTCTTGGCCCTGCTCGTCAGGTCAAAGAGGATGATCGCGCTCGGACTCGTCACATTGTCACCGTCATACATTACTGCTCACATCGTGAATCGTCGATTGCCTAGACGAGAAGTGTCTTCGCTGTGGTCGTTTGATTAGCCGGCGAAGATTGCGCCGGAAACTCGCCTGTGCTGCGTAGGTCCGAGGTTAAAGTTCGTGAGGAGGGCACCATGCTTGAACTTTCCGGTATTGTCGAGCTTGTAGTCATCGAAGTGGAGACGCAGGAGGAAGAACGCCTCGTTCTAACAGCCAAGGACTTTCATCTGGAAAAGCGCTCGATGTAAGACGATGACGTTCTGCGCGAAGGTGGCGACGATGATAATGTGGCGTACGTGAGCGCGCTGGGATGTGACTTCAAAGCTGTCGCGACGCCGCCGAACAATCTTGAGTTCGAAGACGATCCGGAGGAAGTTCGCATTGACATTCTTGAAAACAATATCGAATTCGGCGAGCCACTTGACGACGAGGATGAAATCGATAACTAGCAGTTGAGTCCCGGGCGATCAAACGTGCGGGTACCGCTTTGCGTATGACGAACTTGCGCGCTTGCCATGCCTGCGGGATTTCGCCCTACGCCCTGAAGGTTTTGCCCAACTCGCGCTCCGCAAGGCGGAAGTAATGACGAAAGTTATAGACAAGGGGAGACCATTTCTCTGCGTCGATGTGATTGTCGTACCCGACAAAATCCCCATTAGCATGGACGCGAAAGATTTCCACCTCTGCGGCGACCCCGCCGCCAAGTTTCTCGAGCTTCTCGCCGCCCATCTTGTGAATATGACGTACACGGGCTTCCATTTGGACTGGGCATTCGGCGACCCTGAAGGGCTTGACGCTATCGCTCGCCAATTGGGTAAATCCCGCTTCTTCGAACTTGCACTTCTCAAAGCGAAATTGCTTCGCCTTGAGTTCAGGCACTGGGTTTTTGCCAGTTAGCGGCGCCAGTTTCTCTACCTGCTGCCACATCTCCGGGGAAGGGAAATTTGATGACGCATTCTGGGTTGCGTTCGAAATTTTCCGCGGTTTTTGTCTCATCGAGCAGCCCAAGAACCAGGGTCCACCCTAAGGCCCAGAATGATGACATCGGAGCCAGGTCGGTCGTCGCATCCTCATTGAGCGAGCTGATAAGGGCGACTGGTGTGCCGAAATAAAGAATTTTAGGTTCAATGGTGCGAAAGATTCTTTGAGTCACGGAAACCTCCTTCGTAATTTTAAAGCTCGGATTTGCGACTTGGGAAGATGGAGAAACCTGATGCATTTCATTCTGCCGCACTGAAGAGATGGACGTTTCAGCGTGTTCTGAAACGTCCATCCGCCTTCTGATTTCAAGTGGCGCGTCAAACTGGTAACTCGGCGCTGCCGTCTGATTCCCTCGTCGATAGACGAAGGTAGGCTGCGGCGAGTCGGCGCAATTCTTCCTCGGACGCGTCTTCAATGCCAATCAACTGATTAATTGCCGTGCGATGAATGATTAGGCTAACAATGAGGCAACCGGCATGTCAGTCGGTTAGTCTTAAGGAAGCGCGTACTTGCGCGGAGACGAGTCATCGATTGCCGGGATTTGACAGGGGAGGGGAATTTCGCGAGCCGTACGGCAAGCCGGACGGAAAACACGCCGGCTTCTCGTGTCAGGAAAGTTAGTGCCTAGCGATGCTCGTCGGAGCCTCTGCCTTCGGATGGCGCACTATACGTGCGTAGGCGTGCCCGGCGTTCGGCCAAGGTTTGATAGTGCGTCGACTCAAGAAGGAGGCACACATGAATGGCGAATAGGAGCCAGAGCGACCCTCCGTCCTGGCAACAATGCTGCGTCGGACTGGCCGCAATGGTCTCTGCTTCGGCCGACTTCCGGACGACGTATATGCATGAGACGCTGAGCAGAGGTGTCGACTTCGCCAGCTCGCCACTTCGTCGATTGGTCTGCGTCTTGCATAAAGCGTATGAGCGTTCTGCCTTTCCACCCCACGAGCCTTTCAGCGTCGACCTGACGCCTGGTGAGTACTGCTTTGGTGAGTGAATTATGCGTGTCCTTTTTGTAGAAAATGATACTCGCCTCTGCGAGGCGTTCAGAGCGCTCGCCGTATCTCTCGGGCATGTTGCGGATGTTGCCCATGATGGACATCAGGCGATGCTGCTGACACGAGCGAACCGCTACGACACGATCTTTCTCGACATCGGTTTGCCGGATGTGGATGGTCGCGATCTTTGCAGACGCATGCGGGCGGCGGGGCCGAGCAAGCTCGCTTGCGTCGTGGCGGTGACAGGCGATGAGCGGCACGTGCAGGAGCAGTCGGAGCATTTCGATGGTGCATTTCTTAAGCCGCTCACAGAAGATGGCTTCAAGGCGGCGCTCAACGCGTGCTGAGTGAATCGAATCGAACGCCGCCGCGGAGAAACGGCTCGATGCGTTGATCCGTATTGCAGGGTCGGACCTTTTGACCGGCGCGTACCAAGGCGGCGGCGTAAGGCTCGTGTATCGGTGCGAATAGCAAGATCGCTCATTAAAACAAGACAGGGTGACGGCACGGGAGAGAGCATGGCTGACCGCATGGTAGAGCTTTTCCGGTATCTGTCGAGTGGTGTCTATGTGATCGGCGTTTCCCACGGAGACCGGCGAAATGCATTCACCGCAAGTTCACTCGTTCACGTGTCCTTTAATCCGCTGCTTGTCGCGTTAAGCATCAATCCGGGGCACGCATCATATCCGATCCTTTTAAGTGGGGGAGTTTTTGGGATCAGCGTGTTGGGAGCGGAACAGCAGAAACTGGCCGAGCATTTCGGAACACAGTCAGGCCGCACCGTCGACAAGCTCTCGTCCACGCCCTGGCGAGCCGGCCGGACGGGTGCACCGCTATTGCGCGACGCGCTGGCCTATTTCGACTGTCAGTTGCTCACTGACGTCGCAGCTGGGGATCATCGGCTTGTGGTCGGCCGGGTGGTGGATGGAGCGATACTGATTCCGGACGGTCAGCCATTGCTCTATGCAGCCACGGGGAATCTGGATGAAAGCGCCGATCTCTTTGCGAAGGAGTTTGACCAACCCGCTAGGTACCGCAATTGTGTCCACAGAGTCTGACCGATGAACAAACCCGTCGCCCTGAGCTGATTTGAGGGATTCGCGAAAGTGCGCTCAAACCCGATACATCCAAGGGACACACGGTAGATCGGGATGACATGATTGCTCCGCGGTGAGGGATGGCCACGATTCCAGCAACGGCGTGCCTTGATGGATGTTCTCGCCGCGCGGCTTTCATTTTGCAGGCGGAGGGATCAATGAACGAGCCAAAGCCGATGCGCCTCAGATGATCGGCTTGCCGCCCGTCACGGCGATGGTTGCGCCCGAGATGTAGCTCGCCTCGTCAGTTGCCAGCATCACGTACGCGGCGGCCAGTTCGGCCGGCTGGCCGGGACGTTTCATCGGCGTTTGCTTGCCGAAGTTCTCGACGCTCGAAGGCGGCATCGTCGATGGAATGAGCGGCGTCCATATCGGCCCCGGCGCCACGCAATTCGCGCGGATACCGCGCTCGGCCAGCAGTTGCGCCAGTCCGCCCGTGAAGTTCTGGATCGCGCCCTTCGTGCTCGCATACGCGATCAGACCGGGATTCGGCGCATCGGCGTTGACCGACGTCGTGTTGATGATCGTGCCGCCCGATTGCATATGCACGAGCGCCGCCTTAGTAATACGGAACATGGCGCCGATGTTGGTCGAATAGGTCTTGTCCCATTCGTCGTCGCTGATGTCTTCGAGCTTGTCGTAGGTGGCCTGATAGGCGGCGTTGTTCACCAGCACGTCGATACGCCCGAAAACCTCGGCAGTCTTTGCGACGAGCGCTTTGCAATGCTCGCGATCGGTAATGTCGCCGGGCAGCAGCAGCGCACGCCTCCCGGCCTGCTCGACCCAGCGCGCGGTGTCGCGGGCGTCGTCGTGCTCGTCGAGGTACGCGATGGCGACGTCCGCCCCCTCGCGCGCGAATGCGATCGCGACCGCCCGGCCAATGCCGCTGTCCGCACCGGTGATCAGCGCAACCTTGCCCGCGAGCCGGTTGCTGCCCTGATAGCTCGATTCGCCGTGATCGGGCGGCGGGTCCATCGGCGCGGTGAGTCCGGGGCGGCGCTCCTGCTGTTGGGGCGGCATGGGCGAGCGGGGATATTCAGAGGCGGTCATGGTTTTGCTCCTTGTTGCGGGGTTGCGCCCTGATCGCCACCAAGCATTGAGCGTTCCTGGCAACGCAGGTCGATCACCTGTTCCCGCCTCAGGCGGTTTCCCTGTGGTGCATGCGGGGCTCGATGCGCTTCGCATGGGCGGTACGTAACTAGTCCTTGTGTCCGGGAAGCACGGCGCCGAGCACCTGTCTGGCGGTATCCACGATCACGTTGCCTTGTTGCGGATCGCCCTTCATGAGCGTGGTCGCGAACGCTTTGGCCTGTTGCAGCGTGATGTGCGGGGGCAGCGGCGGCACGTTCGGGTCGGTCTTCACCTCGATCACGACCGGCCGGTCCGATGCGAACGCCTGATCCCAGACCGCTGCCATGCGTTCGGCATCGTCGACATAAAAGCCTTTCAGACCGATCATCTCCGCGAACTCGTGATACGGCACGGAAGGAATATCCTGCGACGCCTCGAACTTCGGATCGCCTTCGATCACGCGCTGCTCCCAGGTGACCTGGTTCAGATCCTGATTGTTGAGGACCATGCAGATCCAGCGTGGATCGGACCATTGTTTCCAGTATTTGGCGACGGTGATGAGTTCGGCCATGTTGTTCATCTGCATGGCGCCGTCACCGACCAGCGCGACGACCGGCCGCGAGGGATGCGCGAATTTTGCCGCGATCGCATAAGGCACGGCTGCTCCCATCGATGCGAGCCCGCCGGAGAGTGAACACATCATGCCGCGCTTGACCTTGAGATCGCGCGCATACCAGTTCGCGCACGAGCCGGAATCGCTCGTGACGATGGCGTTGGCCGGCACGCGCGGCGACAGTTCCCATACGGTGCGCTGCGGATTCACACCGTCTTCTGCCGGCTCCAACGCCCGTTTTTCCAGCGTCTTCCACCAGTCGCCCGTCCAGCCTTCGATGCGCTTGCGCCATGCATCGTCGCTCTTCTGCTGAAGCAGCGGCAACAGTTCGCGCAACGTCTCGGCGCTGTCGCCCACGAGGTTCATTTCCATCGGATAGCGGATGGAAAGCATGTCAGCCTTGATGTCGACCTGCACGCCGCGCGCAGCACCTTCTTTCGGCAGGAATTCGGCGTAGGGAAAGCCCGAACCGATCATGAGCAGCGTGTCGCATTCGTTCATCAGCTTGTAGCTGGGCTCGGTACCGAGCAGACCAATGGAACCGGTGACGAATGGCAGGTCATCCGGCAGAGCGGCCTTGCCGAGCAGGGCCTTTGCCACGCCTGCGCCGAGCTTTTCTGCGACTGCGATCACTTCGTCCGTGGCGTGCAGGGCACCCGCGCCGACCAGAATCGCGACTTTTTTCCCGGCATTGAGCACGTCGGCGGCCCTTTGGAGATCGTCGGCGTAGGGCACGATCTTCGGTGCCTCGTAGCCGACTCCTGAATGCAAGGTGCCGTGCTTTCTGCCTGGAGGCTCGTATTCGAGATCTTGCAGATCGTTCGGCAGCACGAGCGCAGTCACGCGCTTTTCCGACAACGCGATACGCACTGCGCGATCGACCAGATGACGGATCTGCTGCGGCACGCTCGCCTGTTGCACGAACGCGCCGGCCACATCCTTGAACATCGCCGGGAGATCGATCTCCTGCTGGTAGTGACCGCCCAGTGCGGCGCGCGCCTGCTGGCCCGCGATGGCGAGCACCGACATGTGATCGAGTCGTGCATCATAGAGACCAGTGATGAGGTGACTCGCGCCCGGCCCCGATGTTGCAATGCACACACCCAGCTCGCCCGTAAACTTGGCATGGGCGGACGCCATGAAGGCCGCCATCTCCTCGTGCCGTGCCTGTATGAATTCGATCTTTCCCTTCGCGCGGTTAAGCGCCCCGAACACGCCGTTGATGCCGTCGCCGGGGTAGCCGAAAATGCGTCTGACGCCCCACGCGTGCAGGCGGTCAATGAGGAAATCGCCGACAGTCGCTGCCATGATCGAAGCTCCGGAGGATTGATGGGGGAAAGCAACGCGAAGATTTGGATTTAGGCGCCGGGGTCGCAATGCTCATGCCGCACGGACGAATTAATTAGCGGTTACCGGTTCGCGGCGACCGCTTGGCAATCTTGCGGCAGCGTCGAGCCCTGCACACAGTTATCAAACTTCTTCAAGCCCGCGGCGCGCCGCAATGGACGCCCGAGTCGTACGCGTCCTCAATGGGTATGGCATGTGCTTCACGTCGTTGGGCTGTAAGTGGAGTGGGCAGGGCGGCTTGCCGACGGTGTCGGAGAATTGGGGATTGCGATGAAGACGTTGAGGATAGATCGGTTGCGCCCGACTCAGTTCACCCACGGCATGCGGGAAATCCGCGACAAGACGAAGGGCTATCAGTCTTTGACGGGGCACGATCTCCAGATGGCGATTGCAGAAAAACCCGTCCCGGTCGTGCTCGGTCCGCACGGCGCTCCGTTCGCCATTGACCATCATCATGTCGCGACCGCATTGTGGCGCGCGAAGATAAAAACCGTTCCCTTTGTCCTGGTCAGGGACCTGTCGTCGTTGTCCAGGACTGAATTCTGGTTGGCGATGGAAAACAACCGCTGGACATATCCGTACGATTCTCATGGCCGACGCATCGCATTCGTTGAAATGCGAGAACAGGTGTGGGACCTGGAAGACGACGAATTCCGGAGCCTTGCCGCATTCGTGCGCGATGCCGGCGGCTATCTGAAAACATCTGTCCCGCTCGAGGAGTTTCGCTGGGCTGATTTCTTTAGACATCATTTGCCGCTGCCCAAAAACGATGACGAGTTCGACGCGCTCGTCAAGAAGGCGTTGAAGCTTGCCAGGAGCGAAGCCGCGCTTGGACTGCCGGGGTACCTGGGGCCGGACTGACTGTCTGGAGTCGGCCGTGTCTTTCGGTCAGATGAGGGTGTGCCTCGCGACAAGGCGCCGGTAGGGTCTGCGGCGGTCGCTACGTTTGAGCTGACCGTCATCTCGTCGACGGGAGGAACAGATGAACGTCCTGATAGCGATTTTTGGCGAAGGAAGAGACCTCGACGCCTTGCAGATGTCGGCTCGAACAGTGGTCGTCTGTCTGGCGGCTCTGGTCTTCATTCGTATCTCGGGCCGACGATCCTTCGGACAGCGTTCGCCTTTTGATTACGTGGTCACCATTCTTCTGGGCGCAACAATGAGCCGCGTGATTGTCGGCGCTTCTCCGGCGATTCCCACGCTGGTCGCATCGCTTGTGATGGTGCTCCTGCATCGAACGCTCGCGTGGGCTTGCGTTCGCTCTTCCCGGCTGGAATCACTGGTTGTCGGTGTTGAAAGAGAAGTCTTCACAAGCGGTCGGTTTAACGAAGAGCAGATGTCCGCCGCCCTTATCACCAAGACCGATGTGTTCGAGACCGCGCGGCAGGAGCTTCATTCGTTCGACCTCGACGAGGTGCAATCGGCGATACTCGAACGTAATGGACAAGTGAGTCTAATTCGCAAGAAGAACGCCGCGCGCAAACGGTGAGCTAAAAGTATCAGTTCGTCCGGATGCCGTGAGGGCGCTTTCGTATGGCGCGACCGTTCAGCGTCTCGACAAATCAAGTCTCTTCCCTGCGAAAACGCGCGCTATTGGTAAGGGCGCATTCCATGCTCGGGGCCTCGCGCATGGACCTGACTGAACCCTCAACGTTGTTGCCCCGGTGGCATAGTCGTCAAAGGAATGCGTGCGATGAAGCGCGTTCCTTCCGCCTCGGAAGAATACGCGTGAATCGTTCCGCCGTGCGCTCTCACGACCTGCTGGCATATATACAGTCCAAGACCGAGTCCCTGGTTTGTCGCTTTGCTGGCCGGTCGCCAATACGGCTGAAATACCTTTGACAGCGCTTCCAGAGGGATAACATCGCCTCGGTTTGCGACTTGGATGACCAAATGCAAGTCGTCGGTGCCGACTGATACAGTGATAGGTTCCACGCTTGACCCGTGGGTTACCGCGTTGACGAGGAGATTGGCGAGGAGCTGCTGCAGACGCGCCGGGTCGCAGCGGACATGTCGATCGATCCTCATCGTGACTTCGATCAAACGCCCCTCGTTCGCTTGCGCGATCTCCTGGACGACCGCCTGAAGGTGAGCGGACAGATTTTCGACGCATTCGATATGTGCTGGAATTCCGTTCCCCAGCCGGCCGCGCGCGAAATCCATGATGTCGTCGATGAGTCGCGACATGCGGGTCACGCTCGACTTCAGCATCTTGCTGACCGCAAGCACTTCAGGTGTCGCCGGACGAACATGAAGATATTCAGCGCTCGCGCTGATCGCTGCCAGCGGAGAACGGAGGTCATGACCGAGCACAGCGATAAATTCCTCCCGAAGCTTTGCCGTTTCACGCTCATTCATCAACAGGTTTTCAGTGGTTGACTGTCGCTTTTCACCATCCAGCTGCATGGCGATCAGCTTTGCGAATACCTCGAACATTCGGACGACACGCGGCTCGGAGACCTTCATTGGTCGTCCGTCGATCGCGCACAGGTTCCCGAAATACTCCCCACTGGAGAGCACGATGGGAACAGAAATGTAGCTGCGCAGATTGTAAATGGCCGGTGTGTGATGGTTTCTATAGGTCGGATCGATTCTAAAGTCGTCGACCACAATCGGCCCGCGGGCACAGCGGGACTCGTGACAGAGCGTGCTGTGCAGATCGAGCTGGCCACCGGGCTGAAGGCCAAAATTGACGTTGTCCTTGACTGCACATGCAGTCCACGACAGATCACTTACTCGCGCTACCGCGGCGAAACCCATCCCGGACTCGCTACAAATCATGTCCAGCATCGACGGTACGGCCGAGATCTGAGCAACCGCGCCGACATCGCGCAAAATCATCTCTCGCGACTCGAAAGCCGCTTTCGAAGACATGGTCGGTCCAACGGGGCCCTCGTGAGAAGCTCCATCGTGGACCGATGAGTCAGGCCGCATCGGGTTGTCCTTCGTCATGTTGCTTGGCCTCGTTTCGATTTTTGTCAGTTCCGCAAGGAGGGCAATGAGGGATTCGAGCATGAGTCCCTTCTGACAGTATCCGTCAAAGGCCGCGTCAGATGCTCGTTCTTTCACGTAGCGCTGGTTTCGACATGCTCGCGCGCTTCATCGATGACGAAACCGCCGATCCAGCCGATATGGACTGGCGCGGCATGATGGCAACCATTGGAATCCAGAATGGCAAGCTATTCCAGGCGACAGGGCTATTTCGTGATCCTGCGGCTCTACCGGCCGATGCAGGCGTTCTTCGACGAGTCATGGAAACCGGATGATCTGAAACGGATCTGACCGGGCATCAAAGTCGGAGGCGGGCGCGGGCGCTGATTTTCAGAAAACGCTCCTGCCAGGCAGTCACTTAGCTGTCGCGTGGTGGCTAACGATGTTTCGCGGCTGTCCCGCGACGTATGCAATAACGTTGTCCATCAACTGATCCGCGAGCGCCTGAATCGCCTCCTCACTGGCCCACGCGACGTGAGGTGTGAGAATGAATGCCGGATGCTCCAGGATTTCATTCAACGGGTTCGCTCTCGGAAGCGGCTCCTGAGTGACGACATCGAATCCTGCGCCGGCTATCGAACCACCCTTCAAGGCACGAACCAGTGCGGCTTCGTTCACAAGTCCACCGCGCGCCGTGTTGATGAGGAGAGGGCGCCGCTTCATCCTCGCGAACTCGGCATCTCCGATGAGGTCTTTCGTCTGATCATTGAGTGGACAATGTAGCGTGATGATGTCCGACTCTTCGAGCACGCGCCCGAACGGGGTGTAGAGCATTCCCATGTCGTCGCGCCCCTTGAAGGCCGAGACCAGCACGTTAAGCCCCAATGCCCTTCCAATATCGGCGGTCGCTTTGCCCAATGCGCCGTCACCGATGACGCCGAGCGTCGAGCCCGCCAGGTCCTTGATTGGAAAGTCGAAGAAGCAGAACTGTCCAGCCTCCTGCCACCGACCGGCTTGCACCGCCGAACGATAAGCCGTCAGGCTTCGTCGAAGCGCGAAGATCAGTGCGAAGGTGTGCTCGGGAACCGTACGCACCGCGTAGTTGCGGACGTTGCAAACCGCTATGCCCATTTCATTGCATGCGCTTGTATCGACGTTATCGGTGCCCGTTGCGGCGATCGCGATCAGTTTCAGGCTTTTCGCCTGAGCGATCACGTCGCCGGAGAGCTTCACTTTATTGGTGATGACGATATCGGCATCGCGAACCCGATCGAGGACCTCTTCGGGCTTGGTGGATTCGAACACTTGAAGTTCGTGACTGAACGGCAACTCCTTCAGCCGCGTATTGGGCGGGATGGTCGATCTGTCGAGGAAAACGACTTGGAGAGTAGACGATGATGAAGTCATGTTCTATCGGTTCATTAAGCTGCGGTGATGATGATGCGCTTCAATAAGCGCCGCGGCGGCTCGAACGACGTGGCGCACGTATTTAGTCGTCACCTGGCCCCGAGGCGAGCTGGCGTTCGAACGTGTCGCGGTCGAGCGCCTTCTCCCATTTGGCGACGACGATCGTCGCAATGCCGTTGCCGATGACGTTGATCAGCGCGCCGCCTTCCGAGATGAAGCGATAGATGCCGAGCACGAGAACCAGTCCCGCGACAGGTATGCCGGGTACGGAACTGAGCGTTGCGGCGAGCACGATGAAGGCGCCGCCGCTGACGCTCGCCGCTCCCTTGGACGTCAGCAGCAGGACCAGCAGCAGCGTGAGCTGATGGCCGATGCTGAGCGTGCTGTCGGTCGCCTGCGCGATGAAGATGGCGAGCACGGTCATGTTGATGCAACTGCCATCGAGATTGAAGGAATATCCAGCAGGTACGACGAGACCCACGACGGACTTCTCGCAGCCGAGTCTTTCGAGCTTCGCCATGAGGCGAGGCAGCGCGGACTCCGACGAAGACGTGCCGAGCACGAGAAGCAGTTCCTCGCGGATATAGCGCAGAAAGGCGATCAGGCTGAATAGACCGGAACCATGAACTCGTCCTTACAACGCATCTGGAAGCGATCGGCGCCGACAAGGCACAACTCGACGTGACGCACCCGCTTTCCCCTCCAGCGTTGGCATCGCTGCAGCAAAGGCTGAGGCTCGAATGGACGCCTGATGCGAGCGCAACGAGCACCACACGCTCTCAGTGCACGAAACTCAGGTCGTATCGACAATTTGAAGGTTGGCGACAAGTCGCTACGGCAGCACAGCGGGACCATGGGCCGTCCCAACGCGATGCGCTACATCGAGAAGATCATCGCAAACAACGAGCCAATCTCGACCTGGCAGATCCGCAACATTCACGACGGCCGTGCTGTAGCACAACGTCGGTGAGGGGGCGTGTCGCTACCGTCATGTGAATGTGGCGATCACCGACGCGCGAACCACGTCGCCCGACTTCCTGGATCTTCCGGCTGAACTGGCGGCGCTCCTCGTGTGGCATGCAAGAGCAGGGAACATGCATCCCATCGAGCGCAGCGGAACTTCATACGCGGTTGGTCAGGATCCATCCGTTCGTAGACGGAAACGGCAGAACAGGTCGCCTGCTTCTGAATATCGAATTGATGAAATCGAGCTATCCCCCGGCTGTTATCCGCAATGAGGATCGCGCAGCCTATTGCGATTCGCTGGACGACGCTTGCGTGAGCAACAACCACGCGGGCATCGCTCGGCTGATCGCCGAATCGGTCCTGCGTTCATTCGACCTCTACTTCGATGCGCTCGGTTTCGCTGCCGACCAAGGACCTTCCTCGGCCGCTCGGTAAATAATAGCGATACCGACATTAAGGCGCGCAGTCGCGTTATCGCTAACGTTCCATGTCGATGGCGTGACGTCGCGCCCAAGCGGCCAGATGTTAGACTAACAGCCCTAGTCTGGCCTCGTCACTGCGAGGAAAGAGAGCCCTTCCATATCGAACGAGCGGCCACCCGTGCCCGTCGCATCAAGCACTTCTCAGGGCTGACGTTTCGTTCGCACTTCACGAGGAGGAGAGTTTAGATGGACGAACAAGGCGTTCGCGCCCCGACTGTCACGGGAACATGCGCACGCTGCGGAGGCAAGGTGCCGTGGCCGATTTCGTCCTGTCCTCATTGCGGTGCGCCTGCGCGGTTTGTGTTCGGCGATCGTGCACCCGCCGCGAGGAAGCCCAGATCGGCAGCGCACAGCGCACCGAACGCGCGTGTTGATCGTCCGCCTAACCCGCCGCCGTGGCCGCGGCAAAATGCATCCTCGTTCGCATCGAACGACGCCGTTTATCCCGACGACGAGGTCCATCCGCCACCGCCCCGCGATACCGGTCGTCGGAGCATGAAAAAGGGGGCAGTGCTGACGCTTGCGGTGGCCTTCGTGCTCATCGGCGGATCGGGGCTCTTGTACTGGATTCAGAACCATGACGCGCAGGAAGAGCCGACGAGATCGATCGGCGCGCAAGGCATGGTGACGTCGAACGACTTGAATCAGCCCGCGCAGGCCCCGACCATGCCGCAGGTTCCGACGATTGCCCCAAGCTCGGAAGCGCCGCTGCCGAGTGACAAGGCATCCGCCGACAAAAATCAGAAGTTGATGCCGCTTGCCCTCGCGAGAGCGCACGACGGTCTCCAAAAAAACAACCTGCAACTGGCGCGGTCTGGCATTTCTTGGGCGCTTTCGTTGCAGCCGGACAATCCCGAGACCCTCCGGCTCAAGCAGGATTTGCTGTCGCGGGAGAGGGCTCGCAATGCGGCCTTGCAGGCGGCACGCAGTTGCGTCGTGCAGGAGCGTGCCATGTGTGCTTGGCAAAATGCCAACACTGCGCTGTCGATCGATTCGAGCAGCAACGAAGCGAAGGGAATCGCCGCGCGCTCCATGCAGTAGAGCATCCAGCGGCTGGAGCAGCACTTCGGACTCAGGCTGTTCAGCCGGACTACGCGCTCGCTGATGCTGACGCCGGAGGGGCGGAACCTTCTGGAGCGCACGCAGCGGTTATTGCGCGAGGCGGAAGGTATCGAGCAAGGCGTCGCCGCCGCGCGCGCGGAGCCGGCCGGAAGGCTCAAGGTGACCGCGCCGTCGCCCGTCGGCGTGAACATCCTCGCGCCCGCATTGCCGCCGTTTTGCCGACAGCATCCGAAAGGGAAGGTCGAGTTGCGCCTGAGCGAACGCTACGTCGACCGGATAGAGGAGGCGCGGATGTCACCATTCGAGTCGGCGAACCCACGGCTGCGGGGAGTGAACACTATGTCAAAACTCGAACCAACCAGAGGTCCACGGCAACCGGATGATCGGGTTTGGGGAAGTGAGCCGTCTCGTCGGCAACTGCCGACGAGACGCGCCTCGAAGCCGACTCAGCTGTAGACGATGTCCCTGCCACGCTCTGCTTGAGCGTTCTGTAAGCAAGCGGCCCCGCGTGCGGGGTATCGGCCCCGTGCCGATCGGCGTTAGGAATTCGCTAGTTCAGTTATAGATTTTTCTTAGTTTCCTGAAGCTGTACCTCGTGTCATTCTCGTTCCAGCTCAACGAAACGACAGGAGGAAGTATGCTGAGCGCCGAGCGAGAAGCGTTTGCACGCGATGGAGTCACCGTCTTACGCGGCGTATTCACGGACTGGATCGACCTGCTGCGCGATGGCGTCGACTTCAATGAAAAACACCCCGGCCCCGATTTTCGCGACTACACGAAGGGCACGTCGTCGGGGCGATTCTTCGGCGACTATTGCAACTGGCAGCGCATCGAGCCGTTTCGCCGCTTCGTCGAGGAAAGTCCGGCTGGCGCCGTTGCCCGGGAATTGATGGCGTCACGGCGTGCGCGCATCTTTCACGAGCACGTTTTAGTGAAGGAAGCGGGCGCGGACAAGATCACGCCCTGGCATCACGACGAACCGTACTATTGCGTGAGCGCGGAGCAGTCCGTGAGCATGTGGGTGCCGCTCGATCCGGTGCCGCGTGAGACTACGCTCGAATTCGTCGGCGGCTCGCATCGCTGGGGAAAGCTTTTTCGCCCGCGCAAGTTCACGGGCGTTGCGTACGACCGTTCGTCGGACGGACTCGAAGAGATGCCGGATATCGACGCGCATCGCGACGACTACAACATCCTTGGCTGGGACCTGAAGCCCGGCGATGCAGTTGCGTTCAACTATCTCACGGTGCACGGCGCGCCGGGCAATCGTTCAGGTTCGGTGTCGCGGCGCGTAGTGTCGTTCCGCTGGCTCGGCGACAACGCGGTGTATGTCGATCGAGGCGGCGAGACATCGCCTCCGTATCGACATCTCGCGGAGCAGCTCAACCCCGGCGATCCGCTGCCGGAGGAAGAGTTTCCGTTCGTCGTCTGACCGTGCTTCAGCGGCCGCCTCTTCAGCAATCGAGAACGAGGCGGCCGCGCTTGCAGCCCGACACGCAGATCATCATCGTTTTGCCTTCCGCGCGCTCCGACTCGCTCAGAACACTGTCGCGGTGATCGATATCGCCTTCGATCACCGACGTCTCGCAGCTGCCGCAAATGCCTTGTTCGCAACTCGACGGCACGTCGATGCCCTCGGCGCGAAGCACATCGAGCAGTCGCGTGCCGGCTTCGACGCGCACGACTTTTCCGCTTCGTCCGAGTTGCACTTCATAACCTGCGCCTTGCGCGTCCTTTAAACCACTCGGGTCCGCCGAGAATCGTTCGATATGCACGTGCGTGTAGCCGTTTTCGGCGCATGCGCTTTCGAATGCGCTCAGCATCGGCGTGGGGCCGCAGCAATAGAATCGCGTGGCGCGATCGCGTTCGTCGAGAAAGCCTCGAAGATCAGGCGGGCCGCCGGCCTGTACGTCGAAATGCAGCTTCAGTGAAAGCCCGAGCGCCTGAATCGGTTCCAGCCACGCCGCGTGCTCGCGCGAACGGCAGCAATAAAGCATCTCCACCGATTTACCGAGCGCAACGAGCCGTTGCGCCATGCTGTAGATCGCGGTTATACCGATACCGCCCGCAATCAGAACAAATCGCTCGCCGGATTCATCGAGCGGAAAGTTATTGCGCGGCTCGGAAATCAGGATCGAATCCCCGGTGCGCAACTTTTCGTGGACGAAAGCCGAACCGCCCTGACTCTCGCGCGCGCGAAGCACGCCGAGAATATATCGATCGCGATTGCCCGTCGCATTGACGAGCGAATAACTTCGCACCATGCCATTGGGCAGATGCAGGCTGATATGCGATCCGGCATCGAATGCAGGCAAGGGAGCGGAATCAGACGCGCGCAATTCGATGCTGACGGTGTCCATCGCTTCAACATGAATCCTGTCGACGATGACGGTAAAAGTGGCGGGACGCATGTTCGAAATCAGTCGCAGATACGATGAGCCATGAAGCTATAGAAGTCCCGAAGCGTGCCCTCCAGATTCTCCGCTGAGAGGGGGCCGGGTGAATAGAAAGTCGAGCTGACGCCTTTCTGCAGCGTTTCCAGCTTCGTGCGGTCTTCGGCGTTGAAGGCGTTCGCGAACGCGACGTATCGTTCGATGCTTTCCTTGTCCGGTGCGCGCTCGTGTCCGGCCAGGCCCCATCGGATCGCGACCTGATTGGTTGCGGCGGGCCTCAGGCAAAGATAGATCGTCTGATGCGGCATGTAAGTAACGACGAGATTCGGAAAGACGCTGAAGAGAAAACTCGATCGACGCTCGCTTTGGGTCAGGTCTTCGTGAAACGGCGTGCGTTGCGGCGAATCGGGCGTGTAGTGCGCGCGATAGGCCGAGAAGTGTCCGTTGCCCGGCACATATTCGCATAGCTCGGTGGGCGTGACGGGCCGCAAGGTGCGCGGATGCGTGGCGTTGAGGTGATAACCCTCCATGAAGTTTTCCGCCAGGCATTTCCAGTTCGTATGCCACACCTCTTCCTGGAAGTGATAAAGCTCGCGTTCTTCGTTGTGATAGTTGCGTATGTGCGCTTCGAGCGGGTGAAGCGCTTCGCCGAGCGGCGCCGCGTTGCCATCGATGTTCACGAAGATGAAGTTCTGCCAGATCGTCGAGTGGATTTTCGGCAGCGCGCATCGTGATGTGTCGAGATCCTTGCACTCCTGCATCAAGGGCGCGCGTCTGAGCTTGCCATCGAGTTCATAACTCCATGCGTGATACGCGCACGCGTGCACGCGCGCATTGCCACGGCCGCGTGCGACGAGATTGCCGCGATGCCGGCATACGTTGGCCAACACATGAACTTCGCCTTGGGCATCACGCTGAATCAACAGCGGTTCTCCGGTCAATTCAGTCGTGAAGTAGTCGCCGTTGCCGGGAATCTCGCCGACGTGGCCGACGCAAACCCACGTGCGTCGAAAGACGCGTCGACGTTCGAGCTCGGCGAAGTGAACCGAGCTATAAAACGCGCCGGGCATGCCGTGCGTCGCACGCTTCTCCGATCGCGCCAAGGTTGATAGCGTGTCGAGAAGCGCGCGGTCGTCCGGCGAGATTGCATCGGCAAATAGAGACGCTGGCACATTCATCGTGATGACTCACTCAAAAGCGGTTCTGATCGGAAACCCGTTGTCCGAGGCCGATGTTACAAAATAGCCTCGTCAAAGCATCGAGGAAAACATTGTTTTCCAATGCGCTCCCCAGTTTTCTCCTATGCAGGAAAACTTTGAAAATGGCGAAGAGGCATGCTTTCGATAAGGCGCTCCGTATCCGATAAGATGGTGCGAACAAAAGTCGGCGATAACCCTATGTCATCTTCCTTCACGCTGCGCCAACTGAAGTACTTCGTCGCAACGGTGGACAACGGGAGCGTCGCCGAGGCGTCGCGGAAGCTGTTTATCGCGCAGCCATCGCTATCCGTCGCGATCAAGGGGCTGGAGGAAAGCTTCGGCACGCAACTCATCATTCGTCATCACGCGCAAGGCATTTCGCTGACGCCGGCCGGCGCGCGGTTTTACGAGCGCGCCAAGGCGCTGCTCGAGTCCGTCCATGAGTTCGAGCAGAATGCGCTCGCGGAAGGCGACATGTCATCGGGGCGCGTCGATATCGGATGCTTCGAGACCTTCGCGCCGCTCTATCTGCCGAGCCTGATTCGCGGCTTCAACGCTGTGTATCCCGGCATCGAAATCCGCGTGCGCGACGGCGATCAGGAAGAGCTTTTGCAAGGGCTCGATAAAGGCCGATTCGATCTCGTCCTCGTGTACGAACTCGGGCTCGACGATACGTTCTCCACGCACTTGCTGACGCGGGGCCAAGCGCCGTATGTCTTGTTGCCGGCGACGCACCGGCTTGCCGGAGCGGACAAGGCAAGTCTCTTCGATCTGTGCGACGAGCCGCTCATTCTGCTCGATGTCTCGCCGAGCAAGGACTATTTTCTCGGCCTGTTCGAACCCTACGGATTGACCCCGAGAGTGGGGTTCAGCTCGCCATCGCTCGAACTGGTTCGCGGCATGGTGGGCGAGGGATTCGGCTACTCGCTTCTGGTCACCCGCCCGCACGCGCCGACCACGTATGACGGACACGAAGTCGTCGCGGTCGAGATCGCGGAGCCGGTTGGCTGCTCGGGCGTCGTGGCTGCATGGCTCAAGCGCAATCAGTTGACCGTGCCCGCGCGCCTCTTCATGGAATACGCGGAGACACGGTTCAATTCGATGTCCGCCTGACCGAATGCCGAATCAGACCAGCGCCTGACTCGCGGCCGCCGCTCGGGCACGCAGCCAGTTGATGCTCGCGAACAGCAGCACCGCGAACACGATCAGCATGGTCGCAACCGCCAGAATAGACGGATCGATGGAATCCCTGATGCCGCTCCACATCTGTCGCGGCACCGTCTTCTGATCCGGCCCGCCGATGAACAGAATCACGATGACTTCGTCGAACGATGTCGCGAACGCGAACACGCTTCCCGTTGCGACCGCGGGCGTGATGAGCGGAAGCGTCACGCGCCTGAACGCGGCCCACGGCGGCGCGCCCAGTCCGGACGCCGCGCGCAAGAGACTCTGATCGAAGGACAGCAACGAAGCCGTCACCGTGATGACGACGAACGGCGTGCCGAGCGCGGCATGCGCAAGAATGACGCCAGGATAAGAGTTGACGAGGCCGAGCGGCGCGAACACGAGATAGAAGCCCGCAGCCACGACGACGATCGGCACGATCATCGGGGAAATGATGATCGGCATGACGATCGAGCGCAGCGGAAACTGCGTTCGCGACAAGCCGAGCGCCGCGAGCGTCCCGAGACACGTTGCGATCAACGTGGACGCCGCGCCGATGGCCACGCTGTTCAGCAGCGCGCGTTGCCAGTCCGGACTCGTCAGCGCCTGTTCATACCAGCGCAGCGAAAACCCTTGTAGCGGATACGAAAAGTAAGATCCCGAGTTGAACGAAAGCGGAATGATCGCGAGAATCGGCGCCACCAGAAAGAACAGCACGAGCGCGCAATGCACGCGCACCCAGCGGGAAGCGACGCGTTCCGTCAGCACCGTATTGCGTTTGTCTAACATGATCGTCCCTTTGGCTCGCGTGCTTCAACCGAAGCGCAGCCGGTCGATGCCGACAATGCGATTGAAGATGAAATAGAAGATCGCCGTGAAGATCACGAGATAAGCCGAGAGCGCGCCCGCGAGTCCCCAGTTGAGCTGCGTATTCGTCTGGATCGCGATGAGCTGGCTGATCATCTCGTCGCCCGCGCCGCCGAGCAGGGCAGGCGTGATGTAGTAGCCGAGCGCGAGCACGAACACGAGGAAGCATCCCGCGCCCACGCCCGGCAAGGTCTGCGGAATATAGACGCGCACGAAGGCTGTGAACGGATGCGCGCCAAGCGATTTCGCTGCGCGCAGATACACGGGCGGCACGCCCTTCATCACCGAGAAGATGGCGAGGATCATGTAAGGCAGCAGCACGTGCGTCATGCCGATCAACACGCCCGTGCGATTGAAGACGAGCGGCACGGGATGCGTCACGACGCCGAGACTCATCAACAGGCTGTTGACGACGCCGCCCGGTTGCAGAAGCACGTACCACGCCGTTGTGCGCACGAGCAGCGAAGTCCAGAACGGCACGATGACGAAAAGCATCAGCCGGTTGCTGCTTTTCTCGGGCAGATTCGCGAGCAGCCACGCAACGGGATAACCGAGCAGCAGACACAGCAATGTGACGGTGAAGCTGATCGATATCGTGCGCACGAATGCTTCGCGATACAGCGTCGCGTTCGCGGGAAGCGAGGCAATCGAGCCTTGCGGCGTCACTTTCGCGTCCACGGCATTCAGCAGATAGTCGGGCGTCGGCGATGTCGCGGCGCGCTTCAACAGACGCCACGTCTCCGGCGAATTCCAGCGATCGTCCAATTCGATCAGTGCCGGTTTCCACGCGACGGGTGCATCGTTGCGCACGCCGCGCGCCGTCTTCATCAGCAGGCTGCGGAATTCGGATTGCGCGAAGTTCATGCGCCTCGCGACGGTGCCGAGCTGTCCGCTTTGCTGCGCCTCCTTAAGTCCGGCCGCGAGCAGCGCGAACGTGTGCTCGTCCGGCACGCCGCGGCCGTCCCATGCGTCGAGCGCACGGGAAAGCGCAGGCATGCTGTCCGGCAATTCGCGATTCTCCACGCTGCGCGCGAGCAGCAGCGCGATGGGCGCGATGAACGTCGATAGCAGAAACACGATCAACGGAAGCGCCAGCAATAGCGCTCGAATCGATGCACGGCGTTGCGCCTTTTGGTAGGACGCGCGGCCGCCGGCTCTCGTCGGAGAGCCCGTGGCCGAGGCATGGGCCGTTACGGGCGTATGAGTAGTCACGGTCACAGCGGGCTCTCTCTCGATGGTGGTGTTACTGCGAGGCTGTCACTGCGTCAACCAGACCTGGAAGCGCTTGTTGATCTCGTCGGCGTTATCGGCCCAGAACGTCGGGTTTATCTGGATCGCGCGCTTGAAGTTATCCGGCGCGGTCGGCAGGTCGGCGAGCCGCTGCTTGTCGACGAGCGGGATCGCGTCCTTGCGCGGCGGCGCGTAGGCGATGTACTTCGAAAGATCGGCATACGCCTTCGGTTGCGATGCGGAAACGATGAACTTCGCCGCCGTATCCGCGTGCTTCGCGCCCGCCGGAATGCCCCACCATTCGTAGTCGTAGACCTGCGCATCCCAGACGATCTTGAAGGGCTTTTTGTCCTTCTTCGAGGCATCGTCGATGCGGCCGTTGTACGCCTGCGTCATCACGACGGCGCCGTCGGCGAGCAACTGCGGCGCCTGCGCGCCCGACTCCCACCACACGATGTTCTTCTTGATCGTGTCGAGCTTCTTGAATGCGCGGTCCACGCCGGCGGGCGTGCCGAGAACCTTGTAGACGTCTTTCGGATCGACGCCGTCGGCAATCAGCGCCCATTCCATCGAACCCTTCGGCGACTTGCGCAAACCGCGCTTGCCGGGGAATTTCTGCAAGTCGAAGAAATCGTTGATGGTGCTAGGCGCGGTCTTCAGCTTGCTCGCGTCATAGGCGTAGACCGTGGACCACACCATGCTCGCGACCGCGCAATCGCTGATGGAGCCAGGAATGAAATCGCTCGTATTGCCGAGCGTCTTCTTGTCGAACTTCTTGAGCAGCCCTTCGTCGCACGCGGTGATCGCGTCGTTGCTTTCGAGATCGATGAGATCCCATGTCGTGTTCTTCGCCTGTTCCATCGCGGAGAGCTTCGCGAGACCGCCGTCGTAGGATTCGAGCGAGAAGTTCACGCCGGTCGCCTGCGTGAACGGATCAAAATACGCCTTCTTCGCCGCCGCTTCATATGCGCCGCCGAACGTGACGACATTGAGCGTTTCAGCAGCCTGCGCCGAGACGGTGGCGAGGGCGGCTAAGGCGAGGGCGGCGCATTGTGCTTTGATGTGAGTGCGCATATCAGTTGGCTCCTGCGGGTGCGGTCGACATGATGGAAGGTGAGGGCGATGCGGGGGGCGGAACCGTGGGCGCGCTGCGAGGCACGCTCGCAGCGAGAATCTTGCAGTCGTCGTGACGCCAGGCCACCTCGATGGTGTCGCCGGCGGAAGGCAACGCGTGACGTTGCGTGTTGGGCACCTTCGCAACGAGCGCATCGCGCGATCCGAGCGTCAGATGTACGCGATGATGATCGCCGCAATACACGAGCTCCTGTACGCGCGCGCGCACGACGTTGCTGTGCGCATCCGCTTGCGTGCCTTCGGCGCTGTGGATATGCGCGCGTTCCGGGCGCAGCGCGAGCATCGCTTCGGCGCCTTCGCTCAGGCCTTGTTCGCAGCGTCCGCGAATGATGCTGCCATCGGAGAGCGCGAGCGTCGCCCAGCCGTCCTTCACCGTGACGACGCGTCCGCGCAGGCCGTTGTTCTCGCCCACGAAGTTCGCGACGAACGCGTTGTTGGCGTTCTCATACAACTCCGTGGGCGACGCGGCCTGCTGAATCCTGCCATCGGAGAAGACCGCGACGCGGTCCGACATGGTCAGCGCTTCCGCCTGATCGTGCGTCACATAGACGATGGTGAGCGACAGTTCGCGATGCAGCCGCATGATCTCGTACTGCATGGTTTCGCGCAGGCGCTTGTCGAGCGCGCCGAGCGGCTCGTCCATGAGCACCACGCTCGGCTCGAACACGAGTGCGCGCGCGAGCGCGACGCGCTGCTGCTGTCCGCCCGAAAGTTGCGCGGGACGCCGGTTCGCCAGATGCGGCAGTTCGATCATCTCCAGCGCGCGCTTCACGCGCGCTTTCTGTTCGGCGCGGCCCACGCGTCGCACGGACAACGGAAACGCGACGTTTTCCGCAATCGTCAGATGCGGAAACAGCGCGTAGTTCTGGAAGACCATGCCGATGTCGCGCTGATGCGGCGGCTTGTCGTCGAGGCGTCTTCCATCGAGACGAATCTCGCCTTGCGTGGGCGATTCGAAGCCGGCGAGCATCATGAGCGTCGTCGTCTTGCCCGAACCCGACGGACCGAGCAGCGACAGGAATTCGCCCTTTCGCACATCAAGGTTCAAGTCATCGACAACGTAGTTCGCGCCGTCGTACGACTTGCTCACGCCCGAGAACGAAATGAAGGATGGGTTTGACATCGTGATAGCGTCCTGACGGAAGTGCTTCGATTAGCGCGCGGCGAGCTTCGACGCGAGATATCGGGCGAAGTCATAGTTCGGGCGTTCGAGATGGCTCAGATGACCGGGCTTCGCGAGCGGCGCATTCACGCCTCGAAAAACCGCTTCCACGCCGCGTTTGTCTTCCGCGTTCACTTCGTCGAGCAGGGTCTTGAGCGTCGCCATGTGCGCATTGGCTTCCGGGTCGGCGATGAATTCAGGCGCGAGGCCGCCGCCGAAGCGGATATGTACCTTGCCCACGCCGCGCGGCTGCAACACGAGATACCAGAAGTAGCCCGGCGTGAGCGTGATGAGATGCGTCGGATAGACCGCGAGCAAGGCCGTGGTCTTGCGCCAGTGGCCTGTCAGCCGGTTGTTGTCCGGATGCGCATTGCCAATGGGAAGCGATGCTTCCTTGGTGATCCAGTGATAGTTGAATGCCGGATAACCCGGCGGGCATTCCATTTCTTCGAGTCGCGAATGCGGACCGACCGTTGCGCGATGCAGCATCGGCAGGTGATAACTTTCCATGAAGTTCTCGGCGAGGATCTTCCAGTTGGTGTCCCAGACGTGTTCTTCATGGAAGGTTTCGATGTAATCGGTCATGCCGTATGCATCGATCAGTTCGCTCAGTTGCGCGAGCTGCGTATGAACCGGCTGCGCGTTCTGATCGAGCGTGACGTAAATCCAGCCTTGCCATTCCTCGCAGCGAACGGCCGGCAGCTTATAGCTTTCCTTGCAGAATCCGGACTGCTGTTCCATGAGCGGCGCGCCCTTCAGCCCGCCGTCGAGTCCGTAATTCCACGCGTGATACGGACAGATGATCCGACGTATGTTGCCGCGCCCTTCGAGCAGCACCGACATGCGATGCAGACAGACATTCGACATCGCGCGCAGGGCCATTTGTTCGTCACGCAGCACGACGATCGGCTGATTCGCGATGCTCGCGGTCAGATAGTCGCCGGATTTGCCGAGCGCGCTCGCGCGGCCCACGCATTGCCATTCTTTCGAGAAGATTTCCCGCTCTTCCAGAGACAGGAATTCGGCTGATGTGTACACGCCAGGAGGCATTGCGCGCGCATCGCCGAATGGTCGCTCGCAGTTGGTTGCGAGTTCGTCGAGCAAAGCGCGTATTGCTGCTTGCCTGGTGGGGTTTTCCATGAGACGGCTCCTGAAGCAGAGTGCGGTTGCGCTGGCGGAGGATCGGCGCATTCATCGCATCGACTGGAGTTAATCTACCAAGCCAAATTACAAGTCAAAATATTGTTTTCGGATGCTAAAGCAAGGTTATGGCTATGCAAGGCGCGGGAAGTCGCTCTACTGCAGGCGCTTGTTACGCGTCGAGCTTGAGGCGCCGTATATAGCTTTCGCTGAAGGAAGAGAATCGCGACACCAGTTGACGCGGCTTCATCGTTTTCGATTGGGCGATGCCAAGCGTCGTCGCGTTGACGTTATCCCTAAAGTGCTTAATCAGGAATTCGCCGCCGTCCACGGTGCGCGTCGAACTCAGCGGGAAGTTCAGAATGCTGTAGCCCAGCCCGTTCGCCACCATGCCGCGCACCACTTCCGGTTGCGAAGAACGAAACGCAGGGACAGGGCGGCTTCCCACGGCATCGAACAGCGCCGCGAAGTAATCGCGGCTATGCGGCAGGTCCAGCATCACGTACGGTTCGTCTATCAGATCTTGCAGCGATACCTTTCGTGCGCGCGCCAGCCGGTGTGTCGCGGGAAGAATCGCGTACGGTGGCAAGGAAAGCAAGGGCGTGAAGGCGATGTCTTCGGTCAGATCGAGGCTATAGGTGAGCGCGATATCGAGCGAACCGTCGTGCAAGCCTTTAAGCAGTTCATCCTGATGCGCCTCGATGGTGCGAAAACTTATTCCGCCGTGCTCGCTCGTGAATCGGCTGATCAATCCGGGCATCAACGGCGGCGCGAGCGAGACAAGGCAGCCGAGCGCGATCGATCCCGTCATGCCGCCGTCCATTTCGGTGGCGGCCATTTGCAGTTCTTCCGCGAACTTCAGGAGATTGCGCGCCTGCCCGAGAAGATCGCGCCCCGCCTGAGTCAGCGACAGACCGCTCGCGTGATGCCGGATGAACAACTGAACGCCGAACGAGATCTCGAGATCGGCCAATGCAGTCGAGATGGACGGCTGCGAAATGTGCAGGCGTCTCGCCGCGGCCGTGAAAGACAGCACTTCCGCCGTCACCACGAAGTATCGCAACTGACGCAGTGAGTAACGCAGCGGCTGATTTTCCATGGGCTTGGCTCCCAGTTGACGGCGTCAGATGGATCGCATTGTGAAGTGATCAAAAATGACTGCATAGGTAGAACCGATGCTTTGCATTTTTTTAATATATTTTTCGGATTCTGCAAGCGAGCGTAGATTGCTATCCGAAAGCACACGCATGGTGCACCGAAGCCGCAAAGGGCCGAAGGGATCGCAAACCGAACTCCGCTTCTTCGAAGGACTCACCCATGACAGTCGAAATAAAGGCAACAGACACGCTCGTTGTGGGCGCCGGGCAGGCTGGCATCGCCATGAGCGAACATCTGAGCAGGATTGGCGTTCCGCATATCGTGCTGGAACGCGATCGCATCGCAGAACGCTGGCGCACGGGCCGGTGGGACTCGCTCGTGGCCAACGGACCTGCATGGCACGATCGTTTCCCTAATCTCGAATTCGCGGATGTCGACCCCGATAGTTTTGCGGGGAAGGAACAGGTCGCCGATTACTTCGTCGCCTATGCGAAGAAGTTCGAAGCGCCGATTCGAACCGGCATCGAAGTGAAGCGAGTCGTGCGCAATGTCGGACGACCGGGTTTTACCGTCGATACGTCTGATGGAACCTTTGAAGCGAATCGCGTGGTGGTCGCGACCGGGCCGTTTCAGCGCCCCGTGATTCCGCCGATCGCGCCGAAAACCGCCGCGCTCACGCAGATTCATTCCGCCGACTATCGCAATCCGCAGCAATTGCCCGAAGGCGGTGTGCTGGTGGTCGGTGCGGGATCGTCGGGCGTGCAGATCGCCGATGAATTGCATCGCTCGGGCCGGCGCGTGTATCTGTCGGTCGGCGCGCACGATCGTCCGCCGCGTGGTTATCGCGGACGCGATTTCTGCTGGTGGCTCGGCGTGCTCGGCGAATGGGACGCGGAAGTGATGAAGCCCGGGCGCGAGCATGTGACGATCGCGGTAAGCGGCGCGCGCGGCGGCCATACGGTCGATTTCCGGCGACTCGCGCATCAGGGCGTCACGCTGACTGGTCTGACGAAATCGTTCGACGATACTCGCGTCACTTTCGAAGCCGATCTCGCCGATAACATTCGTCGCGGCGACGAGAACTATCTGTCGCTGCTCGATGCCGCCGATGCCTATGCGCAACGCAACGGCCTCGATCTTCCCGAAGAGCCCGAGGCGCGCAATATCCCCGAAGATCCGGAATGCATGAAGCATCCGTTGCTCGAACTCGATCTGGCTAAGGAAGGCGTGACGTCGATCATCTGGGCGACGGGTTATGCGGTCGATTTCAACTGGCTGCAAGTCGATGCATTCGATGAACAGGGCAAGCCGAAACATCAGCGCGGCGTCGCCAAAGAACCGGGCATCTATTTCCTCGGCTTGCCGTGGCTGTCGCGCCGTGGTTCCGCGTTCATCTGGGGCGTGTGGCACGACGCGAAACATGTTGCCGATCACATCGCCACGCAGCGCAAGTACCACGCTTATTACGACGTGCCGCATCGTCCGGCGGACGAGAAGCGCGTGGAAAGCGTCGAGAGCGCGCCCGGTGCATCGCGTGTTCACACCTTAAGCGAGATGGGCGTCAACTGATTACCAATCCATTCAGAATCCAGCATCAAGGTGCATTCGATGAGCCAACCCACCCATACCCGTATCCGCATGTTCAACACGAAGGATACGTACCCGAATCAAACGCTCGATAACGATCTTTGCCAGGCCGTGCGCGCGGGCAATACAATTTATGTGCGCGGTCAGATCGGCACGGATTTCGACGGCAATCTCATCGGCCTCGGCGATCCGCGCGCGCAGGCCGAGCAGGCCATGAAGAACGTGAAGCAGTTGCTCGAAGAAGCGGGCAGCGATCTGTCGCACGTCGTGAAGACGACGACCTATCTCACCGATGTGCGTTTTCGCGAGCCGGTGTATCGCGAAGTCGGCAAATGGCTGAAGGGCGTGTTCCCCATTTCGACGGGACTCACCGTCGTCGCGCTCGGTCAGCCGGAATGGCTGATGGAGATCGACGTGATCGCCGTCATCCCCGATGGATGGACGCCGCCTCAGGCTTGAGCCCAAGAAGGAGCGCACATGACTTTTTCTATCGTCGGACGATGTGAAGAGACCGGGCAACTCGGCATCGCAATCAGTTCATCCAGCATCGCGGTCGGCGCTCGTTGTCCTTGGGTGCGCGCGGGCGTCGGCGTGGTCGCGACGCAGAACGTGACGCTGCCCGCGCTTGGTTCGATGATCCTCGATCATATGGAACGCGCGAGGCTCGATCCTGCCGGAGCGCTCGATCGCGCGCTGGCCGAGAGTGAATGGAACGAGTATCGTCAAGTGACGGTGGTCGATGCGCAGGGACGCACTGCGTTCTTTAGCGGCAAACAGGCGCTCGGAACCTATCACGCGGTCGCGGGCAACCAATGCGTCGCGGCGGGCAACATGCTCGCGGGCACCCACGTGATCGAAGCGATGATTCCGGCGTTCGAGAACGAATCGGGTCATCTCGCGGATCGCTTGCTCGCGGCGATGCACGCGGCGATTGCGGCGGGCGGCGAAGCGGGACCGGTGCATTCGGCGGCGCTGAAGATCGCGGGCGAGCAAAGCTGGCCGCTCGTCGATCTGCGTGTCGACTGGGCGGATGATGATCCTATCGGCAAGCTCGATGGATTGTGGCAAGCGTATAAACCGCAAATGCAGGACTACGTGACGCGCGCGTTGAACCCGACCGCCGCGCCGAGCTACGGAGTGCCGGGCGATGAATGAGATGACGAGCCGCGATCTGCTCGAACGCCTGATTGGCTTCGCGACGGTCAGCCGCGATTCAAACCTGAAGCTGATCGAGTTCATTCGCGATTACCTCGTGCAATTCGATATCGAATGCGAGTTGTTTTATAACGCGGAGCGCACGAAGGCGAATCTGTTCGCGACCATCGGACCGCGCGATCGCGGCGGCATCGTGTTGTCGGGTCATACGGATGTCGTGCCAGTCGATGGCCAGGCGTGGAGCGTCGATCCGTTCAAGCTGAGTGAGAAGGAAGGACGGCTTTACGGACGCGGCGCGGCCGATATGAAGGGCTATCTCGCATCGGTATTGGCAGCGGTGCCATTGTTCGTCGAGCGTGAGTTGAAGATACCGGTGCATCTCGCGTTCTCCTTCGACGAAGAAATCGGATGCCTCGGCGTGCGGCCGATGCTCGCGGAACTGGAGAAGCGTAAGCACAAGCCTTTGTTATGCCTCATCGGCGAGCCGACCGAATTGAAGCCCGTGCTCGGCCATAAGGGCAAACTCGCGATGCGCTGTCAGGTGAAAGGCGCGCCTTGTCATTCCGCGTACGCACCGTACGGCGTGAACGCGATTCAATATGCGGCGCAGCTCATCAATCGTCTGGAAGAAATCGGCGAGCGGCTTGCGCAACCCGAGCATCGCGACGAGCGTTTCGATCCGCCGTATTCGACGGTGCAGACGGGCGTCATCAAAGGCGGCCGCGCGCTCAACATCGTGCCGGCAGAATGCGAGTTCGATTTCGAAGTGCGTTCGCTGCCGGGCTTCGACGCGAACGAAGTCGCCGACGATTTGCAGTCGTATGCGCAAGCCGCCTTGCTGCCGAAGATGCGCGCGGTGAAACATGATGTGGATATTCGTCTTGAACCGCTATCCGCCTATCCGGGACTCGCGACGCCGCCTGACAGCGAGGCGGCGCGCATTCTGACGGCGCTTTGTGGCTCGGACGAGTTCGGCACCGTTGCGTTCGGAACGGAAGGCGGACTGTTCAATCACGTCGGCATTCCAACGGTCGTTTGCGGACCGGGCAGCATGGATCAAGGGCATAAACCCGACGAGTATGTGACGATCGAACAACTCCGAGATTGCGATACGATGATGGAGCGCGTAGTGCGGTACGCCGCCTCTGGCGCTTTCTGATACATCTTGCTCTGAAGTCCCGCAGTAGACACCGGCAGAAAAATTGACTAAATTCGGAGGACCGACCGATCCGAGAGGGATAAGGCGGCGTGATGCCATGGAGAGAGATCATGTGTAGCAACGATCTTCCTTCTCGTGCGCGGGGACGAGAACTGCCCAACGCGAAGAATGCCCGCCCCGAATGCGCTTCGGGAAAAAGAACCGATTTACCGCGGACGGCAGGGGAATGGGCGCTGGCCATTGCGCTGCCAGTTGGCGCAGCACTCTTGATTGTCCTCGCAAAGCTATGGGTGTCCCGCTAGCCTATAGCTGAAGGGCGCCCGATGTGCGCTGCACACACTGCTCCTACAACAAGGCCGTTCAAATCGACCCGCGCCGTTTATCCGGTAAGGATACCCAGTTTCGCGCGCCGACGGAACTGGCATCGGGCGACACCAGCGAACGGCGCGCCACCGCTTCCAGAAACGCATTCAGCAACGGATGGGGCACGCCATCACGCGACGACAGTTCGGGATGCCCCTGCATGCCGGCAAAGAACGGATGCTTATCGGCCTCGATAGCATCGGCGATCGAGCCGCTCTCGTCGTGCGCGCTGACGGTCACGCCGAGCGTCGCGAGCGGCGCTTCGAGCGCCGGATTGAGCCTGTAGCGATGATTGCAGAGAATGCTTGCCTGCGCGCCGAGAATGGCCGCGATACGCGATCCCGGCACTAGGTTTATCGGCCGCATGCCTAAGCGATGCAGCAGCACGCCATCCTCGCCAACATGAATCGGCTCGAAGCTGGCGACGCGCGCATCGGACTGTGCTTCCTTCATGCCGATCTCATCGCTCTTCAACGCGAGCCGCGCGATGGCCGTCGCCATCGACTGCATGCCGAGACACAAACCCACGACCGGAATCGACGCTAGCCAGCCGAAACGCGCGGCCTCGATCTGTCCCGCCACGTGCGCCATGTTCGCGCCGCTTGGCAATAGAATGCCGTGTGCATCGGCGAGCAAAGTTTCTGCGTTGTCGCGGTCGATGTCCTGCGCCGCGATGAAGCGTACGTCGAGAGCGAGGCCGAGCGCATCGGCGGCGTCACCGAGGGCGGCGAGCGTCGCGGGGTATTGCTGATGCTGGTCGCACTCACGGCCTATCAGCGCAATCGTCATGGACGGCCCGCTCGCGCGCGATGCGGCTTCCTGCGTGGATCGCCATCTGCCATAGCGATCCCGATGCGCTTGCAAAACCACGCCCGAACCATCTTCGACGAGCTGTGCGCTATCGGCTTCATGAACGACGCGCAACATCTCCACGTCTTCGGCGCATTGCGTAGGAAACGCATCGAAGGATTGCACGAGAAGCCCGATATCGCGCGTGCGCGCCAGCGCAAAAATCTCATGGCATGGTTCGCCAGCGTCGGGCAGGCCGGTGCGCGTGCGCCAGATCAGACCGCTCGCGATTAACCGTCCATCCGCTGTGACGTGCTGATGCGCATCGGGAAACCGCTGTTCGTCGAAATGCACGCCAGTGCAGCGGAGTTCGGCATTCAAAGTCCGGGCGAACAGCGCGGGAAGGGCGCCGAATTGCGCCGGCTCGGGGGTAGCGTCTTCGATGAGATAGAGCATGGAAGGCCATCCGATAAAAAGAAAAACCCGCAACACGGCACACGTGTCGCGGGCGTGGCGTCTGGTGCATAGGCTCTTCAGACCGCGGCGACAGCGGGTGTCAACGCCGCACACGCTGTCTCGATGCGCCAGCACGCGTCGCACGGCGTGGACATCGGAACAGCATACGCGATCCGCACATGGTCTCCACGCCGAACGCGCTACCGTACGCCACGCCGACATACGCCGCCTCCAGCAGATAGTTGGCGAAGTCGAGATTGGTAGCGATGACATCGCTTGAAAGCGTAGCAGCGCCTATCGCGCCCGAGCAGTTCGCGAAGGTGTAGAACGCGCCATCGAGTGCATCGCAGCGCAGGCCGGGGCAGCGTGCCACGGTACCGACCGCGAGATCGCGGCAGTCGGGGGCCCTTGATTTCCGTACACGTTCCGGGTCAGGCGCGTCCGGGTCCGACACTGCTTTGCCTTTTGCGCTTAAATATATATACGCAATCGCGCAATCAGCACCTCATGCAACTGCTCCCAGACGCCGGCGGCCTGCCAGTTGCTCGAACGCGACGCCAGCAACTCATGCCGCTGACTGACCCGCGTCGGGTCTTGAACTTAGTGAATGGCGAATAGCTGAGAAGCTTGCCTGGCGTTGCAGCGCGCAGGCACAGTGTTACTGCGTGCGGTGAACCGCGAGTCGAGCTAACGTCGCAGGCAACATGCTGTCGAGCCGCGCACGACCAAGTGCGGCTCCGACGCTGTGAGCAGACGCCATCGCCGATTACTACGATCGGCTGCGCGCTGAGGTTCCTCGATCATCTCGCGTAGCAATGCAACGGCCAAGCCCGCAGCCTCGACAGTGGGCACCGCGACCGTGGTAAGGGGGGGCCGCCATTGCTGCGCCAGAAGGATATCCGTGATGCCCACGATCGAAAGATCGTGCGGTACGGAGCGACCCATATCGGCTGCCGCGTCGATGGCGCCGAGCGCAGGAAGATCATTGGTCGCGAAGATGGCCGTGATGCCGGCGTCGCGCGCGAGCAATTCGAACGTGGCCGAATACCCGCCTTGCACGGTGTCCGGTGCGTGGATCGTGTTCGCGGTCACGATGTCCAGTCCCGCTCCGCGCATGGCGTCGACAAAGCCGTCGTAGCGAGAGGCGTGAATGCCCATCGACTTACTGCCGACGATCGCGCCGATGCGCGTGTGCCCGAGTTCGATCAGATGCTGTCCGGCGAGCTTGCCCGCCAGCCTGAAATCGACTGCGACGCATGGCAGTCCCGGCGGATCGTCGGGACGTTCCCACATGCACAACACCACAGGCGTGCCATTGGCCTGCGTCGTATGCAGATCGTCGAAGTCGAGATTTGCGTTCATCACCAATACGCCTTCCGACAGCGTCCCCGCAATCTGCTGAAGGATCGCACGGCCCGCCAGCGGATCTTCATTGGTGTTGCAGATGATGACGAAATGCCCGCTCTCACGTGCGGCGCGTTCGACCGCTAGTGCGAACTCCGGATAGAAAGGATTCGCAATGCTGGACACCATGAGCGCGAGAGTCGGCGCGCGTCCCTCGGCCAGTGCCCGTGCCGTGAGGTGAGGGCGGTAATCGAGCGCGGCAACCGCTTCGAGCACGCGCTGGCGCGTCTCTTCGCCGACCCGGCCGCGATTGCGCAATACGTTCGAGACCGTGGCGGCCGTGACGCCGGCACGCCGGGCGACTTCGTTGAGTGTGGGCATCGCGCTTCGCCAGAAAATCACTATGTGGGAGGTGCTCTCATTATTTGCTTCGTCTTCAAAGGCACGGCACCATGCGTCAAACCATCAAAACGATTCACGGAGACAATCATGCAAATGCTGCTTGCGACGGTACTCTTCTCTCGCTTGATTAAGCGCTTAATCTCCGCGTTCGGCTAATTAGATCACGGAGTTCAGGCGATGGCGAGTATTTCCTTGAAAGGCGTGCAGAAGGCCTACGGCAGCAACGCGCCGGTGATTCGCAATGTCGATCTCGAGATCGGCAAGAGCGAATTCTGCGTATTTCTCGGTCCTTCGGGATGCGGCAAGTCCACCTTGCTACGCATGATCGCCGGTCTCGAAGATCTCACCGATGGCGACTTGCTGATCGATTCACGCGTGGTCAACGACGTGCCGGCCGCCGAGCGCGGCGTGGCGATGGTCTTTCAAAGCTACGCGCTGTTTCCTCATATGACGGTCTACGAGAACATGGCCTTCGGGCTCAAGCTCGCCAAGAAGTCGAAAGGGGAAATCGATCAGCGCGTACGCGAAGCCGCGCGCATTCTGCAACTGGATGCGCTGCTCGAACGCAAACCGCGCGAACTGTCGGGCGGTCAGCGTCAGCGCGTGGCGATCGGCCGCGCGATCGTGCGCGAGCCGGGCGTATTCCTTTTCGATGAACCTCTCTCCAATCTCGACGCCACGCTGCGCGGCCAGACGCGTATCGAGATTGCAAGGCTGCACAAGCAGTTCGCAAGCGCCAGCGTCGTCTACGTGACGCACGATCAGACCGAGGCGATGACGCTCGCAGACAAGATCGTTCTGCTGCACGCCGGCGCGGATACCGAACGTCTCGGCAGCATCGCGCAGGTGGGTGCGCCGCTCGAGTTGTATCACCGTCCCGCGAGCCGCTTCGTTGCGGGTTTCATCGGCTCGCCGCGCATGAATTTTCTGGCGGCGAAAGTGAGCGCGATCGATTCTCATGGCGTGAGCGTAACGCTCGATCACACCGGCGAAGCGGTGACCATTGCCGTCGATGGCAGCGCTCTGCAGGAGCAGCAGTCCGTCACGCTCGGCGTGCGTCCCGAGCATCTCGAACTCGGTGCGGGCGATCGTTCGAAAGGCGAGGCGACACTCGCGCGCACGGTCTCGCTGACCGAACATCTCGGCGAACACAGCTACGTGCATCTCGACGAACCCGGTGGCGATGTGCTCATCGCCAAAGTGCCCGGCAACGCGACGATCGAACGAGGACAGCGCGCGAGCTTCGTCGTGCGCCCGCATACCTGCCATCTCTTTACTGCCGATGGCTTCACCGTCACGCCACTCAGCGCCTTCGCACACACTGCATAAGGGAAGACACATGCGCCTCGGAGTTTGCTATTACCCGGAACACTGGCCGGAATCGATGTGGGAGGACGACGCGCGCCGTATGAAGGCGCTCGGTATCGCACAGGTGCGGATCGCGGAATTCGCGTGGAGCCGGATCGAGCCAACGCCTGGCGAATATGACTGGGACTGGCTCGATCGCGCCGTCAATGTGCTCGGACAGGCAGGACTCGAAGTCGTGATGTGCACGCCGACCGCGACGCCGCCGAAGTGGCTGATCGACCGCCATCCGGACATTCTGCCGGTCGGCGCCGATGGGCGTCCGCGCGCATTCGGTTCGCGTCGTCACTACGATTTCTCGTCGCCGTCGTATTTCGAGGCATCCCGTGTGATCTGCGAGGCGGTCGCGCAGCGGTACGGCAACCATCCCGCCGTCGCGTATTGGCAGACGGACAACGAGTACGGCTGCCATAACACGGTCGTTAGTTATTCGGGCGCTGCCGTACAGCGTTTTCGCCAATGGCTGAAAGCGCGCTACAAGACCATCGACGCGCTGAACCGCGCGTGGGGCACCGTGTTCTGGAGCATGGAATATCGCAGCTTCGACGAGATCGACGCACCCATTGCAACGGTGACGGAAGCGCATCCCTCGCATCGGCTGGACTACCGGCGCTTCGCCTCCGATGAAGTCGCGCGCTACAACCGCATGCAGGTCGAGATCATTCGCGCGCATTCGCCGGGACGGCCGATCGCGCATAACTTCATGCAGCTTTTTACCGAGTTCGATCACTATCCTGTCGCGCGCGATCTCGATATCGCGACATGGGACAGTTATCCGCTGGGCGCGCTCGAAGAACAATGGTTTGCGCCCGAAGTGAAGCAGAAGTATCTGCGCACTGGGCATCCGGACTTCGCGTCCTTCAATCACGATGTCTATCGCGGCATGTCGAAGCTGCCGTTCTGGGTGATGGAGCAGCAGCCGGGTCCGGTGAACTGGGCGCACTGGAATCCGTCGCCGCTCCCGGGCATGGTGCGGCTGTGGTCGTGGGAAGCCTTTGCGCACGGCGCGGGCTGCGTGTCCTACTTCAGATGGCGTCAGGTGCCGTTCGCGCAGGAGCAGATGCACGCAGGCCTCAATACGCCGGACAATCGGCTCGACATGGGCGGCAGCGAAGCAGCGACGGTTGCGCACGAAATCGCGCAGGTCGAAGCCGCGCATGCCGATGCGAATGCCGATGTACGCGGCAAGGTCGCGCTGGTGTGGGATTACGAAGCGAAGTGGCTGTTCGAGATTCATCCGCAGGGCGCAGACTTTTTCTATCCGCGCTTTGCGTTCGAGTATTACTCGGCGTTGCGTTCGCTCGGCTTCGATGTGGATATCGTGTCCGCGCATGCGCCGCTCGATGGCTATGCGATGGTCGTCGTGCCTCCGCTGCCGATCGTGCCCGGCGATTTCGCGGCGCGGCTCGCGGCATCGGGCGCGCATGTCGTGCTGGCGCCCCGGACCGGATCGAAGACCGACAGCCTGCAGATTCCGCATAATTTGCCGCCGGGACCGCTGGCGACCGTGTTGCCCGTTCGCGTGTGGCGTGTCGAATCGATGCGGCCCAATGTGACGGAGTCCGTGCAAGTCAACGGCGATGCGGCAGGCAATGGCCATGCACGGCACTGGCGCGATCTGATCGAACTCGCGGATGCGCAACACGCCACGATTCACGCGCGTTTCGCGGACGGTCATCCCGCTTACGTTCAAAGCGGCAAGATGCATTACTTCACCAGCATCTTCGATGAAAGTCTCACACGGACGCTATTTGCTCGTATCGCCAGCGAAGCAGGTTTGTCCCCGACGCCGCTGGGCAACGATGTTCGCGTGAGCCGTCGCGGCCGCATCGCCTACGTCTTCAATTATTCGAACGCGACGCACACGATCGATGGTGTCACCGATGATCGTTTCGTCATCGGCACACGAGAAGTCGCGCCGCAAGGCGTGGCCGCTTATCGCATGGCTTGAGGAAGCACAGCAGAAACGTTCCACATACGAAAACGATCAGGAGACGAGAATGTCAGCAAGAAGCCTAAAAACACGCATGAGCATCGCCGCCACAACGCTCGCCCTTACGCTAGGCGTGACGTCGTTCGCGACGACCGCCGCTCAGGCTGCGACCATGACCATCAATATCGCGTTCAAGGGCGCGAGCCAGCGCGCGGTGTGGCAGGAAGTCGTCGATGCGTTCAAGAAAGCGCATCCCGATGTCGATGTGAAAGTCTCGTTCGTCGATGAAGAAGCCTACAAGGTGCAATTGCCGGGCTGGCTGTCGACCGTTGCCCCCGATGTGGTGAACTGGCACAACGGCGAGCGCATGGCGTATTACGCGAAGCGCGGCCTGTTCGAAGACCTGAGCGGTGACTGGAAGAAGAACGGCTGGGACAGCATGTATGCATCGACCAAGGAATCGTCGACATACAACGGAAAGCAGTACGCCGCGCCGACCGTGTATTACTCGTGGGGCCTTTTCTATCGGAAGGATCTGTTCCAGAAAGTCGGCATCACGGAGGAGCCGAAAACCTGGGACCAGTTGATGGACGCGTGCAAGAAGCTGAAGGCCGCGGGTATCACACCGTTCGCCGTCGGCGGGCGCGATGCCTGGACGCTGGCCGGCTGGTTCGATTATCTCGACCTGCGCTTGAACGGCAATGCGTTCCATCAGCAATTGATGGCAGGCAACGTGCCCTACACCGATCCGCGCGTGAAGAAGGTTTATACGGCGTGGAAACAGTTGCTCGACGATCACGATTTCATCGACAACTCGCTCTCCTATGACCTCGATGCCGCGCAGCCGTTCCTGTTCCAGGGCAAGGCCGCAATGATGCTGATGGGCACTTTCATCACTGGCGGCTTTCCGGCGAACGTGAAGCCGAACATGGGCTATTTCCAGTTCCCGATCATCGACTCCAAGGTGCCGACGGCAGAGGACGGCCCGGTCGAATCGCTGCACATTCCGGCACGCGCCAAGAACAAGGCCGACGCGCATGCGTTTCTCGCTTTCGTCGAATCGCCCGAGATGGGGGCGAAGCTCGCGCAGGGTTTGGGCTCGTTGTCCGCGAACAGCAAGTCGCCGGAACCGGAAGATCCCATTTCGAAAATCGGCTTCCAGATTCTGTCCAATACCAAGGGTGGTATCGCGCAGTTCTACGATCGCGACATGACCAAGGAGATGGCCGACGAAGGGATGAAGGGCATGCAGCAGTTCGTGTCCGACCCCTCGCAGCTCGACAGCATCCTCGCGCAGCTCGAACAGACGCGCAAACGCATCTACAAGAAGTAGAGACGTGGGAAATGAGCGCGCGACATGCATGTGTCGCGCGCCATCGCAACGCTCAGGAGACACGTCGTGCCGCATTCCGTCACACGTCAGGACTTAGGCGATTCGCCGCACAAGCCGCATGTGCCGCCGCATATGCCTCCGCATATGCCTCATTCGCCGCGCGCGTCCACTAAACGACGCGGACCGTCACCGACGGCGCGAAGACAGCGCAAGGCAGCGTTTTTGTTTCTTGCGCCGGCTTGCGTCATGGTCGGCATCTATGTCATCTGGCCGATTCTGTCGTCCATCTGGCTCAGCTTCCATGCTTGGGACGGCATGACGGAGAAGACCTTCGTCGGGCTCGACAACTACATCGAACTGTTCCATGCGCCGACCTTCTATACCGCGCTGAAGAACAACCTCATCTGGCTCGTGCTGTTCCTGCTCGCGCCGACGATGGGGTTGGCGGTTGCGTTATATCTGAATCAGGCTGTCGCGGGCATTCGCATCGTGAAGTCGCTGTTTTTTGCGCCGTTCGTGCTGTCGGGCGTAGTCGTCGGGCTGATCTTCTCGTGGTTCTACGATCCGACCTTCGGCCTGCTCGCCGTGATACTTGGTCATGGAGTGCCCGTGCTCGGCGATGCACACTACGCGACCTTCGGCATCGTGTTCGCGGCGCTGTGGCCGCAAACCGCCTACTGCATGATTCTGTATCTCACGGGTCTCACCGCGCTCAACAGCGAACAACTCGAAGCCGCTCGCATGGAAGGCGCGAAGGGCTGGACGATGCTCTGGCATGTGGTGCTGCCGCAATTGCGCCCGGTGACCTTCATGGCGATCGTCGTGACCGTGATCGGTGCGCTGCGCAGCTTCGACCTGATTTCCGTCATGACCGGCGGCGGTCCGTTCGAAAGCTCGACGGTGCTCGCTTATTACATGTACGACCAGGCGATCAAGTATTACCGCATCGGCTATTCGGCCGCAATCGCCGTGGTGCTGTTCGCGATCATGCTGGTGTACATCGTCTATCACCTGCGCCGCATGCTGCGCAACGAACTCTAAGGGGCTCGCATGTATCCGATTCCCGTACAGAAGTGGAAGCCCGTCAGCCGGCGCCTGTACAAACTGTCGCTGCCCGTCGCGCTGCTGATCTGGCTCTTGCCTATGATCGCGGTGCTGGTCACGTCCGTGCGTTCGAGCGAAGAGTTGAGCCTCGGCAATTACTGGGGCTGGCCGCAGCATATCGCGCTCGTGGCCAACTATCGCGAGGCGCTGACCGCGTCGCCGATGTTGCATTACTTCATGAACAGCGTGCTGATCACGGTGCCGGCCGTGCTGGGCGCGATCGCGCTCGCCGCGATGGCGGGCTTCGCGCTGGCGATCTATCGCTTTCCGGGCAACACGGGTTTGTTTGCGACCTTCGTGGCGGGCAATTTCGTGCCGATTCAGATTCTGATGATTCCGGTGCGAGACCTGTCACTGAGTCTGGGCTTGTTCAACACCGTCGGCGCGCTGATTCTGTTTCACCTGTCGTTTCAGACCGGTTTTTGCACGCTGTTCCTGCGCAACTTCATCAAGCAGCTGCCGTTCGAACTGATCGAGGCGGCGCGCATCGAGGGCGCGGGCGAGTGGACGGTGTTCGTGCGAATCGTGCTGCCGCTGATTCGTCCGGCGCTGGCCGCCTTGACGATTCTGGTCTTCACCTTCGTCTGGAACGACTATTTCTGGGCGCTTTGTCTGACGCAAGGCGACGATGCGGCGCCGATCACAGTCGGTGTCGCCGCGTTGAAGGGGCAGTGGACGACGGCGTGGAATCTCGTTTCCGCGGGTTCCATTCTCGCCGCGCTGCCATCGGTTGCGATGTTCTTCGCGATGCAAAAGCATTTCGTCGCGGGTCTGACGTTTGGTGCGACCAAAGGCTAGGGTATGGGTGCCCGTCAGGGTTCGCTACGCGCGCCCGCACCGCTCATAGACGAGCACCGCTGCCGCCAGGTCTTCGAGCGCCGTTCCTACTGCCTTGAAGACCGTGCGTTCCGTGTCGTTGGCGCGGCCGGACGCTTGCTGGCGGCACAGCGTTTCCAGCGTCGGCCAACGCTGCGGATCGGTGATGATTCTGCGCTGCAGTGGACCCAGCAGGTCGCCGGACTTCTGGAACGCTTCCGACGTATCGACGAACGTCGTGGCGTTCATGAAGCACGCGTCGTCGGCTTCGCGCATCGCGGGCGTGAAGCTGCCGATCAGGTCGAGATGCGAGCCCGGCGCGAGCCATTCGCCGCGCACGACCGGTTCGGTGGCGAGCGTCGCGCAGGTCACGACATCGGCGCGCGCCACGCTTTCCGGCAGATTGCCGGCGACGCGCGCATGGAAGCCGAGTTCGTTCAGACGCGCGACGAGACGTTCCGATGCCGCGGGAACCGCGTCCCATACGTCGACTTCGCGAATCGGCAGCACGGCGCGATACGCCTGCGGCACGAGACTGCCCACGCGGCCCGCGCCGAGCAGCGTCATGCGCGTGGCGTCCTTGCGCGCGAGATAGCTTGCCGCAAGAGCAGACGCCGCCGCCGTGCGGCGCGATGTTATCTCGTTGCCGTCGAGCTGCGCGAGCGGCGCGCCGGTGCGGGCGTCGTAGAGCACATAGGTCGAATGCAGGCCCGGCAGGCTGAGCGCAACGTTGCCGGGAAATACGTTGACGGTTTTGATGCCGAGATAACGTCCCTCCTGCCACGCGGGCATGATGAGCACGGTGCCCTGGTCGCTTTCCGTCTCGATCTTGTGGTTGTGACGAAGCGGCACGTGAGCCCCCTCGATGAACGTCTCGCGTAAGGCGTCGATCAGTTCGGGGAAGGGCAGTGCCTCACGCGTGACGGTCGAATCCAGAATCTTCATTGGAAGACTTTCCTTGTGGTGTTTTTAGGGCATGACGGGTGCGTGGTAGGTCAGCGTCGGCGCGAGCGTCCACAGCAAGAACACCACGAGGGGGATATGCACAATGAGCTGCGTGAACGTGAAGCCGACCACATCTTTCGCGCGCAGTCCAAGCACGCCGAGCAGCGGCAGCATCCAGAAGGGATTGATCAGGTTGGGCAGCGCTTCGGCCGCGTTGTAGATCTGTACGGCCCAGCCGAGATGCACCTGCAGGGACTTGGCCGCTTCGATCACGTAAGGCGCTTCGATGATCCATTTGCCGCCGCCCGACGGCACGAAGAAGCCGAGGATCGCGGAGTACACGCCCATCACTGCGGGAAACGAGCCCTGCGATGAGATCGCGACGAAGAAGTGCGCGAGATGGTCCGACAAGGGCAGGCCGCCGGGCGCCGCCGCTTTGGTGAGGATGAAAGCGATGCCACCGTAGAGCGGAAACTGGATCAGCACGCCCGCCGTCGACGGCACGGATTTCGCAACCGCATTCAGGAAGCGGCGCGGGCGCCAGTTCAGCAGCATGCCGAGCAGGATGAAGACGAAGTTGTACGTGTTGAGGTTCGAGATCGCGAGCAGCGGGTTCTTCGTCGTGAACTCATGGCCGATCCACACGCTGCCGAGCAGCACGAGCAGGATCGTCACGAGCGGGCTGTATTCGAGCCACTCGCCGGGGCGTGCGGGTTTCACCAGGTTCATGTCGACGTCGTCGAGCGGCACGCCCAGGTCCTGCGCCGTGCGTGCACGATCGCCGACCGGTGCGGACAGGCCCGCGATGGCGACCGACACGACGGTGAGCGCGGCGACGATCAGCATCGATTGCGGCAGGAAGATGGTTTCCGAAAACGGAATCACCCCGGTGATCGCGAGCAGCGCTTTCGGCAGGCTGTCGGCGTTGGCCTGCAACTGCGCAGCCGACGAACTCAGGCCCAGCGCCCACGTCGCGCCCATGCCGAGATAGGCCGCGGCTCCCGCAGCGCGATAGTCCATCCGCAGATCGGTGCGGCGGGCCAGCGCGCGCACCAGCAGGCCGCTGAAAACGAGGCTGATCGCCCAGTTGAACAGCGACAGGCCGATGCTCACGAATGCGACGAACATCACCGCGCTGCGTGCGCTCTTCGGCAGGCGCGCGAGCCACGCAATCGCCTTCGACGCGGGCGGCGAGACGGCGACGACGTAGCCCGAGATCGCCACGATGGCCATCTGCATCGTGAAGGGAATGAGGCTCCAGAAGCCGTCGCCGAATGCGATGCTCACGCGCTGCACCGGTGCGCCGATCGCCAGCGCACCCAGCGCCACGACGATGACTGCGATCGCCGCGAAAATGTACGCATCGGGAAACCACCGTTCGGCCCAGCGCGTTACGCGCGCAGCCATGCGCTCCATTGTGTTGCCATCGTCCGATGCCGGCGGTAGCGGCTTTGCCTGTGTGACCTGTTCCATGCTGATGTCTCCTGTCAAGCGCGCTTGCGAGTGTGTGGGTAGGGGAGTCGTGAGTCGTTATGCTTCGACGACGAGATCCGACAGCGGAATCGCCTGGCATGCGAAGCACATGTCGGGTTCTTCGGGTGCATTGCCCGAGAGATGATCGGCGGTGCCTTTTGCGAGCCGCACCGCGCAGCTTTCGCACTGGCCGACGCGGCAACCACTCGGCAGCGACACGCCGATGCTCTCGGCGAACGCGAGCAGGCTGCCTTGCACCGGCGTCCAGCGCGCCGTTTTTCCGGAGCGCGCGAAGGTCACCGAGAAGGCCTGTGATGCATCGGCGCGCGGCTGCGAAGGCGAGCGGAACGCTTCCTTGAAGATGTCGAACCCAGGTACGCCTCGCGCGACGAGTCCGTCGATGATCGGCGTCATCATCGGCTCGGGGCCGCACAGGTAGAAGCGCGCGCGGCGCCGGATCAGATCGTCGCCGATCACTGACGCGTCGAGATAACCGGCGCGGTCGTAGTCGACGCCGAACACATCGAGTTCCGCGCGCGGATGCGCGTAGCAGTCCAACACGCGCAATGCAGGCCATTCTTTATGCAACGCCTGGATGCGCTGCTTGTACGCATGCGCTGCGCCGTGACGATTCGCATAGAAAAGCCACGCTTCGGGACGCTGCTGCGTCGCGGTCTCGCGCGCGAGCGATTCCAGATACGAAATGAACGGCGTGATGCCAATGCCGCCCGCGAACATCACCACGGGCTGGCGTGAGCGCATCGGCAGCACGAAGGTGCCGCCTGGCGCGCGCAAGCCCACTTCGTCGCCCACGGCGAGTTCGCGATGTATATGACTCGACATCGCGCCTTCCGGCTGATGGCGCACGGAGATCGTGTAGGTGCGGCGGCCGCGTTCCTTCGCATGGCCGACCAGCGAATACGCGCGCGTGGCGCCGCGTTCGCCGAGGGTCGAGACATGCACCGTCACATGTTGTCCTGGCAGGTAGTCGGGCAGCGGGCCACTGTCTTTCGCGGCGAAGGTGACCGTGCGTACACCCTCGGCTTCGTCGACGAGATTCGTCACGACGAAATCGCGCCAGCCTTTCCACGCGCGCCGCTCGCGTTCGAACGACGGATCGGGCTGCAGATCGCAGGCGAGCGCGCGCATCGGCATGGAGCCGGAGAGCGGATCGCATTGCGTCCCCGACACCAGATTGCTGAAGTTGCTGTTGAGCTTGCCGCGCGCGTCGAAACCTTGCATGCCGAGTTCGTCGCATGCCTGCCACCAGCCGTATTCGGCGATGAGCACGTCGTCGGCGAGCGCCTCTTCTATTCGCCCGACGAAACGCGCCGAGCCGCGCGCGGTGCGCAGGATCACCCAGTCGCCGTTCTCGATGCCTTTCTTCGCCGCGAGCGCCGCACTCATTTCGACCAGCGGATACGGCGCGCGCTTGCGCAGTCGCGTGACGCCGCGATGCTGGCTGTGACAGTAGTAGCCGTTCTTCGTCGAAGTGAGCACGTAGGGGTAGGCCAGATCGCGCGCTTCCGGTGCGATCCCCGCAGGCGGTACGAACACCGGCACCGGCGGATAGCCATGCCGCAAGAGCTTTTCCGAATACAGCTCGACGCGCAGCGTCTCCGTGCGAAAGCCGCGCGGACCGTCGTGCACCGGCAGCGCGTATTGCTTCTCGCGTTGTTCGAGCGGGCGCGAAATGCCTTCGGGATGCGCGCGCAATGTCGCCACGTCGAGGCCGAGCGGTGCGAGCATATGATTCCATCCCGCCTCGATGCTGCCGCCGAAGAACGCGTCGTGCATGTCCAGACGCGTCGCGAGCGCGAACACGATGTCATAATCGGCGCGGCTTTCGCCACGTGGGCTCACCATGCGCTGACGCAACTGCACGAGTTCCACCGCGCGCTCGTCGATCTCGAAGCCGATGCGCAAGCCCTCGCGTTCCCACGGCGTATTGATCGGCAGAAAGATGTCCGCATAACGCGACGACGGCGTTTCGTATAAATCGCAATGCACATGAAATTCAAGCTGGCTCAGTGCGGCGTGCGCGGATTCGGCATCGGGCTGGGAGACCAGCGGATTGGTGCCAAATGCGAATAACGCACGCACCTTGTACGGTTCGCCTTCGAGCATCGCGCGATACATATCGCGCGCGGTGATCCAGCCTTGCGCGGGCGGCCCGAGCGGACGTTCGTCGAGGCCGAGCGCCTTGGCACGTTGCTGCGGCGCACAGAGAGCGTACGTGCTCACGGCATTGGCCGGTTGCTTGACGTACTCGCGATTCGAGCCGCGCGTGTCGAAGGCGCCCGTGAGCGCGTAGAGCGTGGCGATGGCGCGTTCGGTCTGCGTCGCATTGGTATGCTGGCCGACGCCCGACCACGCGTGATACGCGATGCGCGCACCCGGCGCAAGCAGGGCGGCCGCGCGTTCGAGCGCATCGGGCTCGACGCCGGTAATGGCTTCGACGCGCTCGGGCGTGAAGTCATCGAGCGCGCGCCGGTAGCACGCGAACGCCGGTTCGCATTCCACTGCCCCGACGGTGTACAGGCCTTCGAGCGCCAGGTCGTCGGGCGTCGTGTGCGCCTCTTGGCCGAGCGCTTCTGCACGGCCAAGAGGCGCGTTCCATACGACGTAGCGATTAGCCGGTGCCTGCGAATCAATATCGCGCTCGCGCAGAAAGCGCCCGTTGTCGCGCCGCACCAGCAGAGGCGCATTGGTCCAGGTGCGCACGAACGTATCGTCATAGCTGCGCGTTTCGATGATGCGTCGCGCAATGCCCATCGCGAGCGCTGCGTCGGTGCCGGGACGCACGCGCAGCCAGACATCGGCTTCGCGCGCGAGGGCCGTTGGACGTGGATCAGCGACGACCAGTTTTGCGCCGTTGCGGCGGCCGGCTGCAATGGCATCGGCCTGCGCGAGCCACGTGTTGGCGGGGTTCGTGCCCCACAGGAGAATGACTCCGGCGTGGCGGTAGTCGGCAACCGGAATACCGCAGCCGAACGTGAACGCATGGGCCACGTCCTTGTGCCAGTTGCAGATTTCCGTCGCGTAGCAGATGTTGGGGCTGCCGTAGGACCAGATGAAGCGTTCGACCCAGTCGATGCTGTCGCTCATCGGCGTGCCGCTCGGCGTCGTCACGCCAAATGCGACCGATTCGGCGCCGTGCTCGCGGCGCAGGGTATCGAGCTTCGCGGCGATTTCGTCGAGCGCCTCGTCCCAGCCGATGCGCACCCAGCCCGGATCGTCGGCGCCCTTCGGCGCGGTGCGGCGCATGGGATGAAGCACGCGGTGCGGGCTGTGCACGAGTTCCGGCGCGGACTTGCCTTTCAGGCACGTTGCGTGGCCCGTGGGGTGTTCGCGGTCGGGGCGCACTTCCGTCAACTGATCGCCGCGCACGATGTTGATCGTCCCGCAACGCGAACGGCAAAGTGTGCAGTAGCCCTTTTTTTCCTGTACTTCCATCTCCGTCTCCGGGTTTCATACGGCTATGCTACGAAACCGGAAACGATGCCAAATTCATATTTTTGATCCGGCAATATAGAGTTTTTCAATACCTTACATTTTGGGCGTTTCATATGCCGCGCCAGATTACCCTGCGTCAGATCGAGTACTTTTTATCCGTCGCCGATACCGGGCAGATTTTGCGTTCGTCGAATCTGTGCAACGTTTCGCAGTCGTCGATGACCATCGCGCTGCAAAACCTCGAGGACGCAGTGGGCGTGCCGCTTCTGTCCCGGCATGCCAAAGGCGTCCGGCTCACCGATGCGGGTGTGCGCTTCATGCGGCATGTGCAGCAGGCGCGACAGTCGGTGCAGGAGGCGGTGCTCGCGGCGCAGGAAGTGCCGGAGCAGATCTCGGGGCGGGTACGTATCGGCATGACGGAAACGATATCCGCCTATCTATTGCCGTCGTTGATGTCGACCGTCACGCGCCGCTTCCGCAATCTGCAGGTGGAGGTCATCGAGCGTGAGCGCGAAACCATTGAACGTCAGTTGCTCGACGGCGAACTGGACATGGCGCTGCTGCTCGTCTCCAACACCGCGCTGCACGACGACCTGAAGTGCGAAACCATGATCCGCTCCCCGCGCCGGTTGTGGACGCCGCCCGATCATCCGTTACTCGAAACGCAGCGCGTGACGCTCGAGGACGTCGCGCAGGAAAAGTATCTTCTGCTCGACATGGACGAGCACGTGCAGACGGTCGCGCGTTACTGGGGGAAGTACGGCGTCGCACCGCGCGTGCGCATGCAGAGTACCTCGATTGAGGCGGTGCGCAGTCTCGTCGCGTTGGGCGAGGGCGTGACCATACTTTCTGATCTCGTCTATCGGCCGTGGTCGCTGGAAGGCAATCGCATCAGCCGCAGAGACCTGAGCGTGGCGGTGCCGACAATGGACGTGGGCGCGGTGTGGCACCGGAAGGTGACCTTGGGCCGCCAGGTGAGGACGCTACTGGATCTGTTCAGGTCGTGGAAGCACAGCACATTGTGATCGGCCGCTTCGTCCGGGAAACGGACGTTTGTATCGGGCGTTTTGCCGTAGTTACCACTCTCGCAGCTGCACGTTGACTTGCGCGGGGAGCGAACCGACGAAGAGGCAATTGGCCATTCGCCGGCATGCCAGCGTGTCGCGGAGCCTTGACGGCCTCTATCCGATGGAAAGGCCGCAGGAAGCGTCGCGAGACTCTCGGTACAAAGACCGATGCAGCGTCGAACGCGGTAATCACCCAACGTCGTTTCGGTCGGACACGCATTTGAGCGCGTCAGGGCCGCTCCGGCCGGGCGAGATAGCTTCGAGTGGGGCGGAGCGCGCTTCGTTTAATGCGGTAGCTTGCCGGTTCAGAACGTATAGCCGACCGACAAGAAGGTCACAATCGGATTCAGCTTGAGCTTGGATTCACTCTTGATCTGCCCGACGGCGGAGTTCGTCGTGAGCGTCGCGCGTGCGGACAGCCACATGTACGACACGGAGAACGCCGCCGACCAGTGTCTGGTGAAGTTATAGGAAAGTCCGGCGTTCACGACCGGCGCAAACGAATTGCTGATATGCACGCTAGTGGGGCCCGTCAATGCGGTGCCGGTCTGCGGCGAATAAAGGAACGCGCCGTTGGCCATCTGCTGACTCAGCTTGACGTCTGAGAACCACACGTATGAGCCACCCGCACCGACATAGGGGCGGAACTTGCTCTGGGCACTGAGGAAGTAGTACTTGAGCAGCAGCGTCGGGCTCCATTCACGGGCCGTACCCAGTTCGCCCAATGGCCCGAGCGTGCCTTCGCCGGTGAGATGAAACTTCGGCGGCACGCCCGTCACCGCTTCGACGGCGATGTGATCCGTGACGAAATACTGGAGCGTCAGTCCGAAGGTGTCCGCATCACTCACGGATGCGCTTGCGCCTTGTTTCGTGACCGTCTGACCCAGCGCGGTGACGTTGAAGGGGCCACTTGAATCCTGCGGTGCGAAGTGCATCCAGCCGGCACTGACCTGGATATCGCCCGCCGACTGCGCATGTGCGCTCGTCACGCCTGCCATGCTCGTCGTTGCGAGGGCCGCGCATGCAAAGAGTTGCAGCTTCATTTCTTCTCTCCTCGTTTCAGATTTCAATCGGTGCCAGGCGAGCGCATTCACATCGTCTCAGCCACACGGCCCGAGGCGACGAACGCACGACAAAAGAAAACAAGTGAACCGACGGTCTCTACGGACAGCAGTCGAGACTCACCTTTAAATACGCGTAGCTCATTTCGATGCTGCGCTTCACGGCGTGCACCTCGTCGACGCCTGGCGCGTTGCCGAGCAACGTAGCGACGATCTCGAGCGCCTCCCACGGATGTGCGTCGTCGTAGTGCGCGTGCAGACTGAGCCAGCGCATGGCCTTATGGCGCATCGAGACGGGAAAGCTGTTCGCGTAGGTGTCACTGCTGCAAACAAATGTCGACCACTCGCCCGTGACGCCTTCGATCGCGAAGTTGGTTGCGGCGATGCTCGCGGCTAGCGGGTTCCCTTTGCTGCTCTTCCAGCACCAGTGCGAAAGTGCGTAAGCGAGGGACGGACCGCCGCCTTTCATCAGTGCGCGCTTGTTGACGTCGTGCGCGGCTGCCCAGTCGACCCAGTAATCCGTGCGGTTTTGCCCAACGCAGATATTGCGAGTCAGATAGCGCCGCGCCAGATCCATTAGTGGATAACGGCAACACTTCTGGGCTGCTGAAGTGAAGAAACGAGAACTATCGATTTTTTCTGAAAGCACGCCAAAAGTGCCCACTTGTTCAATCAGGGCGAGCCTTCGCCGCCGGGATGCAAATAGCGGAGGGGCTGCCTTGGCGACGAACTGCTCTTCTGCCAGTGTCCTCGACGGACATCGATTCAATGGGCGCTCGATGATATTCAGTAGTTCCTGAGTTGGCCACAGCGTTTTAATGCGGCGCCCCGGTGGCAAGCACTCGTCAAAGAACATATCGCTTTGGCTGAGAGACAAGCGCATCGGATGCTTAGCCGGACGAAACGACCGTTCGTCTTGTCCGCATTCCTATCATCGGAACGTAAGTCTGATGGACAACAAGCGCATCCCTCTCAGGATTTGTCGTGGACTGCCGTTATGAATAGCAGGCGCTCTGTTCCCCGCACACCCAATCGCGAGGCATTTGGAACATGCTGATGCCGACCGGGTAACGCGGGTCTCATGGCCTCGCGATCTGAATCCAACGACGCGGGCGAGAACGATGAGCGTGACAAACAGGTTGGCTTTTGCGCCGCGCGTGCTGCGGTCGCCGGCTCAGGAGCCGCCCGGCGTCGGCGTCGAACACGAGCCGCCACGCCAGCCCACAGACTGGCGGACGCGGGCGGCAGGCTGCGCCTGGTGCATGGCGTTCGCGGTTGTCGCCGTTCTGGCAATGGTGCGCATCGATCTTCAGGCGCAGTTTTGCCTCGCGTTCATGACGCTCGCCGTGATGATCGTGTTGCGCCGTTCCGGTCTGATCGAGCGCACGCGGCTGTTCTTCCTCCTATGTTCTGCATTCCTGTCGATCCGATACGTTTGCTGGCGCACCACTTCGACGCTCGGCTACAACGGCTTCGCGGACTTCATCCTGATGATGATGATGTACGGCGCCGAGTTGTACGGCATCGTGCTGACGCTCGGTGGCCTGTTCGTCAACAGCCGGCCGCTCAAGCGCGAGGGCGTGCCCTTGATCCGCACGGCCGGCCCGCTGCCCACCGTCGATGTCTACGTTCCGTCGTACAACGAGCCGCCGGAGATGCTGGAAATCACGCTGCGCGCTGCGCTTGACATGCGCTACGACCGCGATCGCATGAATGTCTATCTGCTCGACGACGGCGGTACCGAACAGAAGCGCACGCAGGCCGATCCCGTGAAAGCAGCCGCCGCGCAGGAACGCGCACTGACACTGTCGCTGCTGGCCGCGCGGCACGGTGCACACTATCTGAGCCGAGAGCGCAACGAGCACGCTAAAGCAGGCAACATCAACGCGGCGCTCGAGAAAACCAGTGGCGAGCTGATCGTGATCTTCGACGCGGATCACGTGCCGACGGCTGACTTCCTCGAAAAGACGATCGGTTATTTTCAACGCGACAGCGAGCTATTCCTGTTGCAGACGCCGCACTTCTTCAGCAATCCGGACCCGCTCGAAAAGAACCTCGGCATGTTCGGCAAGATGCCGCCCGAGAACGAGATGTTCTATTCGGTGATCCAGCGCGGCCTCGATTTCTGGAACGCGTCGTTCTTCTGTGGCTCGGCGGCGGTGCTGCGCCGAAAGTGTCTGATGGAAATCGGCGGTATTACCGGCACATCGATCACCGAAGACGCCGAAACCGCGCTGATGCTTCACGCACGAGGCTATCGCAGCGCTTATCTGAACGAGCCATTGATCGCCGGTTTGCAACCCGAGACGTTCGCGAGTTTCGTCGTGCAGCGCGTGCGCTGGGCGCAGGGGATGATCCAGCTTCTCATGTTCCGCAATCCGCTGCGGATGAAGGGGCTGAAACTCGCGCAGCGCCTCTGCTATTTCTCGAACGCGTTCTTCTGGTTCTTCTGCTACGCGCGCGTCGTGTTCCTGCTCGCGCCCGCACTGTATCTGCTGTTCGGTCTGCAGTTCTATAACGCGACGTTGCCAGAGTTCTTCGCGTATGGCCTGCCGCAAATGGTTGGCGTGATCCTCACGACGGATTACCTGTTCGGCAAGTACCGCTGGACGCTAATTTCAGAAGTCTACGAAATGCTGCTCTCGATGTTCTCGTTGCGAGGCGTCGTCGCGGTGCTGCTCAATCCGCGCGCGCCGACATTCAATGTGACGCCCAAAGGCGAGCAAAGCGACGCGGACCAGATTTCGGAACTCGCCGGGCCGTTCTACGCGGTGTATCTCGGCGTGCTGATCTCGGCGATCGTCGGCGTGTGGCGCTTGATCGATGGCGACATGCAGCGCGGCGTGATCGCGTCGTCGGTGGCGTGGAGCGTGCTGAACCTGGTGCTTCTCAATGCGTGCATCGGTGTGCTGTACGAACGCCGGCAGCGCCGCGTCGCGCCGCGCGTGCCTGCGGACATCGCCGGCACACTGCTGCTATCGAACGTCGCGGATGAGCAAGGCGCAACGCCCGCCCGCGCATTCTCGCCTGCGTTCGACTGCCGTATCGTCGATCTGTCGGCGGGCGGCGCGAAGCTGATCGTGCCGCTCGGTGCGCAGTCGTCGATTCCTCGTGGCTGGACCGCCACGCTCGATGCATACAACGCGGCGCGTGGCTGCCACTGCCAATTGCCGGTGGTCGTGCGCGGGGTGTTCGAACCCGGCGACGGCACGTGCGCGGTCGGCGTCGAGTTCTCCGATCGCAGTGTCGAGGGACTGAGCGACCGCGTATCGCTCGTCTATGGCGACAGCGGCCGTTGGCGCAGCTTCCGCGATCAGCGCAACAAGCGCATCGGTATCCGGCGCGGATTAGGCCTCGTCGTGCGGCTCGGCACCGTGCACGCGCTCGCGCACTACCGGACCTTTTTCACCGCGCTGCTGCGATATGTCCTGAATCGGCTGGCGAGTCGACGACACGCGCTGCGCCGCGTCGTGACATCTGCAAAGTCTTGATTGGATGATCTCCATGTCTGTCATAAGAAAAACCATGATTGCCGGCTGGACGGCCTGCGCGATTTTCAGCACGATGTCAGAGGCTGCGACGTATGCCGGGAAAAGCGCGTCCGCACCGGCGGCGGCTTCTGCGGTGAATCCCGGTGCGACGGCGGCAACCGCTGTATCGCTCGCAACTTACGCGAATCTGTCCGGGCCGATGCGCATTGCAGGCGCGTCCGCGTCGCGTTCGATCAGCGTGCCGGTATCCGCGCGCGAAGCGGTGCGCGGCGCTACGCTGCATCTGGTCGCGTCGAACTCGGTATCGCTTTTGGGAGAGCGCTCGCAGCTCGTCGTGCGCGTCAATGACCGCGCGATCGCGCAATTCCAGCTGTCGCCGCGTCAGCCGGAACTGACCGCCGACATCCGCGTGCCCGCCGAGCTACTGCGCGCCGGCTACAACACCTTGAGCTTTCAGGTCGCGCAGCATTCGACTGAGAACTGTGAAGAGCCGAATTCACCGGAACTGTGGACTGAAGTCGACACGAGCACATCGACGTTTGCGATCCAGACCGAATTGAGCCCACTGACGGGTACGCCGCCGCTGCTCGCCAGACTCGACGAACTCATCGATCCGAAGCAGAACGCGCCGCGCGCCATTGCGATCGTCCACGCCGCGCATCCGGTAACCGATACGCAACTCGCGAGCGGCGGGCTGCTCGCACAAGGCGTCGCGTTGCGGCTGCGATACAAGAGCGCCGAGCTGCGCGTGCAGGACGCGCAAACGGGCGAGGGCGGCGGCATGCTGCCCGGCCTCGATCTCACATCGCTCGCGGACGCCGATGTGCTCCTGATCGGCAAGCGCGACACGCTCGCGTCATACCTCGACGCGCGCACGCTCGAGCGCATCGGCGGCGCGTTTCTCGGCGTCTATCCGAAACCCGGCGATCCGCTTCATTTCGTGCTGGTCGTCGCGGGCCGCACCGATGACGAAGTCAATCTCGCCGCGCGCGTGTTCTCGCATGCGGAAGTGCCGCTGCCGCGCCGCAACGAGATGAACGCAGACGCGCTCGCCGAAGCACGCATCGGCGACGCGACCGGCCGCGACGTGCTGTCGGGCACGAAGCCGTATCGTCTGCGCGATCTCGGCTTTCGCAGCACGACGCTCGGCGTAGGCGCGAGCGCGGATGTGAAGCTGACGCTGCCTGCCGACGTCTACGCGCCTGAAAACGCGCAGGCCGTGCTGACGCTGAACTTCGCAGAAGGCGCGAAGATGCGTGCGGACTCGGTGCTGAACCTGTATCTGAACGATCGCTTCGTGCAGGCGGTCGCGCTGGATCAGCAGCAGGGCGCGGTGGTCAATCGCTATCGCGTGTCCGTGCCTTTGCGGCGCTTTCTGCCGGGCGCGAACGTGCTGTCGCTGCGTCCGGTGCTGGTGCCGCTCGTCACCGATCGATGCGAACTGCGCCAGTCGGGCAATCTGCAGTTGTCCGTGTTCGACGATTCAACGATCGAGCTGCCGCCAGTGCTGCACTTCACGAATCTGCCGGACCTGCGGCGCTTTGCCGAAAGCGGCTTTCCGTACACGCGACGCGCTGACGGCGCCGATCTCGCGATCCAGCTCAACGCCCGGGACAACGACACGCTCAACGCCGCGTGGTCGCTTCTCGGCAAGCTCGCGCAGAAGCAGGGCAGGCCGCTGACGAGCGCACAGATCACCGCGGGTGTGCCGGGCGTCGGGCGGCAGACGATCATCGTCGCAGCGGGCACGGACTTGCCGCGCGCGGCGCTCGAAGGCGCACCGTGGGCGCCAGGCAAGTCGATGCGGCTCGCGACCGGCGTGCGCGCCGAGGGCGAATCCGAGACACCGGCGAGCTTGTGGGAGAACGTGAAGAGCGTCTTCGGCAAGCCGGCATACGCGGCGAACGGTTCGCCCGACACGGTGATCGAGGGCGACATGAAGCTGTCGCGTCAGTTGCTCGTCATGCAGTACCGCAACGCCGCCAGCGCGACGGCAACGCTGATGACCGCAGAGACGCCCGCCGAGTTGCTGCGCGGCATGCAGCAGCTGATCGCGCCGCAGAACTGGGAATCGCTCGACGGCGACGTGAGCGTGGTTAGCCTCGACAGTGAAGCGCTTTGGACGACACGTGTCGGCCCACGCTATGAAGTCGGGGAAATCGGCGCGTTCGATCACATCGGCTATGAGGTGTCCGCGCATCCGTGGATCGCCTATGGCGTGCTGGCTGCGTGTCTGACCGTGCTCGCGGCGCTCACGGCCGTACTGCTGCGCCGCTATCACCGCAAGCACCATGGCGACTCGTCGAGCTGACCGGCGCGAAGCGCGCGGCGGCGGCGGACGGCTCGCGACGGCATTGCTGTGCGCGGCCGCGTTGCCGTCGCATGTCGACGCGGCTGTCACACAGGGCAACGTGGTGTCGGCCGAACGCGGCGCGGCGCAGGGCGTCGTGCAACAAGGTACGGGTGCGACGAACGCGATTCGAGGCGTCCAGCAGCGCGTGCAGACGAACGTGCTGACGCCCGAGATGCCGCGCGCGCCATCCGACGATACGGTCGAGACAGCCGCTTCCGGCGGGCGCGCGCCCGCTGCCAAAGCGCCCGCAACGCCCGACGAACGTCCCCTTTGGAATCTGTTGCACGCAAAGCGCCTCGTCGATTTCGACGCGATGCTCGCGCGTGTCGAGCGGCGCTTTCCGACCTGGACGCCTCCGGCGAGCCTCGTCGCGGAGCGCACTCGTCAAGAGCGCGACATGCAGATCCGGCGTGCGCTCGCCGGCGATGTCGGGCTGCTTCGCGCGCAGATCGCAGCAGACCCGGACGCGTTCGGCTGCGCGCATATCGATCGCACATGGAGTGCGGCGGATCTGCTCGACGCAGCGGGCGACTCCGATGCGGTCTATGCCCTCTATCGTCCGATCGTCGCCGCATGTGAGCCCGACGTGAATCGCGTGGTGACCTTGCAGCGCGCGGCGAAGCAGTTGCCGCCTGCGCAGGCCAATGCGCTGATCGATGTCGAATGGAGGCAGGGCAGGCGCGGCGAAGCGGCCGCACGTGATTTTGCGCGCTTGCGCAATGCACGTGTGCTCGATGCGTCGACGAACTGGGCGACCGATGAAACGAGCACGAGGCGCACGCTCGCAGAACTCGCGCAATCGATCCGCGAGTCACGTGATGGCGCTTCGGCGATACGCGCGGCGTGGCTCGAATTCGCGCTGCACGACTACTCAGCCGCCGCGCAATGGTTCGAGCTCGCGATCGTGTACGGCGAAGGGACGTCGGACGATGCGACGCTAGGTCTCGCCCAGGTGCGCGTCGCGCAAGGCGATCTCGATGCGGCCGAGGGCCTGCTTGCGCGCCCATCGATTGCCGATGACTCGCGCACGCGTGCGTTGCGCGGTGAAATCGCGATGTCGCGCGCAAGCGAAGCCTATCGGCAGGGCAGCTATCGCGACAGTCTGGCGGCGCTCGACGCCGCGCGCGACGCGGGTGTGTCCGATGAGCGAGTCGAACCGCTGCGCGGCTGGAACCTCTTCGCGCTCGGCGATTATGCGCAGGCGGAACGTGTGTTCGACGCGCATTATCAACTGCATCACGACGACGACAGCGCCGAGGGCATCGCGTTGAGCGTGAAGGCCCAGGGACGTCATCGTCCTTCATCGCCCGCCGGTCCGCTACCCGCGTACATTGCAGCAGTCGATGCGCAGAATCTGTACTACGAGAAGCAGTTCGTCGAATCACAGCGCACGTGGCGCAACGCGGTCTCGGGCACTGCCGACGCACAGCGCATCGCGCACTACCTGCCCGCCGATCTGACCGGAATCGACGCGCCGTCGATCACCGGCGGTTCCGGCTGGGTCAATCACGCGGGTGTGAAGGGAGAAAACCGTCTGACGGTGTTTTCGCCGACGCTCGACGCCGAATGGTTCGACGCGTCGCGCGTGTACGAAATGCGCTATCGCCAACTGTTCTTGAACAATGGCATCAACACCGTCAACGCCGAGGAGTTGCAGGGCAAGCTGACCCAGACTGTGCGCCTGGACGACGGCCGCACACTCGATGTCCACGCGATTGCCGGTGTTACGCAGGGCGGGCCGTTCGGCGCTTCGATGCAGGGCGAGGCGGGCGTCGCGCAAACGACGTCGTGGGGCGCATGGTCTGCCTACGCGGCAGCGCTGCCGGTGCGCGATTCGCTGCTGTCGTGGCGCGGCGAGAGCGTCCTCTACAGCGGCGTCGATCCGGCCACAGGCACGCACGCCAGCAGAACATTCGAATGGGGACGTGTCACGCGCGCGACGACTGGTGGCAGCGCGCGGTGGCAGATCGGCTCGCGTTGGAATGTGAGCGCGGGAGGGCACTTCGACTGGCTGACGGGCCACGAGGTCGACGGCAACGAAGGACTCGGCGTCGACTTCGCCGCGAGCTACGATCTGCGCGTGCCGGGCTTCGACTATCTGAGCATCGGGCCTGCGCTGCACTATCTCGGATACCGGCGCAACGAAAACTTCTTCGTGCCCACACAAGGCGGCTATTACAGTCCGCAGATGTCGACCAGCGCGGGTGCGGCGCTGCAGTTTCTGTCGCAGGAAGGGCGTTCCTGGCAGGTGTCGGGAAACGTTGAAACCGGCTGGAATTACGCAAGGCAGTCGGCGGGATCTTGCCCGGTGAGCCCATTTGCGCATACCGTTCCGGCCATCGATTGCAGCGGCAGTACCGATCGCGGTCCCTATGCACACGTACAGTTCGCGGCGGCACTGCGGGTGGCCGCGCACTGGCAGATCGGTGCGCTCGCCGATCTCAATGTGACGCCCGGGCGCGACCGCCAAGTCGCGGCAATCGCGTATGTGCGCTATTTCCTGTCGCCGCGCAACGCGGTGTTCAGCCGTGATCTGCCGCATGGCGCACACGATTTGCACCTTGCCTTCGACGAATCGCGTTGATATGGCGGGAGTGGCAGAAGATGTGCATGGCGGCAAGATTTCGTTCGCTAGCGATGGACCGGGCTTGCATTTCAGAGTGCAATCCACAGAACATCGCAAAGAGACGATTGGGAACAGGCGGTCTGCGTGCACCCGGACGTCTACCTGTCCGAACACCCGACCCGGGGCTCTGCTTGAGACGCTCGTTCATCAAGACATTCGCACCACCGCTGATCTGCCCGATACCTATCGACCCTTGCGGGTTGCGGTCGGGGAACGGGTGGAGATTGCCGAGCTGGCCAAGACCGTCTCGAGCATCTTTGAGCCTGGACGAGTGCACGGCGACCGGTATAACCCTGCGCTTATGGACGTTTTGGATCGAGCCTAGCCTAGATGGTGCGCATGTGATGGGCGGGATGGGCGAAATGCAGTTCGAAGCTACTGCGCTGTAATTTCGACCAAACCGCCGCACGGCCGACTTCAACGAGACGGTCTGGGTCCGACTGCCTTTGCCTTGACCGATAATGGCTTTGCGCAGGAGGGCGTTCCCGTCGCGGGAGCATTGAGGTCAAAAGCGCCGATACGATGCAACGCACATCGGCCTCGGCCAAAATTCCGAAAAAAGCGGTCCCAGCTAACTTCCTTTGTTACGCCGGCCGGATTGGCTGGCATTCCATTTGGCGCCAGAAAAGCCATCGCGCGAAGCGCTAATCAGCCACTCGGAAGTTCGTTCACGATCTGACTCAGACAGACAGTCAAGCTAACAACGGCGAACGGGCGAGATTTCGCAAGCAGACTTCATCGACTGCCTGTCCATTCAGTGCCCTTCGGTCTGCGCAGAAACTCGCCGAGAAAGTCGACAAAGGTCCTGAGCTTGACCGAAAGCTGATTGCGCTCCAGATAGATCGCGTGGATATTGGCATTCGGCAATGCCCAGTCCGCGAGCAACGGCACGAGTTCGCCGCGCGCGAGATGTCCCTCGATCTCCCACTGCGATCGCACAACGATCCCGCGACCTTCGAGCGCCCATTGAAGCACGATGCTGCCGTCGTTGCTGGACAGCGCTCCATCAACCTTGACCGTTTCAGTGCGCTTGCCGCGCGCGAAATGCCATGTGCCGTAGGCCGACTCGTTCTCGCGCAAAACGATGCACGCATGCCGCGTCAGATCGTGCGGCACCGAAGGCTTGCCGTGCCGCGCCACGTAGTCGGGCGACGCGCACACGAGGCGCCTGTTCTCCAGCAATAGCCGCGCGTTGATGCGCGCATCCGGCACCTCGCCGAAGCGGATGCCAACATCGAATCCCTCGTCCTGAAGACTCACCGGCCGGTCCGTCAGATGCAGCAGGATTTTCATCGCGGGATAGCGCGCGACGAATTCCGACACCGCTGGCGCGATGCGTGCACGCCCGAACCCGAACGACGCGTTCACGCGTAGCAGGCCGGTCGGCTCGCCACGGCTTTGCGTGACGAGATGCTCCAGTTCCGACAACTCGTCGAGAATGCGCGAGCCGTTCGACAGATATAGCTCGCCCTCCGGCGTGAGACTCAGACGCCGCGTCGTGCGGTTCATCAGGCGCACGCCGAGGCGCCGTTCAAGCTGCGCGAGCCGCTTGCTGACCGCGGGCGGCGTCACGCCGAGCTCGCGCGCGGCCGCGGCCAGGTTCCGGTGTCGCGCCACGAGCGCGAACAGGTTGAGGTCAGAAAAGCCGTCCATCTCCATGCTCCATATGCTCTCGCTGATTCGTTCCCTGGAGTTACTTCCGGAATGCTTTTCAGGAAACCCAATCGCAGGATTCATCAATTAGACTCGAATCACGATCAGGAGACAACCATGTTCGAAGGCTTCAGGAACGTGTCGACGATTGTCGACGGCATAAGCATTCACGCGATTCAGGGCGGACGCGGCCCCGCGCTTTTGCTGTTGCACGGGCATCCGCAGACGCACGCGATCTGGCACAAGGTCGCGCCAGCACTGGCAGAACATTTCACGGTGATCGCCGCGGACTTGCGCGGCTACGGCGACAGCGGCAAGCCGGCGGGCGCCGCCGATCACTCGAACTACGCGAAGCGCCGCATGGCGCTCGATCAGATCGAACTGATGCGCAGCCTGGGCCATGAGAGCTTCGCGGTGATCGGCCACGATCGGGGCGGGCGTGTCGCGGCGCGCATGGCGCTCGATCACCCGGATGCGGTGACGCGCCTCGTGACGCTCGATGTCGCACCGACGCTCGCGATGTACGAGCAGACCTCGTTCGCCTTCGCGCGCGCCTACTGGCACTGGTTCATGCTGGTGCGCCCGGCGCCGTTTCCGGAGACGCTGATCCGCGCGAACCCCGATCTCTATCTCAAGCAGACGATCGGCGCGCGCAGTGCCGGCCTCGCGCCGTTCACGCCGGCGGCCTACGCGGAATACCTGCGTTGTCTATCCGATCCCGATACGGCGCACGGCATCTGCGAGGACTATCGCGCGAGCGTGACCATCGACCTCGAACACGACCGCGCGACGCTCGCTTCAGAGCAGCGCATCGGCTGTCCGTTCATGGCGTTGTGGGGCGCGCAGGGCGTGATCGAACAGTGCTTCGATCCGATTGCCGAATGGCGGGCGTACGCGCCAAACGTGCAGGGCGAGGCGTTGCCTTGCGGCCACTACATTCCCGAAGAAGCGCCGGAGCGGCTGCTCGAACGCGTGATGCCTTTTCTCAGCGAGTAAGCCATGTCAGACCAGACCCTTTACCGGAAGCTCGTCATTCGCACACCGTAGCGGGTATCGACGAACACATCGCGCTGCTGTACACAGATCCGCATCTGATGAACGAGTACACCCGCCCGCAAGCGTTCAGCGCGCTCGATGCCCGCTGCCGCGCGGTGCGCCGTCCGCGCCACAACTCGCGGTCGTGAGCCACATCATTCCGACGCATGTGGAGACGCCGCGCTACGTATGACAGGCCCGACTCGCTATGACTCTGGGCCGCGTAAGCCGTTTGGAAGACAACGGCACGACTCCTGCTCCGGTTGCTGACCACCCAAGGCAAACGGATATGAGCAAGAACAGCAAAGCGAATAAAGGGCTGCCCGCGCCCGATGATCGGCAGGCGCTTCTGACTGAGCTGCGCCGCTGCAAGATGGCGCGCTCGCCGCACGCGTACGTCAGAGGCAATACCGAACGATTTTATGAGTGGGTGATCGAGGCGAACGGAGAATCGCTGCCTCACGGCCCCGCAATCTGGATTTGCGGCGACTGCCACACCGGCAATCTCGGGCCCATAGCCAATGCAAAAGGCAAAGTCGAGATCCAGATTCGCGACCTCGATCAGACGGTGATCGGTAATCCCGTGCATGACGTCGTCCGCCTGGGATTGTCGCTCGCGACGGCTGCGCGCGGGTCGTCATTGTCCGGCCTGAACGTCGTGCGAATGATCGAGGCGTTGGCTGTCGGATACGAATCCGCGTTCGCAGATGAAGTCATCGACATCAAACGTCCTGAACCCGTTCACGTAACGATGAAGGAGGCCGTGCGCCGGTCGTGGCAGCATCTCGCGCGTGAGCGCATCGACGATCTGCATCCGGCGATTCCCTTGGGAAAGCGATTCTGGCCTCTTGCCAGCGACGAGCGAAAGGCGATCGAAGCGCTTCTCGCCGACGAAGACATTGCGAGTCTGCCGACCAGCCTGAAGGGTCGCAAGGACTCGGGCGAGGTCGTCGTGCTGGATGCGGCGTATTGGGTGAAGGGTTGCAGTTCGCTCGGCCGTCTGCGCTATGCGGTCCTGCTCGATGTCGACGGTGGCGTCGTGGAAGGCGACGACCTGTGTCTGATGGACATCAAGGAAGGCGTGAAGGCCGCGGCGCCCCGTTATGACGATGTGGCGATGCCGCGCGACAACGCGTTGCGCGTCCTCGAAGGTGCCAGGAACCTCTCGCCATATCTCGGTGATCGGATGCGCGCAGCACGCCTATTCGATCGCGGCGTGGTTATCCGCGAGTTGTTGCCGCAGGACATGAAGCTCGAGATCGAGCAACTCGGCAAGGATGACGCGATGCACGTCGCGCACTATCTCGCTGCGGTCGTCGGTAAGGCGCATGCGCGGCAGATGGACGACGCAACGAAGCGAGAGTGGCGAGCGGACCTCGGTCGCAATCGATCGAAGACCATCGACGCGCCGCTATGGCTTTGGAACAGCATCGTCCAGTTGGTGAGCAACCATGAAGCGGGGTACCTCGAACATTGTCGGCGTTACGCAACCGGAACTTGATGACCTGATTCAACCCGGCAACTTGTTGCGGTCGCTCTCGCCTTGCGTTCCCGGCGGCGTGCCTGGTTTGGTATCGGGTTTCTGCGATGCCAGATCTTCTTTCCTGTAGACATGCCTAGGGCGAAATCGCTTCGACGCGATCGTGCTCATGCTCGATACCCTGCGCCTCAATCAGGCGATGGATGAACCTCAACTTTTTCACCGCGCCGGGCGCGAGAGTAAACGGATACGGGTCGGGCATTCCCATGCTCCGATTTAGGCTATTCATTGCATAGGTCAGCATCGTCCACTGCTTCATCAGCAAGTCAAAGCTCGGTGAATGAGGCAGAACTTGTGCGGCGAATGTCGGCCCGTTCCGACTCAACTGCGCGATATTGATTCCACACGCGCGCGCGGTGCCTGTCGTATCAACGATGTGAAGGTAGTGCGCCCAGGTTTCGGCCCAGTCTTCCCAGGGATGCATCGTCGCGTAGGCGCTGACGTGGTTCGTCGCCCAGGCGGCTGTCGGGCCGTCGCGATAATGTCGCGCAAGCGCGTCGGAATAGTCTGTCCGATCGTCTCCGAACAATGAGCGGAAGGCGCCAGTCCGCCTTGCGCCGACGATAAGGCGGTCGAAATAGTAGTGACCGATCTCGTGTCTGAAATGGCCGAGCAACGTGCGGTAGGGTTCGCGCATCGCGATGCGCAAGCGTTCCCGGCGCACCTCGTCCGCCTCGGCGATGTTCATCGTGATCAAACCGCTGTGATGGCCGGTCAGTATTTTCTTGCCGCGCCGGCTTTCGAGAAATTCGAACTCGAGCCCTGTATCAGGATGCTCCTTGCGCGTGTCGACGCGTAGTCCCAGCACGGCGAGCGTGTACAACAATCGACGCTTGGCTGCTTCGAGCCTCGACCAGTAGTATCGCCTGCGAGGTGCCTTCAGATTCGGGATGACTGCGGTCAGGCGACAGGAATGACAAAACGCATCCGTCGAGTTCTCTGGAACCATCCAGTTGCAAACCTTCTCGACCGAGTAGTTGTAACACGGCTTATATCGTCCGTCGCCGCTGGCGGGTTTTGTTTCCCAGACGAAGCCCTTCAGTTTGACGAACGCGCTCATTTCGCCCGTTTCCGGGATGAAGCCGAGCATCGACCCGCAGCGTTCGCATTGAACGTTCTCGAAGAAGATGAGATGCCCGCAATCGGTACAGTGAAACGCTTTCATAAAAAGCTTTTTGAGGGCGTTCTGAGAATCGGTGTGAAAGTCATACGCACGGCTCGCAGATCACCTTGAATTCGACCAGTGCGGCATCTCCGAACGTCATGCTGATAGGCACATCCGTGGCATCGCGGCCGCGCGCCATAAGTACCCGGCCGGTGCGTGGAGCGTTGTTCCGCGGATCGAAGGTCTGCCATGTTCCGCCGAGATACGCTTCAAACCACGCGCAGAAGTCCTGGTCGGCGTAAGGCGGTGGCAGATTCACATCGCTGATATAGCCAGTGCAATATCGCGCCGGGATATTCATGGAACGGCACAGTGCGACCGCAAGTTGCGCGTAATCGCGGCAAACGCCGATTCTTTCCCGGTGGGCTTCAGAGGCTGTGCGGGTGGCCCTTGCGGTCTTGTAGTCGAACTTGATATGGGAGTGTACGTAATCGCAAATGGCGAGCACTTGGGCGCGTCCTTGCGGGAGGCCCCCGAATAGTTCCCATGCGACGCTCGAGAGCAGGTCAGTTTCGCAGTAGCGACTGCCGAGCAAGAATTGAAGACAGTCGTCTGGAAGCTCCTCGACCGGAAGCTGACCGTCTTCCACGGGGTAGGTCTCCGGCGTATCGGGCACCTCCAGCACGCCTTCCGTGGCGACCGTCAAAGCCCCCTTAGAGGGGGTTACGATGCGGGTGCACAGATTCCCGAAGCCGTCATAGTAGTGAGTGAAGGCCACCGGCGGGTCGAACGAGATGCGATCGGCGACGACGACCTTGTCCGACATGGATGGATGCGTATTGAGCAGAAGCACCGCAGGCGTAGCCTGAGTGCAGGAATAGGTCAACTGGAAACCGACACGGAGCTTCATGGAGTGAGATCCAAAAGATTAACGGGCGCCGACGGCGAACCCGAACGCTTTTACCTCCGAAGCCATCCCGTCGCTGGCGCAACCTGCCTGCATTACAGAGAGCAACACCGAGGCCTGAGATGGCCGTGGGTTTTGAAAAGACGATAACGCGAGCGTTTGCGCCAATACCTGCGGTCATTTAGGCAATATCCACCATATAAAAGCGGGTCGGAGGTGCATACGCCTTGTCGTGCCCGGCTCGTCAGGGACTTCTTGGAGCCGCTATCGAAGCGCTGTCTGTCCTAATGCTGCATTTGGTGGTACCGATCCCTCAGAGTACCTTGCTGAGCTTCGCCATTCCGGCAAGGGTGATCGCCGCGGCCTATCGACTCAACGCCAAGAGGCCGGACGTGAGCTCCTCGATCGAGCTGCAGTCGCTCGTCACCCTTGCTCGTCCCGAGCGGCTGCGGCAAGGAGACCACCTTGTGAATGATCACGGGGCTTGAGCGCGTCGCCGAAGGGGACGCGCATAATGAAGACCCAGAGCCGTTGATTAGTATTCACCAAATGCGTGAAGGCCGACGCAAAGCGGCCCTTGCGGGCCGCCTTTTCTAACTCTTTATGCGCAAAGCGGCGAGTCAAGCAGCTTGACCTGCCCCGAGCTCAGCGCCTGTGACGGGGTCGCTGTTAGCGTCCGAAGCAGTGCGTGCTGCCATGGCTTGCAGTGTTTCCACGTCTGCCGGTGTCACCGTTACCGTCGCCATTCCATCGCCACCATCGACAGCGGGTTGGGGATCGTCGACGAATGTCCACTCCGACCCCTCGTTCCACGGGCCACGTGTTCCGGACTCTTCGCCCCTCGACATCTTGTAGTAAACGCCCGCGTATTCGGGGAAGCCGGGAAGCTTGCCCTGCGGAAAATTCGGCTGTATCGAATGGAGCGCTTTCTCAAATGACTTCTGATGCGCGATCTCACGCGTCATCAAGAATCCGAGTGTATCGCGAATGCCCGGATCGTCGGTCACGTTGATGAGGCGCTCATAAACAATCTTGGCCCGCGCTTCCGCCGCGATGTTGGAACGCAGGTCGGCTGTGGGTTCTCCGATCGTATCGACATAGGCAGCCGTCCACGGCGCGCCAGCCGAGTTGATCAAGGCGGGTCCGCCGCCATAAAGCAGGGACGTGGTGTGTGAATCGTTGCCGCCGCCGGTCATCGAGCGATAAAGTTCTGCCTCGCTCTCGACTGCCTCAGCCAATTGTCCCTTTGCACCCTTATTCAACATGGCGATAATCGAACCGATGATTTCCAAGTGACTCAATTCTTCGGTTGCAATATCGAACAGGAGATCCTTGCGGCCCGGATCGTCTTCGCCTACTGCTTGCGTAAAGTAACGGCAAGCAGCGCCGAGCTCGCCTTGCGGTCCCCCGAACTGTTCCAGCAGCAAGTTTGCAAGACCGGGATTGGGCGCTGCGACGCGAACTGTATATTGAAGGCGTTTGTTATGAATGAACATGACTTTTTCCTTTGGAGAAGAGCCTTTCGCCATATGCGCGAGACGTTCCACGTTTGATGAGACGTTTCTCGCGAGTGACGATGTTTCGCCGAGCGGTCCCGCATCAGAATTGACGCGGCACGCCTTCTCATGAAGGCGCTCAGTTCTCAAAGCGAATATCGCTTTGGCGTGGTTACATCAGTTTGATGAATGGTGATCGACGGGTGGCTGCATCTCGCGATGAGATGCGAGCACCGCGAGAAAGTTATCGAACTGCTTTGCGCTTTCTGGGTTTGGCGGGCGTAAGCGCTGCGGTCCAGAAATCGACGACACCGCGCTTCGCTGCGGCGTTCGCGCGACCACGCGCCGATCCGATGACCTTATTCGCACCGCTCAACCAAATGCTCATAAACGGGTTCTTTTTCGTCCAGGGATTTTTCACGGATGCTCCTATGAGCAGGCGAGCGCCGTCCAAGCCGTGGAGCATCGCCTTGTCTTTGGACTTATACCGATTTCGTCGGCGTTTTGATGATCGCCTCGTCCGTGCTTTGCACGCCACGCGGAAGTTCCGACTCCGCCGCCGTCTGACCGGTCGGGCTCGCGCCGACACGCTCGACTTCGACGTCCGTGCCACGCAAGGTCTCGTTGATGGTTTCCGTGTGCTCCGTCGCCTCACGCCCCACGACGACCTCCTCGATCACATGCGCCGTCTTGGCCACCACCGCGTGCTCAGCCGTCTCCCGAATTTCCACCGAGCCTTCCTTCAGATCGGCTGCCGTGGCAACGCGATCCACGGACCGCCGCTCGATCGTCGCGTGGGCTTCTCGCAGATTCACGCTCTCGGAAACAGGCGTTTCCGTGGAACGGGAATAGACCCTCACGCCACCGGTTTCCACTTCACGCTTACCTACGTCGAGCGATTCGCGCGTTACTGCGAACGCCTTGCGATCTGCGGTTACTTCGTCGGGTGTGTAAGCCTTGGCCGTCGCGTCGAAGCCTGTATAACCATTGCTTTTCCATTGTGCGGCTCGCTCATCGACGTCGACGGCGCCTGCCTCATGCATCGTCGAGCGAACCATCTCGACGTGCGCTTCATCGACCACCGTGACGGTCAGCAATGCACCGCCGCGTCGAACGGCTTCCTGATAATGGCCCACTTCTTCCGGGCGATCGTCGGCGCCGAACATGTTGCTGAAGAAGTGTTCGATCTTGCCGAATACGCCGACTTCGTCGGTCGTTGCGGTCGATGCTCGAGCATCGACCAAAGCAGGGTCGCTCGACGCGCTTCGTTGCTCGGTGGCGTGCACTTCCATGTCGGTACTGTTGAGGCCGCTTTCCACCAGGCGGGAGACAGTCGTCTCGGCTTCCTGAAACGAGTCGAATACACCTACGATTACTTGGCTCATGCGAAACTCCGTATTAGTTTGGATAGCCTTCAGGCCAGCCGGGAAGATGGAATCGATACAGCGGGATTTGAAGCGGACTCGCCCACGCCTGAGGACGGTATCGCGGGGTCCGCAATCCAGTCTCCAGCTGATCCGACTCGTCTTTCTACGACGACTTGCTGACGCTGAACCTCTGCAACGTGCACGTCGGTCTCGGTAGAGACGACGGTCGTAATTCGTAACTCTTCCTTGAGCATCAGCTTCAGTTCGGTTACTGGAACGTACTCGAAGACGGGCACGATCAAGGTGCCGCCCTCGTTACGCGGAGCAAACCGGGCGTCGACGAATTGATTGATCGCAACGCGTTCTATCTGCACGGCGCTGCTATGCACAACAACGGGAAGCTCTTGCAGTTCGGTATAGGTAAAGGTTTGAACGCGAACCGCGCCGGTTTCCTCTTTACAGGCTGAAAGCGCGAGCCGTTCCTCACTCGCGATTAGCGTGGCCGACTCGTCGTCGATACTTGGCGCCGCTCCGTTGTCGCTACTCATGCCTGTGCTCCGGTTCGCGAAATGTGTCGTTCAGTGCGCGGGACGATTGCTCGGCATGGTGCGTTTCGGCGACCGACCGGCGTCGCCATCGTATGCGGCTCCGCCGGCGTCCTCGAACGGCGGCTGATGACGAAAGCCCGCGCCGCCGGAGACGATGGCGATGATCGCGCCGACCACGAGCGCTGCAAACGAAAACCAAGAGGCACGAGCAACCCCGCGTGCTGCCGTATCGGCGGCCTGGCGTGTATCGGCTTCCACTTGCGGGCTGGATGCCATCGCTGTCGCCGATGCCACCGCGCCCTGGACCTGTGCTTTGAGGGAACCCATCATCGTCCCGCTGGCTGCGGACGGACTCGCTGCGGCTGCTACCGTTGCTCCCGTCGACGCAACGCTGCCCGCAGCGTTGACGGCGCTTCCTACAAGCGATGTTGCGCCATACGCCATCACGATGATCATCACCGCCCAGGCGAGGAGGCCGTGAAGCCAGCCCAGCACGGGTGCGCAGCGGCCGGCGAAATAGGAACCAACGAAGACCGCTATCACCGTCATCACGATCATGTAAGCGCCGGAACCGAAGGCGAAGCCGCGCGACGGATCGGGCTGAGTAAGCGGCGACAAGACGGATGCGCCAATTGCCGTCCCGAGCACCGTGAAAATCAGATAAGCGATGAGGGAGAGGATGACCCCTGCGATGACGGAACCCCAGGAAATGCGGGGAAGACCGTCTTGTGTAGTGAGAAGGCGCATTTTAAGATCCAAAAAAGGTAGGAACCCGAAACACACGATGTTTTCGCGTGTGGCGTTAGAGGTACAAGCGCAATGGCTATTCCCAAGTGGCTCGGGCGACGGGGCGAACCCTAATCTGCGGGTTTTCGCACGTGGACGAGCGCAAATAAGCTAGATCCGCCCAGGGCATGGGGCTACCAGGAACGAATTGCCCATGGCGCAATGGTTAGCGTTGCACCAGAAGTGTTCGAGCAGAGGGGATGTTTCAAAGAGCTGGAACAGCGCGCGGTCACGCGCAGGTCGACTGCATTGCCGCCCGGAGTTCAGCATGCAAAGACCCGCTCGAAAGCGGGTCTTTTCTTCACGTTGCAGCGGTTCGCTGCGAACAGCTGGACGCAGACGTTTAATGCTTTTGATTCGCCTTATTCATCGACTGCGTGGCGGTATCCGCACCGCTCTTCACGGCATTGCTCGCGGCTGAGACATTGGACTGAGTTTCTTTCGCGAACGAATCTGCCGCGTTGGCTGTCGCTTCGACAGAGGCCGTGGTCGCTTCCTTCAGGTTCGTCTCCAGAGCCACAGCAGCCTTTTCCGACGCCTCAGAAGCGTGATCGACCGCAGTTTTGAACATATCATTCATGTGACCGCCATACGATGCGAGCTGATTTTGCGCCTCTCGCGCCACCTGTTCGCCTGTTGCCGAGACAATCGCGTGAAAATGCCGACGATACGACGCCGCTTTTTCCGGCACTTGCGTTAGCATTTTCGATTGCCATTCGCTCAGGTCGCTTGCGTTTTCACTTGCCGGCCGGGTGGCACTCTCGTTTTCGGAAATGAGCGTTCTGATCGTTTGCACATTCAATTGCGTCAGTTGTTGAAAGCCGTCCATATACTTATCGGTCAAGCTCATCCACGCCTGGAATCGGGTTTTCTGAAAAACTGCCATTTGCTTCGGGGAAGATAAGAACATGGATGCTCCGTTAATTTTTTCGAACGGGTTAGGATTTCTGGGATCTGCAGAGAATGTTTTGCTGCACCGCACAGTGAGAGTCAATCTACAGCATTAAATTCGAGCGTCAAGGCTTATTTCATTTATCCCAAAGCACTCGTATTTTTTACGTCGCCCCTTTTTATTTGCGCTTCTGCTAGAACTAAAAAGGTATAAAAGACCCATTCAATGGTCAAAGTTCAACCTTATCAAAAGGGCTGCGGGCTTATCTATCGTGCGTCCGCAATCGCTTCGAAGAAACGCATCATCTCTCGTGCGGCTTGCGGTGCCCGGGCATCGGTATGTGTGGCATTCGGATCGCCGCCCGACCATGCATGACCCAGTCCGTGGATCAGCCACTGTTCGCCGAAGACCTCGCCGTCGCTATGACGAAACGTGCTGCGGGTGTAGGAATAGCCTTGCTCCACCTGTCCGAGTTCCGAGGTAACCGATGCGCTTGCCTCATCGGTGCCGAGCATCAGGCTCCGATGCATCTGCATCAGCACCTCCGCGTTCTGTGGATGCACCGTCGTATCCTGGTCGCCATGGAAGACGATAAGCGGCACTGAGCGACCCACGCCTATTGCGTCTCGCGCGGCGCTCAATTGGGCGGTACCGGTCCCCATCCTCATTGCCGCCATCGCGGAAAACGCTTCGTCGGCAACGCCGAACGCCAACCCGGAATGAATCCCGGCTGCCGCATAGAGATCGGGATGCGTGACCGCCAGGTTTACTGCCATTGCAGCGCCCGCTGACATTCCGGCGATGAAAACGCGACCTGGGTCGATTTCGAACGACGCCATCACCTCGCGCGTGATTCCCGCGATGATCGAGGCTTCACCGGAATCGCGGACCTGATCTGCCGGCCGAAACCAATTCCAACATCGGAACATGTTGGCGCTCGTTCCCTGCTCGGGATACACGACAATATAACCACCAGTTTCAGCGGCCTGATTCATTCGGGTGCCACGTGCAAAGTCATCGGCGTCCTGGCTTGCGCCGTGGAGCATGACAATTAGGGAGGTGGGTGCGCCTCGGTAACTTCCGGGAACATAGACTTTGAAGTCGTGCACGCCCGTCGGATGAGAAAACTGACCCGAGAGCCACTGCGAACCGCGAGCGGCTTTGTTTTGTGCTTCCGGCCCGGAAAAATCGAGATCCGCGACTTTGACCGAATCGTTGCTCGCAATGGCGGGCACAAATAAGCCGATGACGGGTTCGGATGGGCGCTCAAAGGGTGGATGGCTCGAATTGTGTAGTGCGGCTGTTGCGTTGATATTTTTCATTGCACTCTTTTATTTCGTAGGGTTTGGGTAAGCGCCAAGTGCGGAGGGGCAATGAACAACTATCGGTTGGATAAACGAAACTCAATTGCTTTCCCTCGGCGAAGACAAATGCTAAGAATTCTTGGAAATCAGGTTGGACTACGGCTGTCGAGGATGTTGGGATCAAAAGCAAATTCGATTAGGCGTCGATTTGCTTTTTTAACGGCGTTGATCCCGGCTTGAGAGGCTTCGGTTTCAACTTCATCGTACCCGCGTTTACCCTCGGTACAGAGGCAAAGAAAAATACTTACGAATAACGGTAGCGCAATACATCGACATTCCGATTCAGGTGGAAATGCGGTCATCGTTTCCGGGAGTTGTCCTCGTCCGGTCGACGGGCAATCCGGCAACGTTGCGTTGGGCTCGCACGACGGAGGGCGGAGCACTTCATCAGCCCGCGAATTTACGCCGCTAAACGTTGCATGCGAAAAGTTGTGATTTCGCCGCGGACTGACAAGCCACACAGCACGCGCCTAAGGGGAAGGCCTTGGCTGCTTGTCCGGAAGGCTGATGATCGGCCCCTCTCGCGGGGATATGGAAGCGGTGGCGGACAACCAATTAAACACACAGTTCCGCCGCATCGGTCAAACGTAAACAGGAGCAGAGATGGACTCGAATAGTGTAGGACAAACCGTCAAGGAGATTGCCGATAAGGCACAGGACGCTGCCGGCGACTTGATGGGCGAGACCGGCACGCAAGCGGTCGATAAGGCGCGCGAACTCGGCGGGAAGGCGCAGCAGTTGTACGCGGACACGACAGAAATCGTGCGGAACAAGACAGTTGACAGCCCGTTCACCGCTCTTGCTATTACCGCTGGTCTAGGCTTTTTACTGGGCGCAATATGGGCAACCGCAAATTTAACGCCCCCACGGTCATACCCCAAGCGGTATCGCGGCAGCGCCCAGTATTAGTAGGTATCCGTCGGGAAACGAACTAAGAATCCTCGTTCACACCAAGTCAATAATGCCGAAGCATTCGAGAAGCTGCCGAAGTTCGCGGGTATCGCGCGACAGCATGAACCTGGTGGCGAAGGAGTTTATCGCTGCTCGGGATCCGGCTGACCCGGGCTTGCTGGTGCTTTCGCGTTTCGCCGGTGCGGCGGAGCAGCATCGACATACCGCACTCGCCGACCGGGTCTGCAAAGAAAATGTTCGCTGGTGGTCCGAGTCGTTCTTGAAGGCGCTCGCCGAGACGGAGATGGCTTCGGGGAAGAATTGAACGAATCTATCCGCGGGTCGCTGGGTCTTTTCAAATATCAATGAAATCGCGCTGAGTTTCGCGCCGGAAAAGCGCATCATCAGGACTCGACCGATGAATATTCGAAGCGTGTGACGGCACCATGACGGGCGCGCGCGCAGGTCGGTTCAACCTCAGCGAGGCAAGACATGGACGTTCGTACCACAGAAGACCAAATCCGCTCGTGCGCATATCAACTCTGGACTGAAGCGGGGTGCCCGGAAGGTCGGGCTGACGAATTTTGGGAGCGTGCCCAGCTGCATCTCGGCGTTATCGAAAAACCGGCTCAATCCGATCTCGTCGCGGATTCGGACGAATTCGCTGCCGCGCCAGCAGCGCCGTCGTCACCGTGAACTGCCACGGAGGCTGACTGGAGGGAGAGCTAATGACAGTTCAAAACTCGACCTACAAGGATTGCAATATTAGCGTCGATGTGATCGGTCCTGACGCTCGCGGCGCAGACGCGGGAACGTTTGTTATTACGCATGAGGTGGGTGACGCCGACGACGACAGACAGTTCACGCCTGCCTGGCGGATCAGCGTATTCTCGGAAGCTAAAGCTCTCTCTCGGCTCACGCGGCTGGCCGAAGACTTCATCGATGGGAAGAGGGATGGTTCAGAGATCGGCCCCTGAGTCAAGGTTGGTGACGAGCCGAAGCACGCCACCACCCGTTGCTCGCCGCGCATGCCGAAGGTCGTTGGCCGCTAGCCGGGGCGATCTTCCAGTCGCGGACGGGTTTGACTTCAGTCCGAATTTCAAGTTAGAGCCATCCGTGTCTGTCGGCTGGGCCTCGCGGTCCCTGTTAAAAACAAAACTGAATCATGTAAATGCTGTCTGCCCGAGCGTGCTGGTGCCCTGCGTCGATTGCAGAAGTCGCTCGTCAATACGGCGATAAGCGCAACCGTCGCCAGATACGATGGATCATTGCAAAAGTAGTCCTTTGCTCAGATGGGCCGCTCATCACGCCTGCCTTTAGCCAGGGATACGCGACGGCCGTGAGCAAATTTCCGGACGCGAGACCTGCGTGCCAACGGCCTTCGAAGGGGACGCGAGCCGCGTCAAGTGACCTTCCGTATTGTCGTCGGTAGATGCCCGGTGGCGTCGTCTTTACCCGTGTGAAGTCGATCAACGAGTTCAGCAGTCAATGCGTGTCGGATGGATTACGCCGGAAGGCATGGACTCAGCGCGGCCACGAAGCGCCGACAGGGGTTCGGACTGTGAATCTCTGTTATTAGCCGAGCATCGGTCATTTCTTAATCAACATGTGTCGGGGAAGACTGATGGTGAATACGCATCCGACGCCCGGCATATCGCGCACGCTTAGAATGCCATCATTCATTTCGACGCTGCGACGTGCTATGGAAAGACCAAGCCCAAGTCCGGATTTATCCACTCCGAACTGGGTGAACGGAAGGTACATTTGCTCCGCCTTGCCTGGCGGGAGACCACCGCCCTGATCTTTCACTTCAATGAGAATCCTGACTGTTAATTTGCACCGGCGAGGCTGCAGGCGGAAGTGGCTGCCACCATCATCCGCGTGATCCGCGTGCCGCTGTCGATCGATTTCGAAGCTGGCTATTCCGATAACCCTGAAAAGTCGCGGCGAATATAAAACCAATTCTGGACGCCGGCGTTGTCGGCATCAACATCGAAGACGGTCAGGATGCACCCCCTCTTCTGGCAGCGAAAATCGAAGCAGTGCGGGCTGCCGCGGAAAAGGCGGGTATCGCCCTCTGGATCAATGCGCGTTGCGACGTCTGCCTGCAACAACTGGTCGATGAGCCGAAGCGTGCTGAAGAATCGATCAAGCGCGCCGAACTGTATGGCAAAGTGGGCGCCAGCAGATCTTCCTGCCAGCACTTACCGATGCCAACGACATCAAAACCGTGGTCAAAGGTTCGCCGATCCCGACCGCCCTAATGGCATGGGCCGGCCTGGCCGATTCCGCCGAACTGCAGAAGCTGGGCGTGGTACGTTTGTCCTCCGGCTCCGGTATTCCACAGGTGATCTGGAACCACGCAGTCCGCCTGGCGAAGGCTTTTGTTGAAAAGGGCGAATCCGGCCCGATGGCAGCCGACTATATGGCCCATGGCGAGCAGGGAGCGGTGTCGGACAAAACGACACGATATATGCCATCGCGGGCGTGACCAATAGACTTAGCAGGCCTAGGTTCCTAGGATCGGTCGGACGCGCTTCGACAGCGAAAACACCGTACTACAGACAACCCATCTTGCCTGTGGAGCAGACACAAATGTAGGCCTCAAGAAAGCGTCTCTTCTTGCGGTAGTGACGCATCAGAGTCGCTGCTGGCAGAAGAAAAATGCACACATCTCCGAGCCTGAATCTGACGTAACGGGTAACACGAGCTGTCAACGCCGACTGAAACCTGACCCACATTCGAAGGTTTCGCCGAAGTAAATCTGACCCACCTGGGTCCATTATCACGCGCCTACTTTCGTGGTTGCCCGCGCGCTCGCTTGTCCCGCCTTTCTCTTGTCCTTCAGTCGATAGCTCTCGCCACTGATTTGCACGATATGCGTGTGATGCAGCAACCTGTCGAGCATCGCTGCCGTGAGCGTCTGGTCGTTGGCGAACGCCGTCGCCCATTGCGTGAATGGCAGGTTGCTGGTCAGGACGATTGAACCCCGCTCGTAGCGTTTGGTCACGACGTTGAAGAACAGATTCGCCTCCTCGCGCCCGAATGGCAGATAGCCGATTTCATCGACGACCAGTAGCCTGGGCCCGATAACCGCGCGATTGAAGAACTCGCGCAGTCGGTTCTGTTGCCGGGTGGCGGCCAATTGCATCATCAGGTCGGCGGCCGTGATGAACCGTGTCTTGATGCCCGCTTGCGCTGCACGGTAAGCAAGCGAAGTCGCGATATGTGTCTTGCCGACACCGGATGGTCCGAGCAGCACGATATTCTCGGCCCGTTCGATGAACGCCAGACCCGCAAGCTCTTGAATCTGCGCACGCGGTGCGCCGCTGGCGAAGCCAAAGTCGTATTGCTCCAGCGTCTTGACACCGGGCAACGCCGCCAACTTCGTGAGCACCTGGCGCTTGCGCGCTTCGCGAGCACCGAGTTCGGCTTGCAGAAGTTGCTCCAGGAAGTCGGCCATACTCGAATCGGCTGCGGCCGTGCGTTGTGCCAGCGGCGCCCAATCGGTGGCGACGCAGTCGAGCTTCAGTTGCGCGCACAGCGCGGCGATGCGCTCATGTTGCAGATTCATGCGGCGAGCTCCAGCAACGTGTCATAGACCGCCAGCGGATGCTGCAGGCTCTCACGGGGCAACACCTGGCGATTGTCGGGCGCCGCCAGCACAGGCACTTGAGCCGGCAATGGCAGAAGTGCCGCTCGTTCAGCATCGAGCAACACGGCTGGACGCTCGCCCGTTGTTGCGTGACGGCGCACACTGGCAAAGCGGCGCGCCCGACTATGCCGATGTCGCGCCCGTCGCGAGGGCGTTCATCGACATGGCACCGGAGCGCATGCTGTGGGGCACAGACTGGCCGCATCCAACGGAGAAAGTTTCTAAGCCCGATGATGCGCGTCTGCTCGATGTCATCGCGGGCTGGATCGGACGAACGGACTGGCAGCAGATGATTTTCGTGTCGAACCCGTCGAAGCTATACAGATTCGCGTGATGTCTCATTGGTTCAGGTCTCCGACTATGCGCTCGTGATCGATCCGCGCCGCGCGCGGCTCGAACGCGTCCTCTCGGTCGCAGTCCCAAGGCGGCTGAACGCTTTACCCGTAATGCGATCACCCTGGCCCACATTCAGCATGTCCGCAATCTGCGCCTTCTAGACCATCGCATCAATCGAACGTCAAGCGGCGAACCTGCTTCGGTAGTGCTGACACGCCAAGGTTCTCCAGGAAACTCTCGCGCAGCGCGAGCGCTGCCGGACTCAACGACCTTCCGGTCGGCTCGACGAAGCCCACGGTGCGCTCGACAGGCGGTTCGTCAAGCGGAATAAAACGTAGCATGTCCCGATGTCGCTGCTGCGCGAGATAAGGCAGTACGGTGAGACCGACTTCACCCTCGACGGCCGAGAGCAGGGCGGTGGTGTTGGCGATGAAGATCTCCATCTGTCCAATCGCATCGAGCAGGGATGCCGGCAATGCGCGCATCGTACCGTTGCCGATGAGCTGATAGCCAGACAGATCCTTCCACTTGATCTTCCGATGCCGGAAGAGCGGATGGCCCGCCTTCACCACGACGCACATCACATCGGACAGAAGCGGTGTGAAGCTCAGCTCCGGCTCTCCTTTGGGCTCGCCTGCGATGCCGAAGTCGATCGCGCCCGAGCGCACCCGGTCGTGGATATAGTCCGCGGTACCGTCTTCCACGTGCAATTCGATGCCGGGATAGCGCTGCGCGAAGCGGCTAATCGCGCGCGGCAGCATTTCGTGCGCAATGGATGGCACCGCGGCCACGCGCACGCGCCCATGCCGGACCCGGACGACGTCGACGGCCGAGACGATCAAGCGCTCGTAATGCTCGACCAGCTTGCGCGCCTCGCCGTAGAGCATGGTGCCGAAGGGTGTGGGCGACGCATGGCTGCCCTTCTCGAAGAGCGCGGCGCCCAGCGCGCTTTCCAGCTCCTTGATGGACAGCGACAGCGCGGGCTGACTCCGAAACACGGCGGCGGCGGCGGCCTTGAACCCGCGATGCTCGACCACGGCCACGAAATGACGCAATTGGGTAATTTTGACGTCAGGGAGGCGGTCCATTTGTAGATAAGAGAAGCAAATAAAATCATAAAAATATTTGGCTTTGATTATCTTAGCCCGATTTTTAGAATCGCTTCAAGTCAATGGAAAAAGCGAGATCGGGTATGACGTCGCAGACCTTTTTGAATTACATCGATGGACGCTGGCAGGCCGGCGATGCGTTCATCGACAACCGGAGTCCGTCGGACACCGAGGACGTGATCGGCCGCTACGCGCAGGCCACGCCGGCGCAGGCGCGCGCGGCGATCGAAGCGGCGCGCATGGCTCAACCGCGCTGGGCGGCGAACGGTCTCGAAGCGCGTCACGACGTGCTGCGCGCGATCGGCGATGAACTGATCGCGCGCCGCGACGAACTGGGCCGGCTGCTGTCGCGCGAAGAGGGCAAGACGCTTGCCGAAGGCGTCGGCGAAGTCGCGCGGTCGGGACAGTTCTTTCACTATTTCGCCGCGGAAGTGCTGCGTCAGCTCGGCGGCAAGGCCGATTCCGTCCGTCCCGGCGTCGAGATCGATATCCAGCGCGAGCCGCTCGGCGTCGTCGGTATCGTCACGCCGTGGAATTTCCCGATGGCCACCGCGAGCTGGAAGATCGCGCCCGCGCTCGCGTTCGGCAACGCGGTGGTGTTCAAGCCGGCCAATCTGACGCCGGCCAGCGCCTGGGCGCTGACCGAGATCATCAGCCGGCAGGCACTGCCCGCCGGCACGTTCAACCTGGTGATGGGGCCGGGCGAGGCGATCGGTCGCGTGCTCGCGGATTCGCCGGACGTGGACGGCATCACCTTCACCGGTTCGCTCGAAACGGGCCGGCGCCTGGCTGCCGCCGCAGCGCCGCAGCTCATCAGGCTGCAGATGGAAATGGGCAGCAAGAACGCGCTCGTCGTGCTCGACGACGCCGATCTCGACCTCGCCGTCGATTGCGCTTTCAACGGCGCTTACTCCGGCACCGGACAAAAGTGCACGGCTTCGTCGCGCCTCGTCGTGACGCCCGGAATACATGGAGCGTTCGTCGAACGGCTCGCGCAGCGTCTGCGTGACGTGCGCGTCGGACGGTCGCTGGACGACGGCGTGCAGATGGGGCCGGTGGTCGACCAGCGTCAGCTCGAATCGAACCTTCGATACGTCGCGCTGGGCCGACAGGAGGGCGCGCGGCTCGTGTGCGGCGGCGAGGCACTGGCCCGGCCGGAGCGCGCGTGGTGCATGTCGCCCGCGCTGTTCGACGACGGCCGCAACGACATGCAGATCAATCGCGACGAGATCTTCGGGCCAATCGCATGCGTGATTCCCGTGCGCGACTACGAGGAAGCCCTGGCGGTCGCGAACGACACGCCCTTCGGGCTGACGGCGGGCATCGTCACCCAATCCCTGCGGCACGCAACGCATTTCCGCCGCCACGCGAAAACCGGCTGTGTGATGGTCAATCTGCCTACCGCGGGCACGGACTATCACGTGCCGTTCGGCGGCCGCAAGGCGTCGAGTCACGGTCCGCGCGAGCAGGGGCCGCACGCGGCGGAGTTCTACACGACGCTCAAGACCGCCTACACACGGGCATGAACGGACAAGGAAACATGATGAGCCTGCACGACTCGCTGGTGGTGATCGACGGCACGCAGTATTCGAACTGGAACCGGCAGATTTTCGAGGAGATGCGCGAAGGTGGCGTGGCGGCGGTGAACGCCACCATCGTCTACTGGGAAAACGCGCGCGAGACGTTGTCGCGCATTGCTGAATGGAACGCGCGCTTCGAGCGCCATGCCGATCTCGTGATGCCGGCGCGCACCATGGACGACGTGCTCGCCGCGAAGCGCAGCGGCAGGATCGCGATTCTCTACGGGCTGCAGAACTGCTCGCCGATCGAGGACGACATCGGTCTCGTCGAGGTGTTCCGCGATCTGGGCGTGCGCACGATGCAACTGACCTACAACAATCAGAGCCTGCTCGCGACGGGCTGCTATGAAGGCTGCGACGGCGGCGTCACGCGCTTCGGGCGCGCGGTGATCGAGGAGATGAACCGCGTCGGCATGATCGTCGACATGTCGCACAGCGCGGAGCGTTCGACGCTCGAGACGATCGCGCTGTCGAAGCGGCCGATCGTCATCAGTCACGCGAACCCGTCCTTCTTTCATGCGGCGAAGCGCAACAAGTCGGATGCCGTGCTGCGCGCGCTGGCGGATCGGGGCGGTCTCGTCGGGTTCAGCCTCTATCCGTTTCACCTGAAGAACGGCAGCCGCTGCACGACGGGCGAGTTCACCGACATGGTGGCGCGCACTGTGGACATGATCGGCGTCGACAACGTGGGCATCGGCAGCGACCTGTGTCAGGCACAGCCGTACAGCGTGCTCGAATGGATGCGCAACGGCCGCTGGAGCAAACAGACGGATTACGGAGAAGGCAGCGCCGAACACGCTGCGTGGCCCGACCCCGTGAACTGGTTCCGCTCGAACGCGGACTTTCCAAAGCTCACCGAGGCGCTCGCCCGAGCGGGATTCTCCGATGCCGAAGTGGCGAAGATCATGGGCGGCAACTGGATGCGCATTCTGTGCGATGCCGAGCGGCGCGACTAGCGCGCCGTGCATTGCACGAGACTACTATTCGAACTGGAGGAGACATGGAAATCGATACCACGCCCGCGCTCGCGGCCAGACGCGACGAGCGGGAAATTCACGCGCGCAGCATCGACTGGCCCATCTTTATCATCAGCGGCGGCTTCTTCGTGCTGTTCCTGGTGGCGGCGCTGTGCAACCTGTCGTGGCTCTCGACGGTCGTCGATAGCGCCTTCGGCTGGGCGGCGCGCGTCTTCGGCTTCTACTGGCAGGTGCTGATGCTCGCGACTTTCGCGGTCAGTCTAGCGATCGCCTTCTCGAAGCTCGGCCGCGTGAAGCTGGGCGGCGCCGCGCAGGTTCCGTCGAACTCGACGTTCAACTGGGTCGTCATCATCATGTGCGCGCTGCTGGCCGGCGGCGGCGCATTCTGGGCCGCCGCCGAGCCGCTCATGCATTTCATGAGCCCTCCGCCGTTCTTCAACGCGGCGCCGCGCACGCAGGCAGGAGCCGTGGCGGCGCTCGCCCAGTCCTTCCTGCACTGGGGCTTTCTTGCGTGGGCTGTGCTCGGCAGCCTGCTCGCGATCGTGCTGATGCATCTGCACTTCGACCGCGGCCTGCCGCTCGCGCCGCGCACGCTGCTCTATCCGCTCTTCGGAGCGCGCGCGCTCAAGGGTCCGATCGCGACGCTCGCCGACGCCACCTCGATCATCGCGGTGGCGGCCGGCACCATCGGCCCGATCGGCTTTCTCGGGCTGCAGATCGCCTACGTGCTGCATTCAATCTGGGCCGTGCCCGACACCGTCGTGACACAGGCGCTCGTGATTCTCGCGGTGACCGTGATCTTCACGTCGGCCTGCATCGCGGGTCTGGAAGGGCTGCGCTTCGTCTGCAAGATCCACGTGTGGCTCATGCTCGGGCTGGCGGCCTATCTTTACGTCTTCGGGCCGACGGCCTTTCTGACGAGCGTGTTCTTCCAGGCGTTCGCGACGCATGTCGTCGATTTCGTCCAGACCGCTATGTATCGCGGCGACGACAAGTGGCTCAATGCCTGGACGCTCTTCTACTGGGGCTGGTTCATCGGTTATGCGCCGATGATGGCGATCTATGTCGCGAAGGTGTCGCGCGGCCGCACCATTCGCGAGCTGGTCGTGCTGCTTTCCATCGCAGCGCCCGTGATCACGATGCTGTGGTTCACGCTGGTGGGCGGCGCGGGCATCGGCATCGAGCTTGCCTCGCCGGGCAGCGTCGTTTCGCACGGAAGCCTGCCCGAGGCGCTGTTGCTCGGCGTGGCGCAGGCGCTGCCGCTGCGCAACCTGATCTCGGCGCTGTTCCTGTTTCTCAGCTTCTTTTCGGTCGTGACCAACGGTGGCTCGATGGCCTATACGATTGCCATGGCGATGTCGGGTGATCGCGGTGAGCCGCGTCACTGGCTCAAGATCTTCTGGGCCATCGGCATGGGGCTGGTGGGCGCGGTGCTGATTACGATGGGCTCGGGCGGCGTCAGCGCGCTGCAGTCGTTCATCGTCATCACGGCGGTGCCGGTGTCGATCCTGATTCTGCCCTCGCTCTGGGACGCCGTGCGCATTGCCCGGAAGATGGCGATCGAGCAAGGAGTCGACCGATGAACGATGAGGCCATCATGAATGACGGAAGCGTGAGCATCATGCAGAACACGCAGCCGGCGCTGCGCAGCCCCGACCTCACGAACCGTACCGAGCGACTCGGCGCGATGCACGGCACGCGGCTCAGCTTCGTGCGGTCGCTCGTCAGGCGCATGGCGCGCGACCAGTGGCGGGTGCGCATCACGCACATGGAGCTGGACGACGAAGGCTACGGCGTCTGCGTCTATTCGATCGAAGCCTACGGCGAGCGCTACAGCCAGGTGATTTTCTCGCAACATCTCGACGCGGCGGAGCGCACGGATCGCGTGATCGCGCAGAAATGGGACATCACCTCGGCACTCATTTGCGGCGTGCCGCAGCCGAGCGACCTAGAACGACTGCGCGCCAACGTGCCGTTGCAGGAGGCGGGCCGGCTTGGCTCGGGCGACCTCGTACTGTGTCGTGCCAACAAGAGCGTGCGCAACTTCGACTATGTCGTGGGCTGTCTCGCCGATGGACATCAGCCGGACTTCGCGGTTTTCGAGCGGGTCGGCTACCTGATCCGAACGACCGCAGTCTACGGCAACGGCAAGTTCGGTATCGCGGACTATCCGCGGATTGCCGGCACTCGAGCGTTTCGCTCGGGTTTTTCGGCGCAGATGTGCGCCGTATATGTGCTGCGCGACTTCAGCGTGCGTTTCGCTGAACACGTCGCGGTGCGCCGTAATCCACGCATCGCCGTGAAGCTCGCGCGCAATTGCCGGCGCTATCTCGGCGTCGGCAACGCCACCGGGCTTGGCATGGCGCCGTTCCTCGTACGGCATCCGCTTCAGCTCGATCAGTGGGTGCGCGGACGGGAGACCGCGCTAGCACGCGTGCTGGCCGTCGAGTCCGTCGATGCCCCTGCGACGACACGCGCGCAAGTCTTGCTGGCCCGCGCGGCGCGTCACATCGCGCAGGTGCACACGGACCATCCGCGCGAGGCCGCGCGCAACGCGAGGATCGTCGGCGAGCTGCCGATCATCCAGGATGCGCTGCGGCGCCTTGCCGCGACGGCTGAAGTATTCCACTGGGATATGTTGCTGGCGTGGACCGGCGAGCGGGTGTCGAGCGCCGCGCAGGAGGTGCTGGTGGCCGTTCTGCTGGAACTCTATCCAGAACTCGTCGATTCGATCGATTGCGGCGCGCCCGTCGACGATACCTTGTGCCTCGATTCCGATATGCGTACGGGTGAGTTGCGCCATCTCGTTGAGCACGACTATCGATGGACGTTGCAGCAGCCCTCTGCGCTCCGCGACGATACGCATTTCTTCTGGTATCGCTCGGCGGAAAAAGAGGAGCCGCGTCTGGGCGTACGAGACCGTGAGCCGGGCTCGGAGCGTGAACTGCCACTCGATATCGCGCGCCAGGTCGGACGGCTTCACGCGGCCCTGCACGCGCTACGCGACGATGACATGAGCGTCGCGGAGTTCGTCGGGATGCATCCGGAGCACCGCGCGATCGTGCGCCGCGTGCAGACCCTGGTTGGCCGGCCATACGGCGAAATCCACGAGAACCTGCTGGCCGCGGACACCCTGCCGATCGACCTGATGCGTGCCAAGCTCGCGATGTTCGGTGCGAGCAAGTTCGATCCCAAGTCGAACCTCTGGGTGCGCGTCACATTGTTCCAGGGCGCGCCGACGCTCGATGAACTCGCGCCCGACATGGCCGACGACTGGATTTTTCCGTGCGTGCCGGACAGCAACGAAAGAGGAATTGGACAAGCATGAAGACGGCAATGAATGAATTGACGTCGCTGTGCCGCGCGGCGCTGGAAGGCAGCGGATGGGCGCAGGGCGATTACGAGGATGCAGCGGATGCGGCCGTATGGCTTCAGGCCGTAGGCTTTGGCGGTCTGGAAGCGCTTGATGGCATGCTCGGCGCGCAGGCTCGCGAGCAATACACCGTCGAGGGCGCGACCTGTGGCGTAGATCCGGCACGGCATGCGCCCGGTCTCGCCGGTTGCGTGCTGGCGTTCGAGCTTGCATGGGCGAGGGCGACGAAAGACGGCATCGGCGTGGTGCGCGTTTCGGGTGCACTTGCGCCGCGTCTCGCGCTGCATGGTCTGAAGACGATGAGCAAGCGCTCCCGCCGCTTCGATCTTTCATGGCGGGACGCGGGCGGCTGTCACTTCGCCTGGACGAATGGGCGCAGCCTTTACCCCACCTATCTCGGCTGCAACACGCGCTCCGGTACGGCCACTGGAGAGATCGTCGTATGCTGCCGCACGAGCGAAGCGATTCCTTCGCCGATCGACGTAGAACCGGGCCTCTCGCACGAGCTTGATCCGGAAGAGTTTGAAGCGCGGCATCACGGAGCAATCTGGAATGGCGTCAATGTAGAGCCCGCGCAACTGGCGCGGCTAGTCGGCTGGAAGCGCCGCGTGCTGGTGGCCGAGAGCGAGGCGTCGCGCACGCATGGGGCCGGAGGTTCCGATGACGGCTTCTGATCGAAACGCGCGGGGGGCGGGCAGCGTCAGGCATATTCACACCGGACTACCGGAGCGCGCCGACTCGCTCTTCTCCTGGGCGGTCGCGGCGAACGGAACACTCTGTACCGCACAGATTCCCGTGGGCGCGGACGGCGCGCTCGTGAGCGGCGGCATCGAGGCACAGACGGAGCAGGTATTCGAGAACCTGTTCCGGACGCTAGAGGCCGCGGGCGCAACGGCCGGCGACGTCGCTCAGGTGCTCATCTACGTGACGGACCGGGCGTGGCTTCCTTTCGTCAACGCGGTCTGGCTGCGGCATTTTCGGGCGCCGTTTCCAAATCGCGCGTCGTTCGTCGTGGCCGGTCTCGCGCGCGAAGAGATGCTAATCGAGATCGTTGCGTACGCAGGCGTGGCAAACAATGCCTGAGGAGATGCACTGGCCGAGTGCGCCATCGATGAACAATTTCGAGCGTCAAGACTAGCACGAAGATCGTGAGCGCTACCTGGTTGCGCCGCACACGCGGTTGGTAAAGAGGCGAAGCAGTATCACTCAAGTACGCTTCCTCGAGGCTTTCGGAGGTGCGCCCGATGACGCTCGTACGATTAACTCGGCCTCCAATTCAACGCTTCGAGCGGTACCCGGCTCTGAAAGCTCAGAAAGAATCATCCTTGCAGCATTTGTTCCGATTGCGGCGCTCGGGACACGGACGGTAGTAATCGGTATGGGTAGCTCGGACATAAGCTCAAAATCGTCGAATCCGACAACGCTTAGTTCGCTGGGTATCTTGTAGCCTTGATCCATCGCTTCGAGCATTGCGCCCATTGCAAACGAACCGTTGCCGCAAATCACCACGGTCGGCGGCTGCGGCGTGTTCATCACTTTCGAAAAGAGCTGTCGTCCGACGCGCGCGCCCCACACGCCGTCGACCATGTGAGCGGCGGATATTCCCAAACCGTGCTCTCCAAGCGCATCGCGCACTCCTTCACGTCGGGCCTGCGCGCGATCGTTGGTATCGGTGTGCTGCGACAGCATCGCAAACCGGCGATGCCCCAGACCAACGAGATAAGTCGTGTAGTCGAAGAATGCGCGGTGGTTATCTATACCCACACAAAGCGAGTCGCTGTTTTCTCGATAAACGAATGTGTTGACGAACGGAATCTGGCGCTGCAAAAGAAGGGGTTGGAGATCTTGATGATGAGCTTCGCCTACCAGTACGACAGCATCGACTCCGCGTTCGAGCATCGTCCTGACTTGCCGATATTCGCGATCGAGGTCGTACTCCGAGCAGCCGAGCAGAAGCGTGTATCCAGCCTGTTCGAGTGACTCCTGGAGCGCCTGTATGGCTGAAGCGAAATGCTCATTGGCCAACGTTGGGAAAACTGCCCCGATTGTTCCGGTCCGCTGCGTTGCCAGTGCGCGTGCTGCGGCGTGCGGCACCCAGCCGAGATGATCGATCGCGACCTTGATGCGGGAGCGCAACTCGTCCGAGACGACCGTCGGATTGTTCATCACTCTGGAAACGGTCGCCGATGACACACCGGCAAAGCGAGCGACGTCCCGCAAGGTCACACCCGCGGTGCGCGACCGTTTTCCGGCCGCGCGCGGTTCGGCCGCTTCTACTGATACTGGTTTGCTCTTCGCCATGCGTGGGGATGGTCGGGTTCGCGCGAGATGATCGATTATATCAACGCCTTTCCTCGTCACTCCGCCCTTCAGCGAATGCCATCGGCGGGACGGGATTGTTTGTCGAACACATGCTCGCGGTGCCTTAGATCGTTGTACGTGGCTTACGACCGAAAGCGCAACCTGCATCGATGGACCAAGAACTCGACTCAGGCGCAGACCTGCCGTGGTCAGAATGGACCGTGAGCGTTTGATGCAACGAAATCCATTCGTCAATTTATATGTAGTACACCTGTCGAAACATTTGCATTGATCTGAAGAGGCAATGACTCACGAAACCCGTGAAACATCTGATCGGCCGCATTGCGACAAACAAAACAGAAATAGCGGAATGTAGGCGTCGTTCGCGTCTACCGAAGATTCCCATTGCACGCGCGTCGCCTCTTTCACATGGATCCAAAAGGCGGGTTTAGCCCACGGGTATACCCGAATAAAGCAAGCCAATTCCCGTGCTCGCGCGGCCTCCGCCCCCGATTCGGGAAATTCCCTACATAGCTTTCGATCAAGATTGAATACAGTTCAATCAACGAACGTCGTAATATCTTGAGGTGTTATCGGGCGCCAGACGCCGATCAGAGCGGCCCGCCCGGGCGTCCAAAAATGCTTGAACGATCGCTGCACTTCACTCGCGGAAGGAGACACAGATGTCAATGAAGTTATCGTCGCGCCAGGTCGACGGCCTGCAAAGCGGAAACGGAGAGCAATCGGGCGCGGCCGAACGCCCCAAAGCACGTACGTCTGCCGGAATGCGCAAAGTCAAACGGCTCGGCTGGAATCTGCTTCCACCGCTGACCTTCGTGGCCATCATCGCAATCTGGGCGGCGGCAGTGCGCCTCTTCGACATCCCCGCGTACGTGATGCCGGGTCCCGGGCTGGTCTTCACACGGCTCGTCGAGGAATATCCGCAGCTCTGGAGCAACTCGATCGTCACAGTGACGGAGATTGTCTGGGGCTTCGGACTGACGATTGTCACCGCAATCCCGGTAGGGCTCGTCATCGCGTTGTCGCCGCTTGCAAAGCAGGTGGTTTATCCGCCGCTCATGTTTCTCCAACTGGTCCCGAAGATTGCAGTGGCGCCGCTGTTCCTGGTCTGGCTTGGCTTCGGCATCGAGTCGAAGGTGCTGCTCACCGTCCTGATGACCTTCTTCCCGTTGCTGCTGGCCAGCGTCAGCGGCTTTCAGATTCTGGACAATCGTCTGCTCTATCTGACGCAATCCATGGGCGCGAGCTCGTGGCAAACCTTTCGCTATCTGCGCCTGCCCGCAGCGCTTCCGGTCATCTTCTCCGGCATCAAGACGTCCGCCACCATCGCCGCGACGGCTGCGATCGTCGCCGAGTTCGTCGGAGCGAACAAGGGGTTGGGCTACGTGCTGCTCCGAGGGACCAGCACGATGGACATCGGCCTGACCTTCGCGGTGATTGCCGTGCTGACTTTCATCGGCATTGCTATCAACTACATCGTCGAATTCGCCGAATGGGCGATGACACCTTGGCAGCGCGATAAAAACTAACGTCGAGAACGAAAGAGCGATTGGCCCGATGTCGCCGTGGCCGATACCAACACCTTTGGAGACTAAGAAGATGCTTCGTTTTATCAGCCGTACGCTGGCCGCGAGCGCTGTGTCGTCAGCGTTGGTTTTTGGAGTGAGTGCCACCGCCGTCGCAGCGACGCCTGTCACATTCCAGCTGAATTGGGTCGCAGGGGGCTCGAATGCGGGATTTGCCGCGGCGCTGACCGAGGGTTACTACAAGGAAGCAGGCCTTGACGTCACGTTGATCGAAGGCAATGGATCGGGCAATACGGCTCAACTCGTGGCCGCGAATCGCGTGCAGCTGGCCTACGCCGATGCCGTGGCGGTGAGTCAGCTCATCGCGAAGGGCGCGCCGATGAAGGTCATCTCGACAGTCTATCAATCCAATCCCAACGAAGTCTCGGCGTTGAAGAAGACGAATATCAACTCGATCAACGACCTCAAAGGCAAGAAGGTGGGCGTTCCGTCCGGGTCGTCTCAAACGACGATGCTTCCGCTTTTCCTGAAGGCGAATGGCCTGAAGGAATCGGAGGTGAACCTGATCAACATGCCGCTGACGTCCATGGTCCCGACCTTGTTGCAGGGACAAGTCGACGCGATCCTCGGATCGATCGATTCATATCAGATCCAGCTTGAGGCTCAAGGCGCGCAACTGACCAACTTTCGGTTCGCGGACTACGGTGTGCCGACCGTCAGCACGTCGATCTTCGCGAACGATACCTATCTCAAGGAAAACAGCGATGTGGTCAGGAAGTTCGTTGCCGCGAGCCTGAAAGGCTGGAGCTTCGCGCTCGATAACCCGGCCAAGGCAATCAAGGATCTGAAGGCGGTCTTCCCGAATCTGTCGGAGAAGACGGCGACGGCGGAGCTTGCGGCCATCACGCCGCTCTTCTGCAGCGGCGGCGCGAAGTACGTAGGCAAAGCGGAAGACGCGCAATGGGTGAAGACGCAGGATCTGTTGTCGCAGGTTGGTCTGTTGCCCGCGGGTCGCGACCCGAAGTCGTATTACACGAACGACTTCCTTCCGCCGACGGCGGCCATGCGCGCGTGCAAGTGACTAAAGAAGTAACTAAAGGATCGTCATGACTGAACAGCGAAACACGGGACTGCGTTACTCGGACCTCGAAGTCGGATTGAAATTTCGCAGCCCCGGACGAACGATCACCGACGCGGACCTGGTTGGTTTCGCAGGTCTCACGGGTGACTTCTCCGAACTTCATACGAGCGATGTGTACGCGAAAGCCAGCCAGTTCGGCCGCCGCGTCGCGCACGGCATGCTCGGGCTCGCCTATGCGCACGGCCTGATGTGGGCGCGAACGGGCGAGTTGCGCGAGACCGCGATCGCGTTTCTCGGGATCAACGAATGGAAGTTTCTCAACCCCATATTTGTCGGCGACACGATCTTCGTCGACTACGAAATCAGTGAGCTTCGCGAGAGCAAGTCCAGACCGACACAAGCCATCGCGACCTTCGATGTCTCGGTCGTGGATCAGGACAACCGCGTCGTTCAGAAAGGCAAAAAAGCTTTGCTGGTGTCCAAGGTTCCCCTTTCTGCTGTCGCAGCAAGTAGTTCGTCCGCCGCGAGCGGCGAGGAGCGGAAGTCATGAGTAATCAGGTTGCGGAACAGCGGGACGCTGCGACGAAGTCCGGCGTACCGATCAGTATTCGACGCATCGCCAAGACCTTCGGCGAAGACAGCGACAAGCCGTTTCAGGCGCTCAAGGAAGTCAATATCGACATCCAGCCGGGCGAGTTCGTCTCCATCGTCGGAGCTTCCGGATGCGGCAAGAGCACCTTGATGTTGATGGTCGCGGGTCTGCTCAAGCAGAGTCAGGGCGAGATTCTGGTCAACGGCAAGCCGGTGACGAAGCCGATCACCGATGTCGGGATCGCGTTTCAGGACCACTTGCTGCTCGAGTTCAGAACGGCGCTCGAAAACGTGATGCTGCAGGCCGACATTCGCGGCCTGCCGAAGAAGAAGATCGAGGCACGTGCAAAGGATCTGTTCGAGCAATTGCGTCTGACGCATGCGATGCAGAAGTATCCGCGGCAGTTGTCGGGCGGTATGCGGCAGCGCGTCTCGCTCGTCAGAACGCTGGTTCACGATCCGTCCGTCATTCTGATGGATGAACCGTTCGGCGCACTGGATGCATTGACCCGGCTTCAGGTCCGGATGGACCTCGAGGCGCTGTGGCTGCGTCGCCGCCCGACCGTCGTGTTCATCACGCACAGCGTGGAAGAAGCGGTGGGATTGTCGGACCGCATCTTCGTGATGAGCCCGAATCCCGGTGAGGTGGTCGATGAAATCAAGGTCGATCTGCCGCGTCCGCGCCCCATTGTGCTCGGCGACGCGCCGGAATTCTCGGCCTACGTCGACCGCATCTATGGGCATTTCGAACGCATGGGCGTGCTGCATGGCATCGAGGTGCCTAAGGCCACTTCGGCCGCATCGTAATTCTGGCAAACAACGGGACGACATGAGCACAGCAACGGAGCACTCTAGCCGCTTGGTCACGACTGAGGTGAACGGTTTTATCGCCACCGTGGGGATCTGTCACGGGCCGCTGAATCTGGTCACGACCGACTTGTTGCGCGAGTTGAACGAGGCGTTCTCGGCAGCGTCCGCGATGGGCGATATCCGTTGCGTGATTCTGCATGGAAGTCAGTCGCGCGCCTTTTGCGCGGGCAGCGACATCAAGGAATTCGCCCGAATTCGCGAGCAGGCCAGTGAAAAGAAGATCCTTTTCGAAGATATGGTGCTTCGCCAACTGGCGCGCCTGCCGATGCCGACCATCGCGGCGATCGACGGCGCAGCGCTCGGCGGTGGTCTCGAACTCGCCCTGGCTTGCGATCTGCGCGTGGCGCGACACGGCGTGGCGATGGGCCTGACCGAATCGCGTCTGGGCGGGCTTGCCGGTAGCGGTTCGCTGAGACTCACGCGCCTCGTCGGCCCTGCGCGAGCCAAGCTGATGTTGTTCACCGGCGAGACCATCGATTGCGATCAGGCGCTGTCGTGGGGTCTGGTCGATCGCGTGACACATGACGGAACCGCGCTGGATGCCGCGCTCGAACTCGCCGGAACCATCGCCGCTCGAGGACCCGTGTCGAACCGCCTCGCCAAGGAACTCGTCGACGCCGCGCAGGATTTCCCGCTCGATGCGGGCTTGTCGATGTCGACCGTGGCGCTCCAGAAGATATTCGACAGCAGAGACCTGCATGAAGGTGTGGATGCGTTCTTCGCCAAGCGCCCACCGTCGTTCAAGGGCCATTGAGGGTAAGCCAAGATCATGAGTGAAATGAATCTGGAAATCGGCATGACCGAAAACGCGCAAGCGGCTGACACGGCCTTGCTCGGCGACGGCGCGGTTCTCGTCTGGAACGATGTGGTATCCGAAGGCCGCGAGCAGTTTTATGAGTGGCATGACAAGGAGCACATCCCCGAAAGGCTTTCGATTCCTGGCTTCCGACGCGGACGCCGGTATGTCCGCTCGGGTCACTCGCCCGAGTGGCTGACCATGTACGAGGCGGTCGATCTGAACGTGGTGGTGTCGCCGGCTTATCTCGAACGCCTGAACGCGCCGACGCCCGCAACGGTCGATACGCTGCGCTACTTCCGCAACACATCGAGAGCGGTATGCAGAATCGTGCACTCGGTCGGGTCGAGTAGCGGCGGTCACGTGCTCGCGTTGCGTCTGGATGTACCCGCGGCGCGGGCCGAAGCGATGAAGACATTTCTGTGCACGGACGTGTTTCCGCGTGCCGCTGCGTTGACGAGTGTGGTCGCCTGCCATCTCTACATGGCCGATCAATCCGGCAGCCATATCGACACCGCCGAGTCGAGCACGCGTGAGTTCGACGTGCCCGCCTGGGTCGTACTCGTCGAAACCACCACACCGGAAGCGGCCGAAAGCGCCCGTGATCTGCTCGACGCCCGCACGCTCGAATCGCTCGGTGTGACGGTGCGCCCCGACGGTACAACTTATTCGATGGAAATCTGCCGGCTGGCACATGCTCCGGCAGACATTTGAACGCTGGACCACTCAAGAGAGACTGCGAATGAAACTCGTAAGACACGGGCAACCCGGCCAGGAGCGCCCGGGCATCATCGACGCACAAGGTCAGATTCGCGACCTAAGCGACCATTGCAAGGATTTCGATCCCGCGTTTTTCGCGGGCGATGGCCTGCGGCAATTGGCGACCATCGATCTGCAGAGCCTTCCGGTCGTCGCAGCCGATACGCGTCTTGGGCCGTGCGTCGCGCAACCCGGGACTTTCCTGGCCATCGGCCTGAACTACGTTCAGCATGCCATCGAAACGAACGCGCCGATCCCGACGGATCCCATCGTCTTCAGCAAGGCGCCGTCCTGCGTGTCCGGTCCGAACGATCCGGTGCTCCTTCCCAAAGGCTCGACGAAGACCGACTGGGAAGTGGAGCTTGCCTTCGTCGTCGGCAAGCGCGCTCATTATGTCGAGGAGT